>JAYYSE010000093.1:0-7217 GCA_036126475.1 Pseudomonadota bacterium | reverse complement strand
CCGTTTTAATGGGCTCATCAATGATGACTTTTATGATGGTGGCGACCTCAAGTAACGTATTTTCGTCAATTTTCTCTGCTTGTTCGATATAGTTTTCGTAGGACGAGAACGTTCCTCCGTTGTTGACTTCCTTAGCTAAGGCATATTCAGCCGTAGTGAGGTTAGTCACGTTGTACTTTAACTCTTCTTGTGGGTTATTCTTTTTTGACTCACGCAAATCCCCAATCATCCGGACAAGTTTAGCATTGGATTGGTTTTGTTTGCCTAGAGCTTCGATGTAAATAAGGGAGGATTCATCGTCATCTAAAATAATGTCGGTTTGATAGCGACCATCGATATCGGCTGTCACCTGAACTTTTCTGTCTGAATTTAGGATGTTAAACGTTATATCGGCCTCAGATATTGGCGAGTCAGTAATGATTCCATTCAGCGAAAAAACTTCGGTTATGGGTTCGATTTGAACATCTGAGATGGTTTCTATCACAGAGCCCGCATTCATTCCATGAGCATAAATAGAAAACGTATCGCCATTTATATCCGTACTAGGTAACGTGATCATTAAAGAATTGGAATTACTGCTTTTACTAACAACAATATCCTGATGTGAAAAGCTCCATTGAATGGCGTTCAAATCAAAGCTGCTATCAACGGACACTTCTACTGTACTTTTCTCAAATGCTCGCTCTGGGTGAGTCAATTTGATATATGAAGAAGAGTACGAAGTGTTATTTTCATCGCCGGAATCATTACAAGCAATCAAAGTTAAAACTAAAGTCAAGTTAATGGCATATCTAGTGATTTCCGAAATTGCAGTCATTATAAAGCCCATCTTGTTGACCAAAAACATTGACGTTGTTTTATTAGCTTATCAAGCTTAATACAATTAAATATTAGTAGTTTGGCAATATTTTTCCAATTGTATCGTCAGGCCCGCTATGGCTTTGTTGCTGGTGAATTCGGGCATAATACAAATTGAAAGCGAAGACATCTAGAGTTGTGTGAATATTAAACACTTTGAGTATTGGGCGTACCTAGCTCATAAGTTTGTTCAGCGCCTTAATCATTGTCTTAGTCTTGCCAACCTGAACGTTTGAAGTGCTTAGGCTTTGCTGTCCACCTAGCAACTTTTTTCATCTAATGCATTACTGACTCTTATAGTAAGGGCTTATTGTTGACCTTTCGGGATTGTGTGTTTTTTAGTCAACAGAGGAGTTGATAGACGTGAAGTCTTTTGGGAGCAGGATTTCACACCTTATCGAGCGAGTTTGAAAGCTCTCGGGTGAGTTTTGGTTCAAATTTACTAAGTTTAACTTCGCCTAATCGAAACAACAGAGTAAGTGTGCCAGTGCTTCATCTTCTCTAAAGCTTTTTGATAATACTGACGCCAAATCTCTGGATGCTCATCCATTACATAACTCCAGTAGTTCGATCAGGTTTTGAACATCAACAATAGGTAAAATTGTATCTGCGATGGCACCTTCTGTGTTGAGCCAAACAGCCTGTAGGCCAGCTTCAAGCGCTGGGTAGATATCTTTTCTAGGGTATCGCCAATCATGGTGATCTCTTGTGGCTTTATTCCGAGTTGCGAGATGATCGCAGGATAGAAGCCCGGTTCGTATTTAGATCAGCCAATACTCGCCATACGGAAGTAACCATCAATGTATTGTGACAGGCCAACTCGCTCAAACGCACGGATGATGTCAGTTTTGCTTGAATCAGCCGCATTAGTGGCAATGTAGATGTTGTGATGCTTGGACAACTCAGCGAGTAAAGCTTGTGCTCCACTCACTTCTTGTACAATTTCCCAGTCACACATTTTCCCTTGTGCGTCTGGGAAGTCGGTCATTAAGGTGTTGCCCCAATCAAATAAGACGGTTTTGGTCAGCTTGGTTGCAACCGTTGATTTTGTACCTCTGTTCATCATGCCTCCTGCATCGATGATGTTACGAATGTTTTGCGGTACTTATAAGAATTTCTCGATGAGTATCTCGTCAAAGTACTGCTCACCAATTTTGGCGTGTTTCTTTGCAATTCCGACAGTTTCAAAGCCTTGTTTAAGATAAACCGCCAATGCTCGATCATTGTCCGCTCTAACATAAGCAAAAAGCTTTTCGTAGCCTTTGGCTTTTGCGACTTCGAATGTGTGATCAAATAGTTGTTTTGCTACGCCTTGTCCACGGCTGTTTGCATCAACATACGTCCCAATAATACCAACATGATCAAAGGCTTTCGTATAAGAGGCAAACGGCTCTACGTTTTGAAAACCAAGCAATTGATTAGTCGTTTGATTAACAGCAACACTGAACACGCCACGTTCGGGAAACGACTCAATAAAACCTTTCTCTTCATCCAACGTAAACGTCTGATCTAAGATAGTATAACGCCCTTCGATGATGATTGTGTTTAATACATCGATAATACCCTGAGCATCATCTACTGTAACTTGTCTTATTGTTAAGCTCATACTTTCTCTACCTTTTTTCCTTGGGCAGATTCTAGCTCGATATGCCATCCCTTTGATAGGACAGAATGTTATCGAAAGCGATATCAAAGTAGAGTTCGTAGCTATTTTGTTCAACGTAGCCTAAATGCGGCGTTGCTGTCACGTTTGGTAGAGACAACAGCGGTTCGTTATTCGGCGTCGCAGGTTCAATATCAAACACATCAATTGCTGCTCGTTTGCTTGGTACCTTGATGAGCTCATTAAATAACGCATTTGGCTCGACTAACTCCGCACGGCTGATATTCACGAATAGCGAGTCAGGTTTCATTACGCTGAGGTCATTAGCAGTAACACAGCCTTTAGTTGTACTGTTTAAACGAAGGTGTAATGAGAGTACGTCAACACTTTCAAAAAATGCCAGCTTGCTTGCTGCAGCCTCGAATCCATCGGCTTGTGCTTGTTCTCGCGAATTCTGGCTTCCCCACACCATAACTTCCATTCCGAACGCTTTGGCGTATTGCGCGATGCAGCCCCCGATTTTTCCATAACCCCAAATGCCAAGCTTTAGGCCCCTTAACGTTCTGCCTAAACCGAGTGCGCCTGAACATTGCCATTGGTTACGTTTAAGGTTTGAAGCGTAAGTAGGAATGTGACGAGATGCCGCCATAATCAATCCCCAACAAAGCTCAGATGGCGCGACAGGTGAACCTCGTCCTTCTAATACTTTTATACCGAAACGCTCACACAGTTGTGGATCGATGTGATTACTGACTTTTCCGGTTTGGCTAATCACTCTCAAGTTTGGCAGTTTATATAGAAGCGACTCAGTGATTTCGGTACGCTCTCGGATGAGTACAAGCGCCTCAAAGTCGTACAGCTTCAACACTAGTTCATTTTCTGGATAGGTCTCGGTGAATACGGTAACGTCATGATCTTGCAACTTTCGGTAACACTCGAGACTTTTTACTGTATTTTGGTAATCATCCAGTATCGCAATTTTCACTACACACTCCTTGTTCTATTGCTTTGCTATTTTTGAGCGTTCAGTGCCACGGGTTAAGATTCATTTAACTTGTGGCACTCTGTACAGATAAGGTCAATTATTGATGGACGACTTTGAAACGCTCGAGCACCAACATCATGTCTTCACTTGGTGTGATCTTTAAGTCTTCGCATTCACGAGAGAAAAAGTTCCAGTGCGCTTCTCGCCACCATGCCAACGTTTTATCACCCTCGCCTTCAGCGGCAGCAAACTCAGCCGTCACCTGGTTATATGGGCACAATGACACCGATGTAAGTTCAACAATACAGACAGGATTACCGTTCCAATCAGTGACCACCTGTAAATGTCCAACAACGGGCATGGTTTCTCCTTCATGGCTGTACCAATATTCCATGCTGCACGAGGCTTGTTTCCCACCTTTCAGTATCAGCTGCGCGCATAGATTGGCGTTGTACTCATCCGCGCAGTAATAGTCGGCACTGAATGAGGTGTATTGTTTGGCAACATCAGCCGGCAGTGAATTGAGATAACTATCTAGATAGACTTTGCTTCTTGTTTCCATAATGGGTCCATTTTCAATATTTATTTCAGCCAGAAGCACTATATTGAGCACCTGACTGCATTGCGCGTAACCTATCAAGGAGTGTAAACGGTGTAAACCAAGTAACGATTAAAGTGTGTCCTCAGAGAGTAGATTTAATGCAGGACTGTTAGATCAAAAAAAGAGCTAAAAACACCTTCAGGCAATGCTTTTAACTCTTTGTATTTTATTGTGGAGTAACCAATTAACGGTTTAAGAAGTTTACCGCTTTATCTGGGAAGTCGGTAAACACACCGTCGACTTTCACTTGGTTATAAAACACGTCCAACATACCATCGAAGTTATCGACATAACCTGGAATTCGGTCTGGATCAGCGCGGAATGTATATGGGTGAACATCTAAGCCAGCGTCTTTCGCTGATTTCATCAATGGCTTGATGATGATTTTGTCTTTGGTTGATGCATCGTCCACCAACATAGGTTTCCAAGGACCAATACCGTCAGCATAAGTCGCCACTTTTGCCATACCGCCCTTCTCGAACATCCAATCATAACTATAAGGCGTCGCTACATCGCCTTTGTAAGTCATTGTTTCATTCCAGTCCGTGTAAGCCATCAGCTGAACCAGCTTGAGGTCCATTTCCATCGCAGGCATGAGTTCGTCGTTTATACGTTTTAGTTCGTTCGCATCGAAACACTGTAGGTAGACCTTATCATCTTTAGATAGGTAACCATATTGATGCAAGGTAGCCAGTACTGCTTTAGAAATGTCTTTGCCTTCATGACGGTGGAACCAAGGTGCTTTGATTTCTGGGTAAATACCAACGTCATAACCAAGGGTCTTATTCAAGCCTTGGATCATTTCGATTTCTTCTGCAAACGTTGGTACTCGGAAATCAGACTGCCACATTGGGAAGCGTGTTGGAAACCCTGCGACTTTGTTCCCTTGCTCATCAAGCTTAAAGCCCTCTGTTACTCTTAATGATTTGATCTCAGCGAGTGTAAAGTCTATCGCGTAGTAACGCCCATCTTCACGCGCACGGTCAGGAAAGCGCTCAGCAACATCGGTAACGCGATCTAGATAATGATCGTGAAGTACGACGAGTTGGTCGTCTTTGGTCATAACAACATCTTGTTCGATGTAATCCGGCTTCATTGCATACGCAAGAGCCTTAGCAGGCAGAGTGTGCTCAGGTAAGTAGCCCGATGCGCCTCGGTGAGCAATAACCAAAGGATCGGCAAATGCGTTAGCCGATAAGCTTAGAGCCAATAGAGTCAGGGACAGTGACGTTGTTTTCATTGTTCTATTCCTTGATAAAATAGAGGCAGGTTATCCCTGCCTCGTTTAATTATTAGTATGATGCTGTTGAGTTAAAGAATGATTAAGCTATTGCCTCTTGCTCACGGCTTTTCTCTTTATGGTGCTTACGCTCACCGATAAACGCGTACAGCAGACAGATGATTGAAGCAACACAAGCACCAACCAAGATAGTGAAACCACCATCCCATCCGTAATGGTCAACCATGAAGCCTAGCACCGCGTTTGCTGCAACTGCGCCACCTAAGTAACCGAATAGACCTGTTAAACCTGCGGCTGTACCTGCAGCTTTCTTAGGTGCAAGTTCAAGTGCGTACAGACCAATTAGCATTACCGGACCGTAGATTAGGAAACCAATCGCAATCAGTGCCATCATATCAATGGTTGGGTTACCTGCCGGGTTAAACCAGTAAACTAGTACCGCGATTGTCACCAATACCATGAACAAGATACCTGCTGGAGCACGGCGACCTTTGAATAGCTTATCTGAGATCCAACCACACAATAGCGTGCCAGGAATACCAGCCCACTCGTACAAGAAGTAAGCCCAAGAAGATTTATCTACAGAGAAGTCTTTCGCTTCTTTTAGGTAAACAGGAGCCCAGTCCAGTACACCATATCGGATTAGGTAAACGAACGCGTTTGCAATCGCGATAGACCACAGCAATTTGTTATTAAATACGTACTTAAAGAAGATCTCTTTCGCTGTCATCTCAGTTTCGTGAGATTTGTCGTAATCATCTGGGTAATCGTTTTTGTGCTCTTCAATTGGCGGTAGACCACAAGATTGAGGGGTATCTCTTACTGTGAACCAAATGAAAATAGCAACGAGAGTGGCAAAAAATGCAGGAACATAAAAAGCGGTTCGCCAATCGTCGTTAAAAGCCCACAGACCCAGCAAGAACATTGGACCAATCAATCCACCACCCACGTTGTGAGCAACGTTCCAAACTGAAACGATCTCGCCACGCTCTTTACGTGACCACCAGTGCACCATGGTTCGTCCACACGCTGGCCAGCCCATACCTTGGAACCAACCGTTCAAGAAAAGAAGAATAAACATTGCTGTGATGCTGCCGGTTGCCCAAGGCATGAAACCAAAGCAGAACATAACCAGTGCCGACATTAACAAGCCACCACTGAGGAAATAACGAGGGTTCGAACGGTCAGAAACGCTACCCATTAAGAATTTAGATAAACCGTAAGCAATAGATACGGCTGCTAATGCCACCCCTAGCTCACCACGGCTGAAACCCTGTTCAATTAAGTAAGGCATTGCCAAACTGAAGTTTTTACGGACTAGGTAGTAACCCGCATATCCAACAAAAATACCGATGAACAGTTGCCATCGTAATCGTGTGTAAGTGCTATCGATCTTATCTGATGACAAGCGATCGATATGCGCCATAGGTTTGAATATTCCAAACATAGGAACCTCGTAGTATTGGGCATAAGAAAAATAAAATGTTCGAACGAAAAAGTTAATGCTCATTCGAAAACAGGTGGGATTGTATGTGCTTCAAGAATAATTTCTGTGACGCGTATAGCTATTAACAACAAATTTGTTTAAATACAGCAAATTACTTTAATTTAATTAGCTCATGCTTCATATTTTTGATTATTCGTTTATTATTCAACCAATTGCAAATCGCTCAAACACTTGCCAAGGATGAGCAATCGAGCATTAAACGAGCACAGTACGTCGTATTATTGCCCTAGCCGTATGTTGAATACTGCGTTTTATGATAGCGACAAGACAACTTTCTATTTTTCGAAAGCATATTTAGGACGGTACAAAGACAAAAAAGGGCCTAGATTTCTCTAGCCCCTTCTGTAAACAGTATTCCGCAGCTGATTTCAGCTACAACAATCTATTATTCTTCGATGTAGTAAGCTTCTACAGTGCCTTTAA
>JAYYSE010000092.1:0-132670 GCA_036126475.1 Pseudomonadota bacterium | reverse complement strand
GTGACTTACCTGAAGAGGTTTATCAAAACCTTTCTGGTCATGATCGTCGAAAGCTAGCCAACAAAAACCATCCCGACCTTCCATCAGCGACACTTTATAATGAGTTATCTACTGCTCAGCGCAAATATCAAATTCAGGCTCAGGTATAGCTTCAGTCTCACTTTATTTCTGTATCTCTATCTGCTTTGCTTAATTCGCGCCATTCGAATGATTCACGAGAATTATGTGAACCACCAGCCTTAGGCGCACTTCCATCAACACATGTCGATTACTGCTTGAAGTTACTACAAAATGTGACGCGACACTAAGTTCAAAAAAAGTTATCAATTAACATACCTTAGTTTGAACCAATTCACACCAACTGTATAAAACTTAACCCATATTTACCCAACATGGACGATTTGCTTAGGTACTGGGATGGAAATAAAAAGCTCAATCATATTGGTAACATCTGCTGGCTCGCGCCTAGGAGGGACGATAGCGAACCACTTTGTAAACCTTGGAGCCACCGTCATCCTCTGTGATAACAACACGCAAGCCCTTCAAGCAGCCTATTCACAATGCGCACGATTCTCTGATTCTGTTTACCATTACCCGCTTGAGAGCAATGACAGCCAAGCAATTCTAAACGTATTCAATTTCATCCAAACCACCTTCAATACCACACCCGACGTATTAGTGAATAATTGGGTGAGTTCCCCAATGCCCAGTCTAATCGGCGACCAGCCGGTTGGTAGCTTTATCAACGACCTATCCAATATGGCATCTACCCTATTCGCCTTCGGTCAAATCAGTGCTGAAAGGTTACGTGCAGAAGACAAAGAAGGAGTGATAGTGAATGTCATATCGCACGATGACTTTCATGACGTGTCAGGCTTAGAGAGTGCCAGCTCTATGATTACTGGTTTTACCCACAGTTGGGCCAAAGAGTTAACCCCATTTAACATCCGTGTTGGGGGTGTCGTTCCTGCTATACACAATGCCGATGGAAAGTTAAACCGTTGCCATTGGGCCCAGCTTCAAGACGAACTCACCAGAACTACCGAGTACATCATATCTAATGATTACTTTAGCGGTCGCGTGGTTGCGGCCGAAGTTTAAATACCTAAACAGTCACTACCAGTTAAAACAAAGATCAAATAAAAGCCCCAGTCTCTCGACTCGGGCTTTGAGTTTCCCGATAGTAAGTTTCGAGCTAGCGAAAACTTATCTCATAACTTACGTCTTACTTATGCGTTAGCTTTTTCTTTCTTAGCTTTTGGTGCTGCTTCTTTCGCTACTTGGTCTGCTTTCTTTTTGATAACAGTTGTACCTTCGAAAGTTTCACCTTCAACAAATGCTTTACCGTAGTAAGACGCTAGTAGCACTTCTTTCAGCTCAGTGATTAGAGGGTAACGTGGGTTAGCACCTGTACACTGGTCATCGAACGCTTCTACAGCTAGCTCTTCTAGCTTAGCGATGAAGTCTGCTTCAGATACACCAGCCGCTTGGATAGACGTTGGGATATCTAGGTTCAGTTTCAACTCTTCTAGCCATGCTAGTAGACGTTCAATCTTCTGAGCAGTACGGTCACCTTCTTGGCTTAGGCCTAAGTGGTCAGCAACCTCAGCGTAACGACGACGTGCTTGTGGACGGTCGTATTGAGAGAATGCAGTCTGCTTAGTTGGGTTGTCATTCGCGTTGTAACGTACCACGTTAGAGATTAGTAGTGCGTTCGCCAGACCGTGTGGTAGGTGAAACTCAGCACCAATCTTGTGCGCCATAGAGTGACAAACACCTAGGAATGCGTTCGCGAATGCTACACCAGCGATAGTTGCTGCGTTGTGTACTTTCTCACGAGCGATTGGATCGTTTGCACCGTTCGCGTAGCTTGATGGTAGGTACTCTTTAAGCATCTTAAGTGCTTGTAGAGCTTGACCATCAGAGTATTCATTAGCAAGAACAGATACGTAAGCTTCTAGAGCGTGAGTTACTGCATCGTAACCACCGAATGCTGTTAGAGACTTAGGCATGTTCATTACTAGGTTAGCATCAACGATAGCCATGTTTGGCGTGATTTCGTAGTCAGCTAGTGGGTACTTAGCACCAGTCTTGTCGTCAGTAACAACCGCGAATGGGGTAACTTCTGACCCCGTACCTGAAGTTGTAGTGATACATACAAGCTCAGCTTTCTTACCCATTTTAGGGAACTTGTAGATACGTTTACGGATATCCATAAAGCGCATTGCTAGTTCTTCGAAATGAGTTTCTGGGTGCTCGTACATAACCCACATTACCTTCGCAGCATCCATTGGTGAACCACCACCTAGAGCTAGGATTACGTCAGGTTGGAAGCTCTTCATTGCTTCAGCGCCTTTCTCAACAACAGATAGTGTTGGATCCGCTTCTACGTCGAAGAAAGTTTGAACTTCAATGCCTTGTGCTTTAAGCAGGCTAACTACATCATCAGCGTAACCGTTGTTGAATAGGAAACGATCAGTTACTAGGAATGCGCGTTTCTTACCTTCTAGGTCGCTCATTGCGATTGGAAGGCTACCACGACGGAAGTAGATAGACTTAGGTAGTTTGTGCCACAACATGTTTTCAGCTCGCTTCGCTACAGTTTTCTTGTTGATAAGGTGCTTAGGACCTACGTTCTCAGAGATAGAGTTACCCCCCCATGAACCACAACCTAGAGTTAGAGAAGGTGCAACGTTGAAGTTGTACAGGTCACCGATACCACCGTGAGTAGTCGGGATGTTAATTAGGATACGAGCAGTCTTCATCTTATCACCGAAGTAACGGATGCGGTCTGCGTTTGTATCTTGGTTAGTGTAGAGACCTGATGTGTGGCCGATACCACCGATTTCAACCATAGTTACCGCTTGAGCAACAGCGTCTTCGAAGTCGTCTGCACGAAATAGACCTAGAGTTGGAGATAGTTTCTCGTGAGCGAACTCATCATCGTAAGAAACTTTACCAAGACCTTCACCAACAAGTACTTTTGTATCAGCAGGAACTTTAACACCGGCCATTTCAGCGATTGCTGGAGCAGGTTGACCTACGATTTTCGCGTTCAGGCTACCGTCGATGAGAAGTACTTTACGTACTTTGTCAGCGTCAGCTTTAGATAGAACGTGCGCTTTGTGAGAAGCGAAACGCTCTTTAACTTCTTCATATACATTGCTAACAACGATTGCCGCTTGCTCAGAAGCACATACAACGCCATTATCGAATGTTTTAGACATTAGGATAGATGCTACAGCACGTTTGATGTCAGCTGTTTCATCGATAACTACAGGCACGTTACCAGCACCAACACCGATTGCAGGCTTACCAGAAGAGTACGCTGCTTTAACCATGCCTGGACCACCAGTTGCAAGGATAAGTGCGATACCGTCATGCTTCATAAGCGCGTTAGAAAGCTCTACAGATGGTTGGTCGATCCAACCGATGATGTCTTTTGGAGCACCCGCTGCTACCGCTGCGCCTAGAACCAGTTTAGCTGCGTCGTTAGTAGAGTTCTTTGCACGTGGGTGTGGCGAGAAGATGATGCCGTTACGTGTTTTAAGAGAGATTAGAGATTTGAAGATTGCTGTAGAAGTTGGGTTCGTTGTTGGAACGATACCACAGATGATACCTACAGGCTCAGCGATAGTCATTGTGCCTAGGTTGTCATCTTCTTCTAGGACACCACATGTTTTTTCGTCTTTGTATTTGTTGTAGATAAATTCAGAAGCAAAGTGGTTCTTGATAACTTTATCTTCAACAATACCCATTCCAGATTCAGCAACTGCTTGTTGTGCTAATGGGATACGAGCGTGGTTCGCTGCAAGAGAAGCTGCGCGGAAGATTGCATCAACTTTCTCTTGAGAGAATGTAGCAAACTCTTCTTGTGCTGCTTTAACGCGAGCTACTAGAGCGTCAAGTTCCGCTAAGTTAGTTACAGGCATGGTGGATCTCCTAAAATAATAAATATTAAAAACTTTTTATTAAATTCGCTGTTTGCCCTAAACTCTTTAAAACAGCGTTCTTAGTAAATTGATTTCAGGGCTGAGTATATTATTTCAGTGTGTGAAAAAAATTGACCCAGATCAGTTACCCCAAAAGAATCACCCAACCAGTGGTAAGGCAATCGAAAAAAACAACCATAAACCTATGATTTATATTAATTTAAATAACACTTTGCTACAGAACAAAGAACAAGAAATCATATAATTATTTTTTACTTTGCATCATAAAATGTAAAAAGTTTTCATTTTTAACCAGTTCACTTACATGTGTACGGCTAAAAAAGTGCCACCAAGAGCATATGCACACCATTGCAAATAGCTAGAAGCTGTCATAATTTTTATTAAAAGCGTGCGTGATATAACATTCCGTTCAAATTAAGTTGCAACAAGAAACACAAGAAAACACCTTGTAACAATAATATTACAGATATGACACTCAATTAGTTTTTCTAAAAAATAGCCCCCTGTTCAGGTTAGTTTTTTTCATTCGCTCTCATTGAATTTGTCCCTTACATTACGCACTCTGACCGAGGTCAGATCAGACCCACTATCCTACTTTACGTTACTTGGAGATCGCTCCCATGCAAGGTTTAGAACTCGCAATCTTTATGCAATTCTTCCTTGGGCTTGTTGCAGCCGTAAACCCAATCGGCATCATGCCTGTGTTTGTTTCTCTTACTGCTCATATGCCGCCAGAAGAGAGAAACAGGACCGCCTTTCAGGCCAATATTGCCGTTGCTGTTATCTTGATTGTGTCGCTAGTTGCGGGTCAGTTGCTCCTCGACATGTTTAGCATTTCATTAGACTCATTCCGTGTTGCGGGTGGACTGCTGTTACTGAGCATCGCGTTTTCGATGATGAGCGGTAAGTTAGGTGAAGATAAGCAGAATAAGCAGGAAAAGTCTGAGTACATCAGTAAAGAACAAATAGGTGTTGTTCCTTTAGCTATGCCTTTGATGGCTGGCCCAGGTGCGATCAGTTCAACCATTGTCTATGGATCACGTTACCCAGCGGCAATCGATACTATCGGTATTGGTATCAGCATTATTGCGTTCGCAACTTGCTCTTGGCTTCTGTTCCGTTCAGCGCCTGTTATCGTGCGCTTTTTAGGTCAAACTGGGATTAACGTTATCACCCGTATTATGGGCTTGATTCTTGGTGCACTTGGCATCGAGTTCATTGCGAACGGCTTGCGTAACCTATTCCCAGGATTAGCATAACCACAAACAGCATATAATCGCTTAACTGCGGCTATTTAATGTGGAACACATCTGAGGCGAGTAAAGCAATTTGGCTTCCACTCGCCTCGTTATTATGAAGCTTGTATAATGACGGTTAACGCATTCAATAGAAGACGAACTTCCCCTTATGTCACGCAAGCCACTCAAGCATCACTTGTACGTTATCATTTTTGGTACCCATACACCTGCCGGACGTGCGTTTGATATTTCACTGATCATTGCAATCTTGGCTTCGCTTCTGGTTCTTATTCTTGAGTCCATTCCAAATGTGATGACAGAGTGGTCTCAAGAACTTCGTTACATCGAGTACACTTTCACCGCCCTATTCACTATCGAGTATCTATTCAGGCTCTATTGTTCTCCAAAACCGAAATCTTACGCCACCAGCTTTTATGGCATTATTGATCTGTTAGCGATCCTACCTACTTACCTCGCGATCTTCTTCCCAGGCGCTTCGTTTATGGGCGTTGTGAGATTGCTGCGTGTCATGCGTATCTTCCGAATTCTGAAGTTAGTTCGCTATCTGCAAGATTCAAATATTCTGTTGCGTTCGCTATTGATGGCAAGACGAAAGATTCTGATCTTCTTTAGCACAGTCGGCATCTTGGTCGTTATCTTTGGCGCTTTGATATTCGTGATCGAAGGGCCAAAAAACGGATTCACCAGTATTCCTCACAGTATCTACTGGGCAATTGTCACTATTACCACCGTTGGCTACGGGGATATGGTGCCGCAAACAGCGATTGGTAAGGCTATCGCATCCCTCACTATGTTACTGGGTTACTCTATCCTTGCTGTACCTACAGGGATAATTACCGCTGAGCTAAGTAGTGAAATGAACTCTCACAAGGAGTTAGTCAAATGTCCGAACTGCAACCGTTCAGGACACGACCCTGACGCCATCTATTGTAAGCACTGTGCCAGTGAATTAGCCGACCCTGACAAACGTGTTGTGACTGAAGATAGATAAAAGCAGATACGGAATTCGAGTAACGGGATACGAAGGGGTTTAAGATCAGGTTCGAGAGCCGGATAACGAGATATCTAGGACTAGAAAGGGGAACATTTATCGTCACCCTTTTTTTTGGTTCACTGAGCTAAAACAAGACTCCCTGCTACGCTCCTTCGCCGCTATCGGGAATGACACAATTTAAGTTAGGAGAAAAACGTCATCCTCAAGAGTGAGGAACGAATTGGGGATCTCTTCCTTGTCCCATTCCAACGAGAAGAGTTAAATGAAGTTGCGAGTGAAATTAATCAACCCTCTGTGATCAAAAAAACCGATGTATTAACACCGGCTTTTGTCTCTCACGAAGCTAAGCATTCACAATGAGTGGCACCTGCTTTCACTTTTGAATAGAAAGAGCTTTCAATTACGCCTTCTCAGCTAGGATGATACGTAAAGTACGACGTAAAGGTTCTGCTGCACCCCATAGCAGTTGGTCACCAACCGTGAAGGCATTTAGGAAGTCGTTACCCATAGACATCTTACGTAGACGGCCTACTGGTACTGACATCGTGCCTGTTACTTTAGCTGGAGTCAGTTCTTGCGCCGTAATGTCACGGTCGTTAGGAATAACTTTAACCCAATCGTTGTGAGTTGCGATGATCTCTTCAATCTCATCCATTGGGACGTCTTGCTTAAGTTTGATCGTTAGCGCTTGAGCGTGACAACGCATTGCGCCGATACGTACACAAGTACCATCAATTGGAATAGGCTGACCATCTAGGCCAAGAATCTTGTTCGCTTCAACGCTCGCTTTCCACTCTTCTTTACTCTGACCGTTTTCACGCTTCACATCGATCCAAGGAATCAATGAACCCGCTAGCGGAGCACCAAATTGGTCTGTTGGGAATGACGATGAACGAATGGTATCAGCAACTTTCTTATCAATATCAAGAATCGAACTTGCAGGATTTGCTAACTCAGAGCTCACGCTATCGTTAATCACACCCATTTGCGAGATAAGCTCACGCATGTTCTTAGCACCCGCGCCAGAAGCCGCTTGGTAAGTCATGGCACTCATCCACTCAACCATGCCCTTCTCGTATAGGCCACCCAGTGCCATAAGCATTAAGCTCACAGTACAGTTACCACCAACAAAAGTATTAGTACCGCGATGAATGCCCTGCTGGATTTGAGCCAAGTTAACAGGATCAAGAGTGATGATTGAATCAGCATCCATACGTAGAGTTGAAGCGGCGTCAATCCAGTAACCTTTCCAACCCGCTTGACGTAGCGCTGGGTAAACTTTTGATGTGTAATCGCCACCTTGACAAGTAATAACTGCATCAAGCTGCTTTAAGCTATCAATATCAAAAGCGTCTTGAAGCAGACCGGCAACTTTACCACCTAGAACAGGGGCAGGAATACCAATCTGAGATGTACTGTAATAAACAGGCTCAATCAGGTCGAAGTCTTTCTCTTCAACCATACGTTGCATCAGTACAGAACCCACCATACCGCGCCAACCAACTAGACCTACTCTCATCTCTCACTCTCCATGTATAAATTAAAAATTGCTCTCCCCCATCTATAAGTTGTTCAGAAACAGAACTCAAGCGCTTTTTGTCAAAAAGTGTAACTTTTTCGTTTCTTTGAGTGAACGCGATGAATCGCAAAGTTATCTCAATACAGAGATTCGGCCTCCACTCTATTGATAAAAACATCAACCCCGTTAAATTCAGCCATTTATCGCGCTAAGTCTAACAATCCCCCCCTGATCACAAACAGTAATTCCCTCTATTAAATCATGGTTAATCAGAGTTTTATTTTACAATCTGGAAACAACGCACGACAGAATTAAACATGTAATAATCATGAATTTAACAAACATTTAGGTCATGAAACCATAACAGACCCAATATACAGTCAAATATCACAACTTAAGCGTATTTTTTCGATATAATAATCTAATTACTGTAGTGTCCATTTCGTACCCCACAATATAATGAAGCACTATAAATGCTCGAAATCACAAGAGGCTTTTTATGAAGCAGAGTAAAACTCGCCTACCGAACCTGATGCAGGTATTCATAGCGTTAGGACTATTTCTATCCCTTGCTTTTTCCTTTACAGCAAAGCTTGACCTCCCAATCCAACTTGCATTGTATATTGGTTGGTTCATTATCATGGTGCTTGGTCTTCGTCTTGGGCACCAATACAAAGACTTAGAAAAAGCAGCACTCAAAGGAATATCTAACGGTTTAGGCGCAGTTTTAATACTTTTGGCCGTTGGCGCTCTTGTTGGTACTTGGATCTCTGGCGGGATCGTACCGACCATCATTTACTATGGTCTAAAAGCTATCCACCCTTCTATCTTCCTTTTGGCGACCATGATCATCTGTTCTCTAACAGCGTTGGCTACTGGTACTTCTTGGGGTGCTGCTGGTACAGCGGGTATTGCGATGATGGGTATTGGCCAAGGTCTAGGTGTTCCTGCACCAATTACGGCAGGTGCAGTACTTTCAGGTTGCTACTTCGGTGACAAAATGTCTCCACTTTCTGATTCCGTAATTTTGGCTTCTTCTATGTCTAACGTAGAAGTGGTTGAACACATCAAAGGCATGCTGCCTGTAGCATTAATCAGCTACGTTATTACTGGCATCATGTTTACCGCGTTTGGCTTCCACTACGCCGGTAATGTTGACATGAGCCAAGTAGAATCTGTGATCAAAGCGATGGAAGTTCAGTTCTACATCACGCCATACTCATTTGTTCCAGTACTGATCGTATTAGGTCTACTGGCTTTCCGTATGCCTTCATTCCCGGTAATCAGCTTTGGTTCTCTGCTAGGTATTATTTGGGCAGTGATGATTCAAGAAATCGACTTCCTAACAGCATTCAACACTGCATGGGCACCATTCTCTATCTCATCTGGCGTGGACTTCATTGACTCAATACTAAACCGCGGTGGCATGTCTTCAATGCTGGGTTCGGTTGCGGTTATCGTATTTGGTTTAGGCTTTGGTGGCTTGCTAGATAAAGTCGGCGTGCTAGAGACAATTGCGAAGGTATTCGAACGCCGCGTAAACAGCGCAGGTTCGCTAGCAACAAGCACAATCGGTACGGCTTTCATGGGTAACGTATTTGGCTCTGCGATGTACGTATCACTAATCCTTACGCCAAAAATCTGTGCTAAGAATTACGACCGTCTAGGTTACAAGCGTAAGAACTTATCTCGTAACGCTGAGTTCGGGGGTACGTTGACATCAGGTATGGTGCCTTGGAGTGACAACGGTATCTACATGGCGAGTATCCTAGGCGTTGCAACGCTGTCGTACGCACCATTCATGTGGCTAAGCTTCATCTGTATCATCGTGACTATCGTAACGTCTTACATGGGTTGGTTCGTTGATAAATGTGAACCAACAGCACCAGCTATTGAAACGGAAGAAGCGGCAGAGCTGACAAAGCAACAAGCCTAGTAGTACATCGTTCAAAAACGTTAGAACGTAAAACAAACCGTTAATTATATAAATGCAAAAAGAGCGCCTTGGAGCGCTCTTTTTTATTGGGTTACTTATTTGCGGTTCGTTTACCCAACCAATAACCGATACCTAACGGTGCGAAGAACGCCACTAAGATAAACAGAATAAAGTAGATAATCACACCTTTGATTAGCTCCATCAGCTTATCAATCGCGAGCACAACCACTTCTTGCGAAACGCGGTCTAAATCTTGAGTGAACAATTCTCTTTCAGATGTCACGATACCGGCGATCTCGATACGTTCTTTCTCGATCGTCTGAACTAACGCTTCTCTTTCACGCGTCACCATCTTTTCTAACGCCACACGCTCATCACTCAGCATAGCCAGTTTTTGGTCTTTTTTATCGCTAAGATCATTAAGCAGCGGCCGCATCTCTGCCGACATAATAGAAGCCAATGTTTGCATGTATTCAGGATTATTCTCAATGAAGTCCTGCATGCTTGCTGACGTTTGGCGAAGGCTTTCTAGTGTCATTGACAAATCTTCACCTGTCAGTGAGCTATTCATCGCTACTAATTCTGCTTTCCAAGACACCAGCTTTGGCATTTGATCAGCCATCAGGCTTAAACGATCTGATGCATCGCTCATCGCTTCAGGCATGGTACCTAGGCTCTGAACAATCTGTGATTCATCTTTTCCAAGGTAAGTTAACCATTCTCGATAAGCAGGCGTGCTTCTGAACGTTAGATCGTTAAATGGGTTGCTCGCAACAAACTCAGCAACGAATGTTTTGCTCTTTTTAAAGTCACTTGAGCTCAGAACGCCCTTTGCGAGCTTTTTTGCTTCTTGATCGAGAGAGCGTGCAGTGTTATCCGCATGATCCGTCGTGAACAGATCCGCTCCTTCACCTTCAGCATAGAATTGATTCATTTGCGCAGTAAACACCCAAGTATCAATGAGCGCAGACATCGGAGAGGTTTGGTAAGCCGCTTGCTGTAAGCCCTGCTCAGCATGAATCTTCCAAAGCAAAACATAAGATTGATGTAAGGTGTCATCAGCAGGATAAGATTGCGCGATTAAATCAGCCGAGTCTTCGACTTGTGTAAAAAACAGCTTAGCGTATTCACGCGTCATGAGCCGAGCATTCAGCTCTTGTTGAGTGAGAGGCGTAGTCTGACTATCTAACTTTACTTCCAATAGAGAACAACCACTTAGTACAATACTAAGCACCAACACCATCCAACTTCGACTCGAAACTCGTAACATATAAACCTCTGACAAAGACTAAGGGCGCGGATTGTATGAACACTTAGTCAGAGTATTATCAAAATTCCCGCAAAAGTTAACGCTGATTATCTAAATATTCGACAGCGGAATCCACAGAGGCTTTTATCGCCTGCTCTAGTTCATTCAAGTCGTGTTCACTGATCGCTCTAGATTGTTTCATTGTCATCTCAATACTTGCGGCAATAATGGCTAATCTCGACGCTTTAATGCTGCCTGCCACGCCTTTTAAGCTATGTACAACACGTGCGGCTGAGGTTTCATCTTTGGTCAATAGCGCTTTAAACTTCTCATAGTCGCCGGCATGGTCTTGGACAAACACTCCAAGCAACAATTCAACCGACTCTGCATCGCCATCGAGTGTTTCGAGCATCTCTTCAATATCAATCGCCGGTTTCGAATCAGTCACACTGGCAACGTGTCGCTCAGCTGTTGGTGCCTCAATCGTATTGGGTTGACTTTCAATGTTCATATTCTGTTGCTGTAGATAGTCTGATGGCTCATCCACTACCGTTTCTGGTATCCCCTGTTCAGTTGCCAAAAGAGATGAATCACCGCTGCTTTCTGAAAGCAGCTCCGCATCCTTATCAGAGAATTGAACAACCTTTTCTTCGCTAGGTTCAGGAGAGGTATTTTGGTCAGCTGCAAATTGCGGAGAGGCTTTTCTCACGCTAGCGCTCCAAGCAATCAGAGCCACCATAGCAGCCAAACTCAGACCTAACATTGCGACCAACAAATTAAACTGGCGCTCATGATATTCTGACTCTAACTTAATGATCTGCTTGTTCACCGAGTTCTGCTTAATCTTATCGACTAAAAAGTTCAGTTGTGCGTAATCTACGAGCAATGCGGAAGCATCAGCCAGCAATTGTTGAATCGCGTCTTGCTCTGGCGTTTTCAACTTGTAAGATTTCTCGAGAATAGAATCAAAAGCTCGGTAGGTCGCCGATGAGCTTTGGCT
The DNA here is from genome assembly GCA_036126475.1 of Pseudomonadota bacterium. Lineage (GTDB taxonomy): Bacteria > Pseudomonadota > Gammaproteobacteria > Enterobacterales > Vibrionaceae > Vibrio. Next base: position 120,760 of record JAYYSE010000092.1, on the reverse strand, counting down.
GTCTGAGTACATCGCCTCAAATACCACTACACCAAATTCATTTAGCAACGGTTTTAACTTGGGAGATAACTGCTTGTCTGCACGTAACAACTTGATGTTATCGATAATCTCTTGAACCTGACTTTCGATTGGAATGAACTCGTCAAATTTGGCCAAGAACTGGTCTGCTACATAAAGCAGTTGGTTTACGTCAGGGCGGAAACATGCGTTTTGGAAATCGGATTCGATCTGCAGTCGGATTGAATAAACTAATTGAGCGTTAAGAGCTAGCTCATTAATACGTGAGACACGAAGTGGTTCCGAGAAATAGAGTGACTGTCTTAATTCGTTCACGCGAATACCCAGCTCCTCGATTTGAGCAAGAGAGTTTGTGTAGGAACGGCTTAGGCTGAGAAGTACCAATGAAGGAAGTAGCCACAGAACCAAAATCACAACTAAGAAAGTGACTGGTTTATTAAAGCGAGTGGGCTTTGCTACTGATTGTTCCATCTATATTCCTTGTGCGTGTTAACTTAAAGCCATTATTGCTATGGCGAAGACACAAAGCACAAAAACAAGCGACAGCATCCTACTGCCGCTTACCTATTCACTTCGGACTATGACTTATTACGAGTCAGTTGGTCCCGTAAGTTTGGCGGTGTGCCTTTAATCGTTAGTGTATCTGTCTCCGGATCATAGAAGATACGCTCGCCTAAAAGCAGACTATCAAAACTAACATTCAAACCGCCACCAGCACCAACAAATTTTGTTAGTTTACGCATAGTTGCGCGATCTGCAGGGAAGCTGTCTTCTAACTCGTAGCCTTGCTCACTAGTATAGTCAAAGAAGCTGGTACCATCTGAGCTTACTGGTAATTCGCCAGACAGTTCACGCACTTGAACCTCATCACCCGCTTTTAACTGCTCGTTACAGTAATCAGCAACCTGCTTTTTGTAGCTGATCGCTTCCTCTTTCTCTAATTTAGAATCAGAAACAAAATCTTCTACCGCTTGCATCAGCACCTGGTTTTGCAGTTTTGCATCCAGACCTACTTCCGCTTGAAGAAAATCTAAGAAGAAGTCAGCCACTTTACGACCAACACGTCCTTTGATGTACGTTAGGTAACGATTTGACTCTTTGTCTGTCTCATAAGTAGAAAGATCTAAGCGAGCTGCGATGTCCATTTTAGAGATATCTAAGTAGTCAGTCGCACTGATATCTAGCCCTTCTGTTACCTTCAAGCTCTGGTTTGAAGGCAGTAGACCAATGAAAAGGTAGTCAGTTGCAAGTGACTGATATTCAGCCATTACCAAGATGCCTTCATCAGCAAATGGGTATTTTGAAAGCTCGTCTTTTAGACGTTGCGCACTCTTTTGAGAAAAATCGTAAAAGTTTGTCTCACCAGCACGAAGTTGATGCAACCACTGTTGGAATTCGCTGTCAGATTTGAAAGAACCAAACCCTTTGCCTGCTTTTGAGTTAAAAACACGATGAAGTTCAGCAACTAGGCTTTCAGAAGATGCATCGTTTTCTAGAGATTCAGCACGATAGTTAACAATCAGTTCATCCTGATCGTTCTTACTCAGCTGGTGTAAAATTACGTTGGAAAGGTGAAGGCTCATAGTGAAAATATTACCGTTCGGGTTTCAGTTGTCGTGCATAGTAGGTTATCATAAGCCGCTTTTACTATCATTATTAGAGTCCTTATGCCGATTATATCTAAATACACAGATGAACAAGTTGAAAAAATCTTAGCTGAAGTAGGTGCTGTACTATCTAAGCACAAAGCTTCACCAGAACTTTCACTGATGATCGCTGGAAATATCGCAACCAATGTCTTAAATCAGAACGTTGCTGCTTCACAACGCAAAGGAATTGCTGAAAAATTTGCCGAGGCTTTAATTTCTTCTCTTGAAGATAAAAAGTCTCACTAAATTTGATTGACGGATAAAAGAATTATAAATGGTAGACAGCGCAAACTCATATAGCGATCGTGTATCTCGACTGGTTGGTTGGGGTCACTGGTTTGCATTTTTCAATATCATTGCTGCGATGTTGATTGGTACTCGTTATATCACTCAATCTGCTTGGCCAGAAACCCTGCTGGGTCAATTCTACTTGGCTGCTTCATGGGTTGGTCACTTCGGCTTTTTGGTATTTGCGCTCTATCTATTAGTGCTGTTCCCGCTCACATTTATTCTTCCGTCGAGGAAGTTATTACGTTTGGTTGCCGTTTGCTTTGCGACCATAGGTTTAACTGTCTTGTTAATTGATACTCAAACGTATCAAAGTATAAACCTCCACCTGACGCCTGTCGTGTGGGAGGTTTTATTCAGTGGAGAGGAATCTGCATTTACATCTGATTTGCAGCACCTCTTCATTGTTATGCCGCTTATTTTCTTATTGCAGCTTGGTCTATCTGAATGGGTTTGGCGTAAGCAGCGTAAGCTTTCTCATAAACACATCGGCCGTCCAATTACCGCCGTCTTCTTCTTATGTTTCATCAGTAGCCACCTAACTTACATGTGGGCTGATGCGTACTTCTATAACCCAATTACTAGCCAAAAAGCGAACTTCCCACTGTCTTACCCAATGACAGCGAAAAGCTTTATGGAGAAACATGGCCTGTTAGACCGCGAAGAATATCTAGAGCGTTTAGAAGCAAACAAAGGTAATGTAAACCTTGTTAGCTACCCGCTAGAAGAAATTCAGTACAACCGCCGCAGTGATGATTTGAACATCCTGATGGTGAGTGTGAATAATCTGCGCGCAGATGCTCTTAACGAAACATCAATGCCAAGCAGTTACGCATTTGCACAACAGTCGATCAATTTCACCAACCATTACAGTTCTAGCAACGACATATTTGGTATTTTCGGCTTGTTCTACGGCCTTCCTAGCAGCTACGCAAGCAGCATTGAAGCTCAAGGTGCGAGTTCAGTTCTGCTGGATGTATTAGATAACCACAGTTACAAGTTTGCTGCATTCAGCGGCGACAACTTTGACGATACACTTTACTCGGACATCATCTTCCGAGGCCGTAAAATCATGTTAGAGCAAGCGACGTTTAATGACCAAAATGCAATTCAAGCCTGGTCAAACTGGGTGGAATCACCGCAAGCTAAGCGTCCTTGGTTCAACTTTATTGAGCTGACAACATTGGACAACTTTGAAAGCTCAGAAGCAGAGTCAGCGTTAACAACAGCAGAACGTTTTGCTGCCGATTACCAAAAATCAGCTCAAGCAGCGGACGCACAGTTAGCAACCATCTACGCTGAATTGGAACGCTTAGGCCTTGTCGATAATACGGTAGTTATCATTACCTCTAATCACGGTACTGAGTTTAATGAAACCAAGACTAACAGCTGGGGTGCAAATTCTAACTACAGCCGTTATCAGCTGCAGGTTCCTCTGTTTATCAGCTGGCCAGGTAAATCAGCGTCTGAGTACACTCACCGCTCTAGCCACTTAGATATTTCGGTAACACTAATGCAAGAGCTATTGGGTGTATCTTCAAACCCCACTGACTTTAGCAGCGGCCGCAGTCTGTTTGATGAGCGTAAGAGAAAGTGGGTTCTTGCGGGTGATTCTCGTGAGTTAGCACTTGTGACAGACAAACAAACTACGGTGTTAGATAAGTTTGGTAACTACAAGCTGTACGACCAAGATTACCAAAGACTAAAAAATGTAAGCCCTCGCTTACCAGTTCTAATGCAGGGTCTCACTGAATTACAGCGATTCTACGCAAAGAATGATTAAATGTTCACCAAACAAAAAAGGGAAGCCAGTGGCTTCCCTTTTTATTGCCGTTAATGGCTAGAAAACAAGCAAGAGAACAAATTTATGTAAATTAGGGGTTTACAAGATCCTCATGCCCTTATATTATTCAAGCCGCTGGAGGGATGGCTGAGTGGTCGAAAGCACCGGTCTTGAAAACCGGCAACCGTTAATAGCGGTTCTAGGGTTCAAATCCCTATCCCCCCACCACATTTATGAAGCCCGAGCTAATGAAATACATTAGCTCGGGCTTTTTTACATACGTAGTTTTTGAAAAGCGTTTGCTATCACTAACGAACGCTTCTCATTGTAACTTGGCAGCAGACTTCACGAGTCAACTCATCTATCAGCTTATTGGCCAAGCTCCGCTTTTGTCGCCGAGTCCAATGGGGGTTCAGCTGTAATAGCTACTAAAAATGCTTTGAGAGCCTCGGCTTCTTGATAGCTTAAATTTAAAGGTCTAATTTTCTCTGATAGTTTTGGGTAATTTGGATCATACTTGCTCCAACCAAAAGGCGCGTTACTTGCCATTCCTTCAGAGTACATTGAAATAACACCCTCAATAGTATGCACTAAACCATTATGAAACCACGGACCATGATTCATGACATCACGCAGTGATGGGGTTTTAAATAACCCAACATCGTGGCTATTATGGCTTACATCGTACTTACCTAAATCTTCGTAAAAAGCTTTGTAATAGGTTAAACCAACATTTTCGAATTTATGATTGGTAAATTCAGGTCCCATATGACAATTAACACAGCGCCCATTTCGACGATAAATATCTAGCCCCCACAATGCTTGATCAGACAATGCATCGGTTTTACCTAACTCAGCCTCTTTAACAAATCGATCAAATTGGCTCGGCTTGCTAATTATCGTTCGCTGAAAAGTTGCTAATGCCATGCTTAGCTGTTCTTGAGTAATTGTCCCAAGACCAAAAACCTCATCAAATAGGGCCGGGTAATTGGGGTGATCATTTAATCTTTTGACCAAATTCGGCAATGATTCAGCCATTTCTAATGGATCTTGAATCGGCATCAACGCCTGCTGCTCTAATGTCTCTGCACGCCCATCCCAGAATAATTGTGGTAAAAATGCGCTGTTAACTATAGTCGGCGCATTGCGCTTTCCACGTTGGCGATCATGACCAATAGAAACTTCTCTACCATCACCCCATCCTTTGTTCGGTTCATGGCAATTTGCGCAGGCAACATCCTGAGCCTGAGAAAGAAACGGGTCAAAAAATAGTTTTTTCCCTAATGCTACTTTCTTTTCATCAAAAGGATTATGATTCGGAAAAACAACATGAGGCATAGTGCCGAGTTCTTGATAACTGCCCATATCATCAACGAAAGGAGCTGGCCAATAATTAGGGTGAGCCGCATAAGCTTGTCTTAAGCGAGTAATATCAGGTTTTGTGTGATTTCTAACTGAACGCGGATCCTCTATTGCACGCGGCTCGAACTCACTCGCAATCAGGAGTAGTTTCGCAGTTTGTGTCGCTTCTTTCTGAGCGGTTAATGGTGTTGGCTGGAGCGTTGCCGCCATTGGTAATTTTAACGTGCCGAGCCCTATCTCCGTCGATGTAGCAACCCAGTAGTCTCCAGCAACTGGGGAATTTAATGATTTTGAATACAGCATTTTGTATGCTCCACCACTCACTTGCTGATGCATTAATAATGAAAGTTCATCAGCTGTAGGCAAGCGCCAATCACTACGACCACATTGCTTCGAACGATTAATCACTTTTAATGCCGCTTCTATCGAACAGTCGGTTTGACCACAGTTGCTCACACTGGTATCACTCACATAATCACGCAAAGTGCTTGTCACATCACTGCTATTTTGTACTAGCCAATATACATACGAGAAACGATTATCCCGTAAATACAAGTTATCACGAACTAAACCTCGCATGTCATCCAAACAACGCCATGGTGAATCTTGATAATCATCTTGCTGACGATTGCGCGCGAGGGGTTGACCTGTATTATCTAATCGAATGAAACTGGTTTCTTCTGCTTGCGGTTTTATTTGTTGATTAGGCCGCGATGAATCACGATAACTACCACTGACCAACATAACTGAAGCTGGCTTACGCTTATTCTGGCCCAACGATTTCTTTCGATTAGCACCAAAACTATAGCGATAAGCAATATTATCGGCTTGTTGGGCGCTGACATCATTTTGAAGCCAGTAATTCTCGAATCTAACATGTGGAAAGAAGAATGGATCAATAGCCGCTTGGTTACGATCCAATGCAAAATCTTGTTCACTAGTTAGGTTCTGCATTTCATAAGAATATGGTAGGCGCCAGTCAGTTTGACCGCACAATTGCTGTTGGTTGGCATAATCGATAAGATTGCTGGTTGTACATGCTTTACCACTCAAAGCATCTGAGAGCGAACAATCTGCTGCAAACCCAGGTAACGTTGCTTCCCAATCTTGCCACGAGAATGTCTCAGTATTCGGTTGAATTGCCGTTAGCCAAGTGACCCCTTCATGCGTTTCTTCGTCTGAAACGCATTGCCATATCTTGGCCGCTGCTTCATCGTTAACGGCTACAAAAGCAAATCGGGGAGTTGGCTTGTTTATACGAATCATCCAATCCAGGCTTTGCGCTGATGAACTATTTAAACGTTCGAGTTTAAACTGATCCGCCCCGACTAAAGCTGATGGCGCTCGATAAACAACAAGCCCACCATCAACGCTCACATTTCCCAACGTTGCAGGTTGAATAACACGCAAGGTTTCATCTGCACTCAAAACATACTGATAAGAAAAAGTCTCTCCTTGTGTTACTTGCTGCTTAGAATACTTTTTGTCTTTATCCGGCTGCGTTGGATCTATAACGGATGGGTCAGGCTTAGGTGTCTCTGGCTTTGACTCTGTTGGTAATGCCGTATTACCCGGTGAACTATCTGAGCCGTTACAGCCAGAAACGAATATAAGTGCTGCAAGCGCAGCACTTATTACTTTATTAAAATTAATCATTATTTTTTTGCGATGTAGAAATGAGACGAACACGGAATGTACTTTCTGGGTTACTTCCAGAATTGCTCTCTGACCATTCGGTTTGAAAGGCAACAGCAACATTTATCATTCCGTCATAAGCACTTTCTGTAGACGTCCAGTAGTAGCTGTCAGCCTCTACCACGGTGTCATTAAAAATACTCTTCGTATAACCAGCACGGTAAGAAATGCCTTCCATATCATATGCAAAGCTATCAATCAGCAATGATTTAAGCTCAGATTCAGACGGCAGCCGCCAATCATTACGACCGCATAGTGTTTGTGTATTAACGGTTTTAGTATAGGCTTGTGCCTGCTCTAAGGTCATTAATGGTGCTTTTTTGTCAATACGTTGCCACAAGATATTGGTATTTGGTACTACAGTCTTAAAGAAGCTATCGCTAGTACAAGCCCACTGTTCTAAATTTTGATCACGTAAAGCTTGGCCAGCTTTGCCGTTTTTAATAAAACGTTTTTTCCAATTTTTATCTTCATCGCCCGCTTTATTAATTTCAGACTTTAACTGTGCTGTTATTTCACCTGTCGAATTATCAGATTCATCAGGTATAACCGCCCCACTCACTAACATTGCAAATCGCGGTTCATTAGTAGAGCGAGGTGGCATTTTTACGTGTGCGAAGTCACTGCCCATCCACATTACTAACGCGTCACCCACGGTTTTATTCGAACCTTGCCAATCACCATCAAGGCCGTCATGGCCGTTTAAATACACAGTGAAGTGATTGGTCCAATAAGCTTCATCATAGTTAGCATCCAAGTAGGGGAAGAAGAAACGATCAATCGGCGATTGACGCTTCTCATCATTCAACATCTCAGTGGTTAATACTGTTTTCCATTCATTTCGCGTTGGCATTCGCCAATCTGTTTTGCCGCATAGCTTTTGTTCATTGGCTATTTCCACTAAATTATCGGTATTACAATTTTTATCAAGCGCACAACTTGCTGGCATATAGTCACGGTGATTTAGTGCTCTATCACCCCAGTAATAGGTTGAGTCAAATGCAAAGTCACCATTCGCTTGCAAGACCTGCCAAGTGAGATCTGAACTTGCATCGGTGACACATGACCAATCACTTTCATCACGAGTCAACACTTGCAGATCAGCGGCTAACACATCGCCCGCTGCATCTAATTTTTTAAAGCGAGGAACAATTGTATCCTTATCTTTTTGATATAACGGCAGTGCATATCCTAGGACTTGATACTGTTTATTACCCACTTGATAATTTATTTTAAAATTATAATTATGCTCAGAAGCCAAACGAGAATGTATTACCGAGCCTTTTGAGCTACTCGAACTAACATTACGCTCTCCTGCTGAATCTATCATCGCTTTTGCTTGCTGAGCTGACTTATTTAACTCGCTACTGCTACTCAGCTCAAACACCATTTTACCGGATACCTGTTCAACATAAGCTCGCCCAAAATTAGTTTTTATATCCGTGACATTCGCCGCAGTTAATGCTGATATCCCCGGAGCATCGAAGGTTACACGGTCAATCGCGATTGATTTAACTTGGTCAACAGTAAGTTCTGTTATCTGCGCTTTATCACTTGAATTCAGTTGATTGGGCTCTGCGGGTTTATTAGGTTGGGAAGGAGTTGAAGGCAGTTGGGTAGCAGATGAGCTGTGAAAATCATGATTACATCCCGACATCAAGATCGCAGCAATAAGTGCTAACAGTTGGCTAATTTTCATACTAAAGTTCTATCGTGTTTTTTAGAGTGGCGCAGAATATACTCAAGAAAACACAATTGCAAATGAAAATAAATATCATTGGCCATTCCATTCATGCGGTAAATAATATCCACGCACGGCCTTAGTCAATAAAAAACCAACTGCTCTCGACGATTTTTGTCTAAACTGGTGTTTAAACTAAAAAGATATAATTTGATCTAATATCACCATAATCACCTTAGCCTTTCTCCTAAATCTAGACATAAATCGAGTAATTCTAGGTGGACATACTTTTTATTAAGTTAGCGACGATAAATCATCAGCAAAGCGCACAATAAATGGCCATTCAATACAAAAACATCGAAAAGCGTTCATAAATAAAGCAGTCAGTTAATAAGAGTATTTACAAGCCAAGGCCACCCTTATATTATACGCGGCATCGGAGGGATGGCTGAGTGGTCGAAAGCACCGGTCTTGAAAACCGGCAACCGTTAATAGCGGTTCTAGGGTTCAAATCCCTATCCCTCCACCACATTAAAGAAAGCCGCTGAGGAATCAGCGGCTTTTTTGTATCTGAAGAAAACTTAGCTTAGCAGGTCAACTATTCACTGCTAGTGCTGCTTTCAAAAGCTGTATGTGAATCGGTACCAAATCTTGGTGCTGAGTACGATAGCCTCCCCCAACAACACACGCCATTGGGATAGACTCTGATTTTGCTAGGTTAATCATGAAGCAATCTCGTTCAAAGATCCCTTGCGTCGATACATTCAAGTAACCCAACTCGTCATCTTGGTGGATATCGACACCGGCATCATAAATGATCAAATCAGGTTGGTGATGCGCAATCGCCAGCTTAGTCACTTGCTCAAAACAACGCAGAAACTCTTCATCTTCCGTTTCGCGACTTAATGGCACATCCAGATCCGATAATGGCTTTCTTGCTGGGAAGTTTTTGTCGCAGTGGAATGACAAAGTAATTATCTCATCACTCTCTTGGCAGAGTGTCGCCGTACCATCGCCATGGTGTACGTCACTGTCTACGATCAGCACCTTATCAACCAGCTCAAAGGTAAGTGCATGCTTTGCTGCCAACACCAAATCATTCAACAAACAAAATCCGCTGCCGAAATCATGGTGCGCGTGGTGATAGCCTCCGCTCAAGTGGATCGCCAAACCACTTTCAATGGCCATATCCGCAGCTAGGCAGGTGCCGCCGCTTGAATAGAGCGTCCTTTCAATCAACTGTTCGCTCCAAGGAAACCCGATGCGTCTCATCTTCGCCGCTGGCAAACTCCCAGCAACAAGCAAATCGACATAGTCACTGTCGTGGACCTGTTTGACTTGTTCAACCGATACAGGCTTTGGTTCGAACACTTCAAACATACTCTTCCAGAGTGGATCGTCATCCATTAGCGCCTCAACCGCGCTATGTAACAACTGGTATTTGTTAATTGGGTAACGATGGCCTTCTGGTAAAGGCAGCTGCGAATAAATTGGGTGGTAAATTAAAGGAATCATAATCGAGTTAATAGCTTATCTTTCTCAAAATCATAACAGCCTCAGCCTTGGCAACAACCCCCAATTGCTGATAACAATTATCATTACCTTGAAATATATTCAGAGAAAGCAATGAAAAACCTAATACTAACCCTTGAGGTGATCTATGGCTCGGCGTCAGCAGTAATGAATTTTTGTCGGAATGCTAATGGCCAGTAGGTGGGCCGTTGATTTTCTGGTGTTAAGCCATCAAACTTAACTAATTGAACTGTAAAGGAATCACCATGAGCGTTATTTTTATCACTGGAGCAAACCGAGGCATTGGTTTAAGCCTTGCCCAGCAATACCTTAAGGACAATCACACCGTTTACGCTACCTATCGTGATACCTCATCGGCACATGAGTTACTGGCACTCACTGAACATCACAGCAATTTAAACTGCATTCAACTGGACATCACTGATTACCAAGCCACCAGCAGACTACCTACTCAGATACAGCACATTGATATTCTGATAAACAACGCTGGCTATTACGGTCCTAAAGGTTACGGACTGGGTAACACCAACGTAGAAGAGTGGCGACGCGTTTTTGAGGTCAACACTATCGCGCCATTAAAGCTAGTTGAAACACTTCTCCCTATGCTAGAAGCCAGTGACGTGAAAAAGATAGCTTGCTTGTCTTCTCGAGTTGGCAGCATGGCAGAAAACACTTCTGGCGGAGGCTACATCTATCGCTCTTCTAAAGCGGCTATCAACTCGGTTGTAAAAAGTTTAAGCAACGATCTAACTAGCAACGGCTTCACTGTATTGGCCCTGCACCCAGGTTGGGTACAGACAGAAATGGGTGGTCCTAATGCTCTTATTGATGCAGACACTTCAGCGTCTGGTCTTATTAAAGTCATCGAATCTGCCAACAATGAAGTAAGTGGTCACTTCTTCAATTTCGACGGCAGTACAATAGACTGGTAGGTAACCCATGAATCTTCACCTTCTTACAAACTTCGTACGACACTCACCACTGCTATTAATCACTGCGGTGCTCGGAGGGTGCTTTGGGGAAGGTCCTGGAGACTTATTCGATGACTATCAAACCAAGGTAGCCAGAGTGCAAGATGCTGAAGAACTCAAGCAAGAATGGGAGTTTGAGGGGTTGCCAAGAAAGCGCGAGCTATCGTTAAACGTCCCATCAGTTTCTATTGGGCTCATCGACAGCTATCAGCTTCGCCAATGTGGACTTTTCAACCTGATTGCTGAGCGTAACTCAGTGCTCGGAAAAGTCGCGGACGAATTCCGCAATTACGATTATCAAGTTGCTCTACTCGAAGGCGTAGGCAAGTGCTTATCCAGTGATGAGCTAGACCCAGAAATCATCGAACTCTTGAAAGGGGTCGAGCAACAGAAGCTCGCACAGTTTCCACTCCATCAATGGAACCTGATCTATGCCAGTGATGCTATGCAGTCACAGATGCGTGGAAGCCAGTGGTTGCGTCATGATATTGGTCAACAAGTAAGGCAGACGAGCGACGCCTTGGAGCATCTCAACCTATCGTTAAATACACCACTTGTTTCGGGTAAGACCACAGAGGTACAAGAGGTGTTGGAGAAGAGCTCTACCCTTGGGGATCTATACTACTCGCTTGCGCGCGCGTCGGTTGAACTCGATATCATCACCGAGCAACTCACTACTTTTGATGCCAATATCATCTGCGGAAAACAACGCGACACCACTAAGTTCCGTTATCTCAACAATGTCTTTGAGCAACAATATATTGGTAAAGTACAGCCGTACATGGCACAACTGGATGGCTACTATCAACAGCTCGCTCCGCAGCTGGAAATGTTTGATGCTAAACCAGAATTGCACAGCTACTACTTCCCCATCCAAGATACGCACCAAGCCTTTCGCGCATCAACTCGTCGCCATGTTGATTACTGGCAACAGTTATTTGAGCGTTGTGGACGTAAAGTCGGACGCTAAGTGGAACACTTGCAAACGCTAGCTTCTAGAACCTTTTTTAGCTGAAGTGCCTTTCTTAGCATAGGAACCTTTCTTGGCATAAGACTTCTTCGTTCCACCACCTTTACGGCGTTTAAAAGCGGGTCTCTCAACTTTGGGGAGATGACGGAGCGATTCAGGTACTTCCCCCGTTTTCACTCGCCCCATTAAGCCATCAATCTTACTTTCCAGCGCTTGCATGAAAGGTTGATACGCTTGGTTTCGCTCGGCCATGCCTTGCAACTGGTGTTCCCAATGTGCTGTCATGTCTGGAAAGGTCGAATCCTCAGGTAAGGCATGAATCAAGCCTCTACCTGCAGGGCTACTCTGAATACTCTTACCTTGGCGCGTTAGCAGCTGCCTTTTGAATAGCGTATCCAAAATGCCCGCACGAGTAGCCTCTGTTCCAAGACCATCAGTCTCTTTCAAAATAGCTTTCAGATCCTTGTTCGCGACAAAGCGGGCAATACCTGTCATCGCTTGAAGTAATGTCGCTTCTGTGAAATGCTTTGGTGGTTCGGTTTTCTTATCACCAATGACACCTTCACGGCAGGTCAACACCATTCCTTTATCTAGCGGTGGAACTGTATCAGTACCATCACCTTTATCTTCAGTGTCAGTTTTACCCATCAACACTTTCCAACCTGGGTTGATAAGCTGACGCCCTTTCGCAATGAACATACCGCCAGCGATATCAAACACTAACTTAGCATCCGCAAACACAGCCGGTGGATAGAACTGCATCAGATACTGGCGAGCAATTTGCTGATAGATTTTCATCTCATTCGCAGACAATCCATTCACCGATGATTTCTTCGGTGTTGGGATTATTGCGTGGTGAGCATCAACCTTACTGTCGTTCCATGCTTTTGATTTCAGTGAGAGATCTGCGCCTTGAGCACCACTTTGTAGCTCTTTCGCATTATTGGCGATGGCGTCTACAATCGACTCTCTCTGAGAGTAGTGCTCTTTAGGAAGATAGCGGCTATCGGAACGTGGGTAAGTGATAAGCTTGTGCTTCTCATATAAAGACTGACAAGTGTCCAACACCTGCTGAGCGCTCATACCAAAACGTTTGGAGGCATCAATCTGCAACGCAGACAAAGAGTAAGGAAGTGGCGCTGCTTGTTTGCTTTGCTTCTGCTCAGACTCTGTGACGGTTGCAGGTTGGTTTGCGATTCGCTGAGCGACGTTTTCAACCAACTTTCGATTGAGTACACGGCCTTCTTCGTCTTGCCACGGCTTACAGGCTTCACTTGGTTTCCAGCGAGCACGAATATCAAAGATCTGTCCGTTATTTTGGTAAGGAATCAAGGCATGCAAATTGAAGTAATCTTTTGGAATGAAGTTTTCGATCTCTTCATCACGTCTCACCACTAAACCAAGTACTGGTGTCTGCACACGCCCTACCGACAATACGCCTTGATAACCTGCTTTTTGACCAAGCAAGGTATAAGCGCGAGTCATATTCATACCATACAGCCAATCGGCTCTTGAGCGTGCCAATGCTGAAACAGAAAGAGGGATAAAATCACGATTGCTACGCATTTGAGAGAGTGCACGTTTTACAGCAGGTAAGTTTAAGTCGCTGATAAGCAACCTTTCCATCGATTCTTTCTTGACTTTAGAGACTTTGCAGTAATCGATCACTTCATCAACCAGCAGCTGGCCTTCTCTATCTGGGTCTCCGGCGTGAACAATTTGAGTGGCATCCTTCAATAACTTTCGGATCACCGTGAGCTGTTTGCTTGAAGTCTTCCGTGGTCTCAACTGCCATTGCTCTGGCACGATAGGAAGATCGGCCAAGTTCCATTTCTTGTAACGCTCGTCATAAGCGTCTGGCTCAACCTGCTCCAATAAGTGTCCAATACACCAAGTCACCACGTCACCGTTACCACATTTGATGAACCCTTGGTCTTTCTTCTGTGGATTAGGCAGTGCAGCAGCGATCGCGCGGCCGAGGCTTGGTTTTTCAGCAATAATAAGACGAGACATGTTTTTCCGGATGCTACAAACAATTAGGGCCACATTATCTAATGTGGCCCCTAGAAATCAAGAAAAACTGGTTGTTTATACAGTTAGTATTCCACTATTCAGCTTCAGCGTTCTTTATAAGAACTCAACAAACTTAGAGAAGTCACGCTCTGGCACTTTCATTGGCGTACAGCCCGGAGTACCTAGGTATAGGAAACCAACGATCTCGTCGTCGCCTTCTAGGCCAAATGCTTGATGTACTTCTGGGTGGAACATCCATTTACCTGAGCGCCAAAAGCCTTGAAACCCTTGAGCAACAGCTGCCATTTGCATCGCTTGCGCCGCGCAGCCTGCAGAAAGATGTTGTTCAATCGCTGGTACTTTCTCATGTTCGGTGACTTTAGCAATCACGGTTATCACCATAGGAGCACGGAACGGTGCCTTTTTCACTTTCTCGATCACCGCTTCTTCGCTGTCTTCCGCTTCAGCAGCTCGAACCAAGATATCAGATAGCTTCTGTAGCCCTGAACCTTGCGCGATAACAAAGCGCCATGGTGTTAGTGCACCGTGGTCAGGGGCACGCAAGCCCGCTTTGATGATGTTTTCTAACACGACACCTTCAGGTGCTGGATCAGAGAGTTTTGCGATAGAGCGTCGGTTAAGCAGTAGATCCAAAGCATCCATTTGAAGTCCTTACTATTTCTTTACTATTTGTATACTTGAACTTTAGCACAGAATACAAACGATAATAAATCTCAACGACTCCTCATTTGTCCTAAATTTGAAACAATAAAGGCTCCTAAATCTATGACTTAGGAGCCTTGCTCAAACACCTATCTAGGCAGATTAGATAAGCATTTCTGCCAACAAGATTACGGCTTGATAGCTTTATCTATAACTTAATCGCTAGCTCAACACCTTGACGGATTGCGCGCACAGCATCTAGCTCACCAGCATAATCAGCACCACCAATCACGTGCAGTTTGCCACCGAACTCTTGCCACATATCTTCAAATGGTCTCACCGATACTTGACCAGCACACACGATAACCGAATCGGCATCGAGTACCTGCTCTTTTTTACCAACGCTGATGTGCAGACCTTGGTCATCAATTTTGTTGTAGCTCACGCCACCTAGCAGATTCACACCACGTTTTTCTAGTGTGCGTTTATGAATCCAACCTGTAGTCTTGCCAGGGCCTTTACCAACACGACCCGCTTTACGCTGCATCACCCAAACCGTTTTATCACTGAATGAATCCGGGTAAGGATACAGGCCACCTGGGTGTTCCATATTCTTATCAATGCCCCACTCATACAGCCAATCGTCTAGACTGTGTGACGTTGGCTCGGTGAGCATGGTTGCCACATCGACCCCGATACCACCAGCACCAACAATCGCGACTTTTTCGCCTACTGGTGTCTTTTCGCGAATCAAGGTTTGATAATCGACCACATTCTCGTGCTCAATGCCTTCAATATTCAGTTTTCTCGGCTCTACACCTGCCGCCATCACCACTTCATCATACTTGAGCAGCATTTCAAACGTGGCTTCAGTATCCAGCTTTAAGTTCACACCCGATGCATCGATTTGGTTAGCAAAATAACGAATCGTTTCTCGAAATTCTTCCTTGCCTGGGATTTGCATTGCCAGTCTAAACTGACCACCGATGCGATCGTTCTTCTCTAGCAAATCTACCTTGTGGCCGCGCTGCGCCAATGTTGTCGCACAAGCCAAGCCCGCAGGGCCAGCACCCACTACCGCAATCGTCTTGGTAGCCGGCGCGGGTTGAACAACAATTTCAGTCTCATAACAAGCTCGTGGGTTAACCAAACAGCTCGCGCGTTTCCCTTTGAACACGTTATCAAGACAGGCTTGGTTACAACCGATACAGGTGTTGATGAACTGAGCTTGGTCTTGTGCGGCTTTGTTAACGAAATCTGGGTCAGCCAAGAAAGGGCGAGCCATAGAAACCATGTCGGCCTGACCGGAACTGATAATGCGCTCTGCCTCTTCTGGTGTATTGATACGGTTACAAGTAATCACAGGAATAGAGACGTGTGGCTTCACTTTCTCAGTAACCCAAGAGAAAGCGCCACGTGGTACTTGTGTCGCGATAGTCGGAATGCGTGCTTCGTGCCAACCGATACCAGTATTGATAATAGTAACGCCTGCCTCTTCAAGCTTTTGAGCCAGCAACACAACATCTTCAAAGGTGCTACCTTGCTCAACCAAATCGAGCATCGACAGTCGGAAGATAATGATGAAATCCTTGCCCACAGCTTCGCGAATCGATTTCACGATCTCTAGCGGGAAACGCATACGCTTCTCATAAGAACCGCCCCACTCGTCGTAACGCATGTTGGTACGCTTACAGATGAATTGGTTAATCAAGTAGCCTTCAGAGCCCATGATTTCAATGCCGTCGTAGCCTGCCACTTGAGCAAGTTCGGCACTGTTGGCAAATGCATTGATGGTCTTTTTGATTTGGCGAGGGCTCATTTCACTTGGCGCAAACTTTGCGATTGGTGCTTTTATACCCGAAGCACTTTGCGCGAATGGGTGCATTGCGTATCGACCAGCGTGAAGTAACTGCAAGGCAATTTTCCCGCCGTGCTTATGTACAGCTTCGGTAACAACTTGGTGCGCTTTCGCGTGCTTAACTTTGCTGAATTCAGCACTAAATGGAGATAATCTGCCACGTAAGTTCGGAGAAAAGCCGCCTGTAACAATTAGGCCAACGCCTCCTTTTGCTCGCTCTTCGTAAAACGCGGCGAGTTTATGCAGGCCTTCTTTATGCTCTTCTAAACCTGTGTGCATTGATCCCATCAATACACGGTTACGTAGCTGAGTAAATCCAAGATCAAGTGGTTCAAGTAAATGTGGGTACATGGCAGACATCACTTCTGTTATTTATCCTTGTGGTCTGACCACAGTATAGCTCAATTACCAAAAGTTCAAACGACCGTTTACATTTTTGTAACACCGATCATAATGCTGAAAGTATTAATCGTTCAGAAGCCAAGGGGCTGTTAACCTTTCGAGATTGGCTTTGCAGCATCTTGTGGGAAGTTTATACAAGGAAGAGGCTTTGATGTGTAGCTGGCCTACATGAAAAGCCGATAACACAGTAGAAATGAACCACAAGAGCTGCCCGAAGGTTCGTTTAAAATCATTTTATGCTTTGTTGAAGAATATTTGCTTAGAATGACTAGACTACATACTCTTCGCCGCGCCTAAAACGATTTTATCTCGAACAAAACTTAACCACGAAAGGTCAACAGCCCCTTATCTGTCTACAATTAACGAGAATATAAATCGATTAACACTTGTTGGTATAGTTTGAGCTAGGGAATTATCGTAGGATACTAAGCAGTTCATATTATTGAGATTAATGGTACTGCTACTTGTTAAAGCAACGTAATCTCACTGCGGAGACAGAATGAAAAAAATATTCAAATTTATAGGTATGTTCTTCAAAGGAATTTGGAAGCTGATTACGTTTGTGCGTGTTGCGCTTGTTAACTTAATCTTCTTACTTAGTATCGCCGTTATCTACTTTGTGTACATCCACTCAGACACAACCCCACCAGCCGTGCCACAACAATCTGCTTTAGTGATAAACCTGTCGGGCCCGATTGTTGAACAAAGCCGCTATATTAACCCGATGGATTCCGTTACCGGTTCGCTGCTGGACAAAGAGCTGCCAAAAGAAAATATTCTGTTTGATATCGTTGAAACTATTCGCTATGCCAAAGACGATGACAATGTAACAGGTATTGTTTTGGCACTTAAAGAGCTGCCAGAGACCAACCTAACTAAACTGCGCTACATCGCTAAAGCCTTAAATGAGTTTAAAGCTTCAGGAAAGCCAATTTATGCGGTGGGTGACTTCTACAACCAAAGCCAATACTACCTAGCCAGCTACGCAACTAAGGTATACATGTCACCTGATGGTGGTGTACTTCTTAAAGGTTACAGCGCCTACTCGCTATACTACAAAACCTTATTAAAGAAGCTCGATGTGAACACACATGTGTTCCGCGTGGGTACTTACAAATCAGCGATTGAACCATTCATTCGTGACGACATGTCTGACGCAGCCAAAGAGTCGGCATCACGTTGGTTAGGTCAACTTTGGTGTGCTTACGTTGATGATGTGAGCAATAATCGCCAAATTGATGCGAAGACACTTAATCCAAACATGGACACTTTCTTGAAAGAGCTTGAATCTGTCGATGGCGATATCGCGAAACTGGCGAAAAAACTTGGTTTGGTGGATGAGCTAGCCACTCGCCAGCAAGTTCGACTAGAGCTTGCAGATGTGTTCGGCAGTGATGGTCAAGACAGTTACAAGGCACTTGGCTACTACGAGTACCGTACAACCATGCTTCCAGACATGAGCAGTGAATCACACGATGTAGCTGTGATTGTTGCTAGCGGCGCGATTATGGATGGCAAACAGCCACGTGGCACCGTGGGTGGCGATACAACTGCGGCCCTACTTCGCCAAGCTCGTAACGATGACAAAGTTAAAGCCGTTGTTCTTAGAGTGGATAGCCCTGGCGGCAGCGCCTTTGCTTCAGAAGTTATTCGCAATGAAATAGAAGCGATTAAGCAAGCCGGTAAGCCAGTAGTTGTTTCAATGTCTAGCCTTGCCGCTTCTGGTGGCTACTGGATCTCCATGGGCGCAGACAAGATCCTTGCTCAACCAACGACGTTAACTGGCTCGATTGGTATCTTCAGTGTCATTACTACCTTCGAAAAAGGCTTAAATGATATTGGTGTTTACACTGATGGCGTTGGCACATCACCGTTCTCAGGTCTGGGTATCACAACTGGATTAACGCAAGGCGCGAAAGATGCGTTGCAGATGGGTATCGAACATGGCTACCGCCGATTCATCGGTCTAGTTGGAGAAAACCGTGGAATAGATATTGATGCGGTCGATAAGATTGCTCAAGGTCGCGTATGGACAGGCCAAGACGCTATGCAAAACGGTTTAGTTGATGAAATTGGCGACTTCGATGACGCGATTGCAGCCGCCGCTTCACTTGCAGAACTCGAAAGCTACAACATCTACTGGGTAGAAGAGCCACTTTCAGCCACTGAGCAGTTTATTCAAGAATTTATGAACCAAGTTCAGATGTCGATTGGCCTTGATATTCAGTCAATGATACCAAGCAGTTTGCAGCCTATTAGCCAGCAGTTAGCTCAAGATAGCCAACTATTAAGCAACTTTAACGACCCACAAGGCCGTTACGCTTTTTGCTTAAACTGCCAAGTTCAATAATTTAAGCTCAACGCTGTATTATCAAGGGGCGCCTCTGTGTGAGGCGCCTCTTTTTATTACATAATAATTCGCTATAATCGCCCACCTGTTCCCTACATCACACTAAAGTAATAATCGCCATGGAAAGAAAACACATCTATATCGCGTACACCGGCGGCACAATCGGCATGCAAAAGTCGCATGATCACGGCTATGTCCCTGTTGCTGGATTCATGGATAAACAGCTTGCTGGTATGCCTGAATTCCATCGCCCAGAGATGCCTGAGTACACCATCCACGAATACTCGCCATTGATGGACTCTTCAGACATGACGCCACTTGATTGGCAGACTATCGCTGATGACATCCGCGCGAACTACGACAAATACGATGGTTTCGTTATCCTGCACGGTACTGACACCATGGCCTACACCGCTTCTGCGTTGTCTTTCATGCTAGAAAACCTTGGCAAACCAGTGATTGTGACGGGCTCTCAGATCCCGCTTGCTGAGCTACGTTCTGACGGCCAAGCAAACCTACTGAATGCACTGCACATCGCGGCGAATTACCCAATCAACGAAGTGACCCTGTTCTTCAATAACAAATTAATGCGTGGTAACCGCAGTACCAAATCACACGCAGATGGCTTCAATGCGTTTACCTCTCCAAACCTTAATCCGTTGTTGGAAGCTGGTATCAATATCCAGCTAAGCAACAATGTTGTGGTTAACGAGCAACCTGAAGGTGAGTTCAAGGTTCATAACATCACACCGCAACCCATCGGTGTAATCACCATGTACCCAGGAATCTCTCACGAAGTGATCCGTAACACATTGCTGCAACCTGTTAACGCGATGATCCTGCTGACTTTTGGTGTTGGTAATGCACCACAAAACCCAGAGCTGCTTCAGCACCTGAAAGACGCGTCAGAACGTGGGGTTATCGTGGTGAACCTAACTCAATGTTTAGCAGGTAAAGTGAACATGGGTGGCTATGCGACAGGCTGTGCTTTAGCAGAAGCTGGAGTTGTTAGTGGTTATGATATGACTCCTGAAGCCGCACTAGCGAAACTTCATTACCTATTAAGCCAAAGCCTAAGCTACGAAGAAGTGAAAACTCAGATGCAGGAAGTACTGCGTGGTGAGATGAGCTTGTAAGCTCGTTAAGGTTCATCTTGAGGAACTGCTATTCTATGAAAAGAGCAGCAGTTTAACGTGAGCTAAATCGTTTTATTATTTATAAATAAACGACTTAACGTGAAAGGGTGGCACTGCGCCACCCCTTTGTTGTAATTTAAATCCTAATGATTTGGGTTAACTCTCACAATGTCTTCTTGATCTGACTTAAACTGTTTTTTGAGTTCAGATTTAGACTTAAAGCTAATTTCGCCACCAGCAGCAATTGTCATGTGTTGAGCTTCGGAGTTATGTTTAGATTGGTATAACATAACCGCTTGCATACACGAATCACGCTGCTCTTTAGAAAGCGCTGTTCCTTCTGGCCATTTACCCGTTTCAACTGCGTAGGTTAAACGTTCGTAGACCTCGGGTGTCATTGCGCTAAGAAGTTGTTCTGCATCCATGGTAAAGCCTTAGTTTTAACAATTTTCACCAGAAAATAACCCGTAACAGAATTGAGTCAAGAACCTGACCAATAATAAGTGCATTTGATCACAAGTGAAGGAATATGAAAATTATGAAATGGTTGGCAATTGGCCTATTACCTTTCACTCTGGTTGGGTGTCTTGAAGGAAACAAAAATACCGACCAGCTGTGCCAAAGCAATCCTGGATTGCGATGCGAACAGCTAAACATGAACGACGGACAGTGCCGCGTGGCGCGTACCGACCTTATCTGGCATCGCTTTGAAGTTCAAAAACACCCAAGCGAAAGCAATAAGATCAAAGAGTTCGAATTAGTCACAGCCTATAAAAAATGTCTTGAGCTTGCCGCACAGATAGAAACGATCGATCAATCTAAACTTCAAGAACGTCGTTTTACTTCTTTAATGCACAGCATCGAAGAGTCTGAACGTATTGTCAGTGAACTGTCTCAATCAGACACGCCAGAAACACTCTACTTCTTGTGGTCACAAACCGGAGATACCAACGCTAGACGCAGTTTCTTAAAACTGGAAGGGACGGAAGCGTTAAATACAGCAGAGATGCAATATGCCCTAGCAACGTTCTACACTACTCGAGACCATGTTAAGACATTAAAACTGCTTAATAACGCATTGACCATATCGAGTAACTCGAACGTCAACACTGAAATTTTTAAGTCGATGGCTAGTATTAACCACAGCTTAGGTAATATGGAAGAAGCGTATGTATGGGCAATGGTCGCTAAAGACTTTAACGTACCTATCGCCTCTGAATCTGAGCTTTCCGTTTTCTATCGTTTTGAAAAGCCAAAATATAAACAGCTAAATCAAGACGCAGACAAAATCGTTGAAGCGATAGAGAATGGCACTTACACGCCTTCCGTCGTACCTAGCTACTGATAGAGCGAACGCACTTTTCTAACGCAAACGTCATTTGATTCTCTCTTAAAGTAAAAACAGCGACCATGGTGGTCGCTGTTTTTATTTGTACTAAAGTTAACTCTCAAGTCTTGAGTTACTCATGACTGTTTCATCGATAAATGCGATCTGTAAGGATTAAACATTAGTTACAGGTTATTTCGTACTTTCGTCATTTTTGTTGAAAATTAACGACACAGAATTAACACAAAAACGTTCGCCAGTTGTCTTAGGACCATCAGAAAAAACGTGACCTAGGTGGCTATCACAAGCACTACAACGAATCTCTACACGCTTCATTCCGTGACTTAGATCTTCTATATAGCGTACTGCTTCGTCGTTGATTGGTGCATCAAAACTCGGCCATCCACATCCCGAGTCATATTTATTATCCGACAGAAATAAAGGGGTTTGACAACATGTGCAGCTATAAACACCCGTCTTATGGTTGTGTAACAACTTTCCGCTAAAAGGGGCTTCAGTACCACGTAAACGACACACTTCAAACTCATCGTCTGTTAGGCGCTCACGCCAGTATTCATCAGGCTTTTTCATATTTTTTTCCTTTTGAATTACGTTAATATCTCTCAACATTATCACTTATTATATTTACTTTTTTTTATAAAGGCTTGCATATGAGTCGTTTTGTAGCACATACTTTCTTACAAGAAAACATTGTACATATACACTCATAAGTGAATCGTCATTTAGAGGTATTTTACCCAACTGGAAGGGTACAGAACCACTAGCAATGGTCAATTTTCAACCACTTACACTCGATTGTTAAGAAAAGCGTCGCTTTTTTTTGACATTAAACAAGTTAAGTCGGATTATCTATTGCAGATTTAGACTGGATTCTGTAATTTTACTACCAGTTATCTTTAATCAGAAATTAAGTTGTGGAGCAACTACAATGACTATCAAAGTAGGTATTAATGGTTTTGGCCGTATCGGTCGTTTTGTATTCCGTGCATCTGTTGAGCGTGCTGACATCGAAGTAGTAGGTATTAACGACCTTATCGACGTAGAGTACATGGCATACATGCTTAAGTACGACTCAACTCACGGTCGCTTCAACGGTACTGTTGAAGTTAAAGACGGTAACCTAATCGTTAACGGTAAAACAGTTCGCGTAACTGCTGAGCGTAACCCAACTGATCTTAAGTGGGACGAAATCGGTGTTGACGTTGTAGCTGAAGCAACTGGTATCTTCCTAACTGACGAAACTGCTCGTCAGCACATCACTGCTGGTGCGAAGAAAGTTGTTCTAACTGGTCCTTCTAAAGACGCAACTCCAATGTTCGTTATGGGCGTTAACCAAGACACTTACGCTGGTCAAGACATCGTTTCTAACGCTTCTTGTACTACTAACTGTCTTGCTCCTATCGCTAAAGTTCTTAACGACAAGTGGGGCATCGAGTCTGGTCTAATGACTACAGTTCACGCTACTACAGCAACTCAAAAAACTGTAGATGGTCCTTCTGCTAAAGACTGGCGCGGTGGCCGTGGTGCTTCTCAAAACATCATCCCATCTTCAACTGGTGCTGCTAAAGCTGTAGGCGTTGTTCTTCCAGAACTAAACGGCCTTCTAACTGGTATGGCTTTCCGTGTACCAACTGCTAACGTTTCTGTAGTTGACCTAACTGTTAACCTAAAAGAAGCTGCATCTTACGAAGCAATCTGTGCTGCAATGAAAGAAGCTTCTGAAGGCGAAATGGCAGGCGTTTTAGGTTACACTGAAGACCAAGTTGTTTCTCAAGACTTCATCGGCGAAGTTAACACTTCAGTATTCGATGCTAAAGCTGGTGTTGCTCTAACTGACAAATTCGTTAAAGTTGTATCTTGGTACGACAACGAAATCGGTTACTCAAACAAAGTTCTAGACCTAATCGCTCACATCTCTAAGTAATTACTACTTAGATAGCGTTTAGCTAGACTGTCTTTGAGAAAAGACTGAAAATAAAAGGCGGCTCTAAAGTCGCCTTTTTTGTACCCGTTGTTTATGAAGCACTTCAGCACCGATGAAGATGATGCTTAACAAATAGCACGTTTCTCTGGGAAGAGATTCAATTCAAATGCGAGAACTACCTAACTCTTTACCTGAGTTTGAGCATCTCGAATTTGAATTCAATTTCCCTTAAGAAGGATTATGTAATGGATTTATCAACTCTTCCTACACTGGCTGTGCTTTCTGACAACGTGACAATTGTTGAACACCAAGGTGTAAAACTGGTTCGTGTTCGCCACGACAAAGCAAATGCTGCCATTTCATTGTTCGGTGGCCATGTTGTTTCATTCCAACCACAAGGCCAAGAAGACCTGATTTGGATGAGCCAACAAGCTAAGTTTGACGGCAAAACAGCGCTGCGTGGTGGTATTCCAGTATGTTGGCCTTGGTTTGGTCGCATTGCTGCACCAGCACACGGTTTTGCTCGTTCAAGCGAATGGCAATTAGTTGAACACCGTGAAAGTGAAGCGGGTGTGATTGTCAGCTTAAGCCTGAAACCTAGCGAAGAGACTTTAGCAGTATGGCCTCATCAGTTCGACGCTCGATTAAATGTTGAGATTGGCGATGAGCTTAAAGTGACTTTGGATGTGAAGAATACCGATGAGCAGCCATGGATTTTCTCTGGCGCACTGCACACTTACCTAAACGTTGCAGACATCCATAACACAACAACCACGGGTATGGGCGCTGAGTATATGGACAGCCTGCAAGGTGGCAAGATCTGCCAAGGCGGTGCTGAGCTTGTGCTAACCGACACCATTGACCGAGTTTATACTCAACCAGAAGCCCAAATCTTGGTTACGGACAAAAAACTTGAGCGTATTCTATCAGTTGAAAATCAAGGCCATAACTCTGCGGTTTTGTGGAATCCGTGGGCAGAAGGTGCTGCTGGGATGGGTGACATGCAAGACGATGGTTACCTAACCATGCTATGTGTTGAATCAACACTGCACGCGCCAAGTTTAGAAGCAGGCAAAATACTTCAGCCTGGCGAGAGCCACCAGCTGATTACAACGATTTCTGTTCAGTAACCTATTCAGGAAACTGTTCAGTCATCAGTTCACTACGCAAGATACATTAAAGGCCGGTTCACTCCGGCCTTTTAATGCTCTCAATCCGCTAACGATCAAACTTAACTCTCAGAATATCGAACTAACGTATCTCTATAGAGTGACAGCAGCGCTTTATCGTTTACTTTAATGCCGACCTTCTGCGCCCGGAATGAACTCCACTCATCATTCATGTAACTGCGCTGGTCGCTTTTCTGTATGGTCATGCCCTCTGCTGGTCCATCAGTGACCACTCTAACCGCACCACTTCGACACTCAAACAAAGAAGGTTGGATGACATAAGCAATGGCTGACGGATCATGAACGTGACAGCCTTCCATTCCCACTTTTTCAGAGTAGAACTTCAAATAGTAACGGCTTACATTCCAGATGAACTGCCCGACCTCTCCAGCATCATCTCTTAAATCATCCAAATATTGAGCAGTAAAGAAGCTCTCCTCTGTTACATCAAGCCCGATAACCGTCACAGGCCATGATGCCGTGAAGACCTTGTCTGCAGCATGAGGATCATCATGTATATTCGCTTCAGCAAACGGCGTCACATTACCTCTGTGGTCATTTTCGCCAAAGGCACCGCCCATAATGACCACTTCCTTAACCAAATCGACAATGTCAGGAGCAGCTTCCAACGCCAGAGCAAGATTAGTGAGAGGCCCAACAGCCACGAGTGTAATCTCTCCCGGCTCAGCACGAACACTATCAATAATGAACTGATAAGCGGGCTTCTCAATCTCTGAAACATCTAACGCGCTTGGCGCTTTCACATCACCAAAGCCCGCTTCGCCATGTACGACTACGGTAGCGCCAACTGGGTCTCTGACTAAAGGCTTATCTGTGCCCTTTGCCACCAGCGCATTCATACCAAACTTTTGCTTTAGATAAAGCGCATTCTGAGTGCCGTTGTCTATCGTCGCATTGCCATAGACCGTCGTAATCCCGACCAGCTCAATCTCTGGATGAGCTTCAGCAAATAAAATGGCCATTGCGTCATCGATGCCTGGATCTGTGTCGAGGATAATTTTCTTTTTCATATCAATTTCTTATTCACGTTATTGAAGAGTGAACCATACCCAGAAAAACGGCAGACAAACGTGACCGAAATCGAAGCAATGATTTTTAATGTTGTCAGCCCCAACACGCCGTATCTCCAAAGCCACTATGGTGGCTTTTTTATTTAGCCTGACGGAGTCCTTTTTGATAGAATCTGCCGCCCTACTTTATGCTCTGAGATCGTCATGCACTACCAATGCCCTCTGTGTCACCAACCTTTATCTCAAAACGATCGTACGTTTAAGTGTGAAAAGAACCATCAGTTCGATTTAGCAAAAGAAGGCTACGTCAACTTGATGCCTGCACATCATAAACGTTCAAAAGATCCAGGTGACAACAAAGAGATGATGCAAGCACGTCGTCATTTCCTAGAAGGCAACCATTACAATCCTATGCGCCAAGCAGTTGTCGGATTATGCTCTAGCTACCTGCCAGACACAGATCCTAGCCTGTTGGATATTGGCTGTGGCGAGGGATATTACACCAATGAAATCGCGTTGAATCTTCAAGATAAAAGCGGTGCAATTTTTGGCCTAGACATTTCTAAGATTGCTATCAAATACGCGGCTAAACGCTACCCAGCAGTCGACTTCTCTGTCGCCTCTAGCCATCGCCTACCCTTTGCTGAAAACAGCTTAGACGGCATTCTACGCATTTATGCACCATGTAAGGCAGAAGAGCTCCAACGCACTATTAAAGACAATGGTGTCGTGATTACAGTAACACCGGCAAGCCGACATCTGTATCAGTTGCGTGACGCCATTTATGATGGTGTGCGTTTACACGATGAAGATCCTGAGTTGATCGAAGGTTTTAATCTTGAGCACCAAGAGCATCTAAACTATATGATGGAACTATCGGGGTCTGATGCATTCGACCTGCTACAGATGACCCCGTTTGCTTGGAAAGCGACTGAAGAGTTTAAACAACAACTCACCAACGCAGAGCAATTCAACTGTGAAGCTGACTTTATTTTAAGAGTGTATCGCAAACAGATTTAATTGATATTGATTATCGTTTGCGTTGAAATCTCATCTTGCCTCCTTTAGTATGCGTGTTCTTCAAGGAGGCATTTCATGCAACGTATTATTCTTATCGGGTTAGCTACTCTTCTCACAGCTTGTGCTAATCAACCCTCAGAAAACAATTCTCAAAAAGTGGTTCAACCGGAAACCGTTTCCACCTACTACGATTACCAGTTTGCCTCACCACAAGGCGAAGCACTCTCACTTAACACTTTACCTCATGAATTGCTAGACGCTGACGTCATTCTTATTGGCGAATGGCACACTCACTCCGCCATCCACCGCTTTCAAACTGATTTCTTAAAAGCGCGTCAAAATGCAGACTCAAACGTTGCCCTATCAATGGAGCAATTTACTCGAGATCACCAAGACACGCTTAACCAATATCTAAACGGTGAAATTGGCGAACAAGTACTTATCTCCAAGGCTGCAGCTTGGCCAAATTACGAAAGCGATTACCGTGCATTAGTAGAGTTCGCAAAAGCGAATGACTTAGATGTTATCGCGGCAAATGCGCCCAAACCCTTTGTTCAGTGTATTGGCCGTAAAGGATTACCTTACCTAGAGCAGCTTTCTTCAGAACAACGAGATTGGGTTGCGACTGAGATTAATATTGGCGATAGCCCTTACAAAGAAAAGTTCATGGCATCGATGCATCACGGTACGCCAGAGCAAACAGAAAAGCAGTTTGCTGCTCAAGTGACTTGGGATGAAACCATGGCGGAATCGATTGTCGATTACCTAGCAACGAACCCTGACAAACAGGTGATTCATGTCGCTGGTAAGTTCCATACTGAAGGTGGGTTAGGCACAGCCGCTTCTATCTCGCATCGTAATCCTGACCTGAAAGTTGCCATCATCACACCGGTCGCAGCCTTGTCTTCGGATTCAAGTGATTACCAACTACAAGTATTGCCTCCACCCGTGCGTTTTGTTCAGAAAGAGAACCGTATGAAGGCATACAAACACCTGTCTAAACGCAGCTCAGACCTACAATGTGACTAAGCTCGCTTAGCTTCTTAGGTTAAACATGGGTATCGGCATAGGAATTGCTTATTTACTAAGCAGTTTTAATTAAGCAGAAGAAAATGTCATGTGCGAATAAAAAACATCACTATCGATGATTAATTGCACAAGTTTTTCACACATCTGCCGATACTATGTTTAAGGATAGGTAAGGAGAGCTATATGACGCCAGTAGGAACGAGTAACACTCAACTGTATTCACCTTCGCAGATGAACGCTAAGAGTTCAGCTAGCGAAGCTGAAAAGCCTGCGCCGCTTAAGGTTGAGCAAAACACGGTTAAGCTTTCTGAAGAGGGCAAAGCGCTCTTATCTGCCCTTAAAGAAATCGATAAAGAAGCGAAGAAAGTTGAAGCAGAAAACGCGACCGTTACCGATAAAGTTGAATCATTTGCTCACGGCGCTCTAGGTATGGATCACCCAGACAAGATCGAAGAAGAGAGTGACGGTTCTTATTCAGCGGGGCAATACCTGTCCGCAGCGGCAACGGTCGGCGGTATTCTGCTAGCTCTAATATAGCCTGACCTGCTTAGTTCTTTGATCGTATTTTATTCAAAATAAAAGCGATTTGTCGTAACGACAATAGACCCGATTAGGTCAAAAAAACGAGTTCATTCCATAATTCCGCTCTCATTTAAATGGAATAATACTCGTGAGAAACACTTTTGAGCTTATCGATAAGCCAACCTTCTTTGGTGCGATTGCACTACTCCTTACGATAGTTTTCCCGCTCATTCTGTTCCCAGCTCAAGGTGCAGATTGGATTGCGATTGCGAAAACATTTTGACTGACCAACTTGGTTTTCTATACCTTCCGCTCGGCCTCGCGGCTTGTGCATTTATAGTGTATGTGGTGTTCAGTGATATGTGACAAATTAAACTTGGCGAAGCTGGTGAAGAGCCTGAGTTTAAAAACGCTTCATGGGCTGCAATGCTGTTTTGTGGTGGTATCGGTGCAAGTATCTTGTACTGGGGCTGTATTGAGTGGGCTTACTACTACCAATCCCCTCCTTTCCAACTAGAACCTGGCAGTGAAGAAGCAGTACGCTGGGCAGCGACATACGGTCTGTTCCACTGGGGGCCTATCGCATGGTCTATCTACCTAATCCCGGCTATACCTATCGCTTACTTCTTCTACGTACGTAAACAACCTGTTCTAAAGATCTCAAGTGCATTAATGCCTGTTCTTGGTGAACACCGTAGTCAAGGCGCACCAGGAAAGATCATTGATACCCTATTCATTTTCGGCCTATTAGGCGGCGCTGCAACAACCTTAGGTTTAGCAGCTCCTCTAATCACTGAAGGCTTGAATCACCTTTTTGGCTTGCCGAAAAACAATCTGACACAAGTGACTGTTCTTTTAATGTGTACTGCTATTTTTGCTTACTCGTCTTACGCGGGTTTAGAAAAAGGCATTAAGATCCTAAGTAACATCAACTTCTGGGGTGCAATGGGTCTATTGGCATTCGTACTGCTTGCCGGCCCGACGATCTTCATGCTGGAAACAGGCTTAGACTCGATTGGTCGTCTACTGTCTAACTTCTTCGTGATGGCGACATGGGCTGAACCATTTGGTGGCTACGGCACATTCGAAAACACGCACTTCCCACAAGACTGGACGATTTTCTACTGGGCATGGTGGCTAGTATTTGCACCGAGCATGGGTCTATTTTTAGCGCGTATCTCTCGCGGCAGAACCATCAAACAAATGGTGTCAGGTTCTATCTTCTTTGGTTCTCTGGGCTGTTTCCTATTCTTCATGATATTGGGTAACTACGGTCTATCTCTGCAGCTTTCTGGCGAGCTAGATGTTGTGGCTGTGCTTAACGATGAAGGCGCAACCAAAGCGATCTTCTCGATGCTAACGCAGTTACCGATGAGCACAATCGTTATCGCAGTATTTACACTACTGTGTATCATTTTCACTGCGACTACCTTTGACTCTATCTCATACATCCTTGCTTCTGTTGTTCAGAACAACGTGACAGAAGAACCAATGCGTTGGAACCGTATGTTCTGGGCATTCACACTGTCGTTCTTACCAACGATTCTGATGTTCCTGGATGGCTTGAGTACGTTACAAACTGCAGCGATTGTTGGTGGCCTACCGCTACTGGCTATCTCTGTGATGCTGATGATTTCAGCAGTGCGAGCAACTAGCCTCGATTTACGTCACCAAGATGCGTACATCGAACCAACCATCAATATAGAGGAGCTGCCGGACATGGACCCATGGTCAGCTGAAGGCATGGCACTGGCTCAGTTTGAGAAAGAGAGAGACGCAGCGCAAGAAGCCGCAGAGCTTGAGCGTGTTGCTTATACAGAGCTAGCAGCAGTGAAAAAAGAAATTCGCGCTTATGTGCTAGAACAAGGTTCACAAATGGAAACTCACGAGTTACCAGAGAACCTGCAGCAAGCTCTTGAGCAGGCCGAGAGTAATCTTAGTGCCGCACAAGCGAAAAAGGTCGAGTTATCTGAGCAGGCTCAGAATGCTCGAATCGCGTTCAACCAAGTGGTTGCAGACTTACCGTTTGCTTGACTTTAGCCATGACGCTGCCCACGAGTTTAGGCCCTCCTAAATAATCCAAAGGCTCACTGAAATGTGAGCCTTTTTTATTTCTATTCCAAAGATTTGAGCTATTGCTCAATTTCATATTTATGAAATAAATATAAAACAGATTTGACATATTCGAGTGTTTTAATCGCCCCGCTTATATAAAAAGGGATAAATAATGAAGCACTTTATGATACCTGTTATTGCCGCAGTGGCTACGTCAACAATCTCATTCAATGCACTTTCAGCAGAGATCAAAAATGTCATTCTAATGATTGGCGATGGTATGGGACCTCAACAAGTTGGCTTATTAGAGACTTATGCAAACCAAGCACCTAACTCAATCTATAAAGGTCAAAAGACCGCCCTTTATCAGCTTTCTCAAGAAGGCGTTATTGGTTCATCTCTTACCCACCCAGAAGATGCGATTGTGGTCGACTCTGCTTGTTCCGCAACCATGCTTGCTACAGGTATCTACACAGGTTCAGAAGTTATTGGTATTGATTCCCAAGGCAATCACGTAGAAACCGTGCTGGAGAAAGCAAAAAAAGCGGGTAAAGCAACCGGGCTGGTTTCCGATACGCGCTTAACTCATGCTACACCTGCCGCATTCGCCGCGCATCAGCCACACCGCTCTCTAGAAAACTATATTGCTAGCGATATGCTGGAAACAGGTGTCGATGTGATGCTTTCTGGCGGGCTACGTCACTGGATCCCTAAGTCAACCAATGACAAAGGCGAAACCTACAAAAAACTTGAGCAACTGACCCAAGGTGACGTTTACCTCAAGTCAAAACGTAAAGATCACCGAAACCTTCTTGCTGAAGCCCAGAAAAACGGCTATCAGTTAGCGTTTAACCGAGACATGCTCGACAACGCTAACGGCGACAAACTACTTGGTCTATTCGCATACTCTGGCATGGACGATGGCATCGCATATAGCAATAAAAGCTGAGTGGCGAACGCACACAACCGAGCTTAAAAGAGATGACGCAAAAAGCGCTTAACGTCTTATCAAAAGATGAAGATGGCTTTTTCCTAATGGTTGAAGGCGGTCAGATAGATTGGGCTGGGCACAGTAATGATGCGGGTACTATGCTGCACGAACTGCTTAAGTTTGATGAAGCAATTCAAACGGTATACGAATGGGCAAAAGATCGTGAAGACACCATCGTAATCGTGACTGCAGACCATGAAACTGGCTCTTTCGACTTTAGCTATTCATCAAGTCAGCTACCAAAGCCACAAAAACGCCCAGGAGAAGCCTTTAGCGATCGTGATTATGCGCCAAACTTTAACTTCGGTGCCTTCGATATTCTTGATGGTTTATACAATCAGAAACAAAGCTACTACGGCATGATCAGTGAGTATCAAAAACTCGATAAAGCAGAGCAAACGCCTGAGAAATTCGCTGAGATCGTGAACCAAAATAGTGAATTTCCAATCACCGCAGAACAAGCGAAAAAGGTACTAGCAAGTAAGCCAAACCCATATCGACTGGCGCAACACAAATATTTGTCGGCAGAAGAAGTGCCTGCTATCAACGATTTCGATGCCTTCTTCCCTTATAACGATCGCGGCAACCTACTTGCTCGAGAACAAGCAACAAGTCAAAACATCGTTTGGGGTACAGGCACACACACCCACACACCTGTGAATGTGTTTGCTTGGGGACCAGTAGAAAAGATATTGCCCGTATCAAAAATCATGCATCACTCAGAGCTTGGTGAGTACATCAAGCAACAAGTAAATTAGCCTGAGATTTTTTGCTAACTTCACTTAACGCCCTGAGGGGCGTTTTTTTGTTCTAAGAGTTAAAGCGCTTAAGAGTTTAAGCTAAGTAAGTTTCGAATTTAGGTGACGCCAAATAGCAAAACAGCCGCTGTTGAGCGACTGTTTTTCAATCATTAGCGATTTGGGTGATTCAAAATGTGGTCTTCCCAATCCACAACATCAATTTCGTACACGACTTTGTTGCGAACGCTTTCACCCGCAGCGTGCATTTCAGACTTAGAACCTGTGATTAATGGGTGCCACTCTGGGATCGGCTTAGATTCGGATAGAAGACGGTAAGCACAAGTATCCGGTAGCCAATGGAACTCGTCGATCTTGTCACGAGTCAGCTTCAAACACTCTTCACCTGAAGTGAAACGATTTGGGTAGTCCTTACAAGAACACGTTTTGTCGTTCAGCCAGCTACACGCTACATTGGTGTAGTAAACTTCATCGCTATCTTCATCCATAAGCTTATGTAGGCAACACTTACCACAACCATCGCACAGAGATTCCCACTCTTGCTCAGACATCTGCTCTAGTGTTTTTTCTTGCCAAAATGGATTCGTCATAGGATTACTTCTTACTCTTTTTACTGGGGTGCGTGTTATACCGCTAGCCCATAAAAAGTTCAAGGATAATAATTGTTCATTCTTTGATCCAATCATTAGCTGTCACTGCCATTATTTTTTGCTACTATCGCGCACCCTGTTATTTAGTGAGTTTAATTTGATGGAATGTCGCCTAGGTTGTGGAGCATGCTGTATTGCTCCGAGTATTACATCTGCTATTCCTGGAATGCCGAATGGTAAGCCTGCGGGTGTACGCTGCATTCAGTTAAACGATCAGAATCTTTGTAAGCTGTTTGGTCAAGACTCTCGTCCTAAAGTCTGTCATCAATTCAAAGCTTGCCCTGTTATTTGCGGCAAAACCGATCAAGAAGCACTCGACAACTTAATCGAACTTGAGGCAATCACTTAGTCATACCTCTTCCATCTTCTGATATCTATATGCCCAAGGTTTCACAGTTTTGCGAAATCTAAACTATCTTGTTGATACTGTTACAGATTAATAAGGATCCTTATGAACAGGTATATAGCAGAAATATTTGGTACGTTTTGGTTGGTTGTAGTGGTGCCGTCTTAGCCGCCGCTTTTCCGATGTAGGTATTGGCCTGCTTGGGGTCTCTCTTGCCTTTGGTTTAACCGTACTCACCATGGCTTTCGCTATTGGGCATATATCCGGTTGCAACCTCAACCCAGCTGTCACTATAGGCTTTTGGAGGGGTGGGCGTTTTGATGCCAAAGATGTTGTCCCTTAAATCATTACTCAAGTACTCGGCGGCATTATTGCTGGCGGCGTATTATTTGTGATTGCCTCCGGCCAAGCTGGCTTTGATGCTGTTTCGTCAGGGTTCTCGTCTAATGGCTTTGGAGAGCACTCTCCCGGTGGTTACTCACTAACCGCAACACTGGCCTGTGAGGTGGTGATGACCATGGTATTCCTATTCGTGATCATGGGAGCGACCGATTCTAATGTACCCGCGGGATTTGCACCCATCGCGATTGGTCTCTGTTTAACCTTGATTCACCTTATGAGTATTCCAGTAATCAATACCTCTGTGAACCCAGCTCGGAGTATCGGTGCGGTGATATACAAAGCCGTTCGGGGCTCGTATTAAGCTCTGAGAAGAGTTGGATAAAATAAGCTTTAAGTAATAAAAGAAAAAGCCGCTTAGTGATGATTCACCAAGCGGCTTTTTTAGATCTTATGACGACCAAGTAATGAGTGTGAAAGCGTGGTGCCATCCACCAGCTCTAGCTCACCACCAACGGGAACACCATGGGCGATTCGGCTAGCGTTCACTTCATGGGCATTACACAGTTCAGCAATGTAATGCGCTGTCGCTTCCCCTTCAACAGTCGGGTTAGTCGCTAGGATTACTTCAGAGATATCACCACGACGTAGGCGGTAGTCCAAAACATCGAGGCCGATGTCACTTGGACCAATACCATCAAGTGGTGAAAGGTGCCCCATAAGCACAAAGTAACGACCAGAGTATTGGCCAGTTGCTTCGATAGCTGCAATATCAGCTGGGCTTTCTACTACACAGATTTGACCATTTCCCTGACGTTTAGGGTTGGTACAAATGTGACAGGTATCTTCTTCAGTAAAAGTACGGCACTCATTGCAATGGCCAATTTCTGTCATTGCTTGGCTAAGAGCATCAGCCAACTGAAGGCCGCCTTTTCTATCGCGCTGTAACAAATGAAAGGCCATACGCTGAGCCGACTTGGGGCCAACCCCAGGTAGACAACGTAAGGCCTCCATCAAATGCTCCAGCATATGACTGGTACGCATATTTAACCGTTCTAATTTTCAAATAACGGCCCGCTCAAGCAAGGCAAAAACGAACCCTTAGAAATAAGTCGCTTAGAAAGGCATCTTCATGCCTGGTGGAAGTTGCATTCCGCCAGTGATACTAGCCATTTTTTCTTTTTGAGTTTCTTCAACACGACGAGCCGCATCGTTGAAAGCAGCAGCGATAAGATCTTCAAGCATCTCTTTATCGTCTTCCATTAGGCTTTCATCGATATCAACACGGCGAACGCTGTGGCTACCAGTGATTGTTACTTTTACAAGGCCAGCACCAGATTCACCTGTTACTTCCATATTTGCGATTTCTTCTTGAAGCTTTTGCATGCGCTCTTGCATTTGCTGGGCTTGCTTCATCATGTTGCCCATACCGCCTTTACCAAACATGTTAATACTCTCTGGTCTAATTGGTTTATTAAAATTTATTAAGCTATAAACGCTTAAATGGGGGTTAAAGCAGTGTGATTCAACCCCTCGGTGTTCAGTTCTTCGATCGACGTATCTAAGATGATACGCCCATCACTAAATCAAAATTAACATTAGATAGGTCGAACACTATCTCTGTCGAGCTCTGCAGCGAAGCGTCTTTCGATAAACTGTACGTTGGCATCGTTTTCCAAACTGGTAAACGCGTCTTTCAACTTACCTTGGTACAGCCTTTCTCGTAATTCTAATGGTGTTTCACCACCATCGCCTATTTCGACGCTCAAGTGACACTCTTCTCCGAGTACCGTATTGAGAGACTGTAACAGTTCGCTCTGTGCTCGGTCCGTATTCAAGTGAGCTTGGCTCGATCTCAAGGTTAGCGTTATCGATGTATCATTCTTAGTAAATACAGAGTTCAACGCTAACTGTTCAACAAGCTTAGCTGTCTCTAGCTTTTGAATCGTGGCAGACCACTCATCTTGAGCAATCGACTCGTTAAGCAACTTTTCTACCATTTCTGGCGTTTTGACGTGCTCTAGCGCTCGCTTGATCTGAGTAGGTGTAAGCTCTTTGCTCGCCTCTTTTACAACAGGTTTAGACGGTTTCCAGCGATAAGGTTCATTATCATTGGTAACATTTTCTGTCGGAGAGGTTGGTGAAGAAGCTGGCGACACCCGCTCAGAACTACCGTGTTGCTGAGCAACTCGGTCAAGAACTGAAGTTTTAGCTGGTGCCGCTTTAGCTTTTTTTGGCGCTGAACCTTTGCTGTCCTGTGCTGCGTTACCTCTACGCTGAGAGCGTAATTGATGGCGTAAACCACTGACAGGTGATGCCGGACGAGCAGGCTGCCCTTCAGGCGCAGACGGTGCAACATTTTGTGGCTGAGTCGGAGCTTGATTCTGATAGCTCGCTTGCTGCTGAGGCTGTACTTGTTGAGTCATAGGGCTCATCGACTGCTCTGAGCCGTAGCTTGGACGTTCGTCATAAGCTGGCGGCGCATCGTACTGGCTTTGCGGGTAATCCTGTTCTGGATAACCTTGATGACCAGAATGCTCAGAGTAGCCTTGCGAATTTGGATGCTGAGCCGGACTTTGCTGCGGAGCTTGGTGTACAGGTTGCTGCTGCATCGCTTGAGGAGCCTGCTGCAGCTGCCTCG
Organism: Pseudomonadota bacterium; assembly: GCA_036126475.1. Lineage (GTDB taxonomy): Bacteria > Pseudomonadota > Gammaproteobacteria > Enterobacterales > Vibrionaceae > Vibrio. The sequence continues at coordinate 84,565 of JAYYSE010000092.1, read as the reverse complement.
GAGCGGCCGTTGGCGCTGGTTGACTAACCGACTGAACTTGACTCTGAACCGGTGCAGCGACAGGGCTTGTCGACTGAGTAGAGATAGCCGTTGCGACATTTTGCTCCGCAGGCCTAAATGCCAACATACGTAAAACCACCATCTCAATACCAACACGTGCGGTTGGCGATAACGGTAAGTCTTCACGACCTTTTAGCACTATCTGGTAATAAAGCTGAATATCTTGTGGGCTTAACGCTTTGCTAAGCAGTTCAAGCTTCTCTGCGTCAGGCTGAGCTTTGTCTAAGGTAGACGGCAACGCTTGATACATGGCGAGACGATGAAGTTGAGCAGCAAGCTGATTCAACAAGCCATCCCACTCTACGCCATTCTCAGCAAGGTTTTGGATACAAGCCATCGCCTCTTGAGGCTGCTTACTGCTAATAGCCTCAAGTAGATGGATCGCTTGGTCAGTATCTAATGTTCCAAGCATGTGAGCAACCGTATCAGTCACGACATTGCCGTTGCCTAATGCGATAGCTTGATCTGTCAGGCTCAATGCATCACGCATACTACCGTCGGCAGCATGAGCAATCATTCCAAGAGCACGAGACTCAGAGGTTACCTTCTCTTGTTCAAGAATATGATCAAGCTGCTCGTGGATATTTTCAACGCTGATCGGTTTCAGATGGAACTGCAGACAACGCGACAAGATAGTCACTGGCAGTTTTTGTGGATCAGTCGTTGCGAGCAAGAATTTCACATACTCAGGCGGCTCTTCTAACGTCTTTAAAAGCGCGTTGAAACTGTGCCTAGAAAGCATGTGTACTTCATCGATAAGGTAAACCTTAAAGCGACCACGCGCAGGCTTGTACTGAACATTGTCCAGAAGCTCACGGGTATCTTCTACCTTGGTACGTGATGCCGCATCGATCTCTAGCAGGTCAACAAAGCGACCTTCATCGATCTCTTTACAAGTTGCACATTCACCACATGGGGTTGAAGTAATGCCTGTTTCACAGTTAAGTCCCTTAGCGAATAAGCGACCGATGGTCGTTTTACCGACACCGCGTGTTCCGCTAAATAAGTACGCGTGATGCAACCTATTTTGGCTAAGGGCATTCTCTAATGCTGTTAAAACATGGGCTTGACCAACCACTTCTTTGAATTTGGTTGGTCGCCATTTTCGCGCTAACGCAAGATAGCTCATGAATAATTCCGAAAGGATTAGTGGCCGTCGAATTCGCAGATGCTAAACACTTCTAGACCTAAGCCTTCTAAGCGCTTGTCACCACCGATTTCTGGAAGATTAATTACAAATGCAGCGTGCTCTACCACACCACCAAGCTGACGAATCAGCTTGGTTGTCGCTTCAATCGTACCGCCAGTTGCTAGTAGGTCATCAACCATCAGCACTTTGTCGCCTTCAACGATAGCATCAGTATGAATTTCTAGCGTGTCTGTGCCGTACTCAAGCTCATAAGATTGTGCCACAGTTTCACGAGGCAGTTTGCCCGGCTTACGCACAGGAATGAAGCCAACACCTAGTTCTAATGCTAAAGGCGCACCGAATAGGAAACCACGAGCTTCAGTTCCAACGATCTTAGTAAAGCCCATGTCCTTGTATGTTTCCGCTAACAACTCGATAGTCGCTTTGTAAGCTGCTGGGTCTTCCATCAAGCTTGTTACGTCACGGAACAAAATACCCGCTTTAGGGTAATCAGGAATGCTTTTGATGCTTGCTTTGATCAGCGAGATCTTTTCTGTGTTCATAATCTTATGCACTTCATTAGGCCGCTTTCCAAACTCTGGTTAACGAATCAAACATCAACGCTTGAAATTAAGGAAAGGTGCGATTGGTATTTATTGCAACGAGAGTCATAACTCTGGTTGCTGAAATAATAAACGCCCACTATACAAGCAGGCACACTGGCTTAATGGTAGTGATTTTCTTTGCTATCAGCAACCAACTCATGGGTTGGAAGTCGCATAAACCATGTGAGAAGAATAACAAGTACACAAATTAGGAAAACCTTGACCCAAATGAGTGGAGCAAAGTAGATAGATAACGCAAAGCTCAACAAGATAAAGAATACACCACGCGTTTTAACTTGCTTAGTGACAGCGCCGTGTTGATACCAGTTTTCTAATAGAGGACCGAGCGTTTTGTGCCCATGCATCCATTTGTGAACTTTAGGATTGCTTCGCATGAAACATGCACTAGCAAGAAGAAGGAATGGAGTGGTTGGCAGTACGGGTAATACAATCCCTAGGACTGCGAGAAAGATACAAAGGCCACCAGCAATATTCAGGCTTAAAACTCGAACGCTAATTGTGGCCTCCTTGAGTTCGCTATCACCATTTGGCGACGACAGCTTAACTAAAATGTTGCGTAGCCATTAAATACACGAATTAACGTTAGTGTTGCTGGTAGTAATGGAATCATTAAAAATGCGGCTAAAAAGCCTAAAAAATAGAATACATTAAACGGGTCTTTAAAGTCTTGATTATCTGCCATGATTGCTTCTTGTTTTTGTTAGTAAAGGTAAGCCCAGTGGCGGACCAAACCCTCTTTGCTAAATCGACATTTAACAAAAAAGGCATAGCTACACCATTTGCGCAACTATACCTTAATCAATCATTTACAAAAACCGAGGAAATATAGGGTTAATCGGTTGTCCCTTGATGTATATCCAAACTGAAACTCGCCGCTCCAAGTAGGCTCAACGACAGCTGACAGCCCTGCTCGATTGGTAAATCTCTGGTGATAAAGTTCTTTTTACAGTTATCGCCTAAGCGTTCACCTGCTGCAATATGTTGATTCATTTCACCATTTGACCAACGCCCATCCAGACCCGCAGGCAAAATTGAGATGGTGCCCTCTGCGAGGTTAGCAACACCAAACAGCGCGTTGACAGGTGTTGAGCATGCCGAGCAACGAATCCCTTTCTCCAAAATTTCAGCGATATCTTTGAGGTCAGCACTAAAATCTTTTCTGTTTCTTAAATAATCGTGGAACAAAGCTCTTACTAACAAGGTAGTTGCAGAGCCGCCATTTTCAGAAGACGCTGAATCGACAAGGTAGAAAGCAAACTGCCCATTCATCGTCCACGCATAATCAAATACAAGTGGCATCATCTCCGTTGATTGTAACAAACGGTAGCTGCAACGCCATGAGCCTTGTCTTGTGTCTTTGTCCGGTAACAACGCGTGCAACAAATCTCTTGCTGCGCTTGGGTTGTCCTGCAAGTAGTTCAGGTGCCAATGTAATTCTTGGTCTTCCGGGATCTCTCCTCCATCATCCACACAAAACCACTGGCTTGAGAAATCTCGTTGATCTGAAAGGTTATCGAACGAATCTGTTAATGTGTTGGCAATCGCACTGCTTAAATAACCATGATCCTCTAATGGCTTCGCTAAAAAGTCTTTAATACCAAATCGCAGTGCTTTTGCTACATCAGACATGTCATCTGTCGCAGACACCACAATCATGGGCAGTGATGGATACTCTAAACTGAGCTCTTCTACAAGCTCGATGCCGTCCAGAATAGGCATTGATAAGTCACACACAATTAAATCTGGCGCTGCATCTCTGAGCTTCTGCAAAGCGTCCAGTCCGTTTTCAGCCTCAACCACTTTATAACCAACCTTCTCAAGGTAAGCACCGGTTATACGGCGAAAAATAGGATCATCATCAACCAACATTACGCATTTCTGGTTCATCACTTCCTGTGCCGAGGTCATTACTGGCTGACTGTAAGTTTTGTACATAATTTCTAACCTCACAAAACTAAGTCGAATTATTATTGTTATCTGTTCAAAGAACTAATATAAAATTTTAGTAATAAAATGCTAAATACACAAATGTTCACTCTTTACTGGTAATTCGTGACAAGGCTTGGAATACTTGTAAATATTGCAACAAGTTGACATGACGCAAACATTGATCTCAATGTTACGTATAAATTAGAAGAGATTGTAAACAAATGTGTCTGGATTTATGAAATTAGATGATTTAAACCTCTTTCGACTCGTCGTTGAAAATGGGAGCTACACCGCAACATCGCGCAAGACTATGATTCCGGTTGCGACCATCACACGACGCATCCAAGCTCTAGAAGACTCGCTAAACCTGAGGCTTCTCAATAGACACGCGCGTAAACTCTCCTTAACAGAGGCTGGCGAACGTTTCTTCAATGAATGCTCTCCACTGCTACAACGTCTCTCTTCGACCGCCGAAGAACTGACGGATGTTTGTAAAGGTGCTTCCGGTAAGATCCGCATTACGGCGCCCTCTAACCTGACTAAGCGCATGATGATGCCGATGTTCAGCGATTTCATGACTCAATACCCAGATATCAATATTGAGTTGATGATGAACAACCAAGCTGATCAACTCGACCCTACAGAGTGGGACGTGATTTTCAGAGTGGGTCCGCAACGCGACTCAAGCCTCATCGCTCGAAAAATCAGTGAAGTAAAAGATATTCTTATCGCGAGCCCTGAGTACTTAGCGAAGAACCCTGCACCGAGCCATGCTGAAGAGCTGGCGAACCATTCATTGCTTAAAGGCTACCCACTGATTAAATGGCAGCTAAGTAACTCGAATGATGAGACTGTGGTTAACAGTGAAAAAGGCCGCTTCAACGCAAACGCACTTAATGTTGTAAGACAAGCTTGCTCTGAAGGTCTAGGTATCACACTGATGCCAGACGTGATGATTCGCGAATACATCGAAGATGGCAGTTTAGTTCAAGTATTGGAAGACTGGAGCGCTAACCCGCGTGACATCTACATGCTTTATAACCACAAAGACCATCTACCAGAGAAAGTTAGATTGTTTATTGACTTTGTGATCGCGTACCACATTCACTAGGTTAATCCCCTGCTTCAAAAACAAAAAACCAGAGCCAATGCTCTGGTTTTTTATATTCTGGTCACTAAAGAAAACTAAGCACCTTCGTTGTGTAACTCTAGGTTCGCTAAATCTTGTTGAATCTCACGCTGAATCTTAGAGTCATCATTACGTAGAGAGTCTAAGAAATCTAGGTATGCTTGGTCGATATCACCTGTTACATACTGGCCATTAAACACTGAAGTATCGAAACGTGCGATGTCTTGGTTGCCCATACCTACCGCTGAAATCAAGTCTGGTAGCGTTTGGAAGATCAGTGCGTCTGCACCAATCTGCTTACAAATCGTTTCATTGTCACGACCGTGAGCAATCAGCTCTGTCGCGCTCGGCATATCGATACCGTAGACGTTAGGGAAGCGAACCTCAGGAGCCGCTGACACCATGAACACTTTGTTTGCACCAGAGTCGCGAGCCATCTCAATGATCTGCTCTGAAGTCGTACCGCGAACGATAGAGTCATCAACCAGTAGAACGTTCTTACCTTTAAACTCAGAACGAATCGCATTAAGTTTACGGCGAACCGACTTCTTACGCTGTTGCTGCCCAGGCATGATAAACGTACGACCTACGTAACGGTTTTTAACGAAACCTTGGCGGTACGGCTTGTCGATAGCTTGAGCGATACGCAATGCAATATCGTTAGATGTTTCTGGGATTGGGATAACCACATCAATGTCTAAGTCTGAGTAATCTTCTTTAATGCGCTTACCTAGTAATTCACCCATCTCAACACGTGCGCTGTACACTGAGATTTTATCGATGAATGAATCAGGGCGTGCAAAATAAACAAACTCAAAGATACATGGGTTGAGCTGCGGGTTGTCTGCACATTGCTTAGTGAAAAGCTCACCGTCGAATGTTACGTAGATAGCTTCACCAGGCGCCACATCACGCATGAAATCGAAACCAACAGCATCCAGTGCTACCGATTCAGACGCCACCATGTATTCCGTTTTGCCTCCAAATTCACGCTTGCCTAGACACAGTGGACGAATACCGTGTGGGTCGCGGAATGCGATCATACCGTGGCCGATGATCATAGCCGTTACTGCGTAAGCACCACGAATTGTGCGGTGAACGTTTGATACAGCACGGAAAACATCATCTGAAGTCACGTTACCTTTAACTGTATCGATCTCATGAGCCAATACGTTCAATAGCACTTCTGAATCAGAAGTAGTGTTCACATGACGACGGTCTTTTTCGAATAACTTTTCGCGAACTTCATTTGCGTTCGTTAGGTTACCGTTGTGAGCCAACGTGATGCCAAAAGGCGAGTTTACGTAGAAAGGCTGAGCTTCCGACGCACTTGAGCTACCTGCTGTCGGGTAACGAACATGGCCAATACCAACGTTACCTTGGAGGCGTTGCATGTGTTTTGCTTCAAAAACATCTTTTACTAAACCGTTCGCCTTACGTAGACGAAAACGATTGCTTTCTATAGTGCAAATACCAGCGGCATCTTGGCCACGATGCTGCAATACCGTTAAAGCGTCATAAATAGACTGGTTTACAGGTGTTGAACCCACGATTCCAACAATACCACACATGTCCTAATCCTCGATTTTTCGACATTAACTGGCGCTACAGCGCGCCAGATAAGAAACTAGATGTTGCTTGTAAATGCTCGAAGAACGGCGCAATGATTCGACTAAATTCCGGAACCAACTGCGAATTCTTCCACCACTCAGAACTTGGGAATGCAGTAAACGCATCCATGAAAAACAACACTGCAGAAACAATCAAAACACCACGTAAGCCACCAAAGACGACACCGAGGATTCTGTCTGTACCTGACAGGCCTGTTTTCTGAACTAGCTGACCGATAACATAGTTAACTAAAGCACCGACAACTAACGTTGCAACAAACAATGCTGCTATCGCCGTTCCGTTTCGAAACATCTCATCTTCGATATTGGTGAAGTACACCGCTAATTTTGCGTAGTACTGGCTAGCAATAAAAAATGCTCCAAACCAAATAACGAGTGACAACGCTTCTTTAGCGAAACCACGAACTAAACTGATCACGGCAGAGAAGCCGATCACGCCTAAAATGACAATATCTAACCAATTCATGAATTCTTCATCTTAAGTTGGCGCGCATTTTAACAGAAAAAACGCCGACGCAAACGTTTTCTTATGGGTTTAACGGTTTAAATTTGAGCAATTGGCCTTTTGAACCCGTAATTTTTTCTAATTCCTTAATTTGTCGCTCAAGTTTGGATTTAGATACATCTGGGCCAATAATTACTCGCGTAAAAGTTTTTTCTTGCTTGGTGTGAGCCTGATAACCACGCTTTTGCAAATCCTTCACCACACTTTTCGCGTTGTCAGCATTCTTCAAAGCCATCAATTGAATGATCCAAGCACTGTCTTGGTACTCATTTTTTTCAGGTACTGGCTTAACCACAACCGCCACTTTATCCGCTTCTTTTTCAGAAGCCGATGCTGTTTGGGTTTCTGATGAACCACCACTTTCAATCACTCGCTCTACCGGAGAGTCCGGCAGTGCAATCTGATCTTCCACTGGGTCAAGCACCTCAAACACTTCTACATTGCTATCAAGTTCAGGCTTAATAGGAATGCTTGCAAACTCTTCTTTATAGTGAAGCTTTTTACCATCGAGCACATCTGGCAATACAATCACGCCAATGGCCACTAAAATGATGGTACCGACTAAGCGGCTCTGAAATTTACTTGCCATCTAGTTTCCTTTTTTCTGCCAATGCTCCAACACTTCCCCTACTGTATGGAAAGAACCGACCACCAACACAACATCGTCTCCACCTTTCACTGATGCTAACGCCGCCTCAAACGCCGCAACCGGGTTTGTATACTGCTCAACACCTTGAGGAAGGCTTAGACAAAGTTCTGCTGCCGTTGCCGCACGTGGCCCTTGTAGAGAAGCTGGGTACCAGTATGTTGCAATTGGCGCTAACACTTCTAATGTCGCTGGAATATCTTTGTCATGAAGCATAGCGACTACAACGTGCAAGTTCTTGCCCGCATATTTCTTAGTAACTTGCTGTGCAAAGTATTCTGCTGAATGTGGGTTATGAGCCACATCAAGCACAATCACAGGCTGGTCGCTAATTTGTTGCATTCGCCCAGGAAGCTGAGCGTTTTTCAAACCATTAACCACGTTCACATCGCTAATATCTAATTCTGATGTGCCTAGTGCCATCAATGCGGTTGCCGCGTTCGGGAGTGGTAATGTTGGGATAGGAAGCGATTCCAGTTGGAATGCACCGCTATGCCAGTTCCAAGTATCACCATCAACGGCATAGGTATATTGAATACCGACCTGATAAAACTCAGCTTTGATATCATCGGCATGTGCAGCAACCGTCGCTGGCGGCTTAGGTTGGCCACAGATAGCTGGCTTACCGCTACGATAAATGCCCGCTTTCTCGAAACCGATCACATTAATGTCATCACCAAGCCAATCTACGTGGTCTACCGCCAAGCTCGTAATCACTGAAACGTCGTGTTCAACAATGTTGGTTGCATCTAAGCGGCCACCTAAACCAACTTCTAACAACACAACATCGACAGCTTCCGTTTGAAAAGCTCGTAACGCGGCCAAAGTACCGTATTCGAAGAAACTAAGGCTGATTTCACCGCGTTCTTTCTCGATAAAATCAAAAGACTGAACCATCTTTTGATCAGATAGATCTTGGCCGTTGATACGAACGCGTTCGTTGTAACGAATTAAGTGAGGGGAGCTGTAGACACCAACAGAGTATCCCGCATCTAATAGAATGGCTTCCATTAGCGCACACGTTGAGCCTTTGCCGTTGGTTCCGGCAACAGTAATGACGTGTTTAGCAGGTTTAGTAAGATTTGCCTTAGAGGCGACGGCCTGAACTCGGTCTAGTCCAAGATCAATAGCACTGGTGTGGATGTTTGATAAATAATCAAGCCACATCTCCAAAGAGGATGTGGCTTGAGGAATAGGTTGTTGACTCATCTAACTCATAACCATAATAAAGTTGGTTTGTTAGAAGGTACTTTACCCTTTTTCTGCCGCTTCTGGTACTTCATAAGCAGCTCCATTCGGTGAATCGTTCACAGAAACTACTAATGGTGAAGGCTGATTGGTCATTTTTGCAACTAGACTAGCTACGCGCTGACGCATTTCACGACGGTCAACGATCATGTCGATAGCACCGTGGTCTAGTAAGAACTCACTACGTTGGAAACCTTCAGGTAGGTCTTCACGAACTGTTTGCTCGATGACACGACGACCAGCAAAACCGATAAGTGCTTTTGGCTCACCGATGTTGATATCACCAAGCATTGCCAAACTTGCAGAAACACCGCCCATTGTTGGGTCAGTCATTACTGAAATGAACGGCAGGCCTTTCGCAGAAAGACGCTCAAGTGCAGCACTGGTTTTTGCCATTTGCATTAGAGACATTAGTGCCTCTTGCATACGCGCACCACCACTTGCAGAGAAACAAACCAAGCCACAGTTGTTTTCAATAGCAGCATCTACAGCACGAACAAAACGAGCACCTACCACAGAGCCCATTGAACCACCCATGAATGAGAATTCAAAAGCACACGCTACGATTGGTAGACCTAGTAGTTCACCTTTCATTGCTACAAGTGCGTCAGTTTCACCACTGTTCTTTTGAGCAGCAGAGATACGCTCTTTATAACGCTTAGAGTCTTTGAACTTCAGTTTGTCTTGCGGCTCAAGATCAGTACCAAGTTCAACACGCTCACCTTTGTCTAGGAATGTTTCTAGGCGGCGACGTGCTTTCATGCGCATGTGATGGTCACATTTTGGACATACTTCTAGGTTACGCTCTAGTTCAGCATGATAAAGCACCTGCTCACAAGAAGTACATTTAGTCCAAACCCCCTCAGGGATAGACGCTTTACGAGATGTTACAATGTTGCTTTTTTCTAATATCTTTTCAAGCCAACTCATGGAAGACCTTTTCTTTCGATTCTTCCGCTTGATTGCGAAAGAAATAAATTTGGGAATTATGCGCGGAGATTAAAGCACATAAAACAGCAAGTGTAGATAAAAAACTGGTTGTACCTATTTTCTTGCGCTATTTTACGCACGATTTCGCAATATTTTTTGAACCTAAGTCCCACATTTAGTTCAAATTATCTGGAAGAAATAGAGGACCAATTGGCTCTCTTGGAAGACCAAATTCTTCTGGATAATCTACGTCTACTAAATAGAGACCTTCAGCTTTGGCAGTCGCTCCAGCCAACTTACGGTCTTTCGCTTCAAGCAACCACTTAATCCACTCTGGCTTCTGTTCACCTTTACCGACAGCAATTAGGCTACCCGTAATGTTTCTCACCATGTGATGTACAAATGCATTCGCTTTAATATCAATGACGATGTAATGACCATGACGAGTCACATTCAAGTGAATCATATTTCGCCACGGGCTATGAGATTGACAATGTGTTGCTCTGAACGACGTGAAATCATTTTCACCAAGCAAATACTGACCAGCCTCATGCATCTTTTTCTCGTCAAGATGACCATGATAGTGGCTCACGCCTGAATCCAAGATTCCAGGCCGCAGTGCATGGTTAAAAATGATATAGCGGTAACGGCGCGCTGTTGCAGAGAAGCGAGCATGAAAATCTTCATTCACTTCTGTTGCCCAACGAACAGCGATGTCCTTAGGCATGTTGGCATTTGCACCCATTGTCCATGCCACCATTTTTCGGTCGACATTGGTTTCAAAGTGAACAACTTGTCCCGTACCGTGAACACCGGCATCCGTTCGTCCTGCACATTGAACTTCTACAGGGTGATTTGCGACAACCGAAAGAGCCTTTTCCAATTCTTCTTGGACACTTTTCACGTCTCGTTGACGCTGCCAACCAAAGTAGTGGGTACCGTTATATTCAATACCTAAAGCAATTTTCATGTTCTTGTTCTCTTTGAAAATGGGCGAGAAGTATATACGGAAATGAGTACTATCCCAAATAGGATGGGACTAAATCTACAATATTAGAAGAAAGACTCGCCACAAATAAAGGGTAGCCAATGCTACCCTTTCTATCTCATCCAGTTTATCGTCCGTTTAGCGTATCGATAAGATTCTTGGCTTCTCGGCGAATATCGTCGCTTCCGTCTACAATCGCCTCTTCCAGCAATTTGATCGCGCCTTGAGAATCACTCATTTCAATGTAAATCTTTGCGAGATCAAGCTTACCTGCAGCTTCAGCGTTGCTATCGACATCATAGTTTCCAATATCACCGATTACGTCAGGGAATTCATTCAGACCAACATCCAGCTTCAGTTCTTCATCGTCTGGGTTAATGGCATCTTCACCCTCTTGCTCAACTTGAGCCATCAATTCATCAATGGTCATGTACTGCTTATCACGACTATTCGATGATTCGGTTAAGTTATCTTGCTGCGCCCAATTCTCTTCTTTAATCTTAGGCTCAGCTTGCTGCTCTGCAGACGCCCAAATCTCTTGCTGATCATCAGGCACATCATCTTGCATGCTCGATTGCTGTTCTGGCGCAAGATTAAAACCTTTCCAATCTTCACCTCCAACTTCAAGCATTGCATCAATGTCTAACCCAGCACTATCAATTGATGTCGCATCTAATGGCTTCTCGAACATGTTGTCGACCGTGTCTTGAACATCTTCTGAAAGCAATTCAGCCAAATTAGTTTCATCAAAGTTATCGAAGCCTTCTAACGGCCCGTCTTCAACTTCGTTTACCTCGGCACTAGGCAATGAAGGTGCGCTTGTTGGTTCGTTAGCTTCTGGGAATCCGGCTAAATCTACTTCATTGACATCCGAGAAGTCATCCGCACCAGAAAAACTTTGTGGGTTCGAGAACAAGTCATGCAGTGCATCTTGCTCTTCTCCCTGCGGACTAAAGGCAGTTAATGGCGTAGGCTTTTCTGCAAATGCATCAGAGATCGCTTCATCTTCACCGTATTCGGGTAAATCGTACTCGTCAAACTGTACGCCTTGCTCTTCCGCAACCGGCTCCGCACTGCTCTGTTCAATATCATCTAAAACAGAGTCCGCCTTAGCACTTTCTTCATCGTATTCTGGCAGGTCAAGATCATCGAACTCAAACTTCTCGCTGCCATCCGATAAATCTTGCTCTAGCTGAGCTTCATCAGGCTCACTTACAGCCTCTGCTAGTGCATCTTCTTCATTAAATTCTGGAAGCTCGAAATCATCAAACGAGAATTCATCTTCGCTCTGTTGTTCTACCACATCTGGCTGTAGTGCTGTTTCAGGTTGAGACTCAGCTTGCGGTTCAATGGCAGTTTCAGCCTCAGCTTCCGCCAACGCATCTTCTTCATTAAATTCTGGAAGCTCGAAACCATCAAACGAGAATTCATCTTCGCTCTGTTGTTCTACCGCTTCTGGCTGTAGTACTGTTTCAGGTTGAGACTCTGGCGTTGGTTCTTGATCAGTTTCAGCTACTGCTTCAGAAGTGTCTTCATCAATCAGCCAATCGTCGTCTTGTGGCACACCGAATTCATTTGGAATGATCTCTGGCATGTTTGCAGCACGAACTGGCTCTGGCTCTGGCTCTGGCTCTGGCTCTGGCTCTGGCTCTGGCTCTGGCTCTGGCAAGGATTCGACAACATTATCGAACTCTTCGCTACCTTGAACCTTAGGTTCAAAGTCAAAATCAGAGTCAACGTTCGATGGAGATTCTACATCGTTGATCGCTTCAGCTAGCCAGTCTTCAACTGTATCTTCATCATCGTCAGAAATGTCATCTAATGAAGCTGGAGGCGCAGCCTCGTTATCAAATATTGGCGCGCTCTCTTCTGAACTGCCTAGTTCCGGTGAAGGTTCAAGCTCAGGTTGCTCCTGCTCAAACTCCTCAACATTATTATTTTCAGAGAGTAACGAGTCGATATCTAACTCATCGCTTTCGATATCTGACTTCATACCTTCGACCGCTGACTCAATTACGTCCGACTGAGCGGGTTGCTCAGAAGCCTCTTCAAAGTGTGCGTCTAGCTCTGGCGTCATCAACTCATCGATAAGCGCTTCATCAGTGTTGCCCAACGGGTCATTGAATAGCGCATCTGTAGCAGGTGCCACACCAAACATATCATCGATAAAGTCATCACGATTAAATGTAGCTTCATCGTTCTTACGTTCAGACTCTTTGGTATTTTCTGTCGCTTCTGTATTTGCTAGCTCGTCGTTAAGTTCGATGTCGTCGACTTGTGGTTCCGGCTCAGCAGCTACCGGCTTATCAAGCTCAGCTTCAGAAGATTCAGTTGCAGTAGAAGGCTCAGAAATTAACGACTCGATATCAGCATTTGCAAGGCTACTTACATCATCAATTGATGTGTCGAAATCGAATACAGCTTCTAGCTCTTTATCAAAGGCTTTGTCTTCAGACTCAATCTCGTCTTCAATACCACTCGTCAGTAGCTCATCGAATGGATCCAGAGATTCAGTCGCTGACTGATCGTCTTCATCCACCGACAACTCGCTTTCTAGCAGCTCATCCAAGGTTTCATCACTGTCTAGAATAAGCTCGGTATCATTAATTTCGTCGTCAAGTAACTCATCTAATAGGTCAGTACTCTCAGCATCAATCTCAAAGTCATCGTCAGAGTCGCTAAGCAACTCATCTAGCATCTTTGTGCTGTCTTCAGAAATGTTCAGTTCATCATCGGTTGATAAGCCTGACAGTTCTTCCAACTCAGACAGAGCGTCAAAACCTAAAGGTTCACCTTCAGAATCCTCATCAGAGAAATTTTCCAACATCTCATCAAGTAGGTCTGTCGAATTACTTAAATCGACATCATCACCGGCTAATTGCTCGTCAAGCAGGTCAACACTCTGCTGCTCTTCTTCGCTTTCCAAAGGTTGGTCAAACTGAGCCAAAATGTTTTCGATATCGTCATCAGACGCCAAACCACTATTTGGGTCTTTGGCAGTCTCATCGTCGCTATCTAGATTGAAAGGATCATTCTGTTCATTCTGAGCAGCCAATTGCGCGAAGATATCATCAATATCGTCTTCAACACTTGTTGGCTCTGGCTGAGAAGTTTGCTGTTCAGAAATAAGAGCATCGATATCAAAATCATCACTTGCAGACGTCTCTGTACTTGGCGTCGAATCACTTTGCTCCTCTGAAATCAGTGCATCAATATCAAAACTGTCATCATCCTCATCATCCAGTGCAAACAGGTCATCGAGCATAGACTGATCCAGTTCGTTAGAACCTAGGTCTTCTGTCTGCGACTCTTGAGCTAACAGTGCTTCAATATCATCTGCAGACATTGAATTATCATCCGACAAGTCAAAGTCACCATCATCAGAATCAAGCGCGCTTTCTGCTGTCTTATCAAGCGCACGCTCCATCTCTTCTAGGCCAAGCGCTTTCTCTTCGCCATTCACACTGATGCCGTTGCTGCTATCTAAATCTAGATCATCGAAGTTAGTGTCTAAATCACCGTTCTCACTGATGCTGGCAAACGGATCATCCTCTTCATCATCAAGGTTGAAATCAAGATCTGATTCATTTAGGCCAGCAAAAACATCGTCTTCTTCAGCCAGTGCTTGATCATCAAACAGCTTATTCGCATCACCCTCTGTACCAAACAGCTCATCATCGAGAGACAACTCATTGTCGAGGTCATCAATCTCATCAGACAGCATCATAGGAGCAGCGCTACTTGGCTCAGGCTGAGTAGGTTGGTTTTGCGTTGGTTGCTGTTGCTCTTCACTTTTAGAGCGGCGAACCAACAAGATCACAATAATAAGACCAAGTAGAAGGCCCGGAATAATCGCAAGTGCAGCGACTAGCCAGCCATTCGACAATAACTGGTCCATTGCACTTGGTGCCATTTTTTCAATTTCAGCGTTCTTTCTTCGCTCTTCAGCAAGTAACTTTTCAACTTCACTGCGAATACGGTCTTCGTCGCTAAGCTCTGTCTTAAGCACATCCACTTCAGACTGAACATCCGACAACATCAAGCGAAGTTGGTGGTTCTTTTCCTCGAGAGATAGAAGCTCGCTTTCAGATAGCTCTAGCTGCTTCTCAAGCTTGTTCATCTCTTTAACAGAAGAAGATGGCGCACCTGAAACCAATTTTTTCGCGGTTTCTACAGCCGGAGCTGGCTTAGCAGGCACCGGTTTTTTCGATCCCACGTTCGATTGGTTTGAAGCTTGAGCGGCTTTTGGCGTGGCTGCTGGTTCATCAAGCTTTGCCAAATGCGAGTTCATAATATTGATAGCTTGCTGCGTAGAGCTCGCACGAGCTTGCTCTAAAGAAGGGACACGTAAATGGCTAGCAGGCAATAAGCTATGGATATTTTGATTTTCAAACGCTTGTGGGTTCAGTCGGTAAATTGCCAACAAGGTTTGTTGGACGGAAACAGAGTTATCTGGGCGCAGTTTAGAGGCAATAGACCACAACGTTTCATTGCCACGCGTTGGGCCGTAGAAACGAGAGGGCTCTGCGCTATTCGATTGAGCTCTTTGAAGAGGTTCTGAAAAAGTAGGCGCTGATTGTATCTGACCATTAGGCCCTACAACTCGAATGGAATCTGCACGAACAACGGAAATCTGAGTCGCAATGATAACGGCAAAAGGTATTACCCACTGCTTGAAAATTTGAAACATAAAAGGCTCAGCTAGGTGCTTAAATTCGGATAATGTGATGAACTATTAAATATATCGGATAAATGACGTAAAACTATAGAGATGAAAACAAAAAATGTGTTGCAGCGACAATATTCGCAGCAATTTCACACAATTTGACTAACAATATTTTTAATCGATTAAAAAAGCCCCACTAAAGAGTGAGGCTTGTTTATCAAGGCGGTAAGGCTTAGAAGTAATCGCGAATCAGAACTTCAGCGATTTGTACTGCGTTTGTCGCCGCGCCCTTACGAACGTTATCCGCAACTACCCACATGTTGATACCGCTGTGATGGCTGATGTCGTTACGAATACGACCTACCATTACGTGGTCTTTACCACCAGCATCACGTACTTGTGTTGGGAATTCCATACCGTGGAAAACTTCAACACCTTCTGTGTTCTCTAGCAGTTGAACCACTTGCTCAGCACCGATTGGAGAGCGAGTCTCAACGTGCAGTGATTCTGCGTGGCCATAGAACACCGGTACACGAACACATGTTGGGTTCACAGTGATTGAAGAGTCGTTAAAGATTTTTTGTGTTTCCCAAACCATCTTCATCTCTTCGCGCGTGTAGCCGTTTTCCGTAAACTCATCAATTTGAGGGATACAGTTGAACGCGATCTGCTGTGGGAATGCTGAGTTTTCAGCTGGCATGCCGTTAAGAAGCTTAGCGGTTTGACCAGCAAGTTCATCGATACCCGTTTTACCTGCACCAGAAACCGATTGGTAAGTAGATACGTTGATACGCTCTAGACCTACTTCATCGTGAATTGGCTTAAGCGCAACCAGCATTTGAATCGTTGAACAGTTTGGGTTCGCAATGATGTTGCGGTTGCGGAACTCAGCAATTGCTTCAGGGTTCACTTCAGGCACAACCAGTGGAACATCGTATTCGTAGCGGAACTTAGATGTGTTATCGATAACGACAACACCTTCATCCGCAGCAACTGGAGCCCATTGTTCAGAAAGGTCGCCACCAGCAGAGAAAAATGCGATATGAACTTGAGACCAATCGAAGTCTGCAACGTTCTGCACTTGTATCGTCTTACCATTAAAGCGGTAAGTTTTACCTTCACTACGTTCACTTGCTAGTAAGTGCAGTTCACCGATAGGGAATTTACGCTCTTTAAGTACTTCAAGAATGGTTTCACCAACCGCACCAGTCGCACCTAAAATAGCAATATTAAATTCTTGGCTCATTGTTTCTCTCTTTTTATAAAGTTGGCTTTACCATAAAACCGAGTTTAGCTAACGGCGCTAGATTACAAGAATCATCACCTGTTAACTCGACTGCACTGTACTCTCTGCGGTCCCAATATTCTTTACGCATCTTGTCAAAAGAACCTGGCGTAGCGATATTGCGACGGAATAAGGCATCGTCTTTGCGCACATCATAGATCAACTGAGTCAAATTGTGCAGTGTTGCTTCGTCCCAAGCTCTATCTAATTTCATTTGAGGTACAGGCGCTGTCGGCAATAGATTGCTCGCGTAAGCGCGTTGTTCACTCCCCAAGAACTCACAATAGCTGTTAAAGATCATCGTTGTACCACGTGCTTTACCCTCTAGACCGTAGCCCGCTACGTGAGGCGTTGCGAAAGCAAGTAAAGGGAGCAGTTCCATATCTACTTCAGGTTCAAACTCAAATACATCAAGGACAGCCGTGAAGCCATCAGCTTTTTGCAGACGAGCTTTGAGTGCTTGGTTATCAACTACAGGGCCGCGAGCGGCATTAATTAGGATCTGATTAGCTCGTAAGTTATTCAGCACTTGCTCGTTGATCAAATGATGGGTTGGGAACTCACCCGTTCTCGTGATAGGGGTATGCAGGGTGATCACATCTGATTGCTCAAGCAGAGTTTCTAATTCAGTAAACTCACGAGTGTCGCCCTCTTGCTGTTTTAGAGGGTCGTTCAGTAGCACCTTAATACCAATACCTTCTAGACATTTTGCTAAGTAGCTACCCACTTGACCACAGCCAATAATACCGACTGTTTTTTCAAACACAGAGAAGCCTTGTTGCTGCGCAAGAACCATCATCGCACTGAACGCATATTCAGCCACACCCACCTTGTTACAGCCCGGTGCCGCTGTAAAGAAAATGCCACGCTCTTTCATCAATTCTTGGTCGACGTGATCCATGCCCGCTGTTGCAGTGCCGACAAACTTCAGTTTATTGGCTTTGCTGATTAATTCTTCGTTCACCTTAGTGACAGAGCGAATCATCAGTGCGTCTACGTCAACCAGATCGTCCGCAGTTAATGTGCGACCAGACTTCATTGTCACTTCACCCAGCTGGCTAAAAAGCGCTTCTGCATAAGGCATGTTTTCGTCGATTAAGATTTTCATTTGGCGAATACTTTTGTTGAGGTCTATCGACCTAAATGTGAATTGAAATGATTGTGCAAAATTCCACACACGGTGTCGAGTAACAAATGGAATACATTATGAATAAAGGCTTGTTGAGATAAAGATAGATTCCTACTCAGCTTTTACTACTCAAGCCTAAAACGAAAAATGCCCGATTGAATTAACAATCGGGCAAACATCCAGAACAAAAGGATCCTATCTCGCTCTCCAGGAGACAGAGTCTGCGTCTGTTCGACCAGTACTGACCAAAGCCACTACTGATCAAGCTCTGGAAACCTTTCCATTTCTAAACCTATGTATAGAAAGCTTTGTTCTGTGGGTCATGATTAATGGGTTACCCGTGAGTGTTGAAACTGCACTCGCGTCATCCGTTAACAATTAACCCTTGTCTATTTAGCTCAAGCCTAATTAAGCTTGGAATTTTTTGATTACTAGCGTTGCGTTCGTACCGCCGAAACCAAAGCTGTTAGACATAACTGTTGTTAGCTCTTGTTCGCGAGCTTCAGTTACGATGTCTAGGCCAGCAGCTGCTTCGTCTAAGTTAGAAACGTTAATGCTTGGAGCGATGAAGCCGTTGTCTAGCATTAGCGTTGAGTAAATCGCTTCGTGTACGCCAGCTGCACCTAGAGCGTGACCTGTCATCGCTTTAGTTGCTGAGATTGCTGGGCTGTTGCCACCAAATACTTCTTGGATAGCACCTAGCTCTTTCACGTCACCAACTGGAGTTGAAGTACCGTGAGTGTTCACGTAGTCAACGCCATCAACGTTTTGCATTGCCATCTTCATACAACGAACCGCGCCTTCACCAGAAGGAGCAACCATATCGTAGCCATCTGAAGTTGCGCCGTAGCCTACGATCTCACCGTAGATTTTCGCGCCACGAGCTTTAGCGTGCTCAAGCTCTTCGATAACTAGCATGCCGCCGCCACCAGAGATAACGAAACCATCACGGTCTGCATCGTAAGTACGAGAAGCTAGCTCAGGAGTATCGTTGTACTTAGTAGAAAGTGCGCCCATTGCGTCGAACATCATAGTCAGAGACCAATCTAGCTCTTCACCACCACCAGCGAATACTACGTCTTGCTTACCTAATTGGATAAGCTCCATTGCGTGACCAATACAGTGTGCAGATGTTGCACATGCAGAACTCATAGAGTAGTTCACACCACGGATTTTGAAAGGAGTTGCTAGACAAGCAGAAACCGTTGAAGCCATTGTACGTGGAACCATGTATGGACCAACACGCTTAACGCCTTTCTCACGGATGATGTCTACTGCGTTTACTTGGTTAAGAGAAGAAGCACCACCTGAACCCGCAACGATACCCGTGCGGTCATTAGATACTTGTTCTTCTGTTAGGCCAGCGTCTGCAATTGCTTGCTCCATTGAAAGATAAGCGAATGCCGCTGCATCACCCATAAAGCGCATCTTTTTGCGATCAATATGGTCAGCAGGGTTCATTTTAAGGTTACCCCAAACTTGAGAGCGTAAGCCATTTTCCTTGAACTGCTCTGAAGCGGTAATACCAGATTTACCCTCTTTCAGTGATGCTAAAACTTCTTCGACGTTGTTACCGATACTTGAAACAATACCCATACCGGTGATTACGACTCGTTTCATGTGACATTCCTATAATTCTAAATTCAGCTAGATGATAACTAAGAAGCCTAACAAAAGTGGTCAGCTTTCCTAGAAATTCGTACAATCCCTACCAACTTATCGCTTCAAATCACAAAATGATAGATTTTATGACTTCAATTACTAATGCTGAGCTGGAATGGAATGAGTCTGGCACGCCAGTTTCAGACCAATTTGACGATGTTTACTTCTCCAACGTGAATGGTTTGGAAGAGACTCGTTACGTTTTTTTAAAGCAAAACCACCTTCCAGAGCGTTGGCTTGAACATGATCAGCGCCGTTTTGTGATCGCTGAAACCGGCTTTGGTACAGGCCTCAACTTTCTTGCGGTTTGGCAATGGTTCGATGCTTTCCTAAAAGATAACTCTCAAGCTGTTACCAAAGAGTTACACTTCATCAGTTTTGAGAAATATCCTCTAAACCAAGAGGATCTCATCAAAGCGCACCAAGCGTGGCCAGAATTAGCCGAGTATGCGACGCAGATTCAAGAACACTACCCTATCGCCCTGCCTGAATGTCACCGCATCGTATTGGGCGATGGTGCGATCACATTGGATTTATGGTTCGGCGACATCAAAGACTGTATGCCAAGCGTACCTACCCCAAAGCAAGGTCTAGTAGATGCATGGTTCCTAGATGGATTCGCCCCAAGCAAAAATCCAGAGATGTGGAACCAAAACCTATTCAATGGCATGGCAAAGCTGGCCAAGCAAGATTGTAGCTGTGCGACTTTTACCGCGGCTGGTTTCGTGCGTCGTGGTTTGATTGAAGCGGGCTTTGAGATGAAGAAGGTTAAAGGCTTTGGTACTAAGCGCGAAATGATTGCAGGCCGACTTGGCGAAAAACATGCTCATACCAATATCAAGCCTTGGTACGGTCTATCAGAGCACAGTAACTCACAAGACATCGCTATCATCGGTGGTGGTGTTGCCAGTGCTGCGTTGGCTAAAACACTGAGCCGCCGCGGTAAGAACATCACGCTTTACTGTGAACATCAGCAAGCTGCAGGAAACGCCTCTGGTAATAACCAAGGTGCAATTTACCCACTATTGAGTGAGGCGACCTCAAACGTTTCGCGTATATTCGGCCCTGGATTGTTGTTTGCACGTCAGTTCATCAATCAAGCCGCAACATCGATTGAATTCGATCATAACTGGTGTGGTGTGAACATTTTGATGTGGGATGAAGGTTCCACTAAGAAGCTCAAGCGCATGTTGGAAGGTAATTTCCACACCGATTTGATTCAGCATTTATCGCCAGAACAAGCAAACGAAAAGATCGGTTTGCCAGTTGATAAAGAGAGTGTCTACTTTCCTCTAGGTGGGTGGTTAAGCCCACTTCAGCTTACACAAGGCCTTATTGGTCAATTAGAACAAACCAATAAAGTAAGTGCACACTATCAACACCAAGTGACTCAGCTAGAGTGGCTCGAAGCTAAACAGCAATGGCTGCTAACGATTGAGACACCACAAGGTGAAGTTCAAGCAAGACATGACCAAGTAGTTGTTGCGAACGGGCATAAATTCACCCAGTTTGAGCAGACTCAACCCGTGCCTCTTACTCCAGTTAAAGGTCAAGTGAGCCACATTCCGACCACGGAAAATCTTAGCAAACTCAAAACCGTGTTGTGCTTTGATGGCTACCTAACACCACAAAACCCAAACAATGGACACCATTGCATTGGCGCGAACTACGACAAAACCAACATCGACCAAGAGTTTGATGCCGAAGTTCAACAGCACAATGGCGAGCGCCTTCATGGCTCGCTGCCAGATCAGGCGTGGACAAAAGAAGTCGATACCAGTACCAACCTAGCGCGCCAAGGTATCCGTAGTGTAAGCCGCGATCACCTCCCGTTTGTCGGTAACGTTGGTGACTTTGTAGCCATTAAAAAGCAGTACCAAAATCTGCATAAATTTAATCCACAGCGTGACTCGGTTGACGATGTTGAAACCGTCACTAGCTTCCCTAACCTATTCTGCTTTATCGGTTTAGGCTCTCGTGGGTTAAGCTCAGCTCCCCTACTTGCAGAGGTTTTAGCATCACAAATTTGTGGCGATCCACTGCCTCTGCCAGCTGATGTTCTGGAAGCCATTCACCCAAGCAGAATGTGGGTGCGTAGGCTACGTAAAGGTAAAGCGTTAACAGCTGGATGGGTTGCAGATAAACAAGCGAAAGCCAATCAATAACTGACGGATTACTCGTTCGTTAATTCAAAGTATTTGTAATGAAAAAGCCCGAGTGACACTGCGTCTCTCGGCCTTTTTGTATCTGATCACTTAAACTTTCAAACAACTTTACTGGGTTTAAGTATTGATTGAGAAGTTAAAGCTTAGCGACGGCTTCTTTAATCTGCTGAGCGATCTCTTCGTTGCTGATAGCGCCAGATTCAAAATCGAAGTTATCGTAGAAGCTTGGTACAGAAACCGATGCTTTTACGTTACCGCCAAAGTACGGTGCAGAGCCCGTTACCGCACCAAGCACTGTTTGCGCACCACCAGGGCCCGGAGACGTCGCTAGGTATACCGCAGGCTTCTCACCAAACACTGAACGTTCAATACGTGTCGCCCAGTCAAATAGGTTTTTGTACGCTGCTGGATAGTGGCCATTGTGCTCTGCGAAAGAGATAACAAATGCGTCCGCTTCTGCTAGGTCACGTAAAAATGCTTGAGCACCTTCAGCTTGGCCAATCTCTTTTTCAGTGTCTTCACTGAACATAGGAACGTTGTAATCATTGATGTCGAGAACTTTTACGTCAGCATCTTCAATCAAGTTAGCTGCGTAAGTTGCTAGTGTTTTGTTGATAGAGGTAGAGCTTGTGCTTGCGCCGAATGCGATAACTTTCATGATGTAACCCTTTCTGTAATCTCGTTAAGTTGGGTTAGAATAACGTAGTCAGAAAATGGAACCATCACAAGGATTGAACAGACTCATTCAAAAATTTCGAATGAGTCTCAAACTTCACTGCTCAGCAAAATGAAAAGGAAGGGACTGAGCAGATAATGATAAATAACCCGCGATTAAGCTTGGTTTTGCAGCTCAACCCAAAGGTCATTCACAATAGTGCGATCTGCTGGTGTAAGTTCAGAGCGAGCATCATCTAGGCTTTTCTCAATGCGCGCTTTCACTTCTGCTAAATCTTCAATGCCCTCTTCTTCACACGAAGCCACTGAAAGAGAAATATGACCACGTAAGTAACCACCCGCAAACAGTTCGTCGTCTGATGCGTTTTCAATGCGAGCATCAATTACTTCAAGTAGTTTTTCTTCAAATTCGATAATCATAATATTCTCTTATTTCACAATAAACTGGCTAGCACACAGAGGTTCTACGTCGTAGAAGTCGCGCAACGCTTGGGAAAGCATTTTGACTCTTGGTGGAAGACCAACTTCTAGGATACCCATAACTTCTTTGTGTACTTTATGCATAAAGGCCAAACGATCTGGCTCAAAATCGCCGTGTAGATTGTCACAGCTAACATTAAAAGGAAAGCCTGCACTGGTCGCAATGATCCATTCATACGCTTGCGGGCGGATTTCTACCTTTTCAAACTCAGCTTGAACCGCTTCTGTTCGTCCATCTGGCTCATACCAATAACCAAAATCTTCCAATAAACGACGTTCAGGACCCGCTACACACCAGTGCGCGATCTCGTGCAGTGCAGAGGCATAAAACCCGCGAGCAAACACGATACGATGGTGAGGAACCTGCTCATCAGCTGGCAGATAAATAGGTTCATCCTCACCCAGTTCGAGTTTAGTATTGAAGCTCTCGTAAAAGGTTTGGTTGAAGATATTGATGATGTCTGGATATTGGTGCGTCATAGAATCAAATTAAAGTAAAAAGAACAGGCGCATTTTGCGTTTTTTTACGCGCTCGGTAAAGCCCTCTTAGGGGTAATGACATTAGCAATATCGTTTTCCTAAAGGTGGACAATCGATTGCAGCATCCAGATTATACCACTTTTAGGTGAATGATTAGTTTAGCTAATCTGAAATGCTTATTTACGGTACAAATATTCATTCGTCAATCGCTAATTTTGCTACTACACTCCCGCTTCATTTTTATATCTCCAAGGCCTATAAGACTCCAATTTATAGACCTAAATAATAGAGCTACAGCAATGCTACTAAGTGTTTTGTATATCATTGGCATCACGGCAGAAGCCATGACCGGTGCTCTCAGTGCTGGTAAACAAAAAATGGATTGGTTTGGTGTAATGTTGGTTGCCAGCGCAACGGCAATTGGCGGTGGTACAGTGCGAGACATCTTGCTTGGCCACTACCCGTTAGGTTGGGTTGAGAACCCTGAATTTCTTGCGATTACTTGTGTGGCAGGCGTTGTCACAACAGGCCTTGCTAAGTGGGTTATTAAACTTAAAGGTTTGTTCATTCGTTTAGATGCACTAGGCCTGATTGTATTTAGTATCATTGGTACTAAAGTGGCAATGAACATGGACCTTCATCCAATGATCTGCATGGTATCAGCACTGGTTACTGGCGTATTTGGTGGCTTGCTGCGTGATCTTATCTGTCGTCAAACACCACTGGTGCTGCATGAAGAGCTTTACGCCTCTATCGCACTGATTGCTTCAGGCTTATACCTAGGCTTAATCGAGTTTGGTATTAACAATGTCACTGCAACGATTGTGACACTTGTAGTCGGCTATTTGCTACGTATGGCAGCGGTGAGATTCAAGTGGCGCTTGCCTTCATTCCAGCTTGATCCTGAAAGCTCTCTGCATTAATAGCAAATACCACTAGAAAACAAAAAAGGGTTGCTCCAATAGGAAGCAACCCTTTTTTCATTCTCTCAATCGTTAGATTTGAGGAGTATTCGTCGTTACGCCGTGGTTCTGACCACGATGGCGCAATAGATGATCGAGTAGAACAATCGCTAGCATCGCTTCTGCAATTGGCACCGCACGAATACCAACACATGGATCATGACGACCTTTAGTGATTAGCTGCGTCGCTTCACCATCTTTAGTGATAGTGTCACCCGGTACCGTAATGCTTGATGTTGGCTTAAGCGCAATGCTTGCCACAATATCTTGGCCAGTAGAGATACCACCTAAAATACCGCCAGCATGGTTGCTAGTGAAGCCTTCTGGCGTTAATGGATCACGGTGTTCGCTACCGCGCTGATTAACCACATCAAAGCCATCACCAATCTCAACACCTTTCACAGCGTTAATGCTCATTAGCGCATGCGCGATATCAGCATCTAGACGATCAAAAATCGGCTCACCAAGGCCTACCGGCACTTTAGTCGCAACAACTTGAATCTTCGCACCGATCGAGTTGCCTTCTTTTAGTAGGTCACGAATCAGTTGGTCAAACTCAGGTACTTTATCTGCATCAGGGCAGAAGAAAGCGTTGTTTTCAATCTCGTTCCAATCCACTTTATCAATTGAGATATCACCCATTTGAGAAAGATAAGCTTGGATTTCAACACCAAATTCTTGTTTTAGGTATTTCTTTGCAATCGCACCAGCCGCAACACGCATTGCTGTTTCACGAGCTGAAGAGCGACCACCACCACGGTAATCACGCACACCGTATTTTTGATGGTACGTGTAATCAGCGTGGCCAGGGCGGAATTTATCTTTAATTTCGGAATAGTCTTTAGAGCGTTGGTCTGTATTTTCAATCAATAGACCAATAGAAGTACCCGTAGTTTGGCCTTCAAATACACCTGATAAAATCTTTACTTCATCCGCTTCACGGCGAGCCGTTGTATAACGAGAAGCTCCAGGGCGACGACGATCCAAATCTTTTTGAAGGTCTGCTTCGGTAATTTCTAATCCTGGTGGGCACCCATCTACGATACATCCTAGTGCGATACCGTGACTTTCTCCGAACGTGGTCACGCGGAAATGTTGTCCGATACTGTTTCCTGCCATTACTTCCTCTAAATCAGCCATCAGCAGAAGGTTTGATTCCTAAACCCGCTGGTGAACAGCTTTACTTGTCTATTCTTCGTGAATTCATAGTGGCTTTATTACCAAATGATGTAAACCCCAAAAAAGAAACAATTTTAACTTTCTATTACATGAGCCGAACGAAATGAACAAGGGCAGGAAATAACAAGTGGTTCAAAGACATTGTTTTATGATGCTTAGATGACTAAAAGGAAAACGCTTAACCTTTTGCTTTCTCCACACTGATCATTTCCTACTCTATTCTCAGGTCAGTTAACAAAGGTTAATGAACTCGGTAGAAATAGCCTCTATGTTGTAGCCAAAAATAATAAGGAGAAAAGTGATGATCGAGTGGAGAGTGAAAAAATTTGCGGAGCTATCGGTTGATGAGCTCTATGATTTCTTACGAGAAAGAGTCGATATTTTTATAGTAGACATGAAAACACCCTACAGCGACTTGGATGGCAAAGATAACCATCCCGAGACCTATCACGTCATGGGCTATGATAACGAACGTCTCGTGGCTTACAGTCGTATTATGGCTCCCAAACTTGGATACCCTTGTGATGTGCTCCCATTGATCAACGCGGATGCCGATGATGTATGTATCGGTCGTGTCATCGTCGCAAAAGAGTACCGAGGTAAGCAGGTAGGTAACCAACTCATGCAAGTAAGCTTCGATACGACTCGAAAAATTTACCCGGAAAGCTCTATTTTCATTTCAGCGCAAGCACACCTGAAAGACTACTATGGTAAATTCGGCTTCGATGTGGTGACGGACAGTTATTTAGAAGATGGATGTACTATGTTGGGCCTTAGATATATTCCAGAGGTCGTGATGGTTTAGATGAAGGCGGCATACATAGTATAAGTACCCTATTTTATAGATCGAGAAGCTTCCTCTAGTTTAGTGATATTTACATCCCCAGTTAACATACCAAAAAAGCCTCTCATTATCATGAAAGGCTTAAGTTTGAGCAGTTACGTAGGATTTAGAGCCCTCTCGAAATCAACAGAGCTCTTTCTGTTGTTTACTAGGCTCTAATCCCCAATCAACGACACCGGTGTGCTCGACCGGGTCGTAGAGGTTTTTCTGTGCGATGCTGTTGAGTATTTTGGCACCTCGCCACGCAGCTAAGCTTAATTGTGGCTCTGCGATACCATGACTCCCCATACCAGTGTTAACCATATAGATACGATTATGCTCTCCACCGTCCCATTCTACAGAGAAGTCTTCTGCCAATTTAGGACGCCCATCATCATCCCATTTGATTTGTTCATGTAACGCGTTTAAACAGCTTGGTGTTACGCGCTTAAAACCAGTGCACATGACAACAATATCCGCTGTAATCTGTGATAGTTTGCCTGTTAAGCTATGTTCAAGTTTCAATTGGTAACCTGTACTATCACGTTGCATATCGATTAGGGAGCGGCTTGGCTGAATGCTCCACCATGATCTATTTCTCAACACAAACTTATCATGGTACAAACGCTGATAGATCCCCTGAAGGCACTCGCTTGTAATCCCATCGCTGGTTAGCTTTTGTCGCCCCACTTCGCTATCCTTCACTTTTTGATCAAGTTGATAGAACCCATTCACATAATCTGGCATGAAATATTGGTCAGTAAAGCAACCTTCATCAAGTACCTCAATATTCGCTCTTCTCGATATCCAATGAAGCTCAGATAACGCACCGAACTGTTGATCAAAACTATGTTGGAAAACATCGGCTCCCGTTTGCCCTCCGCCGATCACTGCAACTCGTTTACCTTCGAATTGAGGGGAACGCAAAGCTAGCTCACTGGCATGGAAGCACTCTTCGCCCATGTGCAGCATTGCACATTCAGGAACGGATGGAACAACACCGGTTCCCATAACAAGGTTTTTTGCATAAAAAATGTGGTTTTCCGTTACGACCTTAAATAATCCATCGTTGTTTTCAATATGAATGACTTCTTGACTAAATTTTACATTGGGTAGTTGATTCGCCACCCACCCCATATAATCTGAAAACTCTAAACGTCCGATCGTATTCTGTCCCGAAGCCATAAACGGGTAGAACTTTCTGTTCAAGACTAAATAATTGAGAAAACTGTAAGGGCTAGTTGGGTCAACCGCAGTCACTAAATCTTTTAAGAATGATGTTTGCATTTTTGCATCGTCCAGTAGTAACCCTGGATGCCATGCAAAGTGAGAACGCTTGTCTAGAAATAACGTGTTGAGTTCGGTTTTTTGGGCAGCTAAAGCGGCAATACTTAAGTTAAATGGACCTAAGCCGACACCAATCACATCATAAATAGTGTCCATCTCGAGACGTTTGTTATCGTTATTCATTATTTTCCCTTTTCAATACAACACATAATCTAAAATGCAAACTGCTCAAAGAAGCGTTTTCTACCGCACAAAATGAACGCTGAACGTTTATGAGGAAAATCAAATTCAAACAATTTTTGCATCCCTACTCGCGAGTTCAACTTGAGCACTCGATGGTTATCGGCTCTTGGCTCACCGACAACAGACTCCATTCTTGGTTCCTGCATGAAACAGTATTGAACCACTGCCCTTCCCCAAGTATCAAAGTAAGGAAGGCCTCTATACGCTAAGTTGCCCACCAGCATATGTACTCCTTTATCAAATAATCCGTATTCGTAAAATGGACCAATTCTGTCTTCGGCTGCCCAATAGATTTCAAAATAACCGAAAGGCACGCCATCAAACTCCCCGATTACACCGTAGACATGTTTGTCCTCTTTTTGCTGCTCAAGGTAATTTCGGTGTGTCGATAACCCTCCCTCTAGCTCCCACATTTGGGCAACAGAAGGCTCATTATGCCAACGGTGGAATGTGTTTAAGTCTCTAGCATTCTCAACCACTCTCAAGGTAACAGTGCGTTTCAAGTGGTAGTAATATCGCTGAAAAACGATGCCTTCAGGGTGAGTGGGTCGAATAGGATGTGTCGAACCATTCTCTGCTGTCGTGAATACTTGAGGGGTTGAATCCTGATCTGTATGCAACCAAATTGGTGCTGACTCTAAAAACTCGCTGAACTCAATCGTCTTTTCTCCACCTAGCCAATTGGTCACGTTAATACGATTTAGATCCATAGAGAAAAAATGGTGTTCAACAGCACTCCACCAAATCATGGAATCATTGACATCAGGTGTGTTGCACGTTAATGCGCCAGTCTTATCTCCTTCGATTGCTGCATTAAATTGAGCAACTACTTCGCCATATTCAATGAGACTGAAAGTCAAAGACCCATCCGAAATATCTCGCTCAAGTATTGTGACAGTTCTACCTGAAGGAAGTGGTTTGTGGATACGTACTCCCTCACTTTCTGATTCTTTCCAAGCAAGTGGATTAACGACATCACAGTAAATGATTGATGGATCTTTCATCGTAGCTTCATTAAAGGCCGATAAGAAGCACATAAAATTGCGTTTCCACCGTAAGGTTGGCGAGTAAAGAATATAGTGATAAAAAGAGTCATCTTTGGGATTTAGCTTGGATAAGGCGTCAAACTGATTGCGGCATAATGTCCATAAATCGGTTTCTTCAATAAAGCCTAGCGCTCCAATGGCCGCAATCGTATTTAGTAGAGAATTCCCAATAACATAGTAAGCGTGATAAGGGTTGAGCTCTCCAGCTTCCATAAAGTATTCCGGTTGCTCACGTTCCAAAATATCAGAGAACACATCCATTGCAAGTGACGTTAGACCAAAACCTTGGCAGTCTCGAACCGCAACGCCAACAGGCAAACCTTGCTCTACTTCAACCATTAAGTTTTGCTGATGAGCAAGCATCACAATGCCATAGTCAGAACGCGCGATACAGATTGGCGCAATGACCTTTTCCATAAATGCGCTCATCCAATGCCTTGCTGCGAGTTCAAGGCTTTGCCCTTGGATTTGGGCACGCTCTCGAATCCACTGTTCAAGCTCACTAGTCTTATCACCGACTGCGTCTTGATTTAGTGTTGCCAACATATGGAAGCGACTCGCCGCAGAATCAGATACTTGTTCAGCTTCAGCAAAGAAAGGATTCACTCTGAAGCATACCAACGGTAGCTCTAGGACATTTTGATCCTTTCCGCGAATAGAACACCACATAGGCTCTTCAATAAAATTGGCGAAGTTCAATCGTTGTTTTAATTCCTCACCTGAAGCTGTTTTCATCAATTTACTAAATTGAGTCCCGCGCCTTGCTTCAGGCTCGGTCATAAGACGCAGAGAATTAGTCAAACGAACCGGTAAGGATACCTTTAGCATCCATTTACAATTCGGATGATAAATAGCACGTGAGGAAGATGTTGCTGTCCACCCATCGCTCTTTAGACCTAAATCAAGAGTATAAGCCTGTAGAGCCTGACAATCTGCCTGTGCTTTTCGCCACTCTCTTGCTTGGAGTGGATGCATGGGAACTGGCACCCACTCGGCATCTGGTAATGAAGAACCGCCTTGAGTGTGACAGCTCAGAAACATTTCTTTTAGTTCCTCTTTCAAACACCCGGAAACGTATTCACCAGCGAGCTTATCTTCTTTTACGGCAAACCATTCCACGGCGAATTCACCGGCGAACTCAGGTAAGTACGCTTCTTGTTCTTGCTCGTTCAGAGGCTCATTACACTTGGGTGCTGGATGCATACTATGCCCACCACTAAGTGCCTGTTCTGATGAGATAAAACCTTGCAAGTCATGTTTAGATTGACGCAAAGCTAATGCGGAAGATGCCCGCATTACATAATCATTCGAGTTTTCAACACGTTGTAAAAAGATCTTTTTTTTATCTTTATCAACTTCCGGGAAGTAACGTTCTACCAACAAAGAAGCAGCTTGAGAAAAAGGTATTTGTGATGAGTTATATAGCTCTCTAAGCAGTACTTTTCCACTATATCGATGACGACCTGAGGCCGAGACATAGGTTAGAGGAATCTCTAATTGCTCATGACCGTTCAAATCAAAATGAATACTGTTGTCTTTAATTTGATAATCAGATGTTTCAAGCAGCAAGCTATTTAGGAAGTGCTGCATCGTAAGTAAATGCGTCATTTAACTCTATCTCTTGGGGTTCATTTCATTATTTAATAGGTCGTCTGTGGCGACCATTTTGATGTCAGCGGTTTTGCGCACCGTCTGCGTTTTTTACGTATTTCTTCAGGTGTACCTAGTACCAAGAAACCCACAGGAACATGGCTTTCCTTGAGGTGCAGATGTTCTTTCACATTTGGTAGGTCCACGGCTTCCGTCGAATACCAAACGCCACCATAACCACTCGCATCCGCTGCTAGGAGTATCATTTGGCATGCAGCAGCCGCAGAAAGGATCTGATCTTGTTGTGAAACCTCCTTGTGTGGTTTGATCTCTGCAGAGACCAGCACCAACATTGGAGCTTGGCGTAAATAACTTGATAGTCGTTTGACTAGCCCTTTATCCACATTTACATCAGACGCAACCCATGCTGCACTCAATAGCTCAACAAGTGCTTCAACTTGTTCGTGCTCTATCACAAGAAAATGCCAAGGATTAAGATTTCCATGATCTGGAGTACTCATTGCGGTTTGCAGTATGGTCTCTAAATCACACCCAGCTGGGGCTGGTAGAGATAATTCGTGAACATGATAAGAGACACGTTGTTGAAGAAATTTAATCAATTCCATGACGTTGTTTTCGATATCCGATTAGTAGTAAGAGTAAGAAATAAAGGCTCCCTAAAATAGACACGACCAAGCCAGCTGCTATTTCAGAAGGAGGCATAACACTGCGTCCGACTCCGTCAGCCCAAATTAAAAGAGACGCACCAGTAAGACCCGCGGCGGGAGTTAGGTGAACATGACGATATAAACCCAATAGACGCGCGCAATGTGGTGCTAGCAAGCCAACAAAGCTAATTGCGCCAACAGTTGATATTGCAATCGCCGTTAATAGAGCAGCAACACCAAGCAGCACTAGGCGATAGGGGATAAGAGTAATCCCCACAACTTGAGGAATGACTTCTCCTAAAGGCATGATGTCTAGGCTTCGTAGAATAGGAACCATAATAATAAGTGACAAAACGAGCGTAACAGCCAAAGGCATAATACTTTCAGCAGACGCGCCATAAGTCGTACCGGACAGCCACATAAGAGTGACCGTTGATGTTGTGCTACCGAAAGTCAACAAAATGTGAGTGGCTGTGCCAGTAAATGCAGAAATAACAATCCCAAACAGCGCGAGTTGAGAGACACTAAGTTGTGATTTGAGCCCCCAAAAAAGGAGCGCTATAACAGTAAGAGCACCAATTAGACCGGCTAATACGATCATGTTATGACTGGCTCCTGGGAAAACCACCAGCAGACAAGCAATCATTAAAACTGAACTGGTACTGACCCCGGAAATATCAGGGCTTGCCAAAGGATTTCTGAATAACGTTTGTAGCAAAGTCCCCCCGCAAGCCAATGCAAAGCCTGCAAGTCCTGCCAAAACAATCCTGCTCATCACCCAATCAGAACCAATATTATTATTTGGTTCTGACCAATAACCTACGGTCATGATAAGAATCAGACTCAGTACCAGTAACACATGGCTTGGTGACAGCTTTAACAATGGGCGTAGACCAATCACTTGATCTTCTGTAGCAGCAAGCGCTCGCCCACTCTTTCCAAATAAAAGAAGTAAGAAGAATGGTGCGCCTAAAAGCGCCGCGAAAGCACCGGTTGGTAATCGATAACCTAAGAACAGCAGGCTTCTTGAACACCATTCGGCTAGCAGCACTAACATCGCTCCAATCACTAAGGATAGAAGCCAAAGGCTTGTAACACTTCGACCTTGGTATTTGTTCACCGTTAAATAACGAGCTAAATGGGGAGCCATAAGCCCGATAAAACCGATCATACCAACCATCGCAGTTGCTAGAGCCGCTTGAGAAATAGCAAGGAGCAAAATCACCCAACGCCAGCGGTTTACTGATAAACCCAATGTATGTGCATGTGTTTCACCAAGCTGAAACAGTGAAAGCTTAGGCAATACAACAATACTAAGCGCGAGCGTAATAAAAGCCGGTAAAGAAACCTGTTTAAATGCTTCGGGTGAACTTTGTAGGACTTGGCCACTCCCCCATAGGAACAGCCCATCCGTTTCATGCTCGAAGTAAAGTAAAAATACAGAAGCAACCGCCCCTGCACCGAGACCAATTGCCATACCAACTAACACTATTGGCAGTTTTCCTCCACCAATAAGTCGACCCACCATAACGACAAGAGAGACAATCGCAACACTGCCCATAAATGCGCTACACCAAACAAAGAGAAGCCCGCCCTCAGGATAAAATACTCTTGCTATAACAGCGCCAAGTAGAGCGCCAGAGGCAACACCTAATGTCGAAGGAGAAGCAAAATCATTGTCGAGTGATACTTGAATTAATACGCCAGAACTGGCTAACAATACCCCTGTTACCATCGCCATTCCGACTGTTGGAAGCCAAATAACATCAAACATCACTTGGCTCAATTGCGGATCTGAGATAGGAGAAATCGTATATAAATAACCTGCGATAACGAGAAACAATGCCAACAATGAACAGCTGAAAAATCTAACCATTGCTTTTCTCCTTCCAATCCAGAAGTGACTTGGAAAATTCTCTAGCCATTCGCTCAATCGACTTAGGTCCGCCAAAGCTCCATAGTGGTTCTACTTCAGAGACTGTGTTTTGTTTGACGAAGGGCAAGTATGACCAAACAGGAGAGCGAGTCATCCGTTCACTATCGGTTTGATTGCCTGCTAATAAAAGATGAGTATTAATAACACCCGGAAGCTGTTCCAATTGAAGGTGAACAAAATCCTTACCAGGCAACGTGCTCTGCCACTGATAGCTCAGCCCCAACTGTTCAGCAACTGAGCCAGCCAAACTGTAGTTAGAAAAAATTCGTAGGCCATACCCCATGCCCACAAATTTGCCGTAGGTTACCGGAGTCCCCGCAAGACCAGATCCTTTAATCGCTTTGCGCAAATTAACGAGAGTTTTATCCATATCGTCCAACATCAGAGCCGCTTGTCTCTCGCTCCCAGTAACGACAGCCAGAGTGGTAAATACTTGTTGGACCTGTTCGA
Source organism: Pseudomonadota bacterium (assembly GCA_036126475.1). GTDB lineage: Bacteria > Pseudomonadota > Gammaproteobacteria > Enterobacterales > Vibrionaceae > Vibrio. Next base: position 51,018 of record JAYYSE010000092.1, on the reverse strand, counting down.
AATATCGAAACTCCGGCTGATCTAATCTTGGGAATTGCTGGTAAAGCAAAGTGGGGGCGATCTGGTTCAGTACCGGATACAACCTCTGGTGTCGAAAGTCATATCCAACGATCAAATCTGGCTTTAGGTTCGCGATAACCGCTAAGTTTGGTTCTTGGCGGCGGCCTACTTCTGCAACATCTTCTGGCAATTGCGGATTGTTGGTTTGCCATTTTCGATAACCTCTTCCTTCAGTAATACCAACGGGTTTTATACCAAGAGATAAAAGCATCTCTGCTGCAGACCAGTTTAACGCCACCACCCTTTTAGCTGGCTGATTAAGACTCACACAGGTTGATAGGCAAGCCACCTCTTTATCGATGAAAGACTGGTTTGCATAAACAATAGATGGTATTAAGACCGTTAAGATTGAGATCAGGATGCAAGATAAACGCCTCATGCACGAACCTCCGTCCACAAAATTCGCTGCCCATCGATATCGTGATCACGAACTGGGGTTTGATAGATATAACTCACTCTTTCTGCGGTAATCACATCATCGACCAAACCAGAAGCAACTAAATCTCCATTTTGCAGCATCATGGCTCTGTCGCTGTATTGAAGGGCTTGGTTCAAATCATGGAGTACCCAAATAATGGTTTTACCAAACTCTTCATTGAGCCGTTTAACAATCTCCAATAACCCTTGTTGATGATGAATATCCAACCAAGACGTTGGCTCATCTAACATTAAAAGTGGAGTATCTTGAGCAAGTACCATCGCTAGCCAGCAACGCTGCAATTCACCACCAGAAAGGCCGCTCAGTAATCGGTTTCGATAATGTTCAATGCCAGACACAGAAATTGCCCAATCAATGGCTTCTTTGTCTTGAGCATCTAAACGGCGATACCAAGGGCGATGCGGATGTCGACCAAATGCAACTAGGTCTGCCACGGAGAAAGTTGAAGGGACTGGGTTACGCTGTGGCATAAGAGCGATTTCGCGAGCGATCTTTGCTCGAGACAAGTTAGAGACTGGATCACCACGAAGTAGAATGTCTCCAGTGTCAGGTTGTCGTAATTGACTCAACACCGACAAAAGTGTCGATTTCCCTGAGCCGTTAGGACCAATCAAGGCGGTGATAGATCCTTGAGGGAACCCACCGCTCATTGGTTTGAGAATAGGTTTCCCTCCTAACTGGAGGGAAACATCGTTAAATTTCAGCACATTCACACCCTAGAATGTCGCGCTGTAAGCAACAGAGAAGGTAGTGCCTTGACCGTTGTGAGTGAAAATTTCTTCAGGAACACTCGCACCGTAAAGCATTTGCGAACGCTGGCTCCAAAGCGTCTCATAGTCTCTGTTGAAAAGGTTTGAAATGCCTAGGTTTAACTGACCAACAGGTAATGCCATGTAAGATGACACGTTAGCAAGGGTGTAACTCTCCAGCTTTTTGCCATCATCATCTTCGTAGCTTATGAAGCTATTGATTCTCAGCTCTGCGCCGTATTCAAGGTTATCGTAACCAAACGACACGCTACCTGAACTAGGGCTCGCTGATGCAGCAGATAGATCTTTCCAGTCACCAGAAACTTTAGTTTCACTCTTAACATAGTGAGCATTCACACCTGAGTAGATACTGTCCGTGAAGTTATATACTGCTTGACCTTCAACACCATAGATACGTTTGTCATCGTCTTCTACAACAACCGCAAATGTGGAGCGATCGTAATCTACTGTTTTATCTGACAGTGAAATGTATGACGCAACTTGAGCATCTAAGTCACCTTCGGACATACGCCAACCAAGCTCTAGAGCATTTGTTTTAACACCTTGAAGTTCGGTGTTAGATACTGATGTCGAAGAGACTAGATTCGAGCCTTCACCATATGGACCATCGTATTGACCTTGTCCAAAGAAGCGAGCTGGATCTGGCACATCAAAACCTTGAGATACATTTGCCCACACTTGTGATGTTTTGTTTAAATGGTAAACCGCGCCTAAGTTAAACAGCCACTCGTCATAATCGGTCTTACCACCAGCAATTAAATCTGGGTTTGAATACAACCCAAGCTGCGCTAGGTGTTGTTGCAGAACCCCAACATGGTCACCAATTTCATACTCAATACGCTCATAACGGAATCCACCACTAACGCTAAGGTCTGATGTCACTTCCATTTCTAACTGGTTAAATAACGCAATGAAACGGCTATCCACATCTGGGTAACGTTGTGCGGTTTGAGAGGGTACGAATACCATGCCACCCGAGCCCACTGATGTTGCTTGATCATAGATAGTATGATTAGCGTCAAACGACTCTTGAGAAGCATCTAACCCAAATGTTGCAGATACAGACTCAAACTGTTTGATCAATGCTAACTTCGCACCAAACACAGACGTATTCTGCTCAGAGGCACCGTAGAGCGGGTACATGTTACGTGGCAAAGGCGATTGAGAGACTTGGGCTATCGTTGGGAATGGGAAGAAACGAATAGACTCATCACGGTAGTATGCTTGAGCTAACAATTGGCCACCTAACACATCGGCGTGGCTGTATTGAGCATTAACCATGTATCTTTCAGTGTTTGGCTGTTCATCCAGTTGCAATCCTTTACGCGTCTCGATCAATGAAGCATCGAAGAGACCGCCCAAGTTTGGTCCAAGATAGGTAGAATACTCCGAGTCTTGCTCGCTATTATAATATTGAGCGCTAACAGACAGTGTTTGCTGCTCATTAAACGAGTATTCAGCGTTTGCCATCACATCTATTGTGTCATTGAACTGCAAGTCTGTTTGGGTGATATCAGGGCGAACGATATCACTATTTGCGTCATACACACCGCCAGTTCCACTATACGCAACTGAGAGTCTGCCTTTCAGATCGCCATGCCCACCAGAAACCGCAACCGCAATTTCTTTTGCCAAATCGTCACTGTTTTTGAAGCCAGAAGATGCACCAACTCTCGTTTCAAATGTTAGCTCATCACTCTCCGCTTTTTTCGTGATGATGTTGATGATACCGCCAGCAGCACCGGCACCGTATACTGAAGTTGCTCCTGAAAGCACCTCAACTCGAGCAATATTGAAAGGATCAATACTATCCAATTGGCGGCTAATGTTTCGTGTTGAGTTCAGCGATACACCATCGATCATAAATAGAGCCGTACGACCACGTAAATTCTGAGAGAAGTTAGTCCGTGCGTCACTACCAAAATCAAAACCCGGAATAAGTTGACCAAGAGCATTCTTGAGATCTGCACCAGTATTTATGACTTTTTCTAGCTCTTGCTGGTCAACAACCCACATGGTTGCTGCAACATCCGAAATAGCCGTTTCAGCTCGATTAGCGGTTACAACAATGGTCTCCGTAGCAGAAGCGTGAGCAAGGTTAGCCAAAACCAATAACGCAATTGGGCTAAGCTTAGCCATGCATCGAGTGGTGGTGTTCATATCGTTAGTATCCATTCTTATTAATTAGATTATTAGTAGGTGTGTGCTTGTTCCAATTCCGACGATGAATTAAGCCGCAACACACAATAGATTAGAGAGACAGAAATAAGCCCGATCAAAATAGAGAGCAGCCACTGTTGATTAAGAAACAATGCCGCAAATCCTGTCCCTAGGATGTGTCCACTTGTATAAGCTCGAGTTAAATACCCGCTAAGCTTTGATTGCATTAAAGTATCGTTTTCACTTTGAAGTAATCTCGCGGTATACCAAGCAGGTAAACCTGCGACGGCTAAGAGCAGCCACACAAGTGAGCCCCCGAGACCCCACCAATTCATCCCAAAAATGACTAAGGTTGCACTGCCAATAATTAGGCTAGATAACAAGATACCCATAAAGTGATTGGATTGGCGTTGACTGAGAGATGGTATAAAACGAAGTTGATACACCACGAGCAAAACACTCGTCGCAAGCATCAACGACGCATAAATGTCGGTCCCTTTCTCCCCTTGATATCCATGTAGAGATAAGAACTGTAAAACAAAGAACTGGAATACCGCGACCAAGGCTGTGGTAAGCAGCGCGGCAGTAAATGCAAAATAATGCATTGGTTTTATCGAATATTTCTTAGAAGTCGAATTGATATTTTTTTTCCACTGCCCTGCATCAAAGCGAGTGAAAAATAACGGTAAGACCATGATGATAGGAAGCAGAAGTAAGTAGCCAAACTCCATAGGAAGAAAGACCAAACTTGGACCAACGAGTCTTCCGAGCGTGAGAGCACTACTTAAGCGAGAAAGTGCCGCAGGTGTCGCGTCATTTTTAGTTGCTAACAAAGTTTGAGATAGAGGAAGAAACGCGCAGCTAAAGGCGCCAATTAAAAATCGACTTCCGCCTAAAAGCAACAAATTCGGTACGTCCCATAAGATCAAGGCAACAAACGTCAAGCAGGAGAAAGCATAGCCAAATGCAGCTAATTGAAACGATTTTGTAAAGCCAAGCTTGCTGACAACAGCTCCCCAACAGCTGGCACCAAGCCAGTAACTGACAAGGTTCATGTTTACGGCAAGCACTAGCTCCCCCATAGAGGCGTTAATATCAGATGCTTCAAGCCAACCTGACAAAGATGGAATAGCAGCAACAACCAGAGTCTGGTTGATACCAAGCGATATCAATACCAGATAAAAAGCCGACTTCATAATGATCAACAATGCAAATGAGAATGATTGCTAATATAATTGCCATTTATATTGCAGTGTGTCAATAATATTATGAACTTAAATTCATTTTATAAATAATCATCACCACTTGGTTTATTAAATAAATCAACTTATTAACGGATTGGACACAATGACACCGAACTCTTGGCTAAGTGTTAATCGCTCTCTATGCGCGAAAATCATCTCTGAACTTCACTACGAAGAACTTCTAGAACCAACGAGACAGGACAAGGGTTGGTTTTTAGAGACCAGAAATGACAAATGGTACTTTGCAGCCAACATCACAATTTGGGGGATGCTTGAGATTACCCAAGACAGTATAGAATGCAAAAGTGGCAAAGCACCTTTAGCATCTCAATTACTGATTGATTTAAAAGAATATTTAATGATATCTGACATCAACTTGGCTAACCTGCTTGAAGAGGTCCAGCAAACCCTTTACAGCGATATGGTCAGAGTGAAAAAGCTAGAAGGAATGACAGCTTACGATTTAACTTCCATGAGTGAAATCGACCGTCAGCAATATATCGATGCACATCCAAAGGCAATTGCTAATAAGGGTCGTCTTGGTTGGGGTGCCGATAATTTAGAACAATACTCCCCAGAGTCTGGTAATCAATTTCAATTACGTTGGTTGGCCATTCGCAAATCTCAATGCGAAGCTGGAATTGCCCAGTCGACAAGATACGATAGCATTCTAAAAAATGTCCTTGGTGAGACGGAATTCGATCAATTAAACGTAAAGTTAGGGGCTCAATATAAAGATTTTTGGCTGATTGCCGTTCATCCTTGGCAATTCCAACGATTTCTAACCAGTCAGTATGCTTGCTTGTTTATGAACGGTGATATCATCGATCTCGGTTTAGCTGGAGCAGATTGGAAAGCTCAACAGTCCATACGTACACTCAGCTCACCTTCTAAACATATTGCTTACGACGCTAAAACCGCTTTAAGCATTCTCAATACTTCTTGTTATCGTGGCATTCCAGGAAAATTTATTGTCCAAGGACCTGAACTATCTTCTTGGCTGGATAAACTCACGAAAACGGATGAAACATTAAAAGCGGCTGGCTTACATGTTCAACAAGAAATTGCTGGCTTTTATGCTACCCACCCATTTCAATCACAACTTGATCAAGGGCCTTATCGATATCAAGAGATGTTGGGTTGCATTTGGCGTGAGCGTGCTGAGCACATCATTACAGAACATAAAAAACCGATCACTATGGCAGCTTTGATGCAAGAAGATCTCAACGAAAAACCTTTAATTGGTTCTCTAATCGATGCATCAGGTATCACTATTGAACAGTGGCTAGAAAAACTATTTAACCATGTCGTAGCCCCACTTTACCATCTGATGTGTAAGTATGGCGTTGGTCTTGTTGCGCATGGACAAAACATCACTCTAGTTCTAGAAGACAATATACCTTGTGGTTGTATTATCAAGGATTTCCATGGCGACTTAAGAATCGTCAATCAAGAATTTCCTGAGTTAAACTCGCTTGATGAATCTATCAAAGAAACCCTCACACGATTACCGCCACACTATTTGATCCACGACTTATTAACTGGTCACTTTGTTACGGTATTAAGGTTTATTTCTCCGAAAGTCTCGGCGTTGGGCTTCGAAGAGATAGACTTCTATCGCTTATTACGTCGTGTTATTCAAGCGTATAAAGAGCAACATTCACACCTTGAAGAGAGGTTTAATCAATTTGATTTAATGACTCCAAAAATCGACAAAATTTGCATAAATCGAGTCAGATTTAAGATAGGTTATGGTGATACGAACGAAAGGCCACTGCCCGATATTGGAAAGCCAATTAATAACCCACTCATGCTGTAGCTTGTGTTTTAGTAACCAGAGAAACTATCACAAACTTTGAAGCCACAAGTTAAGATTTATTTGCCCACTTAATTGACCTTTAATCGTGGGCTTTTTTCACTTTGCCATACCTGTAGATTCCTCGTCACTCAACCATATACTGAACGACAAGTGCCAGAAACGACAAAGGCCTGACAACTTGATAGCTGTCAGGCCTCATAGAATAATGGCACGCCCTGTAGGATTCGAACCTACGACCACATCCTTAGAAGGGACGTGCTCTATCCAGCTGAGCTAAGGGCGCGCTACAGGAGAGAATTATACGAATTCGAATCATGAAAGCAACGGCTTTATGTAACATTCTGATCTAAGTGAGTAAAAAAAGGGCAACAAACTTCTAAGTGTTGAAAAATAGAGCAAGGCAATCGTTTGCTTAATGGTAATCAAAAAGATTTTCTGGAATAATGCGCCAAAAACATCAGCCACTAACTTGAATATCAATACTAAGGAAATTCATGACTGCTCAAAATATTGATGGAAAGCTTATTTCTCAAACGGTTCGCTCCGAAGTTGCTGCACGTGTAAAAGCTCGTACTGAAGCTGGATTACGCGCTCCGGGCCTAGCGGTTGTTTTAGTGGGTGAAGACCCTGCTTCTCAGGTTTACGTTGGTAGTAAGCGTAAAGCGTGTGAAGAAGTTGGCTTCGTATCTAAATCTTACGATTTGCCAGCCACTGCAACAGAAGATGAACTGTTAAATCTAGTAGACCAACTGAATAAAGACCCAGAGATCGACGGTATTCTGGTTCAACTGCCTCTACCTGCTGGCATCGATAGCACTCACGTTCTTGAGCGCATCACACCAGAAAAAGACGTTGATGGCTTCCACCCATACAATGTCGGCCGTTTGGCTCAGCGTATGCCAAAGCTTCGCTCTTGTACGCCAAAAGGTATCATCACCCTGCTTGAACGTTACAACATCGATTTACGTGGCAAGCATGCGGTTGTTGTTGGCGCTTCAAACATCGTAGGTCGTCCAATGACCCTAGAACTGCTTCTAGCAGGTTGTACAACAACGACATGTCACCGTTTCACTAAAGACCTTGAAGGCCACGTACGTCAAGCAGACGTTGTTGTGGTTGCTGTAGGTAAGCCTAACTTCATTCCTGGTGCTTGGATTAAGAAAGGTGCAGTTGTGGTCGATGTTGGTATCAACCGTTTGGACTCTGGCAAGCTAGTAGGTGACGTTGAATACGATGTCGCGAAAGAGAGCGCAAGCTTTATCACACCAGTACCGGGTGGTGTAGGTCCAATGACGGTGGCAAGCCTGATTGAGAACACAATGATCGCTTGTGAGCAATTTCACTCGAAGTAATCTATCAGCGCAGTGTAAATAGAATTAGAAAGCCGCAACGTTATATACGCTGCGGCTTTTTTGCGACAGAGCACATACTACTTATCTAGAGTCTCGACTTTCTCAACCGGCTCTAGAGGCGGCAGTAAACTGATGATCTCACATTCTGTCGATATCAGCTTTTCTAAGTCAGCCCCTTGAGTAATTAAACGGAAGTCCCCGTCATTGATGACTCCAAGCAAAATCGCTTTAGGATAAAGCGCGTTAAACTCATTCAGATCAAATGCCTCTGTCAGCCCTGTACTCTTAATTTGGCTACCTTGTGCCATTAGTGAGTTGAGCTTGGAGTAGGTGACGCCTTCCTCAAATAGACTTCGGTTGCCATCTCGACTCACTTGATGCCTTTCATGCTTGCTCTCTGGTGACTCAAGCTCAAAAACCTTATTGGCACCAAACTCGTCTTGATAATGCATGCTGACTAACGGGTTAGTTTGACGATAAGGCGAGACAATCACCGCTCGCCCTATCCCATCCAATTCCAAATTGTTTACGGCGTGACTGGAAGCTGGGTTGCCAAAGTAAACATTCAAGTTATCCATGCGCGCCAAGCGAATGCTCTCCCAGTTGGTATCCGCAAGCACACTATTTATGTTGTGCGTCGCGAGCACCTTGGCAAACTGCCTTGCAAAGTGGGTGGCCCCAAAGAAGATAACCCCTTGCGCTTTCTCTTGAGTGACCCCTAGCCTTCTCGTCCACCAGCTCGCGGTTAAGCTCTGAATAACAACCGTACCTATGATGATCAAGAACACCACAGGGACCAACAGGTCAGCGCCCTCGATCAATTGCTTCTCTTGAAGTTTGATCGCAAACAGAGAAGAAACCGCTGCCGCCACGATCCCGCGTGGTGCCATCCAGCTTAAAAACCATTTATCTGAAGAACTAAGATCCGTGCCGAACCCGCTGATCCACACACTTAGAGGGCGAGCCACCAGCATAACCACCGCTAATAAACCTATACCACCCCAACCTATCGACAAAAACGCGTCCGAATCGAGTCGACTGGCTAACAAAATAAACAGCGCAGAAATGAGCAACACAGTCAGGGTTTCTTTGAATTCGATGATGTCTTCAATATCCAAGCCCTTTACATTGGCAAGCCAGATCCCCATGATGGTCACAGTTAACAAGCCCGATTCTTCGCTCAAGTCATTAGAGAAGGAGAACGCCGCCAACATAAGCGTCAGTACCGCTATATTTCGTAAATAATGAGGCACCCAATGCCCTTGCAGCATCTTGGCAATCAAATGGCCACCGATGCTCCCTAAGCCTAAACCAATAGCTAAGGTTAATCCCAGAGCAGAAAGGACATGTCCAGTAGGATCTGCTGAAGAGACAATGTATTCATAAACCAGAACGGCAAACAGAGCGCCTATTGGGTCAATCACAATCCCTTCCCATCGCAAAATGCTACCAAGAGAGGCTTTAGGCTGAATACTACGCAGCATAGGCACAATCACTGTCGGCCCCGTCACCACCACTAACGCACCGAATAGCGCCGCTAATGGCCAGCTAAAATTAACAAAATAATAAGCACCGACCACAATGCACGCCCATGTAATCAGCATGCCTACACTCACTAAATGAGTCACCATACGGCCATGGCCTCTGATCTCCTTGAAGTTAAGCGTCAATGCGCCTTCGAACAGAATGATGGCAACCCCCAGTGAAATCATTGGGAATAAAACTTCACCAAAGATGTCATCGGGATTAAGGACATTTAAACCGGGACCTAACAATAGGCCAACGATGAGAAGAGGGAGAATCGCGGGAAGACGCAATCGCCAGCCAAGAAGCTGGCAGGCTAAAGACAAGAGCCCAATTAGCGCCAAAGAAGAAGTAATCAACAAATCCATTTATGCCCCTAAATAATTGGTGCCACGCCCTGTGGTCCAAATCTGTTTACTGAAACAAGAAAGCCTACGTCATTAAACTATAGGCTCTCTTTTTCATACCAACCGAATATTATTGTGATTAATCAGTCACTTTACTATAGGGGAAATAAAGTGACTGACTGGCTCACTCGGTACTTATCATCTAGCTAGAGTGAAAGTACCACGCCAGCAATCGCTGCACTCATTAGGTTAGCAAACACACCTGCACAAATCGCTTTAAAGCCGTATTGTGAGATGAAAGAGCGACGCTCTGGTACCAAGCTACCCAGACCACCAATCAGAATCGCCATCGTTGAGATGTTAGCAAAGCCACACAGTGCGAAAGTTACAATCGCTTGTGAATGCTCGCTTAGTACCTCTTTCGCATCCATTAACTGAATGAAAGCGACAAACTCGTTCACAACAATCTTGTTACCGATCAGTGAACCTGCCACAACAGCTTCAGACCACGGCACACCGATCAGCCATGCAACGGGTGCGAACACATAACCTAGGAGAAGTTCGAAGCTTAGGTTTACGCCAAACCAGCCACCAACAATACCTAGCAAGCCATTCAGCATTGCAATCACACTGATAAAGGCAAGAAGTGTCGCACCCACCGCAACGGCAATACGAAGTCCAGACATAGCCCCATCTGCCATTGCCTCAACTACGTTTGTTGCTCGTGGAATCTCAACATCAGACTCAATGTTTTCTTGAACATCGTCAGCACTGCCAGGCACTAAGATTTTAGCCATCAACAAACCTGCAGGTGCAGACATGAATGCCGCAGCAATCAGGTAGTTTAGGTCTATGCCTAGTGATGCATAACCAACAAGCGTGCCACCCGCTACAGACGCCAAACCACACACCATCACTGCGAACAGTTGCGAGTCTGTCATGTGTTTCAGGTAAGGCTTAACCACTAATGGTGCTTCAATCATGCCAACGAAGATATTTGCTGTCGCAGACAGTGATTCAGCACGGCCTGTGCCCAAGAACTTCTGCAGCGCACCACCGATAAGGTTGATCACTTTTGGCATAAAGCCGATGTGGTACAAACCAGAGATAAGCGCAGAGAAAAAGATAATGATGCCCAGAACGTTAATCGCGAAAACGAAACCGTTGTTCGTAAGGCCACCAAATAGGAAGTTAATCCCTTCTTGACCGTAGTTGATCAAGCTAGATACCGCACCTGTGGCTGCATTCAACGCTTCTTTACCCATTGGTACATACAGAACCAATAACGCGAATGAGATTTGTAGTAAGAAAGCCAAAGAGACTGTTCTTAGTGGAATATTTTTTCTGTCCGTAGATAGTAACCAAGCGGCAACTAAAATAGTAATAATTCCAAGTAGCGATGCCATGTGCGTCAACCTAAAAGTTGTAGTTAGGAAAGGCGACGCATTCTATAGAGGAAATCGTTTGCGGCAAGCGGCGGTTGTTAATGTGATGTTGGGGTAATCACCTTTGAGCAATGGTTTTAATTAAGTTATTGAATTTTAAAAATTAACTTTGATTAAAAAACATACTTTTTCTATATGGAAATTATATTTATAGATTAGGAAATAGTTAACGATGCAGTTCAACGCACGTTTTTAGGTTTTCATCCCAGTACGTCGGCGATCCAATATGATCTTTGATGAACTCAATCACTGCAGAAAGCTTCTTCGGCATATTCTTTCGACTCGGATATACAGCATAGAACGGCATCAGCTGACTCGCTCTCCATTCCGGCAAAACTTGGATTAATTTGCCCGTTCTGAACTCTTCCTTCACTAAGTAAGTGGCTAAGTAAGCCACGCCCCACCCTGATACCGCAGCGTCTCGAACAGCCTCAGCTAAATCCACCGAGTAATCCCCGGCCACTTTGACACTAAGGTTCTCTTGCCCATTATCAAACGCCCACGATGTGTAGTCTCGCTCTCGGCTACGATAGATAAGGCAGTTGTGGTCAATCAGATCCGACGGGACATGCGGTGTCCCGGCTTTAATCAGGTAATCAGGCGATGCGGCTACCACAAACTGACTATCTGCTAATCGCTGCGCAATGTACCCCTCTGGCAAGTCTTCGTTATTGGTGATCCAGAGATCCAGACGCTCTTCAATCATGTCCACTTTGTAATCGAACAGGTGGACTTCGATTCTCAACTGAGGATACAACTGTCTGAGCTCATCAATCGCAGGAATGATATGTAAGGTGCCAAATGACTGCGACAAACCAACACGCAGTATTCCAGATATATCATCACGCTGGCTGTCCATATCCATTTGAGCCGCTTTTACCGTATTAAACAGTTGCTCACAGTGCTGATAGAAGACTTCCCCCGCTTCCGTCAACGTAAGGCTGCGTGTGGTGCGTTGTACCAACTTGATACCAATAGAGTCTTCAAGCAAAGCAACTTGTTTACTGATATGAGACACCGAAACGTTCAAGCTTTTCGCAGCACTGGTAAAGCCATCATGCTTAATTAATGCATGGAATATCACCATCTGTGCAGCTCTATCTGTTAGCACAAGATCCCCTTCTTAAAACTCTAAAATATAAAATCAAAAAGGACTCCGAAGAGTCCTTTAGTTCGTTTTGCCTATGGTAGACCAAATGCCATCAAAGCAAGCTCTACCAATGAATATAATTAGGTCAACTAATCAAACTTGATTCTGTCTGCTAGATGACTAACTGCCAAAGCAAAGTAGTAAGAACGATTCCACTTCATTAACACATTATAGTTGTTGTAAACGAGGTAAGAGCGACCCGCTTCGTCATCTGGCATAATTAACCAAGCTTTAATATCTTCATCAAGGTTAGGCAATGGGCGATCGTCATAACGCTTAATACCCAATTCAGACCACTCTTTCAGGTATTTCGCTTTGTCTTCAGAGCGACCTTGTAAATCAATAGACACCGTTGATGGTACGTGAACCTGACGGCCCCAAGTGTACTTATCATCCCAACCGGATTGACTCAGATAATTCGCCGCCGAGGCAAATACATCTTCTTCCGTACCCCAGATATCTTTCTTACCATCGCCATTACCATCAGCGGCATACGCTAAGAATGAGCTAGGCATAAACTGAGGTTGACCCATGGCACCAGCCCAAGAGCCTTTCATCTCTTTCGGGGTGATATGTCCTTGGTCAAGAATAGTCAACGCCGCCATCGCTTCACTGCGGAAGAACGTTTCTCTGCGCCCCTCGTAAGCCATCGTCGTTAAAGCATCGATAACGCTGTAATTACCGGTGAATTTACCGAAGTTACTCTCAACGCCCCATAAAGCGACAATGAATCGCGGCTGAACGCCATATTCATCACCAATGCGCTTCAAGGCTTTGTAATGCTTCTTATACAGTGTTCTTGCTTGCTTTACTTTCCAATCTGGAACTGCTCGTGGAATGTACTCATCCAGAGTCAGTTTCTTTTCAGGTTGGTTTTTATCCGCTTTGACCGCTCTTGGCTTAAAGGTTACACCATCAAAGGCTTCATCAATAATCGCTTCTGAAATGCCTTCTTCACGGCCTTGTTGCTTTAGTTTTTCTACATATTGCTCGAAACTCAGTTCTTGAGCCTGTACTGAGCCAATGGTCAGGCTATTACCTAAAAGTAATGCCGACACCGCCAATATGCTTTTCGAAAATTTACTCAACGATCACTCCTCCCAAAATTGAGATAGTTATCACTCTTCATCTTGATTGTTTTGCTGAGCTTTGCGCTCTTTGTACAGCTCAAGTTCGTTTACTGGTGGAGGCGGAACCTGTAAAAAGAAACCATCGGTGTTCAGTGATTCTCTTACTTTATCGATGTTCACTTGAGCCAGTTTGCGACCGTCCATTTTAATTACCATTACAAAACTAGGTTTACCAAACATTTGCATCAGTGCGTCAGGAACTTGTGAAAAATCATCCTTCTTAGGGATATAAAGGTATGTTCCTTCTTTCTTTGAGCTTTTATATATAGAACACAGCATGACAAACCTTTTTAATTGATTATGACTACAAAACTCTCACTTGCGAGATCAATAGTTTATGTTAGGGAAATATTGGGAACAAAACGTTCATTTGACAACAAGATTACTTGCTGTGCTTGGTCTGGGAATATAACATGATAAACCTAGTTTCAGGCAATGCCCTTTATTTTATTAATAAAGAAATTGTACCAATTCGCTATTGAGGTCCTGTAGTTTTTCGATGTCTAGTAATCCAGATCTAAAAGGTAGCAGCTTTACGCTATCTGTTTTGCACTTATCCGATGATCAAGTCGAAAATGCAGTCTCTTTTCTTCAAGAGAAGGTAGACCAAGCGCCCACTTTTTTTGCTGCCGCACCTGTGGTTATCAACATCAGCAAAGTGGCTGGCGATATCGACTTCGTAAAGCTAAAAGATGGTATCTCTCAAGCAGGTATGATTCCGGTTGGCGTCGCTGGCTGTTCTGACAAACGCATGCAAAATCTTGCTAGAGAAGCTGGCTTTGCGGTCATGACGGCAAGTAAATCCCCATCGCAAGCGCCTGCAAAAATGGCACCGATTAAAGTGATTAGAACCCCGATTCGATCTGGGCAGCAGGTATACGCAAAAGATGGCGACCTATTAATCCTAAGCCACGTAAGTGCTGGTGCAGAAGTAATTGCCGATGGCAGTATCCATATTCATGGCACATTACGCGGCCGTGCGATTGCCGGTGCAAGTGGTCAAACTGAAGCAAAAATAATTTGTAATGATTTACAAGCCGAGCTGGTTTCTATTGCAGGAAATTACTGGCTCAGCGATCAAATTGAAAGCGAGTACTGGCAGAAGAAAACCATGTTCAGTATGGCAAACGATGTATTACACGTTGACGTCCTCGCAATATAAGAGAAATAAAAGGAAAAAATAATGGCACGCATTATCGTTGTAACGTCAGGTAAAGGCGGGGTAGGCAAAACGACCTCTAGTGCAGCTATTGCCTCTGGCCTAGCTTTAAAAGGGAAGAAAACCGCAGTTATCGACTTTGATATCGGTCTGCGTAACCTTGATTTAATTATGGGTTGTGAGCGTCGTGTTGTTTACGATTTCGTTAATGTTATCAATGGTGAAGCAACGCTTAACCAAGCGATGATCAAAGACAAGCGCACAGACAACCTATTCATTCTTCCAGCTTCTCAAACTCGTGATAAAGACGCACTAACTAAAGATGGTGTTCGTCGCGTATTTGATGAACTGGATGAGATGGGCTTTGACTTCATCATCTGTGATTCACCTGCAGGTATCGAGCAAGGCGCGCTAATGGCGTTGTACTTTGCTGATGAAGCGATTGTAACAACTAACCCAGAAGTATCTTCTGTACGCGACTCAGACCGTATTCTAGGTATTCTTGACTCTAAATCTCGTCGTTCAGAAGAGGGCTTAGAGCCAGTGAAAACTCACCTTCTACTGACTCGCTACAACCCTGCTCGTGTAAATCAAGGCGAGATGCTAAGCGTACAAGATGTAGAAGAGATTCTTCACATTTCGCTGCTGGGTGTCATTCCTGAGAGCCAAGCAGTACTGAACGCATCGAACAAAGGTGTTCCAGTGATCTTTGACGAAGCAACCGATGCGGGTATGGCTTACAATGATACTGTAGAGCGACTACTCGGCAGCCAAGTTGACTTCCGCTTCTTAACGGAACAGAAGAAAGGCATCTTCAAACGACTGTTCGGGGGCTAATACACAATGTCATTACTAGAGTTTTTCAAACCACAGAAGAAGACCACTGCAAACCTAGCCAAAGAGCGTTTGCAAATCATTGTTGCAGAACGACGCAGCCATGACGACCCAGCGCCGTCTTACCTGCCGCAACTAAAAGAAGACATCTTGAAGTGTATTGCTAAGTACGTAGAAGTAGACCCATCAATGGTTGACCTTACGTTCGAACACAAAGATGACGATATCTCAGTATTAGAGCTGAACGTTAAGCTGCCTGAAGACGATAAGTAATCATTACTATCTCGTCAGCAGATTAAATAAAAAAGAGAGCCTAGGCTCTCTTTTTTATTTGCGTTTTGTTCTTAAACAATCTGGCTATTTGATTGCATTATTTAGCCTCTCGCCAACCAGTTCTAAACGCCAACCTTGCATCACATCCGGAAGTTTTTCTGGATTACGATCGTGTTTCCAAACCCAGCTCAACATTTGGTTTAGCTGTTTCTTCGATGCCAAAAATTCAGTCGCTAGGCCACTGTATTGCGAAGCGGTTTTCACTTCATCTTTCAACACTTTAAATACTTGCTTATAGCCCGGGTAGTCCATTAGACGTTCAACTGGTGCTGGGTACTCTTCTTTTGGCGTGTGTTCCGCTAACTTAACGATTGAGCTGATCTTCGCGCCATGACGACGTACAGAGCGAAAATCAAAACCTTCCTCTTCCATACGTTTTGGATTCTTAATTGCAAAACGTGCGACAGCCCAAAGATCTTGTTCTTTAAAGATAAAGTTCAATGCGAGATCGCGCTTAATCGCTTCTTTCAAACGCCATGTCGCAAGTGGTCTCAAGATAGCAAGTTGCTGTGGCTTAAGTTGCCATGCGCCTTTGATATCAAGGTAAGCCGTATCTGGGTTTACTTTACGGATACGCTTCGCCACTTGTAGATCAGACTCTTGTTGCGCCGCTTCCCACCAGCCTGCTGCCATCACTTTCTCAAGAAGCTTGTTGTACATAGGCATTAAGTAGTGAACATCTGCTGCCGCGTAGTCGAGTTGCTTTTGAGAAAGCGGACGCGCCAGCCAATCGGTGCGAGATTCACTCTTATCTAGATCCACACCAACAAACTCTGAAACCAAAGCAGCAAAGCCCGTTGATAAGCCATGCCCTAAGAACGCCGCCATGATTTGAGTATCGACCATTGGGGTAGGTGTACAATCAAACGCATTCTGGAATACTTCTAAATCTTCACCGCATGCGTGTAACACTTTCAGTACTGAAGCGTCTTTCAATAGCCCAACGAACGGTGTCATTTCATCAAGAGCAATAGGGTCAATCAGAGACAGCGTTTCACCGTCAAATAACTGAATCAAGCCTAATTGAGGGTAATAGGTTCTTGTACGAACAAACTCCGTATCAAGCATAACGACATCGGCTTCACGTGCTTGTTGGCAAACTCGCTCAAGGTCTTTCAATTGGGTAATGATTTGATAGTCCACAAAAACTCTCACTGGTTTCTATTTGATCGCCGGATACAAAAATGCCGACATTAACTGTCGGCATTCTAACACCATTTTACCACGCCCGCTTAAATTAAGCGTTTCAATGGTTTCAAGTGGAACCGCTTGTTATTCACTTTCGCGTTTAGCAAGCTCAGCATCGTTCTCTTCACGCAGTACGCGACGTAAGATCTTACCTACGTTGGTCTTTGGAAGATCTTCTCTAAACTCAACCAGTTTAGGCACTTTGTAACCCGTTAGGTGTTCACGACAGTGCGCGATGATGTCTTCTTTAGTTAGGCTAGGATCACGCTTAACCACGTAGATTTTCACCAGTTCACCAGACACTTCATGAGGTTGACCAATCGCCGCTACTTCTAGCACTTGGCCATGCAGTGCAACGACATCTTCAATCTCATTCGGGTAAACGTTAAAGCCAGACACAAGAATCATATCTTTCTTACGGTCAACAATGTGCAGCAAGCCTTCGTCATCAAACTTAACGATGTCACCTGTCGACAACCAACCGTCTTGGTCAATCACTTCTTTGGTCGCTTCTGGACGTTGCCAGTAACCCTGCATCACTTGAGGACCACGAACTTGCAGCTCACCCACTTGGTCATTATCAACCACGTTACCTTCATCATCAATGATGCGAACATCGGTTGACGGTACGGGTAAACCAATAGCACCCGTGTAATCTTTTAGGTCATATGGGTTACCCGTTACCAGCGGTGAACACTCGGTTAAACCATAACCTTCTAACAGATGGATACCCGTTACTTTCTTCCATTGTTCAGCAACAGCGCGTTGAACCGCCATACCACCACCAACAGATAGGCGTAGGTTACTGAAGTCTAATTCATGGAAATCTTCGTTGTTTACTAGCGCATTAAACAGTGTATTTACACCGGTAATTGCGGTAAACGGAACCTTTTGCAGCTCTTTGATGAAACCAGGAATATCACGAGGGTTAGTAATAAGAAGATTACGACCACCCATTTCTACGAATAGCAAGCAGTTTACTGTCAGTGCAAATACGTGATACAGCGGCAATGCTGTTACCACTAACTCTCGGCCTTCATGCAGAACCGGACCATACGCCCCTTTCGCTTGAAGTACGTTCGCGATCATATTGCGATGCGTTAGGATTGCACCCTTCGCAACACCCGTAGTACCACCAGTGTACTGAAGGAATGCAATATCATCCCCAGTCATAAATGGTTTTACATACTGAAGGCGACGACCTTTATGCAGCGCTTTTCTGAACGAGATAGCACCCGGTAGGTCATACTTAGGAACCATACCCTTCACGTATTTCACGACGAAATCGACAATGGTACCTTTTGCGCGTGGCAGCATTTGCCCTAGGCTGGTGAGTACAACGTGTTTAACTGGTGTGTTATCAACGACTTTCTCTAGCGTGCTCGCAAAATTTGAAACAATAACGATTGCCTTTGCACCAGAATCGTTCAGTTGATGCTCTAACTCACGAGGTGTGTACAGTGGATTGACGTTCACTGCAATCATACCAGCGCGCAATACACCAAAGAGTGCAATTGGGTATTGCAGCAAGTTTGGCATCATCAGTGCAACGCGATCGCCCTTCTTGAGCTTCAAATCATTCTGCAGGTAAGCAGCAAAAGCACGACTACGCTCTTCAAGCTTACGGAATGTCATTACTGAGCCCATGTTCTCAAAAGCAGGTTGGTCTGCATATTTCTGTACAGACTGCTCGAACATTTCGATAAGAGATGGGTATTGATCTGGGTTGATCGTTTCTGGTACGTCACTTGGATAACGTGAAAGCCAAGGTTTATCCACTATGTTACTCCTCGTTTATCAGCTGACGACTGCTTCGCCGCTTTTATCATTACGGTATTACAGCACAGCTTTAGTGCATGAGCACTAAAAGGCTCAAACACTTGTTTAAATTTTGTTAACTAAACCAAGAATTAGCTGTGAAACTAGCTCTGGGCTCTCTAAATGACAATGATGTCCGCCGGGAACAGTCTCAATTTGTAGAGGACTATGGGCTGATTTGTAGCGATTACGCTGCAAATGTCTAAATCCATCATTACCTAATATTATGAGTTGAGGGCATTCAATAGCCGCCATAATCGCTTCAGCGTGCGCCAGTGACATTCGGTATAACGAGTCACATTTTAGATTAGGGTCGCATCGCCATTGCCAGGAGTCGTCTAACTCGGCAATCCCACGCTCTACAATAGGAGCAATGAGTTCTGCATTGATTTGATTGGCGTGTGCTCTCAGCTTAATAGCATCCTCTAGGCTTGCTAAAGGACGTGAAGGTTTTCTCCGCTGTCGAAGGCGACTGAGTACCCCATCTCTTAGACGAGAGACCGTTTCTTGGGGAGCTTCAGAAAGAGGTCCGTGACCTTCAATTTGAATTAATCCTGACACCTTTTCAGGAAAGGCGGCACTATAGCAACTTGCTATCAATGCACCAAGTGAATGTCCTACTAGGACCAGTCTGTTTGACGATAATTTAGTCACAAGCTGATGTAAATCATCGATATAGTCATGAAATGGATAGTAACTTCCCGACTTATGCGACGAAAGACCATGACCAAAGAGGTCAATCGCAATCAGATGACAATCGGGTAATCTGGTTTTTAGGCTGGCAATAACAGAAGAAAAACTCGCAGAGTTATCTAACCACCCATGAATAAAAACGACCGTCGTGACGGTCGTTTCTGGGTTGCCTATCTGTTGTGTGGCAAGCGTCCCGCTCGCAAGTGAATATGATTTGTCAATCATCAAGCTTTGGTAACCTCTAATCCTTGCTCGGTGTAGCAATCAACATCTAATAACTAGCGTTAATTACTCGACATCCTGTATAACTCGGCCTTGTCTTGGCATAGTTTGAAAACTGCGGCAATGTAAGCTTCTGCACGAATAGTAGGTTGGTGCGAAGTCATTAACAACGACACGCTCCGTAATGTTCCACAGTCGTTGGTTATCTACCTTCATTACCGGGAAGGTGTAAGGGTACTCGCCGATTTTGCCATCTTCACTACCGTTTGATTGACCAACTAGCGTAATCAAACGGCCTTCAGCAAAGCTTAACGGCTCAGCGTATCCTTCAATATAACCAACAAAGCGCCCACTCGGCTCTGCATCGAGATCAGGCTTACCATTGCTTGAAATTGGCATGTTAGCAACTTCAATTCGAGTTCTATCCTTTAGGTTGGTCACTTTAGAAATCACGCCACCTAACCGAACACTTTTAGCGCCTGGTAATTGGTCAACCCATTGTTGGTAGTCACTGATAACAGGCTCTGATTTTGCTTCGAGTTCGCTAGGTAGTGATGAGCACCCTGCTAGCACCAAGATACCAAGAGAAAAGGCAATTAAGCGTATTTTAGATAAGTAATTAGACATGGTTCTGGTCCCTAAACAGGCATTAATAATTCGCTTCAGATGTAAATATCGACACCAATAAGCTTTGCAAGTTCTTCTTTTTTCGCCTGGTTCATTACATCCATGTATTCTTCCATAGCCTTACGTCCTCGGCCTTCTGGAAGATCATACTGGATTTGAGCCTTATGTAGCTCAGACTCTTTAACTTGACGAATAGAATGAGAGACAGCATTAGCCACTTTGGTTGGTTGCCCAACCGCAGTACTTGCATCAGATTTTTTTGCCTGCTCCTTCTTTTTTACTCGATTCGGCTTAGACGTATTGCCTATCGAAGAAGGAGGTAAGTTATTAATTGATACCATGACTAAATATCCGCCCTCTCAAATCTAAATAATACGCATTTAGATCTAATTTACATCAGAACCTTGTAAAAAATTACTCGCGACCTGGTAGCTTCTTCCACGTCACTTTATCACGCAGATACACAGGCTCAGATTCTTCAGCAGGTACGGCTTTGCCTTCTGCATAAGCAAATTGAGCAAGGAACGCCATATCTTGAGCTTCTGGGAATAACACGTCACACGCTTTGGTGTTGATCGCTAGTGTATCCATATGCTCTACGTAAGCTTCCCAACCGGTGCCCACTTGTGCCCATATCTCAGAATCTGCTTCTAACTGCGCAGCCAATTCACTTGGCGGTGTTACACATTCAGCATCAACCGCAGTCCAACGACCGTCTTGTTCACGGCTGTAACGAGCCCAGTACACTTCACTCATACGCGCATCAATCGCTGTCGCAACATGAGTTTCACCAAATTTACGGTAGCTGCCTTGCGCCATTGCAGCCAGTGTAGAGACACCGATCATTGGTAAATCCGCACCAAAAGCCAAACCTTGAGCAATACCAATACCAATACGTACACCCGTGAAACTGCCTGGGCCTTGACCAAACGCGATAGCATCAATATCGGTTAAAGCGACATTCGCTTCTTTCAGTACTTCATCAACCATAGGTAGAATTTTTTTCGTATGGTCTCGAGGTGCCTCTTCGCTACGAGCGAACACCTGGTCACCAATTACTAATGCAACTGAACAGTTTTCAGTTGCGGTATCTACTGCAAGAATTTTCGCGCTCATTTGTGTCTCAAATATTCGTTATCTAATCTAAAAATAATGGCTAAACTCAACAATGCCAGTTATTCGGCAGCGGTTGAATGGTCTTTAGCTAAGAATTCTTTAATGACCCCTAAGTCACGTGTACGAGGGATAGGCGGTAAACTCGCCAAAAAGATGCCACCGTAATCGCGAGTCACCAATCGGTTATCGCAAATAATCAAAGCACCATTGTCACGCTTATCACGTATCAATCGGCCCACACCTTGTTTCAAGGTAATCACGGCATCTGGCAATTGTACCTGTGCAAAAGGGTCGCCCCCTTTTAACTTACAGTCCTCAATGCGAGCCTTAAGTAAAGGGTCATCAGGGGCTGTAAAGGGCAATTTGTCGATGATAACACAGCTTAATGCATCGCCCCTAACATCTATCCCTTCCCAGAAAGCGCCTGTCGCCACCAGTAATGCATTACCCAACTCCATAAACTCAGCCAAAGTTTTTTGCTTGCTTGTCTCACCTTGCAATAACACCGGCACGGTCAAGGTTTCACGGAATCGCTCTCCTAACTCTTTCATCATGCTGTGTGAAGTGCACAAGAAGAAACAACGACCTTGGTTTTGCTCAATCACAGGCGTCAACATACGAACCAGTTTATCGGCTAAGCCCGGGCTATTCGGTTCTGGAAGATAACGAGGCACACACAAACGCGCTTGATTCGGATAGTCGAATGGGCTCGGCAGTGAAAACTGAGCCGAGGGCTTTAAGCCTAGTCGCGAAGTGAAGTGGTCGAAATCGTCCGATACCGCCAAGGTGGCTGAGGTAAACACCCAAGCGCCCGGTTTAAGCTCGATCTGTTCGTGAAATTTATCAGCAACTGAAAGCGGCGTAATGTGCAAAGCAAAGTGGCGCGGTGTGGTGTCATACCAATACGAATAACCCGTAATCGACACATCACATACACGCTCAATGCGTGACTTAATCATGTTTGCACGCTCGAAAGCGGTATCCAATAGTTGGCTTCGTCCGAGTGCTAGTTTCAATACATCTACAGCCAGTTGTAATGCATCTTGCAGGCGAACTAACTCCCTAGCGATCGACTCTGATTTTAGCGCCTCGCGCCAGTTACCACGAAAACCGGTATCACCCAGCACAATTCTTAAATCAGATGAGGACTGAACAAGCCTGTCACCAACCTTTTGCAGTTGGCGCATGTCTTTCGCTTCGGTGCGATAGCCAATTTCAATGTCTTTGGCGAGTTCGTGAATTTGTCGACTTGATACAGACTGACCAAAATATTGGCTAGCAATGTCGGGAAGTTGATGCGCTTCATCGAAGATAAATACATCAGCCTCTGGGATGAGCTCACCGAATCCGGTCTCTTTAATCGCGAGATCGGCTAGGAAAAGGTGATGGTTCACTACGACCACATCCGAATCCATCGCTTTTTTACGCGCTTTCAATACAAAGCAATCGGTATAACTTGGACACTCTTTGCCCAAGCAATTGTCGTTGGTAGAGGTAATCGTTGGGATTACAGGACTATCTTCCGCAATATCATCACAATCACCCAAATCACCAGTTTGCGTGGATGAAGACCAGCTACGAACTTTGACTAACTGAGCAAGCAACGTTGGATCCGTATGAGTTCCATGACTTTCGATCATTTGGCGGCTCAACCTATCCAAACACAAATAGTTTGAACGCCCCTTAAGCAGCGCAACTTGACCATGAAAACCAAGGGCATCAGTCATCAAAGGCAGATCACGGTGGAACAGCTGTTCTTGAAGGTTTTTAGACCCCGTACTAATGATGGTTTTCTTACCACTAAGCAGTGCCGGCACAAGATAAGCAAATGTCTTACCGGTACCCGTCCCTGCTTCTACCACCAATTGGCTCTGTTGCTGAATAGCCTGTGAAACTGCTTCAGCCATGTCTAACTGAGCTTGTCTTGGTTGAAAGCCTGGGATTGCTTTACCCAGTGCGCCATCAGCAGAAAACGTTTTAGATATCATAGAGTACGAAGTTTAGAAAAAGTGAAGGCGAATTATGGCAGGTTTAGTGAGCCGGCGCGAATCAAGAATGACTTCGCACCGGAGGTGTCTGGGTTATTTCAAATTACCAAGAGAACAGAAATGAAAATCGAGATTGCTATTTTAGCTTAAAGGTTAATTGCTTATTTTCGATTGAGATAACGGGATAGCCAAGGAGCGCCTTCAAATTCATTATCATTTGACTGTATGGCTTTTACTGCATCGCTTGGCGGGGTTTTGCTTTCCCACATTTCGTCGAGAACATTTCCATCTAGCTCTGTGCTGCTAGCCAATGAACTCACGCGTTTACAGTACAGTTTTTTTGCTAGCAACTCTTTATCCATAAGTATCACCTCTATTTTGGGCCAAGGCGAAAATACCTCGGTTGAAGTTCAAATGCGTACTACGGTCAAAACTTAAAAAATGAAGCTTCTGCCTGTTTTTCTATCTGAAAACTGATATTTCGATATCAAACAATTTATCAAAGCGATAAATGAGCAGCAGAATTTGTTGAAACCAACTTGATAATAGATTAATTATAACGGTGATATTGCGGCTCAGTTCACCGTTCGACGGCCTGTATTTAATTTGAAGAATAAAAAATATTTCATGGAAGTAAGATGCAAATGGAAAGAAAAACATTACTAACACATTGTACTGATGCCCCAGGCCTCATCTCAAAAATCACCAACATTTGTTACAAACACCAACTCAATATTGTTCACAACAACGAGTTCGTAGATAACACGAGTGGTCACTTCTTTATGCGCACTGAGCTAGAAGGTTATTTCAATGATGAAACCTTTCTAGCAGACCTAGATCAAGCCCTGCCAAAAAACGCGAAGCGCGAGCTAGTCGACTCTTCTCGCAAGCGTATTGTTATTCTCGTTACAAAAGAAGCACACTGTCTTGGCGATATTCTGATGAAGAACTTCGATGGTAGCTTAGACGTTGAAATCGCAGCGGTTGTCGGCAACTACGATATTCTACAAAGCCTAACCGAGCGCTTTGATATTCCTTACCACCATGTTTCACACGAAGGCCTGAACCGTGAAGAACATGAGCAAAAAATGCTGGAAGTGATTGACCAATACGAGGCTGATTACCTTGTTTTGGCTAAGTACATGCGAGTGCTTACTCCGGGATTTGTTGAAAAGTACAACCACAAGATCATCAATATTCACCACAGCTTCTTGCCAGCATTCATCGGTGCGAAACCCTACCAACAAGCGTATGAGCGCGGTGTAAAGATCATTGGTGCAACGGCACACTTCGTGACCAACGATTTGGATGAAGGCCCAATCATTAAGCAAGACGTTATCCCTGTCGATCACAACTTCAGTGCGAGAGACATGGCGCAAGCGGGTCGTGACGTAGAAAAGAATGTTCTAAGTAAAGCGCTAAACAAAGTCATCAATGACCATGTGTTTGTTTACGGCAACAAGACTGTGATTCTGTAAGTTCGAAACCTTTTAGAACCCAATAAAAACGCGTAATAGGATTTCCCCATTACGCGTTTTTTGTATCTGGTTATCGAGTCCGTTGTTAGAGATTCCCGACAACGCTCCTTCGTAGCTATCTGGAATGACGATGTTCTCTTTCTAGTAAAAACGATGACTCAGAAGAGATACAGTCAAACCGAATGATAGTAAGGCACAGCTACTGCACACATCCGCGCTCTATCTGAAAATTTTAATATCAAATCAAACGTTCACTACAGTTGGTAGACCAACACATTCACTAACCGGCAACCTCGTCATTCCGACGAGCCTAGGCGAGATCAGGAATCTCTCTCTTGTTAACTCAGACTAAGCCTGCTCTGACTCAACAATCTTCTTCAACGAATGTGGGTGCAGCTTGATACAAATCCCTTGATGCTTAAATGCAACCGTTGGATTGTTCAAACGCTCACCCTCACCTTTCGGGCTAGACAGCTTGATCTTAACACCTTGCTCAGCCAGCGTTTCAAAGTTAGCAGCGAATTGCGGGTAAGTATCTTTCAGATCCGCTAAGTACTCATCAGCCGTTTGAGCGTGAGACGGAATGACGAACTCAACGTGTTCCCAATCTTGGCTCGGGTAAGTCTTGCCCTCTACAGGGTATGGCAACTCCAAACACTCAATGCTCCAACCGCGGCTTTGCAAAGGCTCATCAAAAGCGATCACAACAATGGGACGACCATTGATCATCGCTTGTGAAATGGTAGAGCCGTATTCAGACCATGCTTGATGTGCAGCTTTCGCTAATTCCGTTTCGTTGATTCTTAGCGCGATATGATCCGCCTGAGCAAAACTCAAATCTAAACCCAGTAAGTTACCTAGGTTTTCAATCTTCGCCATAAACGTATCAAGGCGGGTAATCATTTGTTGTGGTTCTAATTCGGCTTGCTTGAGGCTCATCGTCATTATCTATCTTCTCCAAATATTGGCTGCATAGTATCAGTTTTACTTTGCTCAACAAGCGCTGCGTAATCAAAAAGACAGCCGATAAGCACGTTGGCTCACATTCCTAAACACACAAACGCTGCATAGCGAAAATTGATTGCCAAAAACCCCTCAGGAAATGTTAATTTTCTATCAATTCGACCTATAAGAAACCGCACAAAATTGGTATGATTACTGCCATTTTTGTGAACTTAAACAGTGTCTGTTGTTCATTTCGGCATTAAATCGTTAACTAGACGCATAATTAACCAAGTTTGATGACCTCGAGATAACGGCCACTCTTATCATCCTTGAATTGAAGGAAACGCGTGTGAATATCCAAGCACTTATTAATGACAAAGTATCTCAGGCTCTAGAAGCCGCTGGCGCACCTGCAGGCTCTCCTGCTGCTGTTCGCCAATCTGCAAAACCACAATTTGGTGACTACCAAGCAAACGGCGTAATGGGCGTTGCTAAGCGACTAGGCACTAACCCGCGAGAATTTGCTCAGAAAGTATTGGACGTTCTAAACCTAGACGGTATCGCTTCTAAAGTTGAGATCGCAGGTCCAGGTTTCCTTAACATCTTCCTAAATGAAGCTTTCCTGGCAAAACAAGCAGACGCAGCGCTTGCTGACTCACGCCTTGGTGTTGCAAAAGCTCAGTGTCAAACAATCGTTGCCGATTACTCTGCACCAAACGTGGCAAAAGAGATGGCAGTTCACCATATTCGCTCAACCGTTATTGGTGACGCTGTTGCTCGTACTCTAGAGTTCTTAGGCCATAACGTTATTCGCGCAAACCACATTGGCGACTGGGGTACTCAGTTCGGTATGCTTATCGCAAACCTTGAGCGTGTACAGCAGGAGTCGGGCGAAGTATCGATGGAACTGTCTGATCTTGAAGCATTCTACCGTGATTCTAAGAAGCTTTATGACAACGATGAAACATTCGCAGAAAAAGCACGTAACTACGTAGTGAAACTGCAAAGCGGCGACGAGTTCTGTGCAGAGATGTGGAAGAAGCTTGTTGACGTAACAATGATTCAAAACCAACGCAACTACGATCGTCTAAACGTATCACTAACGCGTGATGACGTAATGGGCGAAAGCATGTACAACCACATGCTTCCAGGCATCGTTGCTGATCTTAAAGAGCAAGGTCTTGCTAAAGAAGATGACGGTGCACAAGTTGTATTCCTAGACGAATACAAAAACAAAGATGGCGACCCAATGGGCGTGATCATCCAGAAGCGCGATGGCGGCTTCCTTTACACAACAACCGATATCGCTTGTGCAAAATACCGTTTTGAAGAGCTAGGTGCAGACCGCGTTCTTTACTTCATCGACTCTCGTCAACACCAACACCTGATGCAAGCTTGGACTATCGTTCGTAAAGCAGGTTACATCCCAGAATCTGTTTCTCTTGAGCACCACGCGTTCGGCATGATGCTAGGTAAAGACGGTAAGCCATTCAAGACTCGTACTGGTGGTTCTGTTAAGCTAAAGGACCTTCTAGATGAAGCAGAAGTGCGTGCAGCACAACTGATCGAATCTAAGAACCCAGAACTAGCAGAAGACGAGAAGAAAGCGATCGCTAACACAGTTGCAATGGCAGCGGTTAAGTACGCAGACCTTTCTAAGCACCGTACGACTGACTACGTGTTCGATTGGGACAACATGCTTGCGTTCGAAGGTAACACAGCACCTTACATGCAATACGCATATACTCGTGTTGCTTCTGTATTTGCTAAAGCTGGCGTTTCTATGGACTCTCTTGAAGGTGAAATCAAAATCACTGAGGAGAAAGAGAAAGCACTTATCGCAAAACTTCTACAATTTGAAGAAGCGGTTCAATCTGTTGCTCGTGAAGGTCAACCACACATCATGTGTAGCTACCTGTTCGAACTAGCAGGTCAATTCTCTAGCTTCTACGAAGCATGCCCTATACTAGTAGCTGAAGACGAAGCTGTTAAGCAGAGCCGTCTGAAGCTTGCTGCCCTAACAGCGAAGACAATCAAACAAGGTCTGTCGCTTCTAGGCATTGAGACTCTAGAACGCATGTAAGCGATTCGAGATTCGAGATTCGAGATTCGAGATTCGAGATTCGAGATAATTAGAAAGGTTGACAATAAGCGTCAACCTTTTGTTTTATATGGAAATTATATCAAATAAACTATCGGATTACCCGCAGACTTCAGTCGCAGAGATCTCCTACTACGCTCCTTCGTCGCTCTAGGAGATGACGGCAGTAGATGCCGTGAATCCAAAACAGGATCAATGGCGCGTTACCACTATCCTTCCCCCGCCATCCCCTTCATTGATGAGAGAGCGTGATAGGGCATCTGCTTATTGAGGTCGTAAGCGCTAGCCACATTTCCATTCCAACCTTATACTCAACTAAAACAATTAATTGGAAAGATCATGAGCTTCGAACTTCATCCTCAATTGGCAAAAGACACCACGGTTATTGGCGAATTCCCGCTTAGCCTCGCACTACTGCACAAAGACAATGCTGTGCCTTGGGTTATTCTGGTCCCAAAACGTGCCAACCTAAAAGAGCTGCATCACTTACCAATGAAAGAGCAACAGCAGTTCTTATATGAATCTCAAGCTGTAAGCCAGGCACTAGAAGCTACGTTCCAACCGGATAAGCTCAACCTAGGCGCGCTAGGTAACATGGTGCCACAACTTCACATCCACCATATCGCACGTTTCAAAGATGATGTTGCATGGCCTGGCCCTGTGTGGGGCAACACCACAGGTGAACAGCGCAGTGAAGAAGAGCAAGCAGCTATCCTAACTCGCATTCAAAATGTGCTGTCACTAAGCTCTATCTTTAAGAAAGCTTAACCTTCTGACACAGGTGATGCCTCTTAGCTAGGCATTACCATTATTACCAATTTGTAATAATAATTCACAAAAACACCCCATTATCACAACGAAGACTCCCGCGTATACTCTCTTGCACACAACATAGAGAGAGCATCATGAAACAAACCTTCAACTTATTTCGTCATATCAGCTGGATCGCCATCATCTGTTCTATGCTTGCTTCCCTACTCTTATTCTTTATGGGAGCAACCAAGACTTACTCTGCTTTTGCGATCTTCATGCTCAATCAGGTGCCACCAGAATCGCTCGCGCATTTAGACACAACAGATATCGCGATCTCGTACTTGATTAAGTCTCTGGATACATTCTTGATTGCTTTTGTACTCTTCATCTTTTCTCACGGTGTGTTCACTTTATTCATCTCGGATAAAAGTAATGCCGCGAAAAGTGACCAACAAACCAATAAAAGAACAGTACTGAGTTGGATAAAAACACCCAACATTGGTCACCTGAAAAACATTTTGGCTGAAGTGATTATCATCATTCTCTTCGTGAAATTTTTGGAGCTTGTGCTCGTCAATTTCGACAGTATTGGATGGGATATTTTGGTTCTTCCAGTATCCATACTGTTGCTGAGTATCGGCCTTAAAGTTCTTGGGTTAGGTGAAACCAAAGAGTCTTAAGTCGAGAAACACAAACAAAAAAACCGCAGCTCATAGGCTGCGGCTTTTTATTAGATATTGACCAAACTACATCATCACATTCAGCGACAGACCATCCTGCTTGCTGATGGTGTAGCGAACACGCGTTGTATGACCATGTTTGTTGGTGTCGACCAAACGAGATACTTTGCCTTTCTTGACCCACACGCTCAACATCGCATCCACGCCGTCCTCACTCATACCAAATTTCGCTGCAATCTCTTTACGAGCTGCGACACCTTGGCTGTCAATGTACTGATGAAGTTCAGTTAAAATCATACGGCTTGCACCTCTAATGCTTTTTGCTTGCTGCCAACTTTCTTAAATACACGGTAGGTAATCACAAAGCCACCAGCAATCGCGACCATCCACACAGCACTAGTCACAGGGTGTGCTGCAAAGTTTGCCGCTTGGTAGTAGAAAGTTGCACCAAAGTAGCCAAGCGCCATTGTCCAAACTGCAATAAAGCGTGCAAACATTTGACCAAATTCACGAACGTAAGCACCCATTGCAGCCACACAAGGTGTGTAAAGCAAGATAAGGATTAAGTAAGCAAACGCAGCGTGACCAGAAACAAATTTGTCTTTCAGGTTACCAAAGATAGACAAGTCAACCTCTTGTTCTTCGGCAGCGGCACTGGAATCACTTAAGTCACCAACCTCAATACCTAGGGGATCTGAGTAGCTCAAACCGGCTAAATTCTCAGGGATCGTCATCAACGCTTCTTCTAAGCTCGCCGCTAGGTCAAACTCAACCGCTTCTTCATCAGAAGGCGTTGTGTAAAGGCTGTTCAACGTACCAACTACCGCTTCTTTTGCGAAGATACCAGTAATGATACCTACCGTTGCTGGCCAGTTTTCCTCTGTAATCCCAATTGGTTGGAATACAGGAGTCACAACTTGCGCTGCCTTTGAAAGTACTGAATTTTCGCTGTCTTCGTTACCGAAGCTGCCGTCCATACCCAGAGAGTTCAAGAAGCTTAAGATTGCTACCACAACCACAATCGTTTTACCTGCACCAAGTACGAATCGCTTCAGTTTTTGCCACGTTTTCAACATCACGTTCTGTAAGGTTGGCAGCTCGTAGTCTGGCATTTCCATTACTAAGCTGTCGCTGCTACCTGGGTAGATAGTGTTTTTAAGGAACAAACCGGTAAATACAGAAGCAAAAATACCCATGATATACAGAGCAAATACCACGTTTTGCCCTGCACCAGGGAAGAACGCAGCTGCAAACAGTGCGTATACAGGTAAACGAGCACCACATGACATAAATGGTGCCATAGAAGCAGCTAGCCTACGCTCACGCTCTTGGTCAAGTGTACGAGTTGCCATAATTGCTGGCACATTACAGCCAAAGCCAAGCACTAGCGGTACAAACGCCTTACCAGGTAGACCAATCTTCTGCATCACTTTATCAAGTACAAACGCAGCACGCGCCATGTAGCCTGAACTTTCAAGTACCGCTAAGAACAAGTAAAGCGCCGCGATTACTGGAATAAAGGTTGCAACAGTTTGAATACCGCCACCGATACCATCTGCAAGAATAGTAACCAGCCAAACTGGTAGGTGTCCGTCTAACAAATGGTGTCCACCATCAACCAATATTGCACCAACACCAATATCAAAGAAGTCGATAAACGCACTACCGATATTGATAGAGAACATGAACATTAGGTACATGATGACGAAGAAGAAAGGGATACCGACCCATTTGTTCAAAATGAATTGGTCAGCTTTCTCTGTGAAGTTACGGCTTAGTTTGCCTTCACTGCGGCGTACACGCTTACACAGGTCATGTAAGAAGGTGTACTTCGCATCTGCTACCGCTAGGTCGATATCAAACTCAGCGCCAAGACGCACATTGTCAATTTGAGTACGTGTTTGCGGAACTAATCCGTTTAGTACCAGGTAATCATTTTCTAGAGCTCGAATCGCAAGCGCGCGGTGAGAAACATCAGCATCATCAAAGTGTGATTCAACAGAAGGAATAAGTGCTTCTAATGCTTCGTCATAGTTAATAGAGATAGGATCAAGGCTAACACCTTGCACAAGAAGCTTATGCAGGCGCTCTTTGAAACGAGCCACTTGGCCTTTATCGTTCGCAGACAAGCTAAGAACCGGGCAACCTAGCTCTTTCTCTAGCGCTTTCAGGTTAATTACCTGACGCTCACGCTTTAATACATCCATTTTGTTCAATACAACGATCATTGGGCGACCCAACTCTCGCAATTGCAATGTCATATATAAGCTTCGCTCTAAGCAACTTGCATCCACAACATTAATGATCACGTCAGCAGGGTGAGTCAGAACAGCTCGCGACGCGATAGACTCATCAATACTATTCGCATCATTACCACTATCTAGTGCGTAGATACCAGGCAAGTCGGTTAGCTGAAACTGGTCACCTGCATGTGAATAGACACCCGTTTTCTTTTCAACGGTTACGCCTACCCAGTTCCCAACATGCTGCTTCGCACCTGTTAGTGCATTGAATAACGTTGTTTTGCCACTATTCGGGTTACCAACGGTAAGAACTTGATAATCCATTTAGATAACCTCGATTTGTTCTGCGATGCTTTCACGAATAGCGATAGAGACACCTCTCACCTCAACTTGAAGCGGGTCGCCCATCGGTGCGCGGCGGATTAGTGTTACCTCTGTTTTTGGCAACATCCCCATGACCATTAGCTTTTTTCTAACTTCTGGTGTTAAGCCGGTTAAGGCAACTATAGAAGCCGCTTTTCCTTGCTCTAGTTGTGAGAGTTTCATAAATACCCAATTCGTGATTGATAATGAGAAAGATTGTTATTAGCGGCATGATACACATAGATGACCACAGTTCTATTGCGTGAAATCAATGTTTTCGAAAATATACACTCGTAAGTTTCGTTAAAAACGTTTACGTCAATACCGTCACTTTCAACAACTTGTGAGAACTACCTCACTAGTACATTACAATCAAAAACGTATCAAGGCATTAAATATCAATAACTTATAAGAATGTCGCTTTTCTCATAGCCTTCTGTCGTTAATTTTATAAGTAAAAGAAGTCACTAATTGTATAGTTACTCCATCGAAGAGAAACTCCTTCTCTTTAATATAATACCAGAGGTGATGTGGCTTACCATATCACTCCGGCAGCAAGCGAAGGTGTCATTGGCACTCGTGGTATAGTCTCCCCGGCTATACCACGATTTTTTTTCTTATCTTGTTTAATCCCTACAAAACACTCTCGTATCTCGTATCTCGTATCTCGTATCTCGTATCTCGTATCTCGTATCTCGTATCTCGTATCTCGTAAAAGAATAAAAAAGCCCCAACACGAATGTCGAGGCTTCAATAAAACTATCTGTCGTTAGCGTAAGACTGGCTGGTTCAAATTGTTCGCTCTAGTCTTCACTGTTTTCAGCAAACTTAGATGGTGACATACCAAAGTGATGTCTGAACCTTTGGCTGAAATAAGACGGATCATTAAAGCCAGAGTCAAAAGCAACGTCTGATATTTTCTCTCCAGCTAGTAACCGCTCACACGCATGCTCCAAGCGAACCTCATTCAAATGTTCTTTAAAGGTCTTGTTATAAGCCAACTTAAATCGCCTTTGTAAGCTTCTCTCTGACATGAATAGATACTTAGCGGCAGTCGCAGTACCAAACTCAGCATCAGCGTAGTGTTCACTAACAATCTGAGTCACTCTATTCTTCCATTCTTGCTCTACACTGAGCTTTAACTGCTCAGGTGAGGTATTAGCGAACTTGATAGTCTCAATCTGCTCTATTGTATTGGTTTCGAGATTATCTAATACCTGAAAGTCAATTGGCCAAGTAAGCTGCACCTTATTCTGAGAATCAGACACAAAAGCATTGAGCTCTCCACCACTCTGATTCACCAGCAATGGTAACTTTTCTATATTTAAGTCGGTCGACTTTCCACTATTATCACTAATGCTAGAGGTTAGTTTAGGGAAAGGCATACCATGGTCTAAAATCGTCACGACTAGGTGCTCTTTTAGCTCTTCAACCGTAACCATCATGCTCTGCGACTTAAAGTTGCGCTTGATAATGCTCGCAATCAAGCTATTGAAGATAATATCGAGATTACAATACAGTAAAGATACATGTCTGTGTTTCGTCTCTACTTTTATCTCTAGCTCAATACCCGCTTTAGCTAAGTCTTCTTGCCACGCCTTAAGCACCGACTCCAAGATTAAGATCATATCGTAACCAACCACGCCGACATCCTGCCGGCTATCACTCAATTGCGCCAAACCATTCTTTAACGCAAGAATCGGTGATTTACCTTGTTTATCATTCCAATTAGGGAGCATGGCTGCAACTTGGTTGACCTCTGAGGACAGTTCATCGGCGGTATGAGACACAAGCGCATTCTTAACCGATAACTGCTTCTTAAGCTGCTGATTAGTCGTCAGCAATATCCGGCTTTGGTGTCTCAACTGATCGGTTTTTAAAGCCACTTGCGCCTTTAGGTTTCGGTTAGCAAAGGTGACATAACGCGAACGCCAAAAAACCAAGATAGTGACGACACAAATAAGTAAGATCAGAGAACTTGCTGCAGCCCAGTTACTGAGGTACCAAGGTTCGGCTATTGAGAAACTTTGATTGGTGGACACAAAACGGTAGTGAGAGTCCTTAACAGGCTTAACCTCAAGTGTGTAATCGCCGGGCAGCAAGTGATCGAGGGTTAACAAGCTCCCTTCAAACTCGCTCCAAGACTCATCACCATTGAGCCTATACTCCATCGCAGGTGCAAACGTAGCAGGTAAAATACCTAGCTTGAACCCAATCGAGGATCCATAAGGTACCTCGGCTAGATCTGCAGCCTTGCCGCCAAGAGACACGGTCTTTTGATTGACACTTATTTTGCTCAGTAAGGCACGGCTATGAGGCGTAGTCGACACCAATAACTCATTCGCTAACGCGCTCACCACCCCATATTTAGAACCCAATACTAGCTTTGAAGATTGGTTATGTTCACAGTAGAATAGCTCACATGCACCAGCCGCGAGTTCATTGGTGATCAAACCAAAAGGTGAACCGATATGTTTATGAAGCTGTCCGTCTAGCCCATAATAGCTAAGCCCTTTTGAAGAGCCTAACCAAACGCCATTTTCATCGCTGATTAAACAACTAGGACTAATGTTCTCTTCAACAAGGGGAATCTCTTCAATGACTGGACGATCGTAAGGGATCCGATAGACACCATAGCTGCTCGCAAACCACTGAGAACCATCGTTGGCTTTCTCTATATCAACAACCTTACCAAATCGCTCACTGGAACGACTAAAGCTGATTCGCTTATCAACAAACGAATAAAAGCCATGGTCTGTGCCTATATAAACACTGTTTTGCAGGCCAATATTCAGGTCGGTGATTTTTGCAGGCAGAAATTTGTCCACGAGCCAATCCATTCCATAGCTTGTCAGCGCCATAGTATCTATCGATAAGGAGTAAAGACTTTGCCCTGAAGACATCCAAAGTGTGTTATCACCTTGAAGCACCAAGTTCTCAATATGAACACCTTCAATAGCTCTTGGTAGATTCAGAGCTTCGCGCTCTAATGTCTCGGTGTTGAGGCTAACGATACCCTCTTCAGTAGCTAACCAAATAGATGAACAAAAAACCTGAAAATCTCGGACCGGTTTAAGGTATACACGATTAGGTCGCTCTTCAGTTTCAGAATCAACGAGATAAAGCCCCATCGAAGAAGCCACCCAAGATAAGTGCTCGCTGATTGGCTCGACTTTATTGATCACCATGCTGCTAGAATGCATGCCCATTCCGGTGAGTGGCGTTCTCGAAAATGTCTTGCTGAACAAAGAGAAATATCGAATACCGTTGTTGGTCGCGACCCACATACCACCAGTATGGTCGTTAATTAATGAATAAATCTTCTCGCCCGGTAATGAAAAGTCTTGGTTAGAGGGCTGTTCAAAACGAATGGTTTCTCCTGTAATAAAGTTATAGCTAATCAGGCCATGCTCGGTGCCAATCCAATATTGATCTGTTGTTTCAGCAAGAGAGAGAACATGCGAACCACTGATCTTGGTCTCTTTTTCTGAATTAGCCAAATCGACAATCACCACACCATTTAATGTACCAATCAGTAATTCGCGTCTTGCTTTCGAAAAGTAGATCGTCTCGATATAATGTTTATCTGATGCGGCCACATGGGTAAACTCTTGATTTTCAAGAAGGTAGGTGCCCGAACCGGTTGCCAGTACCCATTTCGATAGCACCCATTCCGCATCATTGATCGTAATGTCGCTGCTGTTGTTGTATCGATACAGCTTGAGGAGTGAGTAAGTATTAAATTCCAATGACTGGGTGTTGTAGGTATAGAAGTTGTTGCCGTCTGTCACCCAAATATAATCAGCCGATGCACCAATATTAATGATCTCTGCACCAGGACTCAGACTAAAGGCCAACTCATTGCCTATCCCTGGAGTGTGTCGATACACTTCATTATCGAAGAACGTCCAAAATTCATCGTTCAGGAAAGCGACGCGTTCCGATGAGAAATGTAGCAGACTGCCTTTTCGTGGTAGCAAAGCTTGCCCATCATAAAACAGCACTTTTCCATGCACATCATGAATCCAAAGCCCACCACCGGCGCCTAGATAGAGATTTTTAGCCGCGAGAAAATTCCCTTGCGCTTGAACAGGCAAAGGATAAAAGACAGACGGTGATCTATTTACCGCGAGAGCGCTAAATGAAATGCTCATTAATATGAACATTCGGAAGACAATTCGATACAACTTCTGATCCTGAACAGCAACAACGTATGAAGTTCCGGTCGTCACAATGTCTTGTCATTGCTCAACCAGAAACTGAGTTTTTTTGTGCTTATTATTATCTTTCCATTTTAGCGGAAATTAACCAAGGAGAAAGAAGGTTTGCTATTTGTTGGGAGGTTTTATCTTAGCGATCACGAAAATGCCGCAAAAAGCGGCATTATTCATAAAATATCGAGAGCAATGTGAAGTAAAAGATATTTCCTATGAATTATTTTGCGTTTAGGCAGCTTGTGTAACTATCGGTAAGTTGCTGAAGAAAATCGAAATAACTTCCGCTCTTCACTTCAACTGTAGAGCCAATTGGGTCCAATTGACCTTGTTTCGCATTACTTCCACGAGTCACAGATTCAATTACTGCAGGTGTAAATTGAGGCTCAGAAAACACACATTGAACGTTTTCACGTGCTATGGTTTTCTTAATCGCAATCAAGCTTTTTGCACCCGGTTTACGTTCCGGACTTACAGTGAAATGACCTAAGTTATTCAAGCCAAATTCTTCCTCGTAATAACCATATGCATCATGGAAAACGTAGTAACCTTTGTCTTTTACTGGCGCCAGTTGCTCACGAATCGACTGTTTTTTCTCTTCCAATGCAATCAAGAATGAATCTAGATTCTCTTGATAAGCCATTGCGTTATCTGGGTCAGTTTCGATTAGCTTATCTGAAATATATTTCGCAGCAACTGCAACCTGATCGATCCCCAACCAAAAATGTGGGTCGTGACTGCCGTGGTGGTGACCCTCATGTGCATCGTGATCATGCTCATCGTGGCCGTACTCTCGTAAGTTGATACCAGGGATTTTACCGATTTCGATAACGTTATCATTCGATTCAATCACCTTAGTCAGAAACGCTTCTAAATCAGGACCAAACCAAACAACCATGTCTGCACCGTGAACTTTTTTGACATCAGACGGTTTAAGCGCATAATCGTGCGGCGAAGCATTGCTGTTCATCAACACATCCGGTTCACTAACGCCTTGCGTTAGTTCTGTCACAATCATTTGAATTGGTTTGAAGCTTGTTAGAATAGTATTGGCACTTGCAACACTTGGCGCTAAAAGCAAAGTAGCAAGTATATAAGATGAACGTGACATAATTCCTCGATAATAGAAAAGTAGCTTAGGCTTGAGGTAAATGTTACATTATAACAATAGCGAATTGCAAATGAGTTTTATTCATGGATAACTTAATCCAACTAGATTCTGTGAGCGTCGAGTTTGACGGTCGAAAAGTCCTGGACAATATCTCTCTAAATTTAGAGCGTGGCAGAATCACTACCCTAATTGGGCCAAACGGTGCAGGTAAATCAACCCTAGTAAAAGTGCTACTTGGACTCCAGCACAAATACTCCGGAAAGATTACCAAATCAAAAAAACTAAAAATTGGTTATGTTCCTCAAAAGCTGAAGCTGAATGATTCTCTACCTCTTAATGTAGAGCGTTTCCTTAAGCTCACCGGCAAATTCAGTAAACAAGAGATCTTAGAAGCACTAAAACTCGTCGGAGCTGAACACCTGATGAAAAGCAACATGCATCAGCTATCAGGTGGTGAAAACCAACGCGTACTGATTGCTCGGTCTCTCTTGAGAAGACCCGACCTATTGGTTCTTGATGAACCTGCACAAGGCGTTGATGTACAAGGTCAAATTGATCTCTACGAACTGATTGACTCTATTCGTCATCGATTTGGTTGCGCTGTATTTATGGTGTCACATGACTTGCATTTGGTGATGGCAAAAACAGATGACGTGATCTGTCTACACCACCATATCTGCTGTTCAGGTGCGCCTGCTGATATCAAACATCACCCTTCTTACATCGCCCTCTTCGGTACCGCGGTGCAAGAAAGCTTGGCATTCTACCATCACCAACATGACCACCATCACCATGACTTAGCAGGCCAACCTGTATCTGGAGATGTACACAACTGTTCTAGCCACAAACACGGACATCAACACTAATGCTTGAGTTTCTTTTACCTTCTATTCTCGCTGGCTTAGGCATTGCACTTATTGCTGGCCCATTGGGTTCGTTCGTAGTGTGGCGCAAAATGGCGTACTTTGGTGACACACTGGCACACGCCTCTTTGATGGGTTTAGCACTTGGTTTTCTGTTCAATATTAACTTGTACCTCGCACTGCTGATCTGCTGCTTGATGCTGGCAGTACTACTTGTGACTTTACAAAAGCAAAAGCTGGTCGCGACTGATACGTTGCTCGGCATATTAGCCCACAGTGCACTGTCACTCGGCTTAGTGGCAGTCAGCTTTCTCGATAATGTTCGTGTAGACCTGATGAGCTACCTATTCGGTGATTTGCTTGCCGTTTCTCCTACTGATTTAGTGTTCATCTATACGGGCGCTGGTGTTATTGGTTTGGTTTTGGCTACCTTCTGGCGACCGCTGTTATCGACAACGGTGAACGAAGATCTTGCCGCGGTTGATGGTACCAACATTGATTTAATGCGTCTGATTCTAATGTTACTGGTCGGCATCGTGATTGCCGTTGGTATGAAGTTTGTTGGTGCGTTAATCATGACATCATTACTGATTATCCCTGCAGCAACAGCGAGAAAGTTCTCAAGTACACCTGAGCAGATGGCGTTATTTGCTTCAATTATTGGCTCAATCGCAGTATGTGGCGGGCTGAGCCTATCTTGGTTCTACGACACGCCTGCAGGCCCATCTGTTGTGATTAGTGCTGCTGCGATGTTTATGTTGTCTCAGATGGTTAAGAGCCGAGCTTAACGTTACGTACTCGTGTCCTGCACTAAAAACCATACAAAAAAGGCTTGGTCATTGACCAAGCCTTTCTATTATTTATCGCTTAAAGCGCAGATTACCAACCAGTAATCTCACGTAGACCTTTACCGATGTCAGCCAGAGACTTAACTGTCTTAACGCCTGCAGCTTCTAGAGCTGCGAATTTGTCTTCAGCAGTACCTTTACCGCCAGAGATGATTGCGCCAGCGTGCCCCATACGTTTACCTGGAGGAGCAGTAACACCTGCGATGTAAGAAACAACTGGCTTAGTTACGTTCTCTTTGATGAACGCTGCAGCTTCTTCTTCCGCAGTACCACCGATCTCACCAATCATTACGATTGCTTCAGTCTCAGGGTCTTCCTGGAACAGTTTTAGGATATCAATGAAGTTTGAACCTGGAATTGGGTCACCACCGATACCAACACACGTAGACTGACCAAAGCCTTCATCTGTTGTTTGCTTAACTGCCTCATAAGTAAGAGTACCTGAACGAGATACGATACCTACTTTACCTTTCTTGTGGATGTGCCCAGGCATGATACCAATCTTACACTCGTCTGGAGTGATAAGACCTGGACAGTTAGGACCGATCATGCGAACGCCAGTTTCTTCTAGCTTCACTTTAACATCGATCATATCTGTTGTTGGGATACCTTCAGTGATCGTTACGATCAGTTCGATACCTGCGTCAATCGCTTCAAGGATTGCATCTTTACAGAAAGGTGCTGGTACGTAGATAACTGTTGCTGTTGCGCCAGTTACTTCTACTGCTTCACGTACTGTGTTGAATACTGGAAGACCAAGGTGAGTTTGACCACCTTTACCAGGAGATACACCACCAACCATTTTCGTACCGTATGCGATAGCTTGCTCTGAGTGGAATGTACCTTGACCGCCAGTGAAACCCTGACAGATTACTTTAGTGTCTTTGTTAATTAATACAGACATTATTTCGCCTCCGCAGCAGCAACAACTTTCTGAGCAGCATCTGTTAGAGATTCAGCTGCAATGATATCAACATCAGAATTAGCAAGTACTTCGCGACCTAGGTCTGCGTTTGTACCTTCTAGACGAACAACAACAGGTACTGTTACGCCTACTTCTCTAACCGCACCTATAATACCTTCAGCGATCATGTCACAACGTACGATGCCACCGAAGATGTTTACTAGTACTGCGCTAACATTATCATCAGAAAGGATGATCTTGAATGCTTCAGCTACACGCTCTTTAGTTGCGCCGCCGCCTACATCAAGGAAGTTTGCTGGTTTGCCGCCGTGTAGGTTAACGATATCCATCGTACCCATTGCTAGACCTGCACCGTTAACCATACAGCCAACGTTACCATCTAGTGCTACGTAGTTTAGTTCCCACTGTGCTGCGTGTGCTTCGCGCTCATCTTCTTGAGATGGATCGTGCATTTCACGTAGCTTAGGCTGACGGTACATCGCGTTTGAGTCGATGTTGATCTTGCCATCTAGACAAAGAAGGTTACCTTCGCCAGTAATTACTAGTGGGTTGATTTCTAGTAGAGCTAGGTCGTACTGAGCGAACATTTCACCAAGACCCATGAAGATCTTTACGAACTGTTTGATTTGATCGCCAACTAGGCCAAGTTTGAAAGCCAGTTCACGGCCTTGGTAAGCTTGAGGACCTACTAGAGGATCAATCGCAGACTGGTGAATCAACTCTGGAGTTTCTTCAGCGATTTTCTCGATGTCCACACCGCCTTCAGTTGACGCCATGAATACAATTTTACGAGTTGCGCGGTCAACAACAGCGCCTAGGTAAAGTTCGTTAGCGATGTTAGACGCTTCTTCAACTAGGATCTTGGTTACAGGCTGACCATTTGCGTCTGTTTGGTAAGTCACTAGGTTTTTACCTAGCCACTTTTGTGCAAACTCTTTAACGCCTTCTTTTGTATCGTGTAGCTCTACGCCGCCCGCTTTACCACGGCCACCAGCGTGTACTTGACACTTAACAACTTTTTTCTCAGTTGAGATACGACCAGCAGCCTCGAAAGCTTCCTGTGCTGTATCACATGCGAAGCCTTCTGGTACAGGCAAACCGAATTCTGCAAACAGCTGTTTGGCTTGGTATTCATGCAAATTCATTTTGATATTCCGTTTATTTTCCCTTAAGGGATTATTATTTCCATAACGACACAGTTGCCTGTGTTACGTCTGTAGGGTCTTCTCAAATCAACTGCTGTCCATTTTGTAACGGCTTAACAGCTCAAGTGAAGGCCAGGTATTGAGCAGCCTAGCCTTTGAAACTTTTTACGTCTAGCTAACTGGGTTAACTAGACGTTTTAGCGAAACTAAACGTCTAATAGCAGACGTGCAGGATCTTCTAGAAGCTCTTTGATGGTCACTAGGAAGCCAACTGATTCACGACCATCGATTAGACGGTGGTCGTAAGAAAGCGCTAGGTACATCATTGGTAGAATTTCTACTTTGCCGTCAACTGCCATTGGACGCTCTTGGATTTTGTGCATACCCAGGATTGCCGCTTGAGGTGGGTTAATGATTGGCGTAGACATTAGAGAGCCAAATACACCACCGTTTGTGATAGTGAAGTTACCACCCATTAGCTCATCAACAGTTAGCTTGCCGTCACGGCCTTTGATCGCTAGCTCTTTGATGCCCTTTTCGATGTCAGCGAAACCTAATGTGTCACAGTCTTTTAGTACTGGAGTCACTAGACCACGTGGCGTAGACACTGCCATGCTGATGTCGAAGTAGTTGTGGTAAACGATGTCATCACCGTCGATAGATGCATTTACTTCTGGGTAACGCTTGAGCGCTTCAGTTACCGCTTTCACGTAGAAAGACATGAAACCAAGACGCGTGTCGTGACGCTTCTCAAATTGGTCTTTGTACTGCTTACGAAGGTCCATGATTGGCTTCATGTTTACTTCGTTGAAAGTCGTTAGCATTGCTGTGCTGTTCTTCGCTTCTAGAAGACGGTTTGCTACTGTCTTACGTAGGCGAGTCATAGGCACGCGCTTCTGGCTACGTGCCGCCGCTGGTGCTTCAACCGCTGGTGCAGCTACTGCCGGCGCAGCTAAGTGTGCGTCGATGTCTTCACGAGTAATACGACCACCAACACCAGTGCCTTTAACGTCAGCTGGTTGTAGGTTGTGTTCAGCTAGAAGGCGACGTACAGCTGGGCTTAGTGCGTCGTTGCTCTCTTCTGTTAGTGCCGCTTTATGACGCTTTTCAGGAGATGCTTCTGTTTCTTCTGTTGTATCAGTCGTTGGCTCACCTGCAACTGCGCCAGGCTTCAACTTAGCAATAAGCTGCTTAGAAAGTACCGTAGCACCTTCGTCTTCAATAATCGCTTCCAGAACACCCGCTTCAGGAGCAGGTACTTCTAGAACTACTTTGTCTGTTTCGATATCTACAATGACTTCATCACGTGCAACCGCTTCGCCTGGTTTTTTGTGCCAAGTAGCAACTGTTGCATCAGCCACAGATTCAGGTAAATCTGGAACCAGAATTTCAATTGTCATGTATGTATTTTCCTTTTACTTCTAGTTCTTTGGTAGGGTCAGAGCGTCATCTACTAACGCTTTTTGTTGTTTCAAGTGTACCGACATATAGCCTACAGCTGGTGATGCTGATGCAGGACGACCTGCGTATTGAATATCAGCGCCTACTGGGATAGCAGCTCGGAAGTTATGTTGGCTGCTGTACCAAGCACCTTGGTTCTGAGGCTCTTCTTGACACCAAACGTAATCAACGACATTTGTGTATTGTGCAATTGCAGCGCGAACATCCTCGTAAGGGAATGGGTATAGCTGCTCAATACGAACAATAGCAACGTCGTCTTGCTCGTTCTTACGCCTTTGGTCAAGTAGATCGAAGTAGACCTTACCTGAACAGAATACGACGCGTTTTACGTTCTCAGGAGCGATATCGTCAATCTCTGCGATAGCTGGTTGGAACGTACCGTCTGCTAGGTCTTCTAGAGAAGATGTACACAGCGGGTGACGAAGCAATGACTTCGGTGACATTACAATCAGAGGACGACGCATAGGTCGAACAACCTGACGGCGAATCATGTGGTAAACCTGTGCTGGTGTTGAAGGAACAACAACCTGCATATTTTGTTCAGCACATAATTGAAGGTAACGCTCAAGACGTGCAGAAGAGTGCTCTGGGCCTTGTCCTTCATAACCGTGAGGAAGCAGCATAGTTAGACCACATAGACGTGCCCACTTTTGCTCACCTGACGAAATAAATTGGTCAATAACAACTTGCGCACCGTTTGCGAAGTCACCAAATTGTGCTTCCCAAAGGGTTAGACCGCTTGGCTCTGCTGTTGCGTAGCCATACTCGAACGCTAACACTGCTTCTTCAGACAATACGGAGTCAAATACTTGGAATGGACCCTGCTTATCATGAATGTTCTCTAGTGGAACATACGTGCTTGCGTCTGATTGGTTGTGCAGTACCGAGTGACGGTGGAAGAAAGTACCACGGCCTGAATCTTGGCCAGAGATACGAATACGCTTGCCATCGTCAACAAGTGTTGCGTAAGCCAGAGTTTCAGCCATACCCCAATCGACTTGTTTTTCACCATTCACCATGGCAGTACGATCGTTGTAAA
Organism: Pseudomonadota bacterium; assembly: GCA_036126475.1. Taxonomy (GTDB): domain Bacteria; phylum Pseudomonadota; class Gammaproteobacteria; order Enterobacterales; family Vibrionaceae; genus Vibrio. Next base: position 7,431 of record JAYYSE010000092.1, on the reverse strand, counting down.
GTTTATTTACTCGGCTTTGTAGCTTATGGCTTTCTGGGTATTGACAGATCTTAGTACCAAGCTCTTTTAGACGCTCGATATCAACCTTATTATCCCAGTCGATATTCCAGTCGTGACCTAGGTAAGGAGACCAGTCTACTGAGTGAAGTGCCATTGGGCGCCACTCTTTAACCACAACTTCACCGTGATCAAGCGCATCACGATATTCGTTAACCAGTTGAGTTGCCGTATCAATACCAAACTCACCGCGCTCCATTAGCACGTCAGCGTACAGCTTACGTGGCGTTGGGTGCTTCTTGATTTTTTGGTACATCAAAGGCTGTGTTGCATTCGGCTCATCGGCTTCGTTGTGACCGTGGCGACGGTAACAAACTAGGTCGATAACGACATCACGTTTGAAGGTATTACGGTAGTCCAGCGCTAAGCGAGCAACAAAAGCAACCGCTTCTGGATCGTCAGCATTAACGTGGAAAATCGGAGCCTGTACCATCTTAGCGATATCAGTACAGTACATCGTAGAACGTGTGTCGCGAGGGTTCGATGTTGTAAAACCAACTTGGTTGTTTACAACGATGCGAACCGTACCACCTACACAGAAACCACGAGCTTGAGACATGTTAAACGTCTCTTGTACAACACCTTGACCAGCGATTGCTGAGTCACCGTGAATCGTGATTGGCAGTACACGGCTACCATCAGTATCACTTAGGCGATCTTGACGTGCGCGTACTGAACCGATCACCACTGGGTTTACGATTTCTAAGTGTGATGGGTTAAATGCTAATGCTAAGTGAACGTTGCCGCCCGGTGTCGCAAAATCCGCAGAGAAACCTTGGTGGTATTTCACATCACCAGTACCCCACGTTTCATCGTGCTTACCCGCGAACTCGTCAAACAGGTCTTGCGGCTTTTTACCAAGCACGTTAACCAGCATGTTTAGACGACCACGGTGAGCCATACCAATAACGACTTCACGCATGCCTTGTCCACCAGCATGACGAATGATCTCTTTCGTCATTGGGATAAGCGCATCACCACCTTCTAACGAGAAGCGTTTCGCGCCTGGGAATTTCGCACCAAGGTAGCGCTCAAGACCTTCAGCAGCCGTTAGCTCTTCTAGGAAAGCTTGCTTTTCTTCTTTGTTGAAAGAGGGTTGACCAGACACAGACTCTAAACGTTGTTGAATCCAACGTTTTTGCTCTGTATTAGTCATGTGCATGTATTCAGCACCAATCGAACCACAGTACGTTTGCTTTAGAGATTTGTGTAAATCTTTAAGCACCATTGTCTCTTGGCCAATCGCGTAAGAGCCGACGTTAAACGTCTCATTGAGGTCTTCTTCGGTAAGAGTGTGGAAAGAAGGGTCCAGTTCATCAACTGTCGCTCTCTTCCATAAACCTAGTGGGTCTAGATTTGCTGCTTGATGCCCTCGGAATCGATAAGCATTAATCAGTTGCAGAACTTTTACTTGTTTCGCATCGACATCTGGATCACTAACTTGGACACTGTAATGCTTTGTTTCTTGAGCGAGTCGACGGAAGTATTCACGAACACGAGAGTGTGGTTGTTCCACCGCTTCTGAAGCTTGCACAGGCAATTCTTCAAAAACACTTCTCCATTCGTCACTTACCGAATCGGGGTCACTTAGATACAGTTCATAGAGTTCTTCTACGTACGTTGCATTGGCGCCAGCCAAGTGTGAAGACTCGAGCCATGCCTTCATCACGCCGTTGTGCATATTTTCCCTTAACCAGTAGTTTTCACGTTTGCTGCGGTCTATGCCGAGCTATTAAAAGGCCGCCACAAAACTTCTAGGGCGGCAATTTTTTTATAACTTAAACCAAACGATTTACTAACATGGTCTTGATGTGACCAATCGCTTTCGTCGGATTTAATCCCTTAGGACAAACACTTACACAATTCATGATGCCATGGCAACGAAAAACGCTAAATGCATCATCAAGATCAGACAAACGTTCATCTGTCGCAGTATCTCGGCTATCAATTAGCCAACGGTACGCGGCAAGTAGACCTGCTGGTCCGATGAACTTGTCAGGGTTCCACCAGAACGATGGGCATGACGTTGTACAACATGCACACATGATACATTCGTACAGTCCATCTAAATGAGCACGCTCATCAGGACTTTGTAAGTTTTCACGTGCCGGTGGTGTATTGCCATCAGACACTAAGAATGGTTTTACTTTTTCGTAGTTATCGTAGAACTGAGTCATGTCGACAATCAGATCACGAACAACGGGTAAGCCAGGCAGCGGGCGAATCACGATCTTATCGCCTTTCAAAGCAGATAGAGGCGTGATACATGCTAGGCCGTTTTTACCGTTCATGTTCAGACCATCCGAACCACATACACCTTCACGGCATGAGCGGCGGAAAGCGATCGTCGGATCTTGTTCTTTCAATAGAATTAGCGCATCCAGAAGCATCATGTCTGAACCTTCATCCACCTCTAGGGTGTATTCCTTCATGTAAGGCTTTTGGTCGACATCTGGATTGTAACGGTATAAAGAGAAATTCAGTTTCATTGTCATGTCTCCTTAGTACGTACGTGCTTTTGGCGGGAACGCTTCGCGATGAATAGGTTCCATGTTTACGTTACGCTTAGTCATGCTTTCTGACTCAGGGTTGTAAAGCGTGTGGCATAGCCATTGCTCATCATCACGCTCAGGGAAGTCGAAACGAGCATGTGCACCACGACTTTCTGTGCGGTAGTTTGCCGCGACAGCTGTCGCGTAAGCTGTTTCCATTAGGTTTTCAAGCTCTAGACATTCAATACGCTGGGTGTTGAATTCAGTCGACTTGTCTGATAGATGTGCATTCTTCAAACGCTCACGAATCGCTTTAAGCTCTTCTAGGCCGTCAGCCATTGCTTGGCCTTCGCGGAATACAGAGAAGTTGTTCTGCATACATTGTTGTAGATCTTTACGAATTTGTGCTGGATCTTCACCGTCTGTGCTGTTTTCCCAACGGTTGTAGCGCTCTAGAGAACGTGCGATATCTTCTTCCGTTGCTGGCTTCGCATCAGCTTGTTTCTTCAGAGTCTCACCTAGGTGTAGACCTGTCGCACGACCGAATACAACCAAATCAAGCAGAGAGTTACCACCTAGACGGTTAGCACCGTGTACTGATACTGAAGCAATTTCACCACAAGCAAATAGACCTTGTACTTCAACATCACTACCATCTGCGCCTTGCTTAATTGCTTGGCCAGAAACTTGTGTCGGTACACCACCCATCATGTAGTGACATGTTGGGATTACTGGAATTGGCTCTTTTACTGGATCAACGTGTGCGAATGTACGAGACAGTTCACATACACCTGGTAGACGAGACTCAAGTGTTTCTTTACCTAGGTGGTCCAATTTCAGTTTGATGTGTGGACCCCAAGGGCCGTCACAACCACGACCTTCACGGATTTCGACCATCATTGAACGAGCAACAACGTCACGACCCGCTAAATCTTTCGCGTTTGGAGCATAACGTTCCATGAAACGTTCGCCATCTTTATTTAGAAGGTAACCACCTTCACCACGACAGCCTTCTGTTACAAGAACACCTGCGCCAGCAATACCCGTTGGGTGGAACTGCCACATTTCGATATCTTGCATTGGAACGCCAGCACGAATAGCCATACCAACACCATCACCAGTATTGATGTGTGCGTTAGTTGTCGATGCGTAGATACGACCAGCACCGCCAGTCGCTAGGATCGTTGCTTTCGCTTTGAAGTAGCATACTTCGCCTGTTTCCATGCAAAGTGCTGTTGTACCCAGAATGGCACCGTCTTCATTCTTCACAAGATCAAGCGCGTACCACTCAGAGAACACGGTTGTTTTGTGTTTGATATTTTGTTGATAAAGCGTGTGTAGCAATGCGTGACCAGTACGGTCAGCAGCTGCAGCGGTACGAGCCGCTTGCTCACCACCAAAGTTTTTTGATTGGCCACCAAAAGGACGTTGGTAAATGGTGCCGTTGTCGAAACGAGAAAATGGAAGACCCATTTTTTCTAGTTCGATAACTGATTCTGGGCCATTTTTACACATGTATTCGATAGCATCTTGGTCACCGATGTAATCAGAACCTTTTACTGTGTCGTACATGTGTTGTTCCCAGTGATCTTCGTGCGCATTACCTAGCGCAACCGTAATACCACCTTGAGCAGATACGGTATGAGAACGAGTTGGGAAAACTTTAGAAAGCAATGCACATGATAGGCCTTGCTCTGAAATTTGCAGTGCGGCACGCATACCAGCACCACCAGCGCCGATAACTACGGCATCAAACTCACGAACAGGAATAGTCACTTACGCACCCCACAAAATAAACAGACCAGAGAAGAAATATCCAAGAAGAACCGCAACTACACCTACTTGAAGGCCAACACGCAGTTTAGCGCACTTGATGTAGTCGGTTAGCACTTGCCATAGACCGATCCAAGCGTGAACAAGAACCGAAGTAAGCGCTAACATGGTAAATACTTTAGTGAAGGTTCCACCAAAGAACTGAGTCCATGATACGTAAGAGATATCGGTGAAGGCACAAAAGCTCACCAAATAAATTGTATATAGCGTCATAATGATTGCAGTTGCACGAATCAATAAGAAATCGTGAACGCCATTACGGCCAAATGTCGAAACGTTGTTTACCATACTAAGATCCCCGCTAGTAGAGACAATACCGCTGTCGCTGCGAATGCAACCTTAGCGCTCTTCGCGCCAGATTCCAGCTCTTCAAAGTGACCTAAGTCCATAAGAAGGTGACGAATACCACCAGCAATGTGGTAAGCCAAAGCGGTTAAAATGCCCCATAGAATAAACTTCACGAAGAAACCGTCGACAATGTCGCTAGCTTCCATAAAGCCTACTGGGGATGAGAGGGAAATGGATAGTAACCAAAGCAAAATTCCAATCGCAACAAAAGTAATCACCCCAGACACACGGTGTAGGATGGAAGCTATTGCAGTGATCGGAAAGTGGATGGTCTGTAAATCTAAATTAACAGGTCTTGTCTTTCTTTCTTTCACGGGCTTGCTCACTCAGCTCCATTGAGCATTATGGTCATTAAATAACCTTATGATATTGTTATGGACAAAATTTGATCGCAAACCTTCAAAAATTTAACATTAACTTAACAAATAACTGAAGTTGAGCCTTAGATAATTGTAAAAAAATTGTTAACGGCACGGTTAAGATAGACACCTCACATTTCTTCTTAGCCTTGCATTTATAAGCTTTTAACCAAATTTTTCATCGCCACTATACGGCTCGCAACATTCTAATACAATTGACGCAACAAATAATGCTACACAGACCAGATTTTTAACGAATTTAATGTGAAAAATACTAACAAGTGCACACAAAGCTGCAGAAAAATTGACTTTCCCACGTAAGACCAGTAAAAAAATGGCTCATAAACATCCTGGACGGATTAAATAATAAACAAAGGAGATTGTTATGGCGGATAAGAAAGCTACCCTTCACATTGAAGGTCAAGCGCCAATCGAGCTGCCGATTACAGAAGGTGTACTAGGTACTCCAGTGATCGATGTTCGTACACTAGGATCTAATGGTTTTTTCACTTTTGACCCTGGTTTTCTTGCCACTGCATCTTGTGAGTCTCAAATCACTTTTATTGACGGTGATAAAGGTATCCTTTTACACCGTGGTTATCCAATTGACCAACTTGCCAATAACGCTGATTACTTAGAAGTATGTTACATACTTCTTTACGGTGAAGCCCCATCTCGAGCTGAATACGAAAAGTTCAAGACTACCGTGACACGTCACACTATGGTACACGAGCAAATTGCTAGTTTCTTCCACGGCTTCCGTCGTGATGCTCACCCTATGGCTGTAATGTGTGGTGTGGTAGGCGCTCTAGCAGCGTTCTACCACGATTCACTTGATATCAACAACGATACACACCGTGAAATTGCGGCTTACCGTCTAATTTCAAAAATGCCAACACTGGCGGCAATGTGTTACAAATATTCTATTGGTCAGCCATTTATTTACCCACGCAACGACCTAAGCTACGCAGAAAACTTCCTACACATGATGTTTGCAAACCCATGTGAAGAGTACGAAGTAAACCCTATCGTAGCTCGTGCAATGGATAAGATTTTCACCCTACACGCAGACCACGAACAAAACGCTTCTACATCTACAGTTCGTCTGTCTGGTTCATCTGGTGCTAACCCGTTTGCATGTATCGCAGCAGGTATCGCGTCACTTTGGGGCCCAGCTCACGGTGGTGCAAACGAAGCGTGTCTACGTATGCTTGAAGAGATCGGTAGCGTAGATAACATCGAAGAGTATGTTGCAAAAGCGAAAGACAAAGATGACCCATTCCGTTTAATGGGCTTCGGTCACCGCGTTTACAAGAACTACGATCCACGTGCAACAGTAATGCGCGAAGCGTGTCACGAAGTACTTAAAGAGCTAAACATCCAAGATCCACTACTTGACGTAGCAATGGAACTTGAGCGTATCGCTCTTTCTGATGAATACTTTGTTTCTAAGAAGCTATACCCGAACGTAGACTTCTACTCAGGTATCATTCTGAAAGCGATCGGCATTCCAGTGTCTATGTTTACCGTAATCTTCGCGATGTCTCGTACTATCGGTTGGATTGCACACTGGAACGAAATGCACAGCGACCCAACAAACCGTATCGGTCGTCCTCGTCAGCTATACACTGGTGAAGAGCAACGTGACTTTAAAGCACTTCACGAACGTGAATAATTGCGATTAAAGTATGATTGTTAAAAATGGTTGATGCGAAAGCATCAACCCTTTTCTTTTATTCGAGATATTTTGAATCTCCATAACGGCCTGTCAAAGAGATTCCCTACTATTTCCCTCGTCAGTCTAAAGAATGGCAGTAGGAACAAACTATACCATCATCCCCAAGAGCGAGGGACGAGCAAGTTGGGGATCCCATTCAACGAGTAGATAGCCCAGAGAGATTCCACACTATTTCCTTCGTCAATCTAAGGAATGACTATAGGAACAAACTATGCCGTCATCCCCAAGAGAGTGGGACGAGTGAGTTGGGGATCTCACGAAGCGTATAGAAAAACGTTCTAAGTTCCTCAAAGGTTTAAGGGATACTCTCCACTCGTATCCCTCTTCCCGTATCTGCTCTTATACCGGATTATCGATATCGATAAACTCAACATCCAAGCCGTGCTCTTTTGCTAACCATTCACCTAGTGCTTTAACACCGTAGCGTTCTGTCGCATGGTGACCTGCAGCAAAATAATGGATGTCTTGCTCACGAGCCGAATAAGTAGTTCGCTCAGAAATTTCACCAGAGATAAATGCATCAATACCTTGAGAAGCAGCAAGCTCAATGTAATCTTGGCCACCGCCAGTACACCAACCTACTGTCTCAATCATTTTATCGGCG
>JAYYSE010000091.1:0-8935 GCA_036126475.1 Pseudomonadota bacterium | reverse complement strand
TAATGAATTCGAAACGAACAGCGACACCGACGAAAGTACTGTGTGTTGGGCGTAACTATGTCGATCATATTGAAGAACTTAACAACGCGATCCCAGACGCTATGGTGGTGTTCAATAAGCCCTGTACTAGCGTAACTTCTTCTCTCTCTTCTTTTCATCAGGAAGCCCTGCACTATGAAGCAGAAATTTGCTTCATCGTTGAAAACGGTCAATATTCAGCAGTAGGTTTAGGGTTAGATCTGACTAAGCGCGAGCTGCAAAGTAGCTTGAAAGCGAAAGGCTTGCCTTGGGAGCGCGCTAAAGCGTTTGATGGTTCTGCCGTTCTTAGCCGCTTTGTTCCAATAAAAAACTTGGATCTCGCAGACTTAAATCTAGAGCTGTTTATTAACTGTGTTCGTGTCCAGAAAGGACACGTTGAGCAGATGCTATATTCCCCACAAACAATCCTCGAGGAGCTCTCTTCTTACACGACCTTGCTGGATGGTGATGTAGTGATGACGGGCACCCCTAAAGGCGTTGGAGAAGTTCACCGAGGTGATATTTTCCTAGGTCGCCTTAAGTGTGGTGAGACAACATTGATAGAGATCCAGTGGGTCGCGAGTTAATTATTGTTATCGGTTTAGTTAATAATTTGGCTTAATTTTATGATGTTGGTTTTTAATTCGATATTTTAGCTACGTTACAATTGATTGCATCTGGAAGGGTGTTGGCAATTAATATAAAATTCGCCTCCATTTTTATCAATGCTAAACCCTATGATCGATTTAACCATTTTGCCTGTTTACTTGACTGCCGTCGTCGCTCTTCTTCTTTTACCTGGTCCTGATATGTTGCTGATTGCTAGCTCAAGTATGAGTTATGGTCGCAAGGTTGGTGTCTTTGCGAGCTTAGGTAACGCGACGTCAGGGATCATTCTTACTGTTTTAGCGGCGATGGGCGTATCTGCATTAATCGCAATGAGCCCTGTTGCTTTGAATGCTCTTCACCTATTAGGTGGTACATACTTGCTAAAAATGGGGTGGGACTGTTTACGAACAGAGCAGGGCAATGCGCCTGAACTAACTGATAATTTCGCTGCAAAGGCTTACTACCAAAGAGCGCTGATCAGTAACCTGCTGAATCCTAAAGCCTTGGTATTCTTTGTGATGTTTTTACCTCAGTTCGTGTCGACAAATATTGAGGCGACATCGGGCGAGCAGATGTTGGTGCTCGGCTTATTACTGAATGTTCTAGGCTTAACGTTCAATTTCTTGCTTGTGGCATTGGTAGGTACCATCGGTAAGTCACTGGTAGAGAATGCTAAGTTTCGTACCTATCAACAGAAAGTGATGGGTGGCGTATTTGTTGTATTAGCGGTTTGGATGCTGTCTTCTTTCTTCACTTCATAAGCACCAACCAAACCCTATTAATTGCAATCAAATGTTTAAAGAAAAATGGACGCTTAGCGCGCCCATTTTTGTTCTAGATGATTCATTGTGAATGTGCTGATCCGCTAAGAGTTCAGTTCTTTCTGGTGCTGTTCGATGAGTTTATCCATATATTCTTCGCCTCGCTGACGAGTATCGTCATAGGTTTCTGTCCCCTCAAATTTTGTCACGGCCTCGTAATAAACCTTAACCTTTGGTTCTGTGCCCGAAGGGCGGACGATAATGCGAGAACCATCTTTGAGATGATAGATAAGCACGTCACTCGCAGGGAGGTTTATCGCCTCTGTTGCACCACCTGTAATGAAGCGTAGTGAAGACTGAAGATCTTCAATCACAGTTATCGCGATGCCATTGATTGTTTTTGGTTGTGCTGCGCGAAGTTTAGCGCCAATTGAAGGTGAATCTGGGTCCAGCGCGATACTGCGTTGTGCATTGGTATGAACACCATGTTCAAAAGAAATCTGAGCCAGAAGATCCCACACTGTTCGGCCTTGAGATTTTAACTCTTCGACCAATTGTGCAAAAACGACAATGGCTGACAAACCATCTTTATCTCGGACTTGAGTACCAATCGTGTAGCCTAGCGCCTCCTCATAGGCGAATAGGAATTCGTTCTGTTCATCTCCCAACTGCATGCCAATGTTAGCCAACCATTTAAACCCGGTCAGAGTTTGGAAGTAGGTAGCACCGTGAGAGTTAGCGACTTTCTCAAGCAGGGTCGACGATACGATACTGTTACCGACTAATTGATTCTTAGTGTGCGGCTTTGACAGTAAGTAATGTGCGAATAGCACACCTACTTGGTCACCTGTTAACATTTTGTATGAATCGTCATTTGTTCTCACTGCAACCGCAAATCGGTCCGCATCAGGGTCATTAGCACAAGCAATATCTGCATCGACGCTTTTTGCTAGATTAACCACAAGATCCATTGCCCCTTTTTCTTCTGGGTTAGGGAAGTTCACTGTCGGGAAGTGGCCATCAGGCTCTCTTTGCTCTGCAACGCTAAAAACCTTGTGGAAACCCGAATCGTGGAGAAGATCTTCTGCCATCTGCGCGCCGACGCCATGCATTGCTGTGTAAGCAATAATGGTATTAGCCGATTCGATGTCGTTCTTTACAAATGGGCTTTGGTTGATCGCTGCGCGGTAGGTTTGATAGTAACCCTCGGTGAGCCACACTAACTTGCCTTGGTTTGCCGCTTCATTGAGACTCATCAAAGGGATAGGCTTAGTTGCTGCGGAGTCAATTTCAGCGGCAATACCAGCATCATGAGGCGGTATAATTTGCGCGCCATTTTCCCAGTATACCTTGAAGCCATTATATTCAGGTGGGTTATGACTAGCAGTTACCACAACGGCAGCTGCTGCATTGAAATGCTCGATACCAAACGCAACGATAGGGGTCGCAGCTACATTTGATGTTAGATAAACCTTGATGCCTAAAGCCGTCAGTACTGAAGCGGTATCAATAGCGAATTGCTTTGAATCTAATCGGCCATCATAGCCTACAACGACACCTCTCATGGTTGCGTTTGCCACATGTTCAATTAGATAGTGACCGAGCCCAGTTGCGGTTTCTTGAATGACTAAGCGGTTCATTCTGTTTGGGCCACATCCTACTTTGCCTCGAAGACCCGCTGTTCCAAATTCTAATCGCTGCGTAAAGCGGTCTTCTAATTCGTCATGCATTCTCTCGTCGATGAGGTGTTGTAGCTCTTCACGAGTTCTTGGATCTGGGTCTCTCGCTAACCAATTCATAGCATCTTGCATAATTACTGAACCTTTTAATGTCGGTATGACTTAATGTCGGGATTAATTTAAGTGATATTGATTATCATTTCCACGAAAGCAATCGTAAAACTCGATTTAAATAAACTCCAACGGCAAAGACATGTCGCCTAAGCTATTCTAAATAATTGACTATTATGTAAGTAAACTTACCTTGAACAATTGGATATCACTAACTAGCCTTTTACGTAAATATAACAAAATTGAACAATTTCGCCGTTTTTGAATCTTTCGTTGAAACCTCGGGACTTTGTGGGACGTATAAGTCGATATGTATGACTGGAGTGTTCAGCCCTTAAAGGCTGTGCCGACGGTGAGTAGTAGATTGAGATTCAGCCTTTTCATGCGAAGCCGGCACATCCATGAGTGTTGTTGGGTTCGCTCCGACATTTTGGTCGTATGTATCCAATTAGGAAGGACAAGGAGAGATCTTTTGAAAAGATTACTGGTTAGGCTAGTGTGGCTGTTGAATAGTTTTGTTGTACTGCTGGCATCGTTTTCGGCGAATGCGAACAGTGAATACAACATGACCCAAGGTGTGACAGAGATAAGTGGACAAGTCTACGATCTCCACATGCTGATCTTCTACATCTGTTGTGCAATCGCCTTTGTGGTTTTTGGGGTAATGTTTTATTCGATTCTAAGGCACCGAAAGTCGAAGGGCGCGGTAGCTGCTCATTTTCATGAGAGTACCAAAGTCGAAATCCTCTGGACCGTTATCCCTATCATTATTCTCATCGCTATGGCGATTCCCGCTACTAAAACCTTGATAGCGATGGAAGACACTTCCCAATCCGAACTTACCGTTAAGATCACTGGTTCACAATGGAAATGGCACTACAGCTATTTCGGTGAAGATGTTGAGTTCTTCAGTTTGCTAGCGACCAGCGACAAAGAAATTGAAGGTATTGAAGTAAAAGGGGCGCACTATTTGTTGGAGGTTGATAAACCACTTGTGCTGCCCATAGACCGGAAAGTACGGTTCTTAATGACCTCTGACGATGTGATTCACTCTTGGTGGGTGCCGGCTTTTGCTGTTAAGAAAGACACCATTCCGGGATTTATTAACGAAGCGTGGACCAAAATTGATGAACCAGGCGTTTACCGAGGACAGTGTGCAGAGCTCTGTGGTCGTGCTCACGGCTTCATGCCGATAGTAGTGCATGCCATGGCAGAAGATGAGTTTGATGCATGGTTAGCAGAACAGAAAGAGCTAACGATTGCTGCACAACAAGCGGCTCAAGATGCATTAGGCGCGTCACTTTCGTTGGAAGAGCTGAACACCTTAGGTAAAGAGGTATACAAAACTCGATGCGCGGTTTGTCACCAAGCTAACGGTGAAGGGATCCCTGGAGCGTTTCCTGCGATCAAAGGCAGCCCAGTTGCTCTTGGAGATGTGGATGCCCATATCGACACTATTGTTTATGGTCGAGGAGGCACGGCAATGCAAGCCTTCGACAATCAGTTAACAGAAAAAGAGATTGCAGCAGTCGTAACCTACCAACGAAATGCTTGGGGGAACGATACTGGCGATGTGGTTCAAGCTTCAGATGTTAATGACTATAAGGTTAAACAATCGAGTGGAGCGGAAGGCTCTGCGGATGAAGCACAAAGTGATGCTAAGGAGCAGCTATGAGTTCACCAATTGAAAAGCCGGTGAAATCGGCGCCTGCAGAAGGTCAGGCTCTAAGTCATACTTTAGACGGTACCTTAGACAGCCATGATTTACCTATGGATAATCACGATTCCCATGCTGCCCCAAAAGGGTGGGCGCGTTGGTTGTATTCAACCAATCATAAAGACATCGGTACGCTATATTTGTGGTTCAGTTTCGCCATGTTCCTAACTGGCGGTGCGATGGCTATGGTGATCCGTGCGGAGCTATTCCAACCGGGTTTGCAGCTTGTTGAGCCTGATTTCTTTAACCAAATGACCACAGTCCATGGCTTGATCATGGTATTCGGCGCGGTAATGCCTGCATTTACAGGGCTCGCTAACTGGATGATCCCTATGATGATCGGCGCGCCAGATATGGCGTTACCTCGAATGAACAACCTCAGTTTCTGGATTTTACCTTTCGCCTTCTTAATTTTGATTGGATCTTTGTTTACTGAAGGGGGCGGCCCGAGTTTTGGCTGGACATTCTACGCGCCGCTCTCAACGACGTATGGGCCAGATAGCACGGCGTTGTTTGTCTTCTCTGTTCACATTATGGGTATCAGTTCGATCATGGGCGCGATCAACGTTATCGTGACTATCGTGAACATGAGAGCTCCAAGTATGACTTGGTTTAAATTGCCAATGTTTGTTTGGACTTGGTTAATCACAGCTTTCTTGCTGATAGCCGTGATGCCCGTTCTCGCTGGGGCGGTGACCATGGTGTTGACCGATAAGTACTTTGGGACGAGCTTCTTCGATGCGGCTGGTGGTGGTGACCCCGTCATGTTCCAGCACATATTCTGGTTCTTTGGTCACCCTGAAGTGTACATCATGATCTTGCCATCCTTTGGTATTGTTTCAGCAATCATTCCTGCCTTTAGTGGTAAGCGTTTATTTGGTTACCATTCCATGGTGTACGCGACCTGTAGTATCGCAATCTTGTCTTTCCTAGTTTGGGCGCACCACATGTTCACCACGGGGATGCCCGTCTTTGCAGAGCTGTTCTTCATGTATTGCACCATGTTGATTGCAGTGCCCACTGGGGTAAAAGTCTTTAACTGGGTCGCAACCATGTGGCGAGGCGCATTGACCTTCGAAACCCCAATGCTGTTCACCATTGCCTTTATTGTTTTGTTTACGATAGGTGGCTTGTCTGGATTGATGTTGGCTATTGTTCCTGCAGATTTCCAATACCACGACACCTATTTTGTAGTGGCTCACTTCCACTATGTTCTGGTGACTGGTGCCGTGTTCTCGATAATGGCCGCCGCCTATTATTGGTTGCCTAAGTGGACAGGACATATGTACGACCACAAGCTCAGTCTATGGCATTTCTGGACGTCAGTAATCTCAGTGAATGTTCTATTCTTCCCTATGCACTTCCTAGGTTTAGCGGGGATGCCACGTCGTATTCCAGACTACGCTATCCAGTTCGCTGACGTTAACCAAGTGGTGTCGATAGGGGGCTTCGCCTTTGGATTATCTCAATTGATCTTCTTGTGGTTGGTTATTAAGTGTGTAAGAGGTGGTGAGCCAGCATCAAGCAAGCCATGGGAACGTGCTGAAGGGCTAGAATGGACGGTACCAAGCCCTGCACCTCATCATACCTTTACTCATCCACCTAAAATCGATTAGAGGGATGAGCTATGAGTGACAAGCAAAGCGATCTATATAAAAACCAACCAAAGCGGTCAACCAAGAAGCTGACGGGGTACTTAGTATTGAGTGTTGTGGCGATGTTTGGTTTCGGTTTCGCTTTGGTGCCGCTTTACGATGTGATGTGCGAGGCTTTGGGTATTAATGGCAAAACCAATACGGTGTCAGCGGTTCAGCCACGTGGGATGCAGCCTGACTATTCTCGCACCGTTCGTGTGGAGTTTATGTCGCACATCAAACCTGATATGCCCTGGCAGTTTGTTCCTGAAGAGCGTGTGTTAGAGGTTCACCCCGGAGAGGTGATCCAAACGAACTATATAGCCAAAAATTTATCAGGAAACTCTCTAGTGGGACAAGCTGTGCCTTCAGTATCCCCGGGGATGGGGGCGACTTACTTCAATAAGATGGAGTGTTTCTGCTTTAACCAGCAACCATTAGATGGACATAAAAGCACTGAAATGGGATTGATTTTTTATATAGAGCCGGATATTCCAGAATCGATTCACACACTGACGCTCTCTTATACGCTGTTTAACATTACGAGTGAAGTGGCCGGGGAATCAAGTAGTGCTGAGCATAATGTAATCGCGAGTAACTAGGAACCAGAATCAACATAAGGAGTTGAGCGATGAGTTCTAAAAAGGAAGTTTATTTCGTTCCACATCAAAGCCATTGGCCATTAGTCGGTGCCGTTGCGCTGTTTCTTGTTGCCGTTGGAGCTGGTTTAACCGTGCAAAACATGGGTACTGATGCCGCTGGTGGTGTATTCGGTAAGGCGGTGCTTTTTGTTGGGTTTGCGGTGTTGTTGTACATGCTTGCTGGTTGGTTTAGCAATGTGATAACGGAATCCTTGAGCGGCCTCTATTCTGAGCAAATATCCCGCTCTTTCAGGCAAGGCATGAGTTGGTTCATCTTTTCTGAAATCATGTTCTTCGGTGCTTTTTTTGGCGCACTGTTCTATGCTCGTATGATTTCTGTCCCATGGATTGGCGGGGCGGGCAACAATGCAATGACTCACGAAGTGTTGTGGCCAATGTTCCAATCAATGTGGCCGCTGACCACGACACCGGATGGTGTAACAACACAAGCTATGCCGTGGCAAGGTATTCCTCTTAAGAACACTATAATCCTATTACTCTCTTCCATCACGCTACATATGGCGCATTTAAGCCTCGAACAAAACAAGCGTATGGCGTTAATCGTTTGGTTAGAGATCACTATCGTTCTTGCTGGGTTCTTCTTATTTTTCCAAGTTGAAGAGTATATCCATGCTTACCAAGATATGGGCCTGACCCTTCAATCGGGAATCTATGGCAACACCTTCTTCTTACTGACAGGTTTCCATGGTTTACATGTCTGCTTAGGGACGATCTTTTTAATCGTACTGTTGGCTAGGGTTGCCAAAGATCATTTTACACCCAAAGACCATTTTGCATTCCAAGCTGGCAGCTGGTATTGGCACTTTGTTGATGTGGTTTGGTTAGGATTATTCGTGTTTGTTTACGTCCTTTAGCGAAGCGACAAGGCTAAAGGCTTTAATAAGGACGAGGGTTGGGCGTTATAACTCCAGATCCTAAAGCTAGCAATAGCAGTAACACAGCAATAGCTGACCACATAACTCGGCGCCCCAAGAAGTGACTCAGCTTTTTGCCATTGTGTTTGCTCGAAGCGATTTGGATGAGCCCTTTCATTAAGTTGAATGCGATGAAAAACAGCATGGCAATCAACACAACTTTGAATAACAGGATAAAGGTAGGTGACGCCATAGTGATAACTCCAAACAGATTGAATCATGATGAGCGAAAGTTCCGCAGTAAAGGTTTTTGGTTTGCGGTTGCTTTAACTTTGGTTTCAGTCGGCATTTTAATCAAGTTGGGTTTATGGCAGTTCGACAGAGGTAACGAGAAACTGCGTTATGAGCAGCAGCTATCGCAGAGAGCTCTGCAACCTCCTAAGCCGCTAGATACAGTGCTCGATGAATGGCGAAAGGCAAGCGATGGAACTCAGCAGCCGTTGCCCCCTTCGACCTTGAATGGCTTGAAAGCTGACGTCGAATTAGTGAAACCGAGTGGTTTAATTCTCTTGCTGGACAATCAAATCAATCAAGGAACGGTGGGATATGTGATTTACACGCTGGGCGAGCTTCAAACTCAAGATGGAAGAAAACAGCTTTTGATCGATCTTGGATTCGTTGCAGCAAGTAATGACAGAAGAGATCTACCAGAAATAGGAAAGATAAGGCTACCAATCGAGATGTCTGGTCGCTTGTATACACGTTCGGTTAATCCGTTAAGTCAGGAACTTGGTCTAGAAAGCACGACGCCGAAAAGGATTCAAAACATCAACATAGAAGCATTATCACAATACATAGGACAAGAGGTGTTGCCGTTCATTTTTCAACCT
>JAYYSE010000090.1:0-40427 GCA_036126475.1 Pseudomonadota bacterium | reverse complement strand
TGAAAATCAGATCTTTATATTTTTGACGATAGCGTTTTAGCGCAAAGCACTAAAACGCACATTAGGATTGAATTATTTATTGAAGAAACCTGGTAGCACATCCGCTGCTCGCGTTATTGCCTTCAGTTTGTAGTAAATATTGACTATCGATTATGACTTTGTGGTTAAACAGAGTACATCACTGTCGCTTCACCATCGACCGCGACCTCACCGTTCGCGTTCAATACTTGAGTAGATATCACAGCGATAGGTTTGTCTTCACGCACACTGATCACTTCCACCTTGGCTGTGACAGTTTCGCCAACAAAAATAGGGCGAAGAAACTTCAAGGATTGCCCCAAGTAAATACTGCCTGCGCCAGGCACTTTAGAAGCCAACAAACCAGAGATAAGGCTCGATGCCAACATACCATGCACGATTGGACGCTCAAATTGCGTAGTTTTAGTGAAATTTTCATCTAAATGAATTGGGTTGTAGTCTTCCGAGATGCTCGCAAACCCTTCTACAGTTTGCTTATCTAACATCTTTTCTATTGTGGCAGTCTGGCCGATTTCTGGCTTCACTATGCGGACTCCTTTTCCATTTCATTTTCTTGTGCGATGACATCTTGAATACGCTGCTTCACGTATTCACCTGGCGCATCCAGTTCTCCTTCTAACTCACGAGCTTCAATCATTTCGGAGAAATTGCGCTCATCGACCCAGTTTTGCCAATGCGACCACCACGAGCCATGGTGCTTGTCGGCTCTGGCAAGCCACTGAGACGGTGCATGAACGTTATCATCATTGGTCCAAAAACCATATTTATTGGAATCGGCATGGTTCATCGGCCCTGCAATATGACCGCTCTCAGTAAGGACAAATTTATTGTCTCCGCCTAGCAGTTTTGTGCCTTCAAAGTTACCGTCCCATAGCGCGATATGATCATCAATAGCAGAGAGGAAATAAGCTGGCGACTTTACTTTACCTAAATCAATCGCCACACCATCGATCACCAATTCTCCTTTAGCTAGTCGATTCTCAAGATAGCACTGACGTAGTAACTGGTTATGGGTCGCAGCAGTCACGTTGGTGTTGTCACAGTTCCAATAAAGGAGGTCGAATGCCATTGGGCTCTCCCCTTTCAAATAATTGGAAATGTAGTAATTCCAATACAGGCTGTTTTCACGAAGTAAGCTGAATGACACGGCCATTTGGCGGCCATCCATATAACCACGTTGGTTGTTTTGCGCTTCAATGCTGCTGATAATCGGATCATTGATGAAGACCCCTAACTCACCTGGCTTTTTAAAGTCGAGGATTGTCGTCAGCAGAGTGACCGATTTAATTCTCTGTTTACGACGTTTGCCAGAAAGGTAAGCCATGGCTGTGACTAAGGTGGTACCGCCGATGCAGTAACCAATACCGTTAACTTCTCGCTCGCCAGTCGCATTTTCAATGGCATCAAGTGCAGGCAGCACGCCTTGAGTCACGTAGTTACCAAAATCGACCTCTCGCATTTGAGCATTAGGGTTCACCCAAGAGATCATAAATACTGTGTGGCCTTGGCTGACCAACCACTTCACGTAGGAGGTCTCTGGATTGACATCCATAATGTAATATTTGTTCACGAACGGCGGTACGATCAGCGTCGGACGTTTATAGACTTGCTCTGTGGTCGGCTTGTATTGAATCAGCTCGAACATCTCGTTTTGAAAGACGATTTTTCCGGGTGTTGAAGCAATATTCTCACCCAAAGTAAACTGGTTTTTGTCCGTCATTCGAATATTGAGTATGTCGGCACTTTGCTCTAAGTCTTGACGGAACTGCTTCATCCCTTGAATTAGGTTTTCACCCTTTCTCTCCATGGTCAGCTTGAGTATCTCTGGGTTGGTCGAAACGAAGTTACTTGGCGACATCGCATTCAGATACTGCCGAGTGAAAAATGAAAGTCGAGCTTTGCTCTCATCATCCAGTCCATTTTCGTTCACAACTGATTGTTGAATGTTGTCACAAGCAAGTTTGTAGCTCTCTTTGATGTAACGATACAGTGGTGTTTCATTCCATGAAGGGTCACGAAAACGGCGATCAGTCTCTTTGGTTTGCTCCTGAGTGCCAAGGATACAATCGTTGAGTAGATTAACTTGCTGCGCCCACCAATTCATCTGCTGCTCAACCATGTTAGTTGGGTTCTGAGTCATTGAGCCAACCCACTTAGTAAAATCTTCCGATTGGGTTTTCATCAATGTTGATTGTGTTGGCTGCCCTAGATTGTTCATCCAGGCTTGTCCGTATTGGGACATGAGGTTCATCATACCTTCAAAGGGCGATTTATTTTCCATTCTGACATCCTTGTTAGAAGTGATGTTGATAGATGGCGATGCTAGACATTACGCTCCGCCATCAACCGACAAACAATAAACTAAGCACTTTTCGCGGTCTTTACCGCAGAGGCAGTAAGCTCGTCTGCAGCAGATTTAAAATCTTGACTAAGTTGGGTCAGCTTTTGGCTATCTTCCATGAGTTGTTGTGAGATCTTACTCGCCACTTCCATCTGTTTTGAACCATAAGCTGGAAGATCTTGTGGCTGTTTTAACGAGGCTAAGCTCTGCAAAGACTCATTACCTAGCGCGCTGTAAGCTTGTAGGCTATCAAGCTGAATCTTAGTCAGTGTCTCTATATTCTTAGTCACTAGCTGATTGAAGTTGTAAAACGGGTTTGTTACAGACTCTAGCTGCGATGTGAAAGCCTTAAATGTTTCCTGAGTAGACATAATTTCATTCCTTGTACTGAGCAGATCGAAAAAGTAAATGTGCGCTGCCAATGCGAATTTGGTTTAGTATTTTTGCGCAACAGTTAACATATTGATCAAGTTCAAAGTGAAAGTCATCCCGTAAAATGCCCGAAAAATCGTTCCATAAACGGTCTAGTTTAAACATTTGTTTGAATTTTCTGCTCGGATGCTCACCCCCCCCCAATTAGGTAAGTGGGTTCGCAGCGAGGTCAATATGAGCTGCGTTTAATACAGTTCACTCGATTCAGGAGATGAATTGACAAAAATGTGAAGTTGGTTACATTGTCGCGTAATGTTGAATGAGGTTGTTTAGGACAGAACAAACCAAATTGGCTGCTGAAAATGGACACTCAGGCTGGACTTTATAATCAGAGCGAGAGAGTCCATATTCAGAATGAAATGGGCTTTTCACCCAAGGAAGAGCTCAATGTTATCGACACGAATTCACTTTAGATGCCTGCCGCCATCAAGGTGCAATGTTCTTCCTGTCATGTAACGACTGGCCAGTACATACTTGATGCCATCAACCACTTCTTCAAAACCCGCTTCGGCCGGAATCAAAGCCTTTTGCAAAGCTTTAGCCTTATACGCCTCTTCATCATGCTCATTAAATTTGATCATGGCTGGAGAGACAGTATTTACTTTCACTTTGGGAGCCAGCATCGCCGAAAATGAAAGCGTTAAGTTATTAAGCGCAGCTTTGCTTGCCGCGTAAGCGATATGTTTTTTACTGCCTTTTTCTGCAACATAGTCACTGATGTGGATGATATCGGCCATTTGCTCGCCAGACATCAGTAGGTCTTTGAGTGACAAGTTGATGAGGTATGGTACGCCGACGTGAACTGCCATCATCTGATTCATAATTTCTGAGGCGTTCTCACTTGGGTCTTTCTTATTTTCCGGTTTCCAGTCAGAGGCATTATGAACGATGGCTCGAAGTGCTCTGTACTCTTGCCCTACATAATGCAGAAAGTCTTCTACACTGCTTTGCTGGTAAAAGTCGACGTACTGTAGATCAGCCCCCTTATCACGCAGCTGTTGCAACTGAGGGTATTCGCTGCGAAAGGTACCAATCACTTGATACCGATCAGCCAGAAGTTGCTGAGCCAGTGCGAACCCTAATCGCTTCCCTACTCCAGTTATCAGAATAGTCTCACTCATCGTAAAAACTCAGCTCTAGTTTGAGGGTTAGTTTTGAAAATACCACCCAGCGCCGTTGTAGTCGTTTCAGAGTTGGCATCCATAACGCCTCGAGACTTAACGCAGTAATGTGTCGCTTTAATGGTCACCGCTACATTTTCTGTTTCAACGAGAGTCTGTATGGCAATCAAAATCTGCTGGGTTAAGCGTTCTTGAACTTGAGGTCGTTGTGCGAAGAATCGGACGATTCTATTTATTTTCGACAGGCCAAGTATCTTCGATTCTGGGATGTAGGCCACTTGCGCTAAACCGTCGATGGTGATGAAGTGATGCTCGCACGTGGAAGTTAAATCGATGTCCGACACCTTTACCATTTCGTCGACCGACATCTTATTCTCTATAACGCTCATTTTAGGAAAGTTGTTGTAATCAAGACCGGAGAATATCTCGTGTACATACATCTTTGCGATGCGGTGCGGCGTTTCTGCAAGACTGTCATCCGTTAGATCCAAACCCAACGTACTGACAACTTCAGTGAGTAGTCCCTTAATGCGATTGTATTTCTGGTTGCTGTTCATTTCACTCGCGGTCATCGGGGTTTCAAGCTCTCTCGCTAGAAGAGCTGCTCTTACTTGTTTTGCTTCTGTGCTCAACATTGGAACTCTCCTTAGAAGTTATTATCTTGGTCTGCTTCATAGCTCAGCGTGAGCGAAACGGAGTCGGCAAAACGCAGTGCATGAGGTTTGTCGATTCTCACTTGAGCGTACCGAACCCATGAATGATCAATGCAAATTCCAAGTACGTCGCTGGTTAGCTTTTCTAAAAGCAGGAATCTTCCAGATTCGACATGATGGATGATCTTCTTGCAGATGTTTTTGTAGTTTAGGGCATTGTCGACGTCATCAGAGAGGCAAAGATTGTTAGCTGGATAATGAATCTCTGCGTTTATAACAATGTCTTGCTGCTTGGTTTTCTCTTCTTCATTGAAGCCGATAAAGGTTCGCAGTCTGAGATTTGTGATGGTAATAATCGCATTGTGGTTCATAACAGTTTCCATTCCGTACAAAGTGTTATTAGATACGTGCTTGTTTTAAGAAAAGATCAAATAAAGCTCTGCTATTAAGAGTCTGCGGTTTTTGACAGCTCTAACATCATTAGGTGAAAGTGAGCTTAAAAGGGATTGAATTTGTTTTCTGACTCGACTGGTCAAAGTTATTCCAAAGTTGTTGGTACGAGGTGTTTAGGACGGGGTGATGAGCATTCGCGGCAAGGTCGACTAATGGCCGAAGCACAAAGGCATACTCTGTGATTTCACCTCTGGGTAACTCCACCCCATCGATAATGCCCACTTGATCACCGTAAAGAAGAATGTCGATATCCATGGTTCGCGCTGCATACTCTTTAGTCTCACGTTGGCGACCGTTATCGAGTTCGATTTGATGAAGAGCTTTAGATAATTCTGCTATAGGAAGGTCGCATTCAAAACCTACAACGAGATTGAGGAAATTGTCTCCTTCAAAACCGACTGGCTCACAATCGTAAAACTGAGAAATCTGAAGTGGAGCAAAGCGATGGTTCAGCGCTTTGAGAGATTCTGTGATGTGATGTTCGCGATTAATGTTGCTTCCGATGCTGACATAAACGATGGCCATAGTATTTATTCCTTTTTAAGCAGCTTATACGTCTTACTCGTTATAAAGATCAGCTATATGTCCTTTTAATGTCAGGTAGATATTTAAATAGGTTTTATCGAAGGTTTGCCGACATACTTTACCGCAATAGCATCGTCGCCCGTTTGAGGGCGACGACACGCCAAGCAACAAGTGTTAACCACTTAGTTGCTTGACTGATGCCCAGTCTCCTTGGCTAGCTTTTGCATAGCCTCGGCGAACGTTGTTGTTCCACCTTTCGCCTTAACTTGCACAACCTTGTGACCAATGTTTTTTAGCGCTTGGCGCTCTGCCAATACTGCTTGGTCGTCTTGTTGGCTACCTTGAGATGGCTGATGAATGTAACACCCTTCTAGTTGACCATCTTCGACCAATTGGTGGTGTTTCAGTGCTTGGATATCAAAATTCATAAGTCAGTCTTTTCATTTAAATTGGAAGTCTATGTGGCAAAGCTACCAGCATTGCTCATGTTGTCATTTGTACCATAAGGAACTTTATACATGAAGATGCGAGTCGAATGACCAAAACGCTTACTCATACAACTAGGCGTTGTCTTATATTTTAGAACTCAAGGTTAAAACTTCGCTCGTAAACAACTCTCTTAGCCATTGATTGACGATGTCATCATTACGATTGCTATGTTAATAAACACTGAGTGAAGGTTGATGTATTCAAAAGGAAGTTCTAGAAGCTTAATTTTATCTTTACAGAAGTCGGCACTACCGTAAGGTTCGTGATAGCAGTATAACCGCGCCCTTGGTTTAATACTTCAAACAATTAACTTCGTTCCACCGGAATAACCTTGACATTAACAGTGGATCAGTAAGTTTAAGTGCCTGATCAAAGCAATAGATTTGCTCAGCTAAAATCCCTTTAGGACTATCGTTTTTATGTAGGAAGTGTTTGACGCGAGGAAGACGCCGTGACGTTGTTCAGTGAGGAGTGAATTGCTCTTAAAAATAATGTAATACGCAGATCATCGCGCTAGTGATTAAAGGAATCGAATTATACCAAAAGATATCTCTTCCGAAATACGGTCGAGACTATATTAGATATAGCAAAATCCGATATCGCTTTTAGGCAATAATAGTTGCCTTTATACATAATATACACCCACAAAGTTACTATATAATCAAACGAGTAGGCTTTCTTTTTCTTTACTTATCTAAAGCGAACCCCACAGCAATAGTTAATAATGTTGTAATTTAGCTATTGATTGGTTTATGAAAACATAAATATCAAGCCTATATTTAATAAATTCTATAAGAATCAATAAAAATTAGATCTTGCGCTAGAAATTAAAAAAAATCAGTGACTAAGTTTTGAACATATTCACCTTGTTGATAGGTTAATCCTTGTAGGGCAAATGCTCTATTAGTGATAAAAATTAAAATAAGGATTATTTATGAGACCATCTTTTTCGATCAGTATGGTGCTTGCAACGACAGTAGTTGGCTTCCAGTCTTATGCAAACAATATCGACACAACACACTCTATTATTGACCCTCTTGCTGTTGCAAAGAATGTCGCTGCGAAAAAGAAATCATTGGCGTTGCAAATAAGTTATCGCTATGTCGATCTTGAGTATTCTTTGAAAGCACAAATTACTGAAAAAAGCCTATCGACTCCTTTAGACGAACTTAATTCGGCTCAACCCTACTCCGCCTTTTCAAGCAAAATGCACAAAGCCGATCTCAGCTACCGCAAGATGAAAGGGATCAACGACTTCAGTGACTCTGTCTTAGAAATTAGGATGGCTGATGAAGCCATGGTGGAATCTTGGAAAAATGGTGAAAGCCCGCTGTTTGCTTACGAACCATCGGGGGATGACTCTAATTGGCAATACATCGAAGCTTACGATGTGTATGGGCAAGTTCATGAGCTAGATGTGTACCAAATGCCCGATGTTCCGGTGTTTGTGATTGATAGCAACGGTGCAGAAGAGCTTAAGGCAGGGTTAATGGCCATGCAAGCTGAAATGCAAAAACAAGGCACAGATACGCTACTTAAATCTGACAGCAGTGATAGCACTAGCAGCCAGAAAAAAGAACCTCAAAAACAGACACTATTTAGCGGTGCCGCACGTTCTTTGGCTGAATCAGAACCTGAAGAGTTAAACACGACTCAGTTAACCAAGATTCGTTTAGCCATCGATAGAGAACCTTGGATCTCAGGAAAAGCAGAGATCTACGCTATCGTTACTGGCGTAGATTCAAGCCGTATAGCTCCACAAATCGACTTAATTGAAATGCCCTACTTGGACTACGACAAACAGACGTACTATCCAAGCCAAAGTATCATCTTCTGGCCACGTTACCGCTGGGGTGCTGCAGATATGATCTTGATGGAACATGATGACGGTACCAACTACAAAGAGTTAGCCAAACTACTGGTGCAAGCCGCTGAACAGATCTTGAAAATGATTCCAGACCCAGAAGTACAGGGTTATGCCATCATCCCTCAAATTACCAGTAAGATCATCGAGCTTATCCCAAATTCTTTGTTGGTGAATGACGATGACTTCGTGGATGTGTACTACACCTTAATGCAAAACACTCCTTATGTTGACCGTCCTGGAGCAGGTGGTAATGCTGTAGCTTCTTTCACACCTGTCACGATATTGCCAACAGAATAACAAGTAATTTTCGCCACATGGAATGTTGACTAAAAATAAAGCGCACAGGCCAATACCTGTGCGCTTTCTATATCACTCATTTTGATAGTTTGAAATTCAGCCGAGGCGGCTACTAGACTCTTGGTTGCTATTGCTATAGAGAGTAATCAAACACGTTGATGTCATCCAATAGTGGGCGAAATACCTCTTTCAAGGCATCGTGCTCTGGATGCGGTAGATAATTTTGTGGCCCTGCTTCATCAGCAAACGTCATTAAGACAGAATGACTGTAACCTTGGTTCTTGTTCTCAGGACTGTCATTTAGCCCCCACTCTACTGAAGTTACACCTTGAACCTTACTTAGCATTGCTTCAAACAGCGCCGCACGCGGACTATTCGTTTGTAAGGTGGGGAAGTAACGCCAGAAGCCAACTCATTGACGGCGAAGAGGCAATAGCGGTGCACTACTTTGATGAAACCTTACAGCAGTCGATTTCTCAAATGGAATTCGGAAAGGAAAAGTGGTGTTCTTTTTAAGAGAGGCCCCCCCTGAAAACTTAAAGATAGATGTGAGCTATGTGATGAGCTGCCGCCGTTCTCAAAAAGACGCACCGTTGAATCAGTGGTTATTTCAAATACTGAAGGCAACCCTGAAAAATAAGCAAGCCTAGACCGAATCAAATCACCTCAGGTGACCAATAGCAGTTGTCTCAACTCCAGAACTTCACACCAAAAAGAAAAGGCTCCAAAGGAGCCTTTAATTATGGTTCTGATGACTATTCGCTTATTTTATTATCTTAAAATGCTTCTTCGAGAGTTGTTTCACTCTTTTTTTCAGCTGGGTTCTCAAGGGTTTCAACCTCTTTAAAACGTGCAGTGAAGTGCCTTAGTACAGGTGGTTCGTAAACAAAATCGAGCCCTTTCACTTTGCTCGCGTTCTCTTTTACTTTTTCGAACGCTTCAATAATGAAGTCCATATGCGTTTGAGTGTAAGTCGCACGTGGAATGGTTAGGCGCAATAGCTCAGCAGGACATGGGTGCTGCTCACCTGTTGCAGGATCTCGCCCTTGCAGCAATGAACCAATCTCAACGGCTCGGATTCCCGCGACTTTGTATAGTTCACAAGCTAAAGCATGGGCTGGGAACTGACCCCCCGGAATATGTGGGAGTAACTTACCAGCATCAACAAACGCAGCATGACCACCCGCTTGTTGGCACACAACACCAATCGCTTCCAAGCCATCAACCAGGTATTGTACCTGACCGATGCGGTACTCCAACCAATCTTGGCGCATTCCGTCATATAGCCCAACCGCAAGACGCTCCATGGCACCGCCCTCTAAGCCGCCATAAGTCGGGAAGCCCTCTTGAACGACACACAAGGTGCGACACTCTGTGTACACATCCATGAAGGAGCTATCTTTAAAGCACAACAAACCGCCCATTTGCACCATCGCATCTTTCTTAGCGGACATGGCTAAGCCGTCTGCATATTTGTAGGACTCACGAGTAATTTGCTCGATAGTCCAATCTTGATAACCCGGTTCACGCTGCTGAATAAAGTAAGCATTTTCAGCGTAGCGAGCCGAATCCATGATGACGGGGATATCGTACTTCTGCGCGATTTCGTACACAGCTTTGAGGTTAGCGATAGAAACAGGCTGTCCACCAGCCGAGTTACAGGTAATGGTACTCACAATGTAAGGAACATTGGCAGCCCCCGCTTCTATGATCGCCTCTTCCAATTTGACGATATCGAAGTTGCCTTTGAAGTCGGCATTCACTGAGGTATCAAACGCTTCTTTGGTGTAAACGTTCTTCGCAACGCAGCAATTCACTTGAGTGTGGCCCTGTGTTGTATCGAAAAAGTAATTCGACAAAGCAACCATTTTGCTGCGGTCTAGCCCCTTTTCCATCTCACGCTTTTTGATCAGAACCGGAATGTAGATCTGCTCTGCGCCACGTCCTTGGTGAGTCGGAATAGTTAGTTCATAGCCGAAGATATCTTTCACCGCATTAGACAGTGCGTAGTAACTACGACTGCCACTGTACGCTTCATCGCCCATTAGCATCGCCGCTTGCATACGTTGAGTAATTGAACCCGTGCCGCTGTCAGTCAACAAGTCAATAAACACATCATCGCTATCGAGTAGAAATGGGTTCATACCCGCTTCGACGATGGCTTGCTCACGATAAGCGTAGGTAGTTCTTTTTACCGGTTCTACAACGCGAATACGAAACGGTTCAGGTAGATGTTTGAAGTTTTCCATAATAGTACCTTTCAACGAACTCAGTATTCCCTAATGAAGAAATATTAAAATAAGACCCTAAGTTCATTATTTTTATATGTCACATTTCATCACTACTCATTTATTTATCTAACAATCACATGCGTGATAATTACGATAAAACTAAATAGCGAGAAATAAATTATTGAATCAATAAGATATTGATTATGATCCTATTAACAACGACCAAGATATAAATAACGATCAGCAAGAAATACAGTTAACGAACTGATTACTCCATTGCTTGTCGAATATCTTAAAGACACAATTAACAGGATTGGCAAAGCACAAAGGCTCTACTGGGCGTGTGACGCCAAGAGTGCACTACTCTGAAGAAAGGTGGAACGAGAGCTGATGATCTAAGGTGTACCAAGCTAACAGGGTTAGCCATGTTGTTGATTGCCATTTCAGATACATGTTCACAATATATCCCTACGTTGAAACCAAAGTGATCCGAAATTTAAATATAGTGCAATTATTTTATAAATAAAGACGATTAAATCATAAATGTGATCAACATTTAGAATCACAGCGCTGTTCTTTATAACCCTATATCACATTAAAATAACAGCGAATTAATACACTATTACACTAGTTCATTAATTTAATGATAATTTCAGGATTAAAGGCTCAGAAATATAAAATAATTTGTTTTATCGCCATCTCAGCCAGCTTAGGCGTCGCGACTTTCAATGCACCCAGAGCAACCTTCTTACCCGCTTAACCAATTTCTTTTAGGTCTTCGTCGGGGTCATAATCCGCTTCACCTAAACCACGAGTATCAAGAAAGCGCATCACAGGTGTGTCTTGAGGAAACGCATAAGACATTGCTGTCATGGTACATGGTGCAAATCCGTTGCCGACTTCCACCGAGGAATCTCCCGTGACAGCTTGAATAAACGATGATTGACCTGCAACCGTTTTTCAGAGCAGCCATAAGGTTGGCAAATGTTTTCGTTGATATTCGTGTGCCAGAGTCAGGTCAGGATTCTTGCTCGGGTTGGTGACAAGTTGCAATGACCTATATAATCTCGATATCGCATTCAACTTACATTTGTTCATCTACGACGATTTGCAATGCTTAGGCGTTTGTTTTTATGAGCTTATTTTAGTAGGTGCGCGTCTATCGCGTATTGATATAGTCTCCAATCTACTGTTACGTTTTAAGCGATGAATCAAAACCATCGAACAAAAACTCAGAGGGCTCAAAAAGAAGTATGGAAGAAATTTATTTAGCGGGTGGTTGCTTGTGGGGCGTACAGGAGTTCATAAAGTATGTGCCCGGCGTGATAAGCACAGAAGCTGGTCGTGCTAATGGACGTTCTCAAATAAAGGATAACCAAAGCAAACCAAGCGAATACGATGGCTACGCAGAGTGTGTACAAATTGAATTTGACCCAAACCTCACCTCAGTGACGGCGCTAGTGGGCCACCTTTTTGAGATCATTGACCCTTACAGCATCAACAAACAAGGTGTTGATATAGGCGAAAAGTATCGCACTGGCGTGTACAGCATCGAAGCCAAACACTTAGGTGAAGCGGAGCGCTATATCGCATCACGTGAAGACGCCGAGCGCATCGCTGTAGAGGTGTTGCCATTGACCCATTATGTTGCCAGCGACGATATCCACCAGCATCATTTGAGTCACTTCCCGGAAGATCATCACTTATGCCACATCCCTTGGGAGCTTCTTCATAAATACAAATCATAGTGCAAAGCTCAATCTTAAGGCCTGTCTTAATCCACCATCTGTCCGGAACCTCTTCGTAACTCCGTAGATGAACGGAATCAGTTCCAGACGAGCCCCTACGTCAAAATTCACTTCAAAAAGTTCCGTTCACGCTGCCTTCAATAATGAAAACTTGAAACTCAGTAATAGATACTGACAGTAGTTACGAGAAGTGAAATGCTGTTAACACATTGGTTACACTTCCTCCCGTCCAATAAAAAGGTGTCATTATGAAGAAATACATCCCAATATTGATTGCTCTTAGTACGATGTCCTCAATGAGTTACGCAGCGACTCCACGTGAAGATGCTGTAGACTATTTACAGATGCGTAAAGGCGTGGCTTATCAAGTAAACCACTCAAAACCCTTTACCGGTCAATTTGAAGAAAAGTTCGATAACGGTCAGATCGCTACTCAAGCTCAGTTTTCCGATGGTCTGGAGCTTGGCTTAGAAACCAATTGGTATCCAAATGGACAGATCGCTTCCAAAGTGAATTACGTCAAAGGTCAATTGCAAGGTAAAGCAGAAACTTGGTATCCAAATGGGCAGAAAAAAGCAGAGCTAAACTACAAAGACAACGAACTTTCGGGCGTCGCAACTCGATGGTATCCAAATGGCGAAAAGAGCCTCACTGCAGAGTACAGTGAAGGGCTAAAAGATGGCTTGGTGACCGACTACTACACGAATGGCAATAAAGCGACAGAAGCAAAATTCGATGGTGGCGAAATAGCTAACGGCAAATTGACCCGCTGGAACCTCAACGGGGATAAAGTAGAAGAAGTGACCTTTAAAGATCATCTGGTCACGTCTAAACAAGTTTGGATGCCTACACAAAGCTAACTCCTGTCATTGTTAAGAGGATATAACAACGCTCACTGCGTTAGCGTATACAACTTAACCTGAAACCAACGAGCATTCGTTTGATAACTTTTGAATGCTCGTATTGCCTTCCTATTTCATACTTTCACGTTTTGTCTGCTCACACCAAATATCAGAACTTCGCTAAAAATATAAAACGTGACTTACCATACAAGACAGCGCACTCTCCTAGAAGCCGTGCCTGACCTACTCTTATAATTAAGTACTTTATTTAATAATCAGGGGTTTGCTTAGTCTGAAGCAAACCCACCGCTATAGTGGGAACTAATTTATGACAACCTTGAATGAACAGTTAGCAAACCTGAAAGTAATCCCTGTAATCGCCATCAACCGTGCTGAAGATGCCATCCCCTTAGGCAAGGCACTAGTTGAAAACGGAATGCCATGTGCGGAGATCACACTAAGAACAGAATGTGCTATCGAAGCGATTTCTATCATGCGTAAAACGTATCCGGACATGTTGATCGGTGCGGGTACTGTACTGACTACAGAGCAAGTAAACGCATCTATTAATGCGGGTGTTGATTTTATCGTTAGCCCAGGCTTCAACCCTCGAACCGTGCAATACTGTATCGACAAGGGTGTTGCGATCGTGCCAGGAGTGAACAATCCAAGCCTTGTTGAACAAGCAATGGAAATGGGTCTTCGCACGCTGAAATTTTTCCCGGCTGAGCCCTCAGGTGGCACAGCAATGCTCAAAGCCTTAACGGCCGTGTATCCGGTTAAGTTCATGCCTACTGGCGGTGTCAGCTTGAAAAATGTAGACGCGTACCTTTCTATTCCTTCAGTATTAGCATGTGGCGGTACTTGGATGGTGCCAACGAACCTTATCGACGAAGGTAAGTGGGACGAGCTTGGTAAACTAGTGCGGGATGCTGTGGACCACGTTAACGCTTAGTCGGTTTTGGCCTTTATGTTAAGCCCTTCAGTTGTAGGGCTTTTTATTTAAATTTTAAAATCAGTTCTAAACGGGCAAAACAACACATTTACGGATGACTCATCACAAAAAACTCACTTAATTCTAATCCTATTTCTACCATTTTTAATGGCTTGATCTTTCTCTAAGATTGTTTCTGTTACTTTGATTGCTACTACAAACATAACTGATAATTACAATGACAAAAACATCACTATTGCTTGCTTCTATGGCACTTAAATTGTCCGGTTCAGCACAAGCTGACCAACTCGAAGACAATCAAAAATCAGGTACGCTTCGTGTTGGTACTACGGGCGACTACTTGCCGTTTTCTTACTTCGATGGTAAAAACTACTCAGGCTATGACATCGACGTCGCACAGCACATCGCAGTACGCAAGCTTAACACGCTACGAGAACAATTTAGATGTGGCGGAAGCCGTTGCGGAAGGCAAAGTTGATGTGATGGTAACCGAAACCCTGGAATGCCTATCCTACCAAGTGACCGACGAGCGCCTTGAAGCTGCTCGCTGTGAAACACCGTTTACCGACAGCCAGTTCGATTATCCGATTTCTAAAGGTGAGCAACGTTTGTTGAACACTGTGAATTTCATTATGGATGAGATGAAACTGAAAGGCATTGAAGAAGAGTTCCTGGTTCACAACTCTCTTAAATAGTCTTCTAGATAAAAAATAGGGCAGCATTGCTGGCCTGTTTCATTATTTTAATCCGCTCTCACTATCGAACTTTAAGAGCGAAAAACTACCCATGAGTAATCACATTCTGCTGCAGGAGTGCATCTAGAATATCTGAAGGCATGGTGCCGCTTAACGTCAACTGAGGCGCGAGGCCTTCAACCACAATCACTTGCTCTGTTGTACCCAAACCATCAGGGTTAATAGTTAACTCAACATCATTCCCTTCTAACTTGGCATCAACATGCTGAAGCAGTGTCGCCATATTCACATTCGCGTCTTTCAGTTCAGGTAATACCTCACGTAGGTCAATCTGGTCACCCTCGGCTAAGTTGAAGTCAGTGATCGTATCTTCGACACCATCCTCAATGTTCAGCCAAACAAACGAGTCCATACCATCACCACCGGTCAAGATATCCGAACCACCGCCGCCAATGAGCGTATCGTTGCCATCACCGCCGATAAGGGTGTCATCACCTGCTCCACCTTCAAGACGGTCATTACCTGAGCCCGCAGTTAGATCTGTTGCATTAGCCCCAGCCAGTAACTGCACATCATCGGTCTCACCAGCCAAATTAATATCGACCGCATTCGACACAATGTTCACATTTAGGTCTATTGCCGAAGATGTGGCTGTATCGTTGTTATCTAGCTCTTCAGAAACCGCCTCAACTTTAAGCGTGTAGCTACCTGGTGTTTGAGAAAGCCCAACCACCTGCAAACTTTCAATTGCATCAGCGGTCGCCATCCATACTCCACCACCGAGATCCGTTACGGAGCCAACGTCACTGGTGATTTGAGCGCCCGCAGGCACATCACTGATGTGCAACGTTAGCCCTTCTGTAACGTCTGTTAGAGCTGCGATAACGCCAACCAAAGGAACACCACTATTGCTCACCGACTGGCTCGCAGTGATATTTCTTACGTAGTTAGACGCCGGATCAATCGTTAGGCTTGGCGCGTTCGCTACTGGAGTCACCGCAATGTTATAAACAACAGGTGCAGTTTCAATGACGATACCAGAAGGATTACCGCTGTCTTTGGCGGTGACCTCTAAGCCAATGCTGTTGGTTGGAGCTAAGCTTGCATCAAGGTAAACACCACTCGGGCTGGTCGGTGTGTCAATCAAGGCATTCAGATCGCTCAGCGTCCCTACTAACGTCACCGAACCACTATGATCACCATTAACGGTCACACTAGTACCAGCAAGTAGTGATACTGAAAGCGTTCCGTAATCAACGGTCAGCGTTACTGTCATCAAGTCATTAGCAAAGCTATCGACATAATCAGGGTCACTGACATTAATACCACTAAGCAGTTGTCCTGCATCTTCATCAACCAGCGTGGTGACACTGTCACCATTAACAACAGGAGTATCGTTCATACCTTGCACCACGGCAGTAATTTCAGCGGTATCTGTTAGGAAGTCATCCACGCCATTGGTTGTGCCATCATCGATAATGGAGTAATTGAATTTAACATCGCCGTTAAAATCGTTGTCAGCGACAAATAGCCAGAATGGACCGGTAATCGCTGCGTTATCAGCGCCACCAGCATTTTCAAAACGCGTTAACTGCCCTTGTCCTTGAGTCAGGGTGACACCTGTTACCGTGAGGTTGTGGTTTTCAGGGTCAGAACTTACTGCAATTAAATCGCCTTCAACAATGACTATCTGACCATCCTCAGCTATCGCGCCTAAATCACCGTCTGTCGCGATAGGCGCGTCGTTTAATTCCATCACCTTAATCGTGAAAGTCGTCTGATTAGTCTGTGCAGTGTTCGGATCAGCTGGAACGATAAGACCATTGTTACCGCCGTCATCGATCGTTGCGTTGATTGTCACCAACCCATTCTGGTTGAGGTAGTTCTGGTCAGGTTCCGGCTTGAAGGTCACCGCACCATTAGCCAACGCCGTATTGATATCAGCTTCTTTACCCGTGATGACCAGTGAACCGTCAGGTTGCAAGGCAAACGTCACATCTTGAGAGCTTGTAAACTCAAAGACGCCCTTTACTCCTGGCTGTGTTTGGTCAATCTCCAACGTCACCGTATACGGTGCATCTGGGTTATCAAAGCTTGCGTCTACGTCGTAGATACTGAAATTATTAATCGCCACACCAGCTGAATCTTCTTGCGTTTCAATATTGGTAACGTTGACGAACGTTGGTTGATCGTTGATAGGATCAATCACTAAATCAACATCGAAGCTGGTTGGAGTACCCAGGTATTCGGTGTTGTCAGCATCAGTGTCCACAGAGCGAACCGAGATTTGCAATGGACCTGTAATACCCAACGCATTACCTGTATCGCTATTGTGTTGACCAGAATTGAATACGATCTTATCAAGCGACTGAGCAGTCACATCCAGCGTCCAAATCTGTGTCACCGGATCGTAGCTCGCCAAAGTCGTGCCGTCTGGATAGTAGATAGAGGCATCTTGAGGTACACCAGCCACCTCTACACGAAGTGTCTCTGGCGCATTTTCGGTATACGTGCCGCTGCCTGTTGCAGATAGCTCTTTATCCAAAATAGTCGCATTGATTTCGATATCAATGTTTTGGCCTTCATTGCCAGTAACAGAGACCGTTGGGTTGGTATCAACATCATCACCCACCGGCACCACATGCAGCTTAAAGCTTGGTAGGTTCGAGGCTGCAGTAGGCACGCCTAACAAGGATTCTTGAGTAAAGACAGCAACGCTAAATTCCGCCTTACCACTGAAGTTTTTAGGCGGTAAGATCGAAATCTCACTCAAATCAAATGACAACCCTGATGCTTGAGGAAGTTGCACACTCCACTCACCACCACCATTGTTCTTCAATGTATAAGCAGAGCCCGGATCTGCACTCATTAAGAAACCATCTGGTACACCAGTGAACTTAATCGAAACGAACTGCTCTGAGCCGTCCAAATCAGTGAGCGCAATGGAGACAGGACCTGTTCCCGATAGAGAAATAGCTTGATCTTCATTGCCCGTGATCTCAATAACATCAGGATCACTACCCGGCCCTGTTACAAGCACATCATCTACCACAGGGACAACTTCAAAGCTAACACTGGTATTGAACGTATCAGTATCGGTTGCCGTACCGACTGGAGACGAGGCGTCATTGTAGGTAGCAGTATCGGTTATTGTTCCGCTGACATTGACTTGTACTTGAGTGATGTCATTCCCCGTTGGGTAATTAGGAGCAGGACGGAACAATACATTGTCCAGAGCGCCGGCATTAATTTCCGCTTCATTGAAGGTCACAGACGTACCAAGCGATACACCCGCGCTTGTGTAAAAAGCACCAACACTTGTGTCATCCAAAGTCAGCGTAATAGATGTGAATTTTTCGTCACCACCCTCAACCCCACTGACTTGGTCAGTAATGGTTGTGCTGAAATCAAGCTGAATGTAAGTATCTTCGTAACCCACTGGGTCTTGTCCCGGTTGACCATCAGTATCGACAGGATTAAATGAATCATCGAGCGAACCAACAACCGTAACATCAATGTCTGGATTACCTTCAACGTCAGGAGCAACTTTAATAACGACATCGGTCACCAAGGTTTTCTCATCACCAGACAGTGTATCTTTGGTTACTATTGTGATCGGCAATCTGAAATCACCTGAGTAGTCCGCAGGTAGGTTGAGTAGCAAGCCTGAAAAATCCGTTGGAACGCCCTGGTCGAGGGTTGTTTCAAATACATACTTCCCGTTTACGAAGTCAACATCACTGCCTCCTCCTAAACTGATTGGGAAAGTTACTCCTGGTGGGATGGTCACAGAGTCATCAATAATGATAGTCACTTGGTCAGTTGAAGCGTCTTCACCAGAGAAGGTGATCAGACTATTTAGTGCCGTTCCCAAGTCTAACTGTGTATCCTCTGCAGCATCGACAACGCTATCTGGTGTCATCGTAATATCTGCAGCCACCTCGCTCCCGCCAACAAGCACTTCTGGGAATGACAAATTCACTTCACCTTCCCATTGAACCGCAACTGATAACTCAGTTTCAGTGCCATCACCTCGGTCAATCACGGTACTATAGATGGTCATCTTGATGTCATTAAAATCGCCTGGAACTCCAGAAACTGGCGGCAACGTAAGGCCGTTTGGCGCACTAATACTAAACAGGTCTTCATTGGTTACCACCCAACGACCATTACCTTCATAAGCGGCACCCATTACAAGCAGCTGATTGAGGACAGCATCTGATAGCGCCGAGTCGTCCACATTAGTCAGTTGAATAACTAGCTGGTCAACCTCTTCGATAGCAGACGAAGCATCAGTTTCTTGGTATCGAATAACAAACTCATCCGTAACCGATGTATTATCACTGTTGGTTGTGAATTTGAGAACACCAGTTAGAGCATCCGCGACCACTGTACCCAAGTCTGTAAGACCTGCGACCTCATCTACAACCAGCTTGTTGTTAGCATCTTCAGGCTCAACCACAGGTCGTACACGAACATCAATCGAACCTGTGATTGTCGCTGTTGCAATACCCTGACCTGGGTCAGTTACGTCAACATATTCATGATCGCGTTCTTCAATCATGACAACCGTATTCAGCGTAAAGTCGGTACTCGAATCTTGTTCCGGTGTGATCTGAATAAAATTATTGTTCAGAGCTATCTGAGTGAACACTTCTGGAGTCTGCCCAGTCTTAGGTGTAATGGTTAGCGTTCCGGCCACGGCATCGTAGTTCCAAATCACATCACCGTTTACAACCACACTTGCAACACCACTTGGAATGCCACTGATGACGATTGAAGTGAAGTGCTCATCACCGTCAATGTAATCAGTGCCCTCTGGGTGCCAATCAATGTTGATCGCCGTATCTTCGTCCCCACGAGTTACCGTGTTGTAGGTTGCTGAGGTATCAATCCTAGGCTCAACTAATACGCGAATTTCCTGATCAAAAGAAAGCGTATGGCCATCATTCTCAGTCACGACCACTTTACCTTGGATGTGGATGTTCTCTGTCGACGAATCAACAGGTCTTATGCGGATACCTGAAGTTTTCCCCGCTTCAGTTATGTTCGCTTCGTAGATAGGTTTAGATAGATCAGGGCTACCACCCAGCCCCGTTTCGTAACCAACAAAGTTCAAGTCAATCGTGGTACCATCGCCATCTTCTAGAATAACGCCGTCAGGGATGCCTGAAAGAATAACCGTTATCGACTCTGAGCCATCATCCGGCAATGGTGTAGTGACGCTATCTGATCTTCTCTCGCCTGACAATACACTGAAATCGAGCTCAGCAAAACTATCGCCATTTTGACTCTCTTGAATTGTGGTTTGAACACCTGATGTTGTACCATCAGTGATCGCTGTCCAAGCCGTACCATTTGTAGCGCTATAAGAAATATCGGCAACACCTTTAACCTCAACGTTTACCGTTTTAGTTCCTAAGATTTCTTCATCGACCTGAGGCCCTGAAGACAGGTTAGCGGTATCTTTGATAACACCGGTAACCTCAAACTTGAAATCAACATTGCTATGTTTAGCCGGAACGATCTCTACATTGGCTAAATCGGAATACGCGACTTCCTGATAATCGACACCGTTGATGGTGATTGTAGGAACCGGAGTAGTGGTTCCGAGGAAATAAAGCACCGCACCTTCGGTTATATTGCTGATGCGAACAAACAACTCTTCGGAGCCATCAGTGTCCACCGAGCCATTCATGGTGATCACTTCATCCAAGGTGAAGGCATCTTTGTTCTCCAGAGGACCTAGGTATTCTGGATCATCAATATTGTCTTCATTAATACTAATCCGGTTAACGCTGAACCAGCCAGGGTCCGCATCGGCTGTCACATCAATGATAATATTTTGCTCTACAGAACGAGCGGTTGTCTTATCCTTTGCCCCTCCGTTGGCTGCGTCATCGTATGGATTGAGCGTCTCTTCTGTAATTGCGGTTGCTTTGAACTCAATTTGCCCAGAAAAGTTATCCATTGGATTAACCACAGTGCTATTGATATCTGCGGCAGCAATCGTGTAGACACCATTGACCGGCGTTAACACATTGCCATTTTGATCCAACAGCTCAAACTTCCCGTCACCTTGAACGGCTTCTAGCTCATAGGTAATCGTCTCAGTATTACTGTTATCTTGCGACTCTGCGTTCAGCTGAAGTGTCACATTGTCTTCATCTTCATTCACTTGATATTGATACGTACTATTCGCATCATCCCAAGTGGCAATATCCGCTACCGCTTCAATCTCAATTCTGAAGTTTGAATTTACTGTATGATCAAGCGTGCCGTTGTTATCAATTTCGAGCTCGTAGTTGATTCGAACACCATTATCATTTGAACCGTAGTTTTGGTCTGGAACAAAGAACAAGTTATCGATTGTCGCGATGATGTCTAATGGCTGGTTCGTACTTGGAGCAAAGCTCTGCTGCATTTGAGGCGGACCAAACAAGATATCACCGTTTGGTTCAGCCACTAACTTGTGATATTCCACGCCATCAAAGTAATAGAACGTCCCTCTGTGATTACCACTTTGAATCGTCAGTTGGCCGATAGACTCACTGTTATCTTGGTCCTTCAGGTTAACCTGCAGCGCAATTTGTGCTGGTGCATCAGGCAAACCGCTTTGGTCATCTTGAATATTCTCTAGGCTTGGAGCATCACCCGTTGCGTAAGGGATTGTCGAGTCTCTACCCGCATCCTCAAACGTAGTCACCTTGAGCGATACTGCTGATGACTCTTCATCGGTGATCGTAATATTCAAAGGCGTTGATGACGTATCCAAATCACCGTCTGTCGCAATCACATTGATCGAGAAGTCGATGGTGTCTCCATCATGATCGAGATAGTTGGTCGCTCTAAACTCCACCTCACCATTGGAATTTATGCGCAGTCTACCAAGCTCACGAGTATCGATGCCGCCACTACCATCATCGGTTTGTTCATACACTCGTACCTGCTGGACACCACTGTTTAAATCAAAGCTACTGCTGTATGGCCCATTGTTTCCTGTTCGGAACACGATGTCGGCGCCATTGCTGATAATGCCCTCTATGCGAGTCAGCGCTGCATCATCCGCACCCACATCCGTCGCATTGGCAAACATGTTAACTTTGGAGTTGCCATAACCTTGCCCCTCAACTCGCGTGATCGATTGAGTGGTCACCAATGGAACATCATCGGTTACCGTAATAGTCAGGTCGATCGCGTTCGATTTGTCTTGGTCAAAATCTTCAGCCACGACAGAGAAATCAAGCTCGATGGTGTTTTCATTCGCGCCATCAGGATGCTTAAGTGCTTTAAACAGCTCAAATTGATAGCTGTTGTTTGAGGTATCAAAAATGATTTCAAACACAGGCTGATTGCTGGTTACCGTCTGTGCAACATAAGTGAAGGTTGTACCGCTTTGTGAAACAGGCAGCCACTCTAGGCTTTCTCCATCAGAAGTTAAGCCTGCAATCACTAAGTTTTCATCGACCAATTCGTACTTAACAACACCATCAGCACCTTCATCAACCGTGAATAGCCCGTTAATAATGGTATCTTCGGATTGATCCGAACCAATCCCAGTAAGATCATCTTCATCAACCACCGTCTCACCTGTTGGCGCACTCATCACTGGCACATCATCGAGCACTTCGATCGGCAATACATACTGATTAGAGTCATCACCATCCCCATCAACTGCAACGACATCAAATGGAATCGTTAAGGTATTGGAATTCGGGCTTGTTGGATGGTTTAGAGGACCTAGCAACGTAAATGTATAAGAGCCGTCATTCGCTAGTGCGAGCGTGAAGATAGGAGTTCCGCTTGTCGTCGTTCCTTGATAGGTCGTTGTATTCGCAGCCCCTGTGACTTCTGTAATAGAAATCGTTTCGGTTCCAGAGGTCAATGTCGCTTCAAGCGCAGATATATTACGCAGTTCGTAAACCTCTACTTGGTCAGCACCTTCTGTGGTAACAAATGCGCCTGTTGCTTGAGAAACCACAGATCCAAGATCATCTTCATCAACCAAAAATGTGCTAGTCACTGTTGTGTCAGTAATGACAGGCACATCATCGGTGATCGTAACAGTTAAAAGTTTCATCACAGAATCTGTATTGTCTTGGTCGACCGCGATCACTGGCAGAGTAAATACTTGATCGTTGTTGCCTTGCACAGGCAGATGATCGAGCTCTTCCAACAAAGTGAATGTGTATTCGCCTAGCACCAGACTACTAAAAGTGATGGTAAAGATATCAGTTTGAACACCTCCACTTTCAACGAAGCCAATATAGGTTCCGCTGTTGGCAGGATCTTCTTTGAGCTGAACTACCAAGCCATCCGATTTCAAAGCCCCCGAAGTATTGAACTGAGCAGGGTCAATTCTGAAATGACTAACATCATCACTACGCTCGGTATAGGTAATCACTTGAGTCATCGATACTGGATTGCCCGTTGGCGCAGAGCCATCAGCCAGATCGACTTCAGAAAGACTCACGCCAGGGATGACGTTGATAATTGGCACATCGCCATCCGTAATAGTTAAC
Source organism: Pseudomonadota bacterium (assembly GCA_036126475.1). GTDB lineage: Bacteria > Pseudomonadota > Gammaproteobacteria > Enterobacterales > Vibrionaceae > Vibrio. The sequence continues at coordinate 17,217 of JAYYSE010000090.1, read as the reverse complement.
GTGACTGTCGAAGTCACCACATCACTATCAGAGTCACTTGAACTGACCACTATCGACTTAACGATATCTCCGCCCGAGTGATTAAGATCGCGGTTTGGTTCAAAGCGCACATTGCCTTGCAGCGTGATATAGAGCGAGCCTTCAGCAACGACAAACTTTTGCTCACCCGTCTCACTCTGGTCAAGCGTAAACACTGTGCCATTGTCGTAATTGATTTGGGTAATCGTCGTGCCATCAGCCCCTTTTTGATCAAGAATATTGACGGTCGTTGTTGTCGGCGTGCCTGTGGCTAAGTCAGCCACTGTTGGCTCTTCAATGCTGAGAGCACCATCCACCATGACTTGAATATCATCGGTAATCGTTACAGCCAAAGGCGACATCAGAGAGTCATCGCCATCACTATCGACCGCATACACAGGCAAGTTGAATGTTAGGTCGTTATTACCTTGAATTGGTGTATGGTCAATCGCTTCTAAAAGCGTGAAGGTGTATTCACCTAACGTCGTACTGCTAAATGCAAGTGTGAAGACCATAGTTTCTACATTTGAAATGTCCGTAGTGAATCCGATGTAGTTACCCGAACCCGTTGGCTCTTCTCGGATCTCAACCTCTAGGCCATCAGACTTCAGAATACCGCCAGTATTAAACTCACTCGGCTCTAAGCGGAATGTTACAACATCATCACTTTGGTTGGTAAAAGTGATGGTTTCTGTTTGGCTAACCACACTGCCACTTGGTGACGAACCATCAGCCAGATCCGCTTCTTCAAGTGCAACACTCGGCACCGCATCGATAGTCGGGTTGTCGCCATCAGTTATGGTCAGAGTAACGGTCGCAGTCACCGGATCGTTATCAAAGCCATTGGATGTCACGACTATCGACTTAACAATGTCTTCGCTCGCGGAATGGTCTAAGTTACGGTTGGGCTCAAAGCGCATCTCACCTTGAAGGGTGATGTACAACTCACCTTCTGTGAAACTGAATTGCTGCTCACCCGTGTCATTTTGGTCAAGCGTTCGAAGTTGACCGTCATAGGTGAACTGAGTAATCGTCGCACCATCAGCACTTTGGTTTGGCATTACATCAATGATATTGGTTGTTACCTTATCATCAGCCAGATTTGGCTCAACGATATCTAACGTACCATCTTGCATGATTTGAACATCATCGCCGATGGTTACATTCAGTTGAGATACCAAAGAGTCATCGCCATCACTGTCGACCGCATAGACCGGAAGATCAAAGCTCAGATCATTGTTTGCTAGACCATCTGCATGGTCTAACGCTTCCAATAAAGTAAAGGTGTATTCACCAAGAGTCGTGGTCGAGAAGCTAACCGTGAATACTGGAATTTCAGTATTTGAGCCATCAGTAATGAAGCCGATATAAGTGCCCGGATTCGCTGAATCTTCTTTTATCTCGACTACAAAACCATTCGATTTCAGTGCGCCACCAACATTGAATTCGGTAGGTTCAATACGGAAACGGGTCACATCATCACTTTGATTAGTAAAAGTGATCGTCTCAGTTTGACTTACAGCACCGCTACTTGGCGCTGAGCCATCAGCAAGATTGGTTTCAGACAGAGTAACACTTGGCACCGTATCAATGGTCGGGATATCACCATCGGTAATCGTCAGGGTGACTGTCCAGGTCACTGTGTCCTTATCGAAGTCGCTTGAGGTGACCTCGATCTGTTTAACGATATCTCCACCAGTATGATCGAGATTACGGTTCGGCTCGAAGCGAACGTCACCTTGAATAGTGATATACAGTGAGCCTTCAGCAACAATGAACTTCTGCTCGCCAGTATTATTCTGGTCAAGCGTTAATACAGCACCGCCATCATAAGTAAATTGCGTGATGGTCGCGCCGTCTGCTCCTTCTTGATCAAATACATTAACGGTAGTTATCGTAGGTGTACCCGCCGCCAAATCAGCAACTCTTGGCTCGACAATATTTAGAGCTCCATCTTGCATGATTTGAATATCATCACCGATGGTCACATTCAACTGTGACACCAATGAATCATCGCCGTCGGTGTCTACCACATAAACAGGAAGATCAAAGCTAAGATCGTTGTTCGCTAAACCATCCACATGGTCTAATGCTTCCAACAACGTGAAAGTGTATTGGCCGAGGGTAGTACTAGAGAAACTGATCGTGAACACGTTAGTTTCAACGTTCGAACCATCCGTCACAAAACCGATGTAACCACCTGGTGTGCTTGGGTCTGCTTTTAGCTCAACCAACAGCCCATTTGATTTGAGCGCCCCACCAACATTGAATTCTGTCGGTTCAATACGGAAACTCGCCACATCATCACTTTGATTCGTAATGGTAATCGTCTCTGTTTGACTTACTGCGGCACCGCTTGGCGTAGAACCATCACTCAAATTAGTTTCAGATAAAGTAACACTCGGTACATTGTCGATCGTTGGAATGTCACCATCGGTAATAGTCAAAGTGACTGTAGAAGTAACAACATCACTATCTGAGTCGCTTGAAGTCACGACTATCGACTTAACAATGTCTCCACTTGTGTGGTCGAGGTTACGATTTGGTTCAAAGCGCACATCACCTTGCAGCGTGACATAAAGCGAACCTTCAGCAACCACAAATTTCTGCTCTCCTTTATTGCTCTGGTCAAGCGTAAACACTGTGCCGTTGTCATAATTGATTTGGGTGATGGTCGTGCCGTCTACCCCCTCTTGATAAAGAACATTCACAGTCGTGGTTGTCGGTGTACCCGCTGCTAAATCAGCGACAGTCGGCTCTTCAATCGTAAACGCGCCATCTACCATGACTTGGATATCATCGGTGATCGTCACAGCAAGTGGCGACATTAGAGAATCATCGCCATCGCTATCAACCGCGTACACTGGCAAGTTAAACGTTAGGTCGTTATTACCTTGAATTGATGTATGATCAATCGCTTCTATAAGCGTGAAGGTGTATTCACCTAAAGTCGTGCTGCTGAATGCAAGTGTGAAGACTGTGGTCTCGACATTTGAAATGTCTGTGGTGAAGCCGATGTAGTTACCCGAACCCGCAGGCTCTTCTCGAATCTCAATCACCAAGCCATCAGATTTCAAAGTACCGCCAGTATTAAACTCACTCGGCTCCAAACGGAACTTTGCAACATCATCACTTTGGTTGGTAAAAGTGATGGTTTCTGTTTGGCTAACCGCACTGCCACTTGGTGATGAACCATCAGCGAGATCCGCTTCTTTAAGTGAGACGCTCGGTACCGCATCGATAGTTGGGTTATCACCGTCGGTGATGGTCAGAGTAACCGTTGACGTTAATGGGTCTTTATCGAAATCGCTTGAGGTAACCTCTATCAACTTCACGATATCTTCACTCAAGGAGTGGTCTAGGTTACGGTTTGGTTCAAATCGCACCTCACCTTGCAGCGTGATAAATAACTCACCCTCTGTGAAGCTGAATTGCTGCTCACCCGTGTCATTTTGGTCAAGCGTTCGAAGTTGACCGTCATAGGTGAACTGAGTAATCGTCGCACCATCAGCACTTTGGTTTGGCATCACATCAATGGTGTTAGTGGTCACCGTGCCACCAGCTAGATTAGGCTCAACAATGTTTAATGTACCCTCTTGCATGATTTGAACATCATCACCGATGGTTACATTCAGTTGCGACACAACAGAATCATCGCCATCGCTGTCTACAGCATATACCGGAAGATCAAAGCTCAGATCATTGTTCGCTAGGCCATCTGCATGGTCCAACGCTTCCAATAAAGTAAAGGTATATTCACCAAGAGTCGTGGTCGAGAAGCTAATCGTAAACACTGGAATTTCAGTGTTTGAACCATCAGTAATGAAACCAATGTAAGTACCTGGATTCGCCGAGTCTTCTTTTATCTCGACCACAAAACCATTGGATTTCAGAGCGCCGCCGAGATTGAACTCAGTAGGCTCAATGCGGAAATTCGCTACATCATCACTACCAGCGGTAAAGTTGATCGTATTGGTTGCGCTTGCTGCACTTCCACTTGGTGCAGAGCCATCAGCTAGATTGGTTTCAGATAAAGTAACAGGTGGAATCAGATTGATTACCGGGTTTTGACCGTCGGTAAGACTTAATTCAAGCGTTGATGTATCAGTGTCACCATCACCATCTTCTGCTAAGAATGAAAACTGTTTGATGATCGTTTCGCTACTTGAGTGGTCGATATCACGAGCAACCTCAAAACTGAAATCACCGTTAAGCGAGATAGTGACCACGCCCTCAGTGAAACTGAAGGTTTGAGGAGCATCAGGCAGTAAGCTTTGATCTAATGAATAATCAACACCATCGTAGTTGAATGATTGAATTGTCGAACCATCCGCACCTTCGAAATTGAACAGGTTATACGAGACAACAGTATCGCCAGCTAAAGTTGGTTCAGTAACAGATTCAACCTTATCAACCAGTTCAACGACATCATCTTTAACGTTGATAAGAATCTGCGCAGCTTCTGGAGTACTTGAACCACTAGATAACGCCGATCTATCGCCATCGGCATCTACTGCATAGATAGGCAGTGCAAAGGTTAAAAGTGCGTCTTCAGCACCTTGATGCGACAATTCTTCATAGAGGTTAAATTCATAGTTACCCAAAGATGGGCTATCAATTTTCACATCAAAAACCGTCATTCTTGCGCCATTAACCTCGACATAGCCTTCGTACGTTCGCACACCATTGGTTTCATCAACCAGTTCGAGTAACACAACCTCACCGTTAGATATCAGTGTGCCTGCGGTATTAAACTCTGCAGGTTCAAGTTCATGATGATCGATAATGTCACTATCAAAAATTTCTGAAGCGACACTACCACTTCCTGAGACCGTTGCCGTTCCCTCTTGAGAACCGCCAACAATACCAGCTTCATCAACATCAATACTGTCGACATTGGTAATGACTGGTTTATCGCCATCAGAAATAGCGAGGTTGATGGTATTGGTTACGACATCTTGGTCAAAATCGGTAACCGTGATTGGCAAAGAGAAAGAAAGCGAATCAGTGCCGACTTGCTCAATTGGTCTCAACTGCTCAAATCGATAGGTACCGTCAGTATCCAAGCTAACGGTTAAAATAACGTCGCTGCTACCTTGGATTGACAGTGTTATGGTACTTCCATCAGCAGACAAAGATGCAACGGTCGCCTGATTATCACTGAGCACACCATCAAATTGAGCAAGTGAGCTTGAGTCAAAAACAGCTGACTGTAGGTTATCACTACCAATATTTGAAAACGTGCCCTCAATTGCAGCACTGCTTGTTTCAACGTTGTCGATAGACACGCTTTCGGCAGACGGATCTACCCCATCAAGGACGGTTACTTGCGCATTAATCGGTGTGACGAGCTGATTACCTGCGGTGTCTTGGCCCTGTATGTCAAAAGCGATGTTGATTTGGTCGCCCGTAAAGGAAACCTGTCCGCCACCAATCGACGGAACATGATCTATCGGCTGGTAAATAGTTGTGGTCAGCGATACTTCAATGTCATTTCCAACACTTACGGCATCAATATCGATGCGCAGTACCTCATCTGTGCCTTGAACACCGATAATCGAATTGGAGGCTGAGTCATACGTAAAGCTAACCGGCTGGCCACTAGAGGTAATGTCGCTGTTGAGTTCACTAAGGAGCGAAGCGAGAGAGAGAGTTTCTGGAGCAAAAGAATCTGGGTCAAGCGCTAAACTACCCGCAACAACGGTATCAGTAACCGTCACCGATTGAGGGTAGGTATTACCGGACATGGATCCTTCGGTCAGTGTTTCAGCGATGAATTGACCACCCGATGAGAGCGTATTCGATCTAAGCTCTTCCCTATCTTCATCAACAGATTGATCTTCTAGGCCTGAAGTTTCAAAAAAGGTCGAAGGACGAGTTTCTAAATAGTTGTAATCAATGGTGACAAAGCCTGCGTTTGCAGAACCTAGACCGCCACCAGCTGCGGTAGCTTCTAAAATTTGAGTTGGATCGGCACCACCTAAAATGGCTTCTTGAATCGCCGCAAGATCATCATCAGTGAATGAATCATCAGCAGCTTGCGCCAAATTGATATTCACCTCTCCGGCGATAGGCGCATCTGCCCAAGCCAAGTCTTGATCGACACAACCAACACAATTACCTTCAACCTCAACAGGGCCGCTAGGCTGGCCTATTAGGAGTTCAGCATTATTCGCGGTAATAACAATCTCATTTTCACGGATGATATCGCCAACCGAAACTTTTCTGGCACTGCCGTCAGGCTTAACTACAACCACATTTCCACTGGTAGCTTCGACCACCACAGTCTGACGCGAAACTTCGATATCCATACATCCCCCGATGTCACAAACCGCTTCTAAAGAGCGGTGAACATTGTTTGTAAAAGCAACCTCAGATTTTCAGTAACTTATATCTCGCTCTTCGGAACACATTCAAACGGTTCATCGAAGAGGTACAAAAAGAGAATAAATTTCACCTGTTTTTTTATAGTTTACTTACCTTTAAGCCTAGTCTTCCCCATATAAAATGCCATATCTCCGTGAGTAGAACTCTTCTCGCAAACCTGTCATTTCTTTCTTAATACCCGCTTTTCCGTTGTTGGTTCCACTTAACCAAATTGCCAGTTCATTGCACGAAAAATAAACTTTTCCCGTCCATATCTTGTATTCGGTCCTAACTTCTTGTAATTTCAACTGACCAACCAATCGGTCAGCCTTCTAATGTAGGGGATACTATGAGCCATAATCTAGACCTTGAACCAAACACGTCGAGCACCAACTTCATGGATCAAATATTCAACCGACAACAAGATCACTACCGGAACAACGTTAATCCAACACTTGAACAGAGACGAAATGATCTCTCAGTCTTGAAAAAACTATTAATGCGCGACCAAGAGCAGTTAATTGAAGCGGTATCAGAAGATTATGGCCATCGAGCAAAGCACGACAGCTTAATTGCTGACATCACCCCCTCCCTACACCAGATCAATTACAGTGATAAAAATCTTAAGAAGTGGTTGAAGCCTTCACGTCGTAAAGCCGGCTTGATGCTAACACCAGCCAAAATTACTGTGCATTATCAGCCAGTAGGTGTGGTTGGCATCATCGTGCCTTGGAACTTCCCAGTAATGCTCTCTTTGGGCCCTCTCATCACAGCATTGGCTGCAGGTAACACTGCGATGCTCAAGATGTCTGAGTTTACCCCTGCAACAAACCGTGTTTTGAAAGCAATGTTGGCCCAAGGTTTCAGTGAAGAGCAAGTCGCAGTCATCGAAGGTGAAGCCGACGTGTCTGCTAAGTTTAGCCAGCTGCCGTTTGACCATATCCTATTCACAGGCTCAACCTCTGTTGGTAAACACGTAATGAAAGCCGCAGCCGCTAACCTAACGCCAGTGACACTTGAACTTGGCGGTAAGTCTCCAACCATCATCGCACCAGATTTCGATGTCACAGACGCGGTTGAACGTATCCTGTTTGCCAAGAGCTTAAACGCGGGACAAATCTGTGTAGCACCCGATTACATCTTGCTGCCACGAGACAAGGTCGATGTATTTATCACCGCTTACAAGCGCTACTTCAAGAAGCTCTATAAAGCGGGAATTGAGAGTAAAGACTTAACCTCAGTGGTTAACATGCGCCAGTACAACCGATTAAAAGGTGTAGTTGAAGATGCGAAGTCAAAAGGGGCTGTGATACATACCGTTACCGAGCAGGCACAAGACGACGTGAACCACAGAATGACACCGCACCTTCTCACCGAAGTGAATGATGACATGGTGGCAATGCAAGAAGAGTTGTTTGGCCCTGTGCTACCTATCGTGTCTTATGATTCAATTGAAGAAGCGATAAGCTACATCACCACCAGAGAACGTCCACTTGCCCTGTACCTAATGAGTCACGATAAGAGAACCCAAAACAGATTCCTATCGGATACACACTCAGGCGGTGTTTGTATCAATGACTCTTTGGTGCATGTGGCAGCGGAAGACGCACCGTTTGGTGGTATTGGCCCTTCAGGCATGGGACACTATCACGGCATTGAAGGCTTCAAGACCTTTAGCCATGCAAAAACCGTGTTGACTCGAGGCAAAATCAACTTCACTAAGTTGATGCACCCTCCATACAACAACCCAATCAAGAAAATGATGTTCAAAGTACTGAATCGATGATTACAAAAAGGCAAAAAATCCTAGATGCTGCGCTCCTACTCTTCGCCCAACAAGGGTTAGAGGGCACATCTACAGGGCAAATAGCGAAGACCGCTGGTGTAGCAAAAGCGACACTGTTTCATCACTTTGAGAACAAATCTCTACTGATTGATGAGCTGTTTCGTGAATTGAAAGTAGAGCTATTTTCTACTCTGACTCAACATACAGAAATCACTGAACAAAATCGCTATCAAGCCTTTAAATTCATGTGGATGACCGGAATTGAGTGGGCATTGGAAAACCCAGTCGCCATGAAGTTCTTCACCAATGTGCATTTTGACCCAACGACCCAAACTCGCGAAGTCATTGTCTCGCAGATGTTTGCGTCACTCGACGACATCATTTTGAAAGGACAGCAAGCCGAAGAATTGATGGTGTTAGACATTAATCTCGTTAGACACTTCATCCATAGCCACTTTTTAATCTGTGCGAACTGGCTTGTTGACCAACAAGAGCCGCAGCCAGAACAATCGGAAAAGTACATCAACGACAGTTTTGATATGTGCTGGCGTGCTATTGGTGGTCAAGCTCAGTCGTCCTGTTAGCTAGATTACCAGCAAGCTATAAGCTAAATACCCTGCCATTAAGTAGCGCCAGGTTTCATCGAATCAATAAAAGCGTCTCATTGCCGCTTTTATTATTTGGGTACGTTTTAATCACTTCACCCTGTTGACTTTTTAAGCCCATATTCAGTACCATTGCACCATCATTTCAAAAGAGAATAACGCCATAATGAAGTACTAACATCCTGACATCCGATTTATTTTTTAAAATCATTTGGACACTCGGGGTTAGTGGGCGTTACTTCGTCATCTATTTTCGCGATAAATTAAGCTCTAAAAGATCCGCCGATTAACGGCCTGTATCTTCCAGAGCGCACCTAAAAGATAGAAACCATCTCAATACCGCTTTCTCTCTTTCATCGGTCATCTATCTCAGTAACGCCTATGGCGATCTGTCGTTAGCATCCAGCAGGATCTTGTACAGAAAAACGCCTCGCCCCTTTTACTCGTTTATACGTAAAGGGAAGTATTTTTATGCCTACTATTTTAGCCAATAATCTCTCATTCCAGCTCGATACTGGTGAGTGGCTATTTAAAGACATCACCTTCAATTTGAACTCGCGACTGACTGGCTTAGTTGGAAGAAACGGAGTCGGAAAATCGTTGTTACTTTCATTGCTCACTGGGCAAGCGCAGCCGACATCTGGGAGTGTGTCTAGACAAGGCTCGATTGGTTTCTACTCACAGTTGCCTTCAGAACTTTTGGATAGCACGATCAGCATTGCTGATTTCTTAGGTATAACAAATAAACTCAATGCCTTGCGAGCTATCGAAAAAGGCAGCTGCGATCTTCAACATTTTGACACCGTTGGTGACGATTGGGATTTGCAAGAAAACACTCAGAGGCTGTTGGCCAATCTAAAAATCATCAGCGAGTTGGCCACGCCATGCCACACATTAAGCGGTGGGCAGCTTGCCCTTTTACAGCTTCATCAACTGTTTACTTCAGACCACAACATACTGATTCTCGATGAGCCGTCGAATCATTTAGACACTGATGGGCGCAGTTGGTTGATAGAACAGTGCCAACAATTTGAAGGCAAAATACTGATGGTTAGCCATGACCGAAGCCTGTTGAGACACATGGAAGGTATTTACAATCTCAACAGTTTGGGGTTACGTTTCTATAAAGGAAACTACGATGACTACTTCAAACAAATGTCGAATCATTCCGATGCACTAGATAAACAGATCGCTCATCATCAATCAGAAAAGAGACGACTTGAACGCCAAGCTCAAGCCAATAGAGAAAAAGCGCAACAGCGAGAGGCGCAAGGAAACCGACTGCGAAAATCAGGCAGCCAGCCCAAGATCTTAATGGATGCGATGAAAGACAAAGCCGGACGAACACAAGCAGCATCAGCTACTAGCCAAAATAACTTAAAGGAGCAAAATCAAGATAAGCTTCAATCTCTTAAAGAACAAAAAGAGCAACTGAAACCGCAGGCCTTGTATCTACAACAGAGTAATAGCAAGAAAAAGAACGCGCTGTTAACGGTTGAAGATTGCCGACTTGAATATGGGTCTGGTACTGCTATCAATTTTTCTCTGTCACAAGGTGAACGCTGTTATCTAAGCGGCGCAAACGGCTGTGGTAAATCGACACTGTTGAAAGTGATTCACAGCGAGCACTCGCACTACACCGGTACCATCAAACGCTTAGGATCCACGGTATACCTTGATCAACACTTTGGTTTATTAGATACCCATAACACCATGTTCGATAGCCTCATGACACATAGTGACGGGCTCACAGAGAGTGATGCTCGCATATTGTTGGCAGGCATCGGCTTTAGGCGTGATTCTGTGTACCGCAAAATCGCTCACCTAAGTGGCGGAGAGAAAATGAAACTGGCGATGTTGATTGTCAGCCATAAGCACGACTCCCCATTACTGCTGCTTGATGAGCCAGATAATCATTTAGATATCGACTCAAAGCAGATACTAGCGTCAGCTTTGCGTGAATACCGAGGCGCTTTTATCTTAGGTAGTCATGACGTGGATTTTGTTGAGGAGGTCGGCGTTAGTCAAAATCGTATTCAGCTTTAACCTTGATACCAACGACCACTGAGCTTAGATAGGCGAGTATTGTTGCGGATACTCGCCTTTCTCGATTGAGACAAGTACACTACGCGCCTCGAACATCTAATCATAAGGCTAAGGTTTGCATACTCTAGAACAATTAAAATCAGGGCAACTTAAAGGTATTAAGCGCTTAAAACTATCAGAAGGTCTCACTGAGTTTCCATTAGAAATCTTGGATCTCGCCGATTCACTAGAGATTCTGGATCTTTCCGGAAATCAGCTATCAGACTTACCTGAAGAGTTATCACAGCTTACTCACCTGCGTATTATCTTTGCGTCGAATAACCTGTTCACGCACCTTCCTGATGTTCTTGGGTCACTTCCTAAGCTTGAAATGATCGGTTTCAAGACCAACCAAATCAAAACAGTAAGCGAAGCGTCTCTGCCACCTCAATTGCGCTGGTTGATCCTGACCGACAACGACATCGAAGTTCTACCGAACTCACTAGGTGAAAGACCACGACTGCAAAAGCTGGCACTCGCAGGCAACCACATTCGCGCTTTACCTGAGAGTATGAAAAAGTTAGCCAACCTCGAACTGGTCCGCTTGTCTGCAAACCAACTAACGGAATTCCCAGAGTTCCTTATCAAGCTACCAAAACTGGCTTGGCTAGCGTTTGCAGGTAACCCATTTTGCAAACACCCTAGCAGCTTAGATAGCGTGCCTGCGGTTAGCTCTCAAAGCTACTCGCTGAATCAAGTACTTGGTCAAGGCGCATCTGGCGTGATCTCTCATGCAAGCTGGCTAAACAGCGACTTCGATTTCCCACAGGAAGTGGCGGTTAAAGTGTTTAAAGGCGAAGTCACCAGTGACGGCTACCCACATGATGAACTTGAAGCGTGCCTGCAAGCTGGTCACCATAACAACTTGGTAAAATCTATCGCCCAAGTAGAGGAACAAGATTACCTAGCATTGGTGATGGAACTCATTCCAAGCAGCTACTACAACCTAGGGCTACCACCAACACTAGAGACTTGCACGCGCGATACTTTCCCTGAAGGTTTCGAACTTCCTATCTCGCAAATCGACAACATCGTTACTCAGATGATCGATGTATTTAATCACCTGCATGACAACAAGGTTTGTCACGGTGATTTGTACGCGCATAACACTCTGGTCAATGAACAAGGCCAAATGATCTTTGGTGATTTTGGAGCAGCGACCATCTACGGTTACCTAACTGAAGAGCAGCAACAAGGCATTCGACGCATCGAAGCTCGAGCTCTCAAGTACTTTATTGATGACCTACTAACGGTTTGTGCCAAGCAAGATGTTGGAAGTGAACTTTACTCACGTCTAACAAATTTTGAAGCATAAACGCAGCAGATAAACCGAGTTGATAGAATGCTAACGCTCGGTTAGCTTCGCACAAATAACAAAGCCAACAATGATGTTGGCTTTTTGTTTTTTTAGAGGCTCGCTCACTTAATCAAGCTCGTAAGAAACAACGTAAAGCTGAGAAATACCTGGGTAGATATCTTGAATCACATCTTTCAACTCTTGCAGTGTCATGTTCTCTTGTTGTGCATGGAACTCACCCAGCTCATCAAACAGAATCGGTTCTACGCTAATAATTTTAAGATTACAGAATACGCGCCCTTCTTCTAACGTTGATACTTCAACAACGCTACCCGGTTGGTAATCACGCTCTGATTCATCGCGAATGGTAATGGTCTTTTTGCCAGAAAGGATGTCAGCTTCAAAACGTTCGAAGAACGTCATAGTGGTTGGTGCGGTCATTTATTCAGTCGCTCAACATTAAAGGTTAGGCAGATGTTATATACCAGAATGCCTGTTCAAGCGAATAAAAATTAGATGCGAGATGCGAGATGCGAGATGCGAGAGAATATGGCAAAGATAAATTACAGGCAATAAAAAAGGAGAACCGAAGTTCTCCTTTTCTTAAACCTTAAAGCTAACTCTAAATTATAGAGATGCTTTCGCTTTTTCAACTAGAACAGCGAATGCTGCTTTGTCGAATACTGCGATGTCAGCAAGAATCTTACGATCGATCTCGATAGATGCTTTCTTAAGACCGTTGATGAAACGGCTGTAAGATAGACCATTTTGACGAGATGCCGCGTTGATACGTGCAATCCAAAGTTGACGGAATTGACGTTTCTTGTTACGACGGTCACGGTAAGCGTATTGACCAGCTTTGGTAACTGCTTGGAAAGCTACGCGGTAAACACGTGAACGTGCACCGTAGTAACCTTTAGCTTGTTTTAGAACTTTCTTATGACGTGCACGAGCTTGTACACCACGTTTTACGCGAGGCATTATGCTTCTCCTAAACTAAACGAATTTATAAACTAAAAAGAATTAAGCGTATGGCATCATACGTAGAACTTGAGCAACTTCACACTTAGGAAGGATCGAGTTCGGACGTAGCTGACGCTTGTTCTTAGTAGTACGCTTAGTCAGGATGTGACGTTTACCAGCGTGCTTAAACTTAATACCACCAGCAGTTTTCTGGAAACGCTTAGCAGCACCTTTGTTGGTTTTCATCTTAGGCATGATGAATAACTCCGCATTGTTGAGTTGTTAATAACATAGTAATTAGGGCGAATAAAACCCCGCAACCAGAGGCTGCAGGGTTTAATTACTTGCAAAGCCGTTAATTACTTCTTTTTAGGGGCCAATACCATGATCATCTGGCGACCTTCAATTCTCGTTGGGAAAGATTCGACTACTGCAAATTCTTCAGTATCCACTTTCAAACGATTAAGAACGTCAACACCGATGTCTTGGTGAGCCATTTCGCGGCCACGGAAGCGAATTGTTACCTTCACTTTGTTGCCGTCTTCAAGGAAACCAGTCAGGTTGCGTAGTTTTACCTGATAGTCTCCAATATCAGTTCCAGGGCGGAATTTAACTTCCTTAATCTGAACCTGCTTTTGCTTTTTCTTCTGCTCTTTCGCAGCTTTACTCTTCTCGAAGAGGAACTTACCGTAGTCCATCACACGACAAACTGGCGGCTCGGCGTTAGGGCTGATCTCTACTAGATCCATACCAGCTTCATTTGCAGCTTCCATCGCTTCTGCGATTGATACTACACCAACAGCTTCGCCGTCTGCGCCAGTTAGACGCACTTCACGAACGCCACGAATGTCACCGTTTAAACGGTGCTGGTTTTGTTTGGCCGGTTGTTGGCCACGTCTTCCGCCTTTAATAGCTATTCCTCCAGATTGAGCTTACGGCTTGAAACCTCAGCTTGGATGTATGAAATAAAATCATCCACTTTAAACTTGCCAAGGTCTTTACCTTTACGTGTACGTACTGCAATTTCGCCGGCTTCCATTTCTTGGTCACCACACACAAGCATGAACGGTACACGTTTCAAAGTATGTTCGCGGATTTTAAAGCCAATTTTCTCATTTCTCAAGTCTGCTTTGACTCTAAATCCACTTTTTTGCAGTTTTTTCGTAATTTCTTGTACATATTCAGACTGTTTGTCTGTAATGCCCATTACAACTGCTTGTTCTGGCGCCAACCACGTTGGGAAGAAGCCAGCGTATTCTTCAATAAGAATACCGATGAAACGCTCTAGTGAACCTAAAATCGCGCGGTGGATCATAACTGGCGTGTGACGCTCGTTATCTTCACCTACGTAAGTTGCACCTAAACGCTCTGGTAATGCAAAATCGAGTTGCACTGTACCACATTGCCATGCACGGTCCAAACAATCATGCAAAGTAAATTCAATCTTAGGTCCGTAGAACGCACCCTCGCCTTCTTGAATCTCGTATGCAATCTCCATTGACTCTAGTGCAAGCTTAAGGTCAGCTTCAGCACGGTCCCACATTTCATCAGAACCTACACGTTGCTCTGGACGAGTAGACAGCTTAACAACAATGTTTTCGAAACCGAAAGTTGTGTAAGTGTCGTAAACCATTTCAATACAAGCTTTAACTTCTTGTTGAACTTGGTCTTCAGTACAGAATACGTGAGCGTCATCTTGAGTAAAACCACGTACACGCATGATGCCGTGAAGCGCGCCAGACGGCTCGTTACGGTGACATGAGCCAAACTCAGCCATACGTAGTGGTAGATCACGGTAAGACTTAAGACCTTGGTTGAAGATCTGTACGTGACCCGGGCAGTTCATTGGTTTGATAGCGTATTCACGGCTCTCTGAAGACGTTGTGAACATCGCCTCTGCGTATTTGTCCCAGTGACCAGAACGTTCCCAAAGTACACGGTCCATCATTAGTGGGCCTTTTACTTCTTGGTAATCGTATTCAGTCAGTTTTTGACGTACAAACACTTCTAGTTCACGGAAAATAGTCCAACCGTTGTGGTGCCAGAACACCATGCCTGGTGCTTCTTGCTGCATGTGGAATAGATCCAATGCTTTACCAATCTTACGGTGGTCACGTTTAGCCGCTTCTTCTAGTCGAACTAGGTGAGCTTTAAGCGCTTTTTTATCATGGAATGCAGTACCGTAGATACGTTGAAGCATCTTGTTGTCACTGTTACCACGCCAGTAAGCACCCGCCACGTTTAGTAGTGTGAAGTGCTGACAGAAACCCATATGTGGTACATGTGGACCACGACACATATCGATGTATTCTTCATGGTGGTATAGGCCTGGACGGTCGTCTTTAGAAACGTTCTCGTCTAGGATTTCCATTTTGTATGTTTCGCCGCGAGCTTCGAAAGCATCACGCGCTTCCTGCCAGCTAACTTTCTTCTTAACAACCTGGTACTTGGTCTTCGCTAGCTCTTTCATGCGCTTTTCGATCTTTTCTAGATCTTCTTGCGTTAGAGAGTGCTCAAGGTCGATATCGTAGTAGAAACCGTTATCGATAGTAGGACCGATCGCCATTTTCGCTTCTGGGAAAAGCTGCTTAACCGCGTGGCCTAATAGGTGAGCACAAGAGTGACGAACGATCTCAAGGCCATCAACTTCATCTTTAGCTGTGATGATTTCTAGGCTTGCATCGTTTTCGATAAGATCACAAGCATCAACACGTTCGCCATCAACACGACCAGCAATGGTTGCTTTCGCAAGACCAGGACCGATTGATAGGGCAACATCTAGAGTTGATACAGGGTTGTCATATTGACGCTGACTACCGTCAGGAAGAGTAATAATTGGCATTATTTGTCCTTTACAGTGGTGTTGCACACCAAGCAACACATGAAAGTTATTTAATATATTTAATTCAACAAGTTAGGAAACTTGGTGGGGATATATAAGAATTGGTACAAATTCAGGTACAAATACAGATGCACTTTCATTTATTCCAAGCACATTGTAACGAATTAACATGAAATGACAATAACGTACTGAGCAAGAGGTTTAGGAAACATCTGACCTTCACTGACCGAATACGGTTATTCTGCTGCTTTGATTTAAAATCTCAACACTTCTAATATGAAGTCATCATGCGCTTGACATGGTGTACATGGAAGAGGAAACATCAGTTTGAGCACAAATCGGCATGTCTGCTAATGATAAGCCTCTTGATTGCAACGGCGTTGAATTGAAGAAAGGTGACGACGTAACAGTCATCAAAGACCTTCCAGTTAAAGGTACTAACCAAGTTACCAAACAAAGCACGGGAAACGTGGCATTAGCCTTGGTGACGATCCTAAGCTTGTTTCTGGTAAGGCAAACGGTGGTCAGTCAATGTATGTAATCGCTGAATACTGTCGTAAGAAATAGTTACTGTTTACAGCTCTAACTTTAGAAAGGCGTTCACATTTGTTGAGCGCCTTTTTTGTATCGGTGGAATATATTGCCCTATTCCACCCTTCAAATTGTCCCCAAGATAATAAATGGTTTCGCCCGATGATACCAACATCGGGGTTTCACCGTTCCCGAGCCCTCAAAAAGCGCCCAAACCCAACATAAGCCATTGAAAATAAAGACTTTACATCCTAAAAAATATTAACCTTACTTTTTTTGGGTGTAGCTATGGTGTAATAATGGTGTAGTTATACAGTAGTTTGAAAAGCCTATTTTTCTCTTAAAAATACCTTCTTCTGAGCCTCTCATTTTATTCAAAAAAAACTACACCCCTACCCTACTAAATACCCCTTAGCTCCCATTTATTTACAACCTTCACTTACGTTTTCTAAGTAGGTTTTTCTCATCAGTTGCTCTAGCAAAAATTTGATTAAGACACGCAATCAAACAATGGCCGTAAATCAAAAATGCCCCAAAGTGCGTTACAGTTCGAAATTCGAATTTAGATAGTCAAGACTTTTAGACATACAAAACTCTAATCTTTGTTATTCAGATAGAGTGCTCCAACACCGGCAACAATGATATCAGCGTTATCGCTGCTAGGCTGATATTGAACAGGCGTTGTTTTAGTACAGTATCGAGATGAGTTCGGATTTTTTCACCA
>JAYYSE010000089.1:0-14154 GCA_036126475.1 Pseudomonadota bacterium | reverse complement strand
TTTCAAACTTCTGAATTGACTTAATTATCCGTATTAATAAAAAAGGGAGAGCATTCGATGCTCTCCCTTTTTTGATCTTAAATTTTGTGGAATCTAACCAGGTTCAACCATTAGTCGATTTGAGCTTTGTCTACCACTGTGTTGTCGCCTAACTCCTCAGGAAGGACTAGGTTAAGTAGAATCGCTACGATACCGCACAAGCTTACGCCCTGTAGGCTGAAATCGCCGATGCCAAATGCCATGCCGCCAATACCGAATACTAGGGTAATACCCACAATCACAAGGTTACGCGATTTGTGCAGGTTAACGTTGTTTTTGATTAGCGTGTTCAAGCCGACTGTTGCAATAGAACCAAACAGAAGAATCATGATGCCACCCATCACTGGAACTGGAATGGTTTGCAGAAGTGCGCCCAGTTTGCCTACCAATGCAAGAACGATAGCGGTGACTGCAGCCCAAGTCATGATCACCGGGTTAAATGCTTTTGTTAGCATTACCGCGCCAGTTACTTCACTGTAGGTTGTGTTTGGCGGAGCGCCCAGCATAGAAGCTGCAATGGTCGCTACACCATCGCCTGTGATTGTGCGATGTAGACCTGGTTTCTTAAGGTAGTCTTTACCCGTCACGTTAGAAATTGCAAGCATGTCACCCACGTGCTCTACGGCTGGTGCAATCGCGACAAATACCATGAAGAAGATAGCGTTGATGTTGAACTCAGGCATCGTAAAGTTTGGTAGCGCTAACCAAGATGCTTGTGCAACGGGGGCGAAGTCGACTGCTCCATAGAATAGACTTGTAATGTAACCTGCGATTATCCCACCAAAGATAGGCAGTAGCTTTAGGAAACCCTTCGAGAATACGCTGATGATGACGGTAACCAGTAGGGAAACTGATGAGATCCAAAGTGCTGCGTCTGCATCAACAAGTTGAACAGCGCCATCGCCTGTCTTACCTAGCGCCATGTTTACCGCAACTGGTGCTAGGCCTAAACCAATCACCATAATCACAGGGCCAACAACCACAGGAGGAAGTAGCTTATGGATGAAGCCAACGCCTCTCACTTTGATAAGAGCCCCCATTAATACATACACAACACCTGCTGCCATAAGGCCGCCCATGGTTGCGCCAATACCCCAAGTTTGAATACCAAACATGATAGGCGCGATGAATGCAAAAGAAGACGCTAAGAAGATTGGCACTGAACGGCGTGTAATAAGTTGGAATAAAAGGGTGCCGATACCTGCGCCAAAGAGTGCAACGTTAGGATCAAGTCCTGTCAGTAGCGGCACGAGTACAAGCGCACCAAAAGCTACAAACAGCATTTGTGCACCTTGCAATGCGTTTTTCATGATATGTCCTTAGATTGGTCGTTATATGAAAAGTGAAAAATAAAATTCGCGCGATTCTATCACTTGGCAATCGATTGCTACACAAAATAGATCAAATTTATTTATCATAGTGATGTTTTATATCGAACAAGGTCCGAAAATTCGGTTTATAAGTTAGCGCTTTATTATGTTTAGGTGATATTTTTTGGTTATTAAACACAGT
This sequence comes from Pseudomonadota bacterium, assembly GCA_036126475.1. Lineage (GTDB taxonomy): Bacteria > Pseudomonadota > Gammaproteobacteria > Enterobacterales > Vibrionaceae > Vibrio. Next base: position 12,603 of record JAYYSE010000089.1, on the reverse strand, counting down.
AGGCGCTAACGATCTTGCCCCTCAATCCATAGTTGCTTATCATCAAGGCACAAGCTTTGAATATTAGGATCAATATGCGCTACATAGCATTGTTGTTGATGGGACTATTAGCCTTCCCGAGTTACGCCTTAACTAAAGTAGATATCTTTAGTGCTGAAGTTGCGATTAACACCGAAGACAAACAACCAGAACAAGTGGCAAGAAATATCGGTATGGAGCAGGTATTGATACGTGCGACTGGCCAAACTGACGTTGCTTCAAATGAGACCATCCAAAAAGCGATGCGTAAGAGTGCGCAGTACATGTCTCAAATGAGTTTTGGTGAGCGCAATGACCAATCAACATTGCGTATGCGCTTTAATGGCGCCCAAGTTCGTTCTCTACTGACTCAAGCACAACTGCCATATTGGCCTGAAACTCGCTCAAACATCTTGGTTTGGCTGGTGGAAGAAGACAGCTTCGATAAGAGCATTGTGTGGGAGCACTCGAACTCACCACTTGCTGCTCAGATGCAAGCTAGTGCAAAAGATCGTGGTTTGCCTTTGACTTTTCCTGTCGGTGACTTCGATGATATTACTGGTATCGCGACCTCAGATTTGTGGGGCAGCTTTGTTTCACCGATCAGTCGAGCAAGTCAACGCTACCCAGTTGATGCAGTGTTAGTGATCAAAGCTCAATCTTCAGGATTGCGTTGGACGCTGTACGACCAAAAACCAAGCCAGCTAACCAGCGCGCCAACGGCACCAATCACAGGTTCAGTTTCGGGTAACAGCGAGATTGCTTCTAAGAAGCTCGTTGATCAAGTCAGTAACTACTACGCGGGTAAAAGCGCGGTGACGGTGGCGAGTGAGTCATCAGAGTCGATTCTAACTCAGTTTATTAGTTTGAATAATGCGCAAGACTTCTTCCAGTTAGAGAATGCACTTAAACTTCTAAATTCGGTTGCTAGCCTAGATATTCTTAAGATTCAAAACAACGAAGTGACGTTCCGTATTCATTTGCTGTCGACTCAACAAGAGTTTGAGCAAGAAGTGACAAGTATTCGCCAAGTTACGAAGGTTGAAGACTCTTACATTGAACCAGAAGTCAGCCCAGAATTTGAAACACAAGACAACACCATGTCGGTAGGCGATGATTCAACAGCTGCTGTTGATACTGAAGTAACAGCAACTGACGCAGATACTGGTGTTCAAGTGATCAAAGGTAATGAAGTTGTTGGTGATGATTCGCTAGCTGGTTCAGACGCTAATCTAGAGTTAACGAGTAGCGAAGTACAAGAAGCCGCAGCTCCACAGCATGCAAAACCAAGCTTGGTATACGAGTGGAACCGCAGTTAGGCAATTGCTGACATTTATCGTCTATACGGAGAGTAGGTAGACGAAGATAAATAAAAAAGAAAGCTCTGCTAGAGAAATCTCGCAGGGCTTTTTGTTTGTTCGTTATTGTTTGTGCTAGCTAGCTGATCGGGTATGCCGAAACTAATCTTATTGCTCGAACTTCGCTTTCTCTTTCTTTTCTACTTCAGAAAGGCGCTTAAGCTTGATGCCTAACTCTTTGGCTCGGAAACGGGTAAATAAGATGTTTCCGGCGAAGCCGATCGTGGTTAGCAGTAGCTCAACAGCGGCTAATAAGCGCTCACCACCATCTATGTATAAAATAGTCAATGCGTGTAGGAAGTAGAGCATTAAGATGAAGTTTGCCCAAGCGTGCGTATAAGGCTTTCCGATTAAAATGCCAGGTAATGGCAACAGTAACGGCACCGCCCAAACGATAGCGAGCGTGACATTATCTAGGTGAGGATGTGGTGAAAGCGTCATTTGCCAAGCAACAACCCAACCTAACAGTAATAGGTTGCCTGCTAATGCTAGGTATCGGAATAACTTTGTTTTAGGAGACATCGCCTTCTCTGACATGTACATCATTGAGAGATTCCCTTCTGATTTATCGCAATGCGCGCTAGGCGTTTACCTAGGTTCTGCGCCAGCTCAATTTCTTCTTTGCTTAGTGAAGCACTTTCGCCTGTGCTGCTTGCACCATAAGGCGTACCACCAGTTTGAGTGGTATGCAATGCAGGCTCTGAGTAAGGGATGCCTACCACTAACATTCCATGGTGAAGCAGTGGCAGCATCATGCTTTGCTGTGTTGTCTCTTGCCCACCATGCAGTGATGAAGAAGAAGTAAATACACAAGCTGGCTTGTCGATAAGATCGCCATTGATCCATAATGATGTAGTGCTATCCCAAAAGTGCTTCATCGGCCCTGCCATGTTGCCGAACCAAACCGGACTGCCAAGCGCCAAGCCATCACAAGAACGGAGCTCTTGCAGCGTGGCGATTGGGTCTGTGGGCTGATAGTGAGAGTCTGGCTGCTCTTCCACTGTGTACACGTCATTAACGGTTCTTAGCGTAGCTTTACACTCAGGTATGGATTCCACCCCTCGTGCTATCTGTCTAGCGAGAGCTTGTGTGTTGCCGTGACGACTATAGTAGAGAACAAGAATGTTGATGCTCATAGCCGCTTACAGAATCTCTAGTACTTGCTCAGGTGGACGACCAATCTTGGCTTTGTTATTCGCTACAACTACTGGGCGTTCAAACAGTTTTGGATTCGCAGCCATGGCAGAAAATAGGTCTTCATCAGATACAGAAGTATCACCAAGGTTCGCTTCTTTGTAGTCTGTCTCTTTTGTGCGCATCATTTCGCGAACGCTGCTAAAACCAAGCTGAGTGAACAGTACTTTTAGCTGTTCAACAGTTAAAGGTGTGTCTAGGTACTTGATTACTTCAGGCTGTACGCCATTTTTTTCAAGCAGTTCAAGCGTTTGACGGCTCTTTGAGCAGCGTGGGTTATGATAAATCACGACAGACATGGTTCTTCCTCATTATTATTTTTTATCCAATTTTCAGGGGAGGCCAGCTATTGGCCTCTTCACTGTATACGTTGAGCTTTGTTCTTTTGGTTATTTTCGCGTACTACAAGGATTATTGCAGTGCTAAGAAGCGCTCGCGCTGAATCATCAGTTGATCAATTCGAGCATCGTAGCGAGCTTGCTTCAAACTACCGAGTTCTGCGATTTGACTAGCTTGCGTGTAGTACTGAATTGCTTTGTTCCAGTTGGCTTGCAATGCCAAAATTTCAGCGCGAGCAGCAAGATCTTCATCACTGTTTCCAAGGCTTGTGTTCGCTTTTGAAAGCAGATACCAGCCATTGGCGTCATTCGGATTGTCATGTGTATAACGTTGTAATACGCGGACAGACTCTGCAAAGTCTTCTTTTTCAATCAAGGCGTTTGCATAGTTGATAGTAAGAACTGGGTTGTTTGGCTGACGGACCAAAGCAGACTTTAACTCCTTAACGGCAAGCTCAGGCTTTTCCTGTTCAATATGAAGATCAGAAATCGCATCCAAATAGAATAGGTTAGTCGGATCATTGGTAATCAGCTTGGTCAGTATAGTCTCAGCTTTATCAAATTTTTTAGAGTCGAGGGAAACCAAGGCTTGTCCGTACTCTAACGAAGGGATGACCTCTTTTGGTGCCTTTTTCAATTGGCGTGAGAACCAGTCTAGTGAAGCTTCACTATTGATACCGGCATAGCGAGCAACGATTCGGGCTCGTGCTAAGTGGTAATCTAAGGATGGAGCAAGCTTTAGCGGTGGATAACTGCGAGCGCGAGCACGAGAGTCGGTAATACGGTCTTCTGGTAATGGGTGAGTCAACAACATCGGTGGTGGTGTGCTGGCATAACGGTATTCATCAGCTAAACGGCTGAAGAAGCGTGGCATTGCGTTGACGTCAAATCCAGCCTTTGCGAGTGTGTTGATACCGAAGCGATCGGCTTCTTTCTCATTACTACGAGTGTAGTTGATTTGACTCTGCATGTTACCCGCGGTGGTTGCGGTTAAGGCCGCAATACCGGCTTCAGGTGCGGCAATCGCCAGTAATATGGAGCCGGCAAGCGCTGCAATAGTCGCAGGAGAGCGACGCGCTTGATCTTCCATACTACGCGCTAAGTGACGCTGCGTAACGTGTGCGATTTCGTGCGCTAACACAGATGCAAGTTCACTTTCCGACTTTGCATGCAAGAAAAGACCTGAGTGCAGCGCAACATAACCGCCAAAGAAAGCGAAAGCGTTGATGTTGCGGTCACGGATCATAAAGAACTGAAAAGGTGTTTTTACGTCATTGGCATTCGCGACAAGGCGATGACCTAGTGTGTCGATATAAAGGTTTAGAACCGGATCATTGATGACAGGCTGGCTGCTTCTGATGATGCGCATATAGGCATCACCATAGATGAGTTCTTGATCGATAGTGAGCGTGCCGCCAGCCGCGGTGCCGATGTCCGGTAAATCCAAGCTGTTGGTGTTAGCCAACGTTGGGGTGCTTAATGTGGCTGCGATGCATAAGCAAGCAATTGAACGAGCGCGTTTAAACATATTAGTCAGTAATACTCCGTTTCTTCTGACAGTAAGACAAGGGCAATGCAAATTGGTTCTTGATCTGGTTTAACCTTTGTTAAGTGCGTGCGCTATCCTGAAGGAAGATGAATCAATGATGGCACGTTTTCAAAAACAGATTACAATATGCCCCTTATAATAAGCATCGAGCCCAAGAATGACACCTAATATTCTAGATTTACGCCAAGAGCGTTGCCCAATGGCGTTATTATTAGCCAAGCGTCACAGTGTAAAGTTAGAAGTAGGGCAATCTTTGTCAATTTATGTATCAGATAACAGTTCGATGAAAGATATTGTTACGTTTTTGTCTAAGCAAGCTTATGTTGTCATGACAGAGGTTTGTTCTAATTACCACCATCTCCTCGTCACTAAAAAGGAATCGCAGTCAGATGCTTGAAATGGTCAGTCGTTGGTATAAACGACGTTTCTCTGATCCACACGCTGTCAGTTTGGTTGCCATCATTCTATTCGGCTTTATTACTATCTACTTCTTTGGTCACCTGATCGCACCCTTATTGGTGGCGATTGTCTTGGCTTATTTGCTCGAGTGGCCAGTGACTCAACTTCAACGACTCGGTGTTCCAAGAACGCCATCGGTGATGTTGGTGATCTTGATGTTCTTTAGCTTAATGCTTTTAGCGATATTCGGTTTAGTGCCAACCATTTGGGAGCAAGTGGGTAACCTAATCAATGATATTCCTAGTATGTACGGTAGCTTGCAGAAGTTCATTGCGACGATTCCAGAGCGTTACCCTGAGCTTGCTAACTTGCAGATCGTTGAGTCTGTAATGTCTAACGCGAAGAACAAGGTGTTAGGTATAGGCGAGAGTGTAGTGAAAGGCTCGCTAGCGTCTTTGGTTAGCTTAGCGACGCTAGGTGTTTATCTTATCTTAGTACCACTGCTTATTTTCTTCTTACTGAAAGATAAAGAAGAGATGATCAGAATGGCGAGTGGTGTGCTTCCTCGAAACCGTCGCTTAGCGACCAAAGTATGGGAAGAGATGAACGAACAAATCTCGAATTACATCCGAGGTAAGGTGTTAGAGATTTTAATCGTGGGTAGCGTCAGTTATGTCACTTTTGCGATTTTAGATCTTCGTTACTCTGTGTTGCTCGCGGTTGCTGTCGGTTTCTCGGTATTGATCCCATACATAGGGGCAGCGGCGGTAACCGTGCCAGTTGCCATTGTTGGCTTGTTCCAGTGGGGGCTTGAGCCTCAGTTCTATTGGCTGTTATTGGCTTACGGCATCATTCAAGCCCTAGATGGTAACGTGTTAGTGCCGGTTCTGTTCTCTGAAGCTGTAAATCTACACCCTGTTGCGATTATTGTGGCGGTATTAGTGTTTGGTGGACTTTGGGGCTTCTGGGGCGTGTTCTTTGCAATCCCACTGGCGACCTTAGTGAAGGCAGTTTGGAATGCCTTACCTAGCCATGCATTAGATGATGACCCGGTACACCATCAATAACGAGACAAATGAATGATTAAAAAGGCGACTATCGATGATAGTCGCCTTTTTAATTTATCTTAGTTGGTAGTGAGTCTAGCTCACCTCAACAGATATTAAGCTTCTTGGTTGAAGTACTCTAGAACCACTTCGTGGTGAGTCTTAGTCTTGAACTTGTTGAAGACGTGTTCAATCTGACCTTCTTCGTCAATTAGGAAGCTAATACGGTGCAGGCCATCGTAAACCTTGCCCATGAATTTCTTCTCGCCCCAAACACCAAACTGCTCAGCAACACTGTGGTCTTCGTCAGACAGCAGTGTGAAGTTTAGAGATTTCTTCTCAATGAAGTTAGGTAGGCGTTTCACTGGATCGATGCTGACACCCAGAACAACCACGTTTAGGTCATCCAGCTGTGTTTTTATATCACGCAGGCCTTCTGCTTGCACGATACAACCTGGAGTCATTGCTTTTGGGTAGAAGTAGAAAAGTACTTTTTTACCTTTGAAGTCACCAAGAGATACGATATTGCCATCTTGATCCGGAAGAGAAAAAGCAGGTGCTGGAACACCAGCCGTTAGCGTATTCATGATATTTCCTTTTTAAAGACTGTTTTTAATAAAGTTGAGAGAGCCTTCGACTGATAGGCTCTGACACAGCGAGTTGAATTCTTCTTGTAGCTGCATCAAATTACATTCTGACTGCACAGAAGCGGTAATAGAGATATGGAACTGGTCGTTGTCGAGCTGGACTTTAGATTTATTGATCGTTTGTGCGCTCAGCGAGTCGAGGCCGATGTCTCGGTCCGCGAAGAACTGTGTGAACTGCTCGGTCAAGCCGAGTTTGTCATCTGACTCAACGAACACTTCTAGCGTGTAGGAGTTCTCTACCACATCATGCGGAGAGGTTCGCTTCATAATCGTAATCAAGTCGTGCTCTTGGCCAAGCAAGGGCAGGGTAGTTTCAACACGGGTGATGTTGTTTGCTTTACCAGACAGCAGCATGATAAGCGTAAATTCTTCGCCAAACAGGGCGATACGGCTATCAATAATGTTACAGCCTGATTGAGTGACCAAGTGAACCACTTGGTTACAAACACCTGGGCGATCTGTGCCCACAGCTGTGATTACTAGATGTTGAGTCATAAAATCACGTCTCTATATATTCCATTGATTTATGCATGTTAGCACAGTTAGCAGAAGGAATAAGCGTGCAAGCGGGGCTTTTTATGACTCACCTTGCGTCTAACAGTAAACAAATGATAAGAATATCTAAACCGCGGAAACGCAAGTTTGTCGAATGGCTGTACAGCTTACCTGATATTGACATTGACGGTTTTCCTATCCGTTAGATTAAGCCCAAGTTATACAAATTTTAGGCTGAATGGCGCTATAAGCCGTTTTACCTCAAACATACGACAATATTTCATACCGATGTTGCCGCTAAGCCACTTTAATGTCTTGTGTTTATTGATTGGCTTACAGTAACATGCAAAAAGAATAAATTAACGGAGATAGACATGTTTTCAGGAAGTATCGTTGCGCTAGTGACGCCATTTAATGCAGACGGCGAAGTGGATTTCGACAGCCTTAAAAAGTTGGTTGAACACCATGTTGCTGCTGGTAGTGATGGCTTGGTTGCGGTTGGCACAACCGGTGAGTCTTCAACACTCACTATTGAAGAGCATGTTAAAGTCGTTAATAAAGTCGTCGAATTTGCTGATGGCCGTATCCCTGTTATTGCTGGCACTGGCGCAAACGCGACGCACGAGTCAGTGCTATTCAGTCGTTTATTGAACGGTTCTGGTATTGCGGGTTGCCTGAGCGTAACACCTTATTACAACAAACCGACTCAAGAAGGCTTGTACCAACACTACAAGGCGATTGCTGAAGTAAGTGATGTTCCTCAAATCTTATACAATGTACCAGGTCGTACAGCTGTAGATCTATTACCAGAGACAGTTGCTCGCCTTTCTGAGATCGAAAACATTGTTGCACTTAAAGATGCGACGGGTGATCTCGACAGAATTGCAATTCACCGTGAACTTTGTGGCGAAGATTTTATCTTACTAAGTGGTGATGACTTAACAGGTCTAGAATTTGTTAAGCGTGGTGGTGATGGTGTGATTTCTGTAACGAATAACGTTGCAGCGGCGGATATGGCTACTATGTTCAAACTTGCGAAAGAGGGTAAGTTTTCAGAAGCAGAAGCGATCAATGAGCGTTTGATGCCTCTACATCAGAATTTATTCGTTGAGTCTAACCCTATTCCCGTAAAATGGGCGGTTCATAAAATGGGTCTGATCGCTGAAGGTGGCTTACGTCTGCCTCTGACTGAACTGTCAGAACCAGCTCAACCTGTTGTTGCTCAAGCAATGACTGAAGCATGTATTTACTAAAAACGTATGAAGTGATGCCGAAGCGAACCTTCGGCATTTAGGAGTATAAATGAAGTATTCTCACCAGCTAGTGATTGGGTCACTGGCTGTTTTCGTTCTTACAGCATGTTCTGGCAGCCCGACTCAACGTCGTCAAGCCAAAGATGATTTCGAATACTTAGAAACGCCTGAGTTTTCACAGTGGCAGTTGCCTGAAGAAGCTCAGCCTCAGTTCTACCCAAACTTTGACATTCCAAGCGGTCAATTCAGCGGTGGTGTAGGGCGTGATGTGGATATTCGCCCACCGCAGCAGGTGCTTGAATTGATCCCTGGTGCTCGTACTGAGCGTCAAAATGGTGAAGTAACATTGTGGCTACTTCGCGCAGAAGAGGCAGACCGAGTATGGCAAACGGCTGTCGACATGTTAGCTCAGCGTAGCATTGGTATTCGAGAGCAGTCAGAGAACGAGATTGAGACCGATTGGGTTACTTGGGTTTCTGAGGACGAAGACGTAGAGATCGGCAGCCGCTACTCCATCTCTCGTTTCCAAGCAAACAACCGTTATGGCTTCAAGATTAATCTTATCGACTGGCGTGAAGGTAATAAAGATAAGCCAGTAACGGCAACCAACAAAGAACGTTACAACGCTTTCTTAACCAATTTAGTGATGGCTAAATACGATGAAAACTTACGTGCTGAAGCAGCGCTGAAAGCACAAGAGTTAGTGAAGCGTATTCCAATCTCAATGGGGGCCGATCGTAGCGGTTTACCAGTGATTATTGCTCGGACTCCATACAACCTATTCTGGCAGCGTTTGCCAACCTTGTTACCGTCTATGGGGTTTGAACTTGAAGAACGTAACCAGTCTCAAGGGACAGTGAAAGCTCAATACGCTTCACTTGATGATGAGTTCTGGGAAGAAGTTGGCTTGCAACCGGTTGACTTAAAATCAGGTACTTATAACTTCTTGTTTGGTGATCTTGGCAACCGCACGTCAATTAACGTGACGGATGCATCAGGTAAGCCAGTAGAAGAGAAGCTGCTTAAGTCGTTGGTTCCTGTTCTAGCACACGTTGCGGACCAAACCAAAGATGACAAAGCCGCGGAAGCTGAGTAAGTAAAGCTTGATAGGCTGGAGAGCTGAGGAAAATCGGCCCTTTTAGTTCAGCCAATGCTTCAGCGTAAACAAATAAAAAGAGGACACATAGTGTCCTCTTTTTATTTGTTTGACCGCAAGATCAGCTATCTTTGGTCTCTTTTGATTGAGCTTTTTCCTGGTTCTGCTTATCTAGACGATTGAGCTTGTCCAAGTCATTCTCCCTTTTTCCACGGCTTTTTTGTCCGACATCCATATTAGCGGTCTGTTTTAGAGCTGCGATGTTAGCTACCACAACGCTAACCACGATTATGATAATAACCCAAGGTTTTGTAAGCCACTCCAACATAAGCGCTCCTAATGGCTGATGTTCGCTACGAAGCGCGCATAGATCTCGTCTAGCTGCTCCATAATAATCTCATACCCTAATACTGGCTTAGATTTGAGCTGCTTGCCAAGTAAAGTGGGAGATAACTGTGATAAACACAGCTCCGAAACGTTACGATGGCTAATATGCCAAGGTTCTACCGCCACACCACCAAGGTCTTGGCTATACGGGAAAAAGAAGCAAAATTTTGCAGCATTAGCAGAGAGCCACTGATAAAACGCTTGCTGGTGGCCAGTAAGGTATTCCCATGGCTCTAATTGCAGCTGTGCACCTTCTGGAAGGTGGTTACGAGCAAACACATCGAAGTCACAACCCCAATGGTGGCGGCTCGCTCCAGGAAGCGCTGACCACCTCAGAATCGCCGACAGCTTTTGATGTTCAGTGAGTCTTGAAGCATCAAGTGGTTGGCTATCTGAATCTAAGATAGGGGCTTCACCAGAAAACTTGCGGTTCCATATCAGAGATTGCCTTTCATAGTCACGAAAGCCACTGGCGATCTCCATTTTAAAACCAGCAAGCTGAGCAGCTTCAATCAAACTGCTTAGGTCATCGATAACATCACTATGCACCAAGAAGCTCTTAGTACCAATTAGTGTCGGTACCAGGTGAGAATCTGATTGTCCGGTAAGCTGCTCTGGGGTCATAACGAATCTCTAATGTTTGGAAGTGATACTTCGCGAGGAAAGATCTATTTAGCGAACAAGTTCACTAACGTTCTTTCGTACATGTCGGTTAGTTTCTCTAAATCCGCTATTTTCACGCATTCGTTAACTTTGTGAATGGTCGCGTTTACAGGACCTAGTTCAACCACTTGTCCACCCATGCGGGCAATGAAGCGACCATCAGACGTACCGCCAGTTGTCAGCAGTGCTGGTTTAACATCATTAACGTGACCAACGGAATCAACAATTGCATCAAGCAATGAGCCTGCGTCTGTTAGGAATGGGTCGCCATTGAAGGTCCACTTAAGATCGTATTCGAAATCGTATTTATCGAGCGTTGTTGTTACGCGCTCAACGATAACGTCATTGCTTAACTCTGTGCTAAAACGCAGGTTAAACTGAACATTAAACTCACCTGGAATCACGTTAGACGCGCCAGTACCAGCACTCACATTCGGGATCTGGAAACTGGTTGGTGGGAAGTAGTCATTACCTTGGTCCCATTCCGTCGTCGCTAGCTCGTGAATTGCCAGCAGAGAGCTATGTACTGGGTTATTTGCTAGGTGTGGGTAGGCAACATGACCTTGCGTACCTTTAATGGTTAGGTCACCAGTGATAGAGCCACGACGGCCGTTCTTCACCACATCGCCTACAAACTCTGTGCTTGACGGTTCACCCACAATACACATGTCGATGTTCTCACCGCGTGCCATTAGAGCTTCAACAACACGTACCGTGCCGTTGATAAAAGGGCCTTCTTCATCAGAGGTGATAAGGAAGCCAATTGAGCCTGAATGGTCTGGATATTTCTCAATGAATTGCTCAACAGCAACAATCATTGAAGCCAGAGAACCTTTCATGTCTGCCGCACCACGGCCGAATAAGTAGCCGTCAACAATGGTTGGCTCAAAGGGTTTGGTGTTCCATTGTTCGATTGGACCGGCTGGTACCACGTCTGTGTGGCCTGCAAAAGCAAACAGAGGTACTTCGCTACCTCGGCGCGCCCAAAAGTTCGTTGTATCTTCAAATACCATTACTTCGATTTCAAAACCGAGTGCTTTTAAGCGATTAATCATTAGCTCTTGGCAGCCAGCGTCTTCAGGTGTTACCGATTGACGGCTAATGAGGTCTTTTGCCAGAGCCAGAGTTGGGCTATCAGTCATCCTTGAATTCCTTGTTTAAATAAAACGTCGAGTCATAATTTCAGGCGTTGAACAGAGTAAGTTCAACGCCTTGTTATTTGTTCTAATGTTGCTTATTACGCAAATTGCTGATTACGCAAAAATAGCCGCGTACTGGTCAGCTTTAAAGCCGATGTGAAGTTTGCCATCGACTTTCAAAATAGGGCGCTTGATCATCGCTGGTTGTTCAATAAGCAGAGTGATTGCCGTTTGTTCTGTTAACGTGTCTTTTTGCTCTTGAGAAAGCTGACGATAAGTCGTGCCACGTTTGTTTAGTACTCGCTCCCAGCCAAGCTCTGAACAGAAGCTTGTTACCAACTCTTCAGTGATGCCTTGTTTGCGATAATCGTGAAATTCGAACTCGATACCTTCAGCCTCGAGCCATTTCTTTGCTTTTTTAATCGTGTCGCAATTTGGGATACCAAACATTGTGATAGTCATTATTCTTCCTCTGGGTGATTTTCTTTCATTGTTATGCATTGAATCCTATCAGGAAGCGGCAATTCAGACAAAATAGAGTGAGGAATATTTCATTAAACGAAAAAAACAGTAAGAAAATGTCACTATTGGAGACTTATTGATTAGCCTCAACATGTTGTCAGCGAAAAAAGAAATAATTGAGTTGCACATATATAGGAGGTGTCAATGGAGTTGAGTCCTGTTTTTGCAAGGCGGCTATATTTAGCATTGTTAGTTGAAAGCCTTGATAGGCCAAATGTGCCTAAACTCATCGAAAAAACGGGTTGGCCTCGTCGTACTATTCAAGATGTACTCAAGGCGTTACCGGGGATTGGTATCGAACTTATGTTTGTTCAAGATGGGCGACGTCATAATGATGGCTATTAACAGTTATCCGACTGGGGGCCATTTGACAGTCAGTGGGTTCTCGAACGAAAAGGCGATATAGCAACAAGCCTTGGATTTAGTGCATAAGCCAGCGAAAGCTGGCTTTCTTTTTGGGTGCGGCTAAAAGAGAGACTAGCTACTTACAAAGATAAGC
>JAYYSE010000088.1:0-30261 GCA_036126475.1 Pseudomonadota bacterium | reverse complement strand
AGATGGTTGAAGCACATGAGTCGAGTGAACTGGTCGAAATCGCAAACTGTGGTCATGTTTGCAATGTTGAAAATCCAGAAGAATTTAATCAGCACTCTATTGAGTTTATCCAAAAGCAAATCCAGTGATTTCTAAGTCGGTCATCTGAACTAATATAGAATTGAAATAAAATCGGGAAGCTATTTTAGCTTCCCGTTTTTTAGGGGAGGTATCGGGTGAAGCAGCTAGGGCTCTATTAAGTTCATTTATTCAGGAGAGTTCGCACCGCACTGCCAACAAGAACCAAATTGTGCTTCGTTCACTTCATGACATTCACTGCAGCGCCATTCTTCGTAGATGATGGAATCTTGCTGCTTTTGATAGTCATTAACGATTGCGCGGGCTTTAGTGGCCATTTCTGGCTCATATAGCCACACATAAGGGTCAGTTTCTTCCGTGAATGGGATTTCCCCTTTCAAACCAAACAAACCTTCACCACGGACTTCACACGCAATATTTTCACTTTCTAATAATCCGCAGATGATGTGCGCTTCTGTCGGATTCGATGCACTGAAGATTTTCATTGAAATTGAACCTTATTCGGCTAGCTGTGTTATTTAGCTATTATAAATTATTCAGCAACAGGTGCTGAACGAAACTTACTCATCAACCATTTGGCTATAATTGGAAATACGCCTAGTAATGCAAATGACAATAGTACAGAAGGTGAAACGATACCTGAAAGCGAATCAATTTCTGCGAGTTGAGTACCAGCATTTAAGAATACAGCTGTACCTGGCAGCATGCCGATTTGGCTTGTTACGTAGTAGCGGGTTAGTGACATAGGCGTCAAGCCCATTAGCAGGTTGATAAGGAAAAACGGGAATACAGGAATAAGGCGTAAAGAGAACAAGTAAAATGCACCGTCTTTTTCTACACCTTTATTAATCGTAGACAGTTTGTCGCCAAACTTGGTTTGTATCCAGTCACGCAGCAAGTAGCGGCTACTTAAAAAAGCAAGAGTTGCGCCGATCGCACTGGCGAAAGAAACCAAAAGCAAGCTATTCCAGAATCCAAATAGAGCAGCGCCAAGTAGTGTAACAACTGCTGCTCCTGGAATAGAGAAGGCAGTGATCAAGATATACGCGAGGAAGTAAGTCGCGGAAGCCGCAAAAAAGTTACTTTCTATATAGTCGTTTAACACGGCTTGTTGTGCTTTTGCGTTTTCCAGCGTGAGGTATTGACCAAAGTTGATGCCTAGTAAAACAATCGTCACGACTAGCACAATACCCAATATCATTTTCTTACTCATTGATACTTCCTCAAATTTTCAATGCATACCGTTAGTATAGATAGACAGGCAAAACACAGATTAACTTTCATTAGACATAAAAAAAGCCGCAGAAATGCGGCTTAGTTGTATACAAAGGGTGTACTGACAATGTTAACTTACGCGACTGATAAGCTCTTCGCGACGTTGCTTTGGGATAACCGACCAATGGGTACCATTGATCGCTCCTTCTAATGCCCAAAGCAGCTCAATACTGACAGAGGACGTATGAGATTCCTTGATGGCATTAAATGCGTTTACAGAGCCAGATTCATATAAACGTTCTACGGAATCAATCCCGGCTTTCTTCAACATACGCTCAGTGGCAAGTCGAAGGTTAGGGAGGTCTTTCAGTCGAGTAGGCTTAGCAGTGGACTGTTCAGCTTTCTCTTCTTTTGCAAAGCCCAGAGACGTAGTCGCAAGTTGTAAGATTTTCTCTTGGTCTTGCCATAGGCCTTCTGGTAAAGCGAAGTATTTAGTTACGACAGGGAAACCACGTTTTTTGTAGACGTACGGTTGAAACCCTTGTTGCTCGAACTCTTTTGTTGTGCCTTTGTCTGCTCGTATATGCAGCTGGTCGCTTACAACCAGAGCAAACATAGTGTCATCAGCGAAAAGACCGAATCCACCAAACATTGAGCGTGATTTTATTTTTCCTAGGGGCTCAAATAACTTCATTGAGTCCTTTAGTATCGGTTTATCCATGTTATTTATCTCGGTGTATTTGAACTGCGCCACCAAATAAGCAGGTCCGAGAGATTAGCAAAATGTTGCAATTACATTGTCAATAAGCCATAACTTACTAAGTTATTAGTAGTTACTGCATTTTGCCATCGGTAACCCCGCTACCATACCAACGAGTGGTTTAGGCCGGAAGCTTTGCGTCTCACCTTTTCAAGTGATTTGCCCTGTGCGTGACTGATTGAATAGAATAAAGTTTTTGTTGAATGAGGCTCACACTTGCTATTTAAAAGTGTGATATTGCTTCAATTAATGATCTTTATTATATGAGGCTAGGTTTATTTTGTCTGCTGAAAAAAAGCGCACCCAAAGGTGCGCTTGATGAAAATAAACTCAATTCGTCAGTTAATTTAACGTTTTAACTGTACTACGTTCAACAATTTCTGGGTGCATTTCGAAGACGCGTTTTTCATGGTCTTTGTCTTTAATGCGCTCAAGTAGAATTTCGAAGGCGTTCTTACCGACACGACGCTTCGGTTGGTGAACGGTTGTTAATGGTGGAGAGAAGTACTCTGCCAGTTCGATGTTATCGTAGCCAATGATAGAGATATCTTCTGGGATACGGATGCCTTTCTGCTGCAAGCGACTCATTAAGCCGAGCGCCATGGTATCGTTAAAGCAGAACACTGCCGTAGGGCGTTCTTTCATCCCAACAATTTTGTCTGCGGCAAGTACAGCAGTATCACACTCAAAGTTTCCTTCGATGATCATGTCGTCACTTGCGGTGATGTTTGCTTCTTCTAGAGCGCGCTTATAACCAGCGATACGTTCAACACACGCTGCTTTGTCTAAATGGCCACTTAAACAAGCAATCTTTGAGTGACCGCGATCGATTAGGTATTTAGTCGCTAGATAGCCGCCTTCTTCAGAGTTATCAATGATTTTATCTGCTTGAGAACTCTCTGGGCCCCAGTCCATGACTACTTTAGGGATATCAGCATGACGGTCTAACATCTCTCTCAGTTCTTCCGTTAGGTCTGAACACATAACTAAGATGCCATCTACACGTTTCTCTGCAAGCATTCGAATGTAGTCACGTTGCTTCTCATAGATACCACCAGTGTTACACAGGATCAAAGTGTAGCCTTGACGGTAGCAGTAGCTCTCAACACCATCGATAACTTCAGAGAAGAATAGGTTTGTGGATTGAGTCACTAGCATGCCGATAGTTCGTGTTGAATTACACTTCAAACTACGAGCAACAGCACTTGGTGCATAGTTTAATTCATCTACTGCTTTATTTACTTTTTCTTGAGTCGCTTCTGCAACAAAACGTGTTTTGTTGATTACATGAGAAACGGTTGTAGTTGATACGCCTGCTAAGCGAGCGACATCTTTTATAGTGGCCATGGTTTTATCCTATTAGAAGCTACTTTCCCCAAAGTACGGAGTGAAGTAGCCGTTAAGCTACCTAACTAAGAGCTTAAATTTGTAGGCTCTTTGGGTACTAAAGTGTTAAAAAACAAAAAACCGCTTGTGAGCGGCTTGTTTTAACACTGAAATGCTCTGAACTTAAAAAGTATAGCATTTCGTGAATGTTTCATATTTTATCGTTTGCGGTCACAATTCTAGACTGACTAGAAAATACTCGCAATACAATTCACCCAGAAATCCGGGTGAATTGTCACATTCTACGAAATTTATTTACCTAGTCATCAATTAAGCTTATTCAGCAGCTAAATATTGAGCATCTAATTGACAGAAAGCCATTAGGAGAGAAGAAGCTGCAGCGTAGAAACCGAATTCATCAACATCGTGACACTTAACGTTGAATTTCGGGATCCAAGTTAATAGCTGTTGTTCGATAAATTGTTGCTGAACTTCGAACGACTTTTCTAACTCTTCTTCTGATTCTGTTTCATTGGAACGAATGATTAAGTTACCTAAGAAGTCGAGTTCGATAGCGATGTGGTCTGCTGGTTCTTTGAGATCTTTGTTAACGACTAGGTTGTGCTCAGCCATGATCTCTTCCATCTCTTTCGCTGGCTTATCGTTTAGTAGGCCAGTTTCACCGATGTACATTGAGGCATAAGGAAGGGCGCCATGCTTATCCGTCTTTAGGAAAAGGTCGCAAAAGTCAGCAGACAGTTCTAGTTGTGCATCTTCGCGAGTTTGTAGGCGGTTCAGTGCATCAACCAACTTATCAATAGCAGGCTTTAGAGTTTCATTTTGGCCTAAACCAGTTAAGAAAGAACGAATTTCAACAGAATGGTAGTGGTCAAGTTCGTCTTGGGTGAGCTCTTTGGCGAATAAGCTTGATAGCCACCAGTAAATTTCTGCTCTTTGCTCGTTGAACGCTTTCGTATCTTTCATTACATAGATCCTGATTGAGTCTTGTGGTGTCTTTTCGCACACCAAGGCTGAGACGAGGTTATTTGCGAAATGCAAAGTTACTCGTTAGTAGTAATGCATATATTGAATTGTGCTAGACGACAAATAGCAAGGTTAAAGATTGTCTTGTATCAAAAAAAATCCATGTTTCTGGCATTTATCTTCGGTACCACTAGAATTGTTACTAGTTATGAATAGAATAGTCACCGAAACTATTAAATAAGAAAAGTGGTGTAGATGAGCTATCACGTATTAGTCGTAGAAGATGATGTGGTGACCCGTAGTAAACTGGTTGGTTATTTCCAGAACGAAGGTTACACAGTTAGCGAGGCCGAGAGCGGTGCTCAAATGAGAAGCGTGTTAGAAGAAAACAACGTTGACCTCATTATGCTGGACATCAACTTACCAGGCGAAGATGGATTGATGCTAACTCGCGAATTACGCAGTCAATCTGACATTGGAATTATTTTAGTTACTGGACGCACGGATAGCATTGACAAAATTGTTGGCCTTGAAATGGGCGCTGACGATTACGTTACTAAACCTTTCGAACTTCGCGAGTTATTAGTTCGAGTTAAAAATCTACTTTGGCGCATTTCTGCTGCTCGTAAAACGACAGTAGGAGAGGCTGAAGAGTTACAAGATGAGTCAGTGGTTCGTTTTGGTGAGTGGACATTTGATATCCCTCGTCGTGCGTTAAGCAAAAACGGCGAGCCGGTAAAGCTGACGAAAGCTGAATATGAATTATTGGTTGCACTGTCTTCTTACCCTAATCAGGTATTAAGCCGCGAACGTATTCTAAATATGATCAGCCACCGTGTTGACGCGCCGAATGACCGTACTATTGATGTACTGATTCGTCGTATGCGCGCAAAAATGGAGTTCGACCCTAAGAACCCACAAATTTTTGTGACGGTTCACGGTGAAGGTTACATGTTTGCTGGTGACTAATTTTTGCGGGACATATTAGTTCGCTAGAATATTGAATGTTAAAAAGCCGAGATATCATAGATGTCTTGGCTTTATTATTATTTAGCAATTTCGCCGTAAACCCTCGCCCAATCGGGCGGGGATATAAGGCGTAAAGTTCGTAGAACTTTAATCTGGTGTTGATTGGCTTTCGACATATGCCTTGAGTGTTTCGATTGTTGCACCTCCTGCCGTACAAGCAAAGTAAGATCGCGACCATAAAGCTGCACTTTTGCTTTGTCTTGTAAGGTGCGTATTTTGCAATCGCAACATCCTTGAAGAAATGGATTTAAGATTGTTAACCATTACGCTCACAGACAACTTTGGTGGGTATGCTATCAGTAAATGAACGTGGTCTTGTTCGCCATCCATCTCTATCAATTCACATTCAAGTTTCACACAAGCCGATTCAAAAGCCTCTCTTAATTGCTCGATCATAATTCCAGTAAACAACTTGCGTCTGCACTTTGTGGTAAAAACCAGATGAACAACTAACTTGCTAACACTGTGGCGTTTTCTGAGATAGTCTTGAAGTAACTCTTTATTGTGCGCACTCACTTTACCATACCCGATTATCCTTTTAATTTATAAGCATTATAAAGATGAGCACTGAAATGTTAAGAGCAACTAAAGTACGCATTTATCCAACGCAAGAACAGGCTGAGTTTTTAATAGCTCAGTTTGGTGCTGTGCGCTTTGCGTATAACAAAGCTCTGCATTTAAAATCGCACATGTATCGCAAGCATGGCGTTACGCTAAACCCTAAAAAGGACATCAAGCCATTGCTTGCGGTTGCTAAGAAGTCACGCAAATACGACTGGCTAAAGCAATACGACTCAATCGCCTTACAACAATCGGTGATCAATCTTCACCAAGCCTTTGATAACTTTTTCAACCCAAAGTTAAAAGCCAAGTACCCACAATTCAAACGTAGACACGGCAAGCAATCAAGCTATCACTGTGTTGGTGTAAAGGTACTTGATGATGCTATCAAGCTTCCAAAGATGAAGCCTGTTAAGGCGAATATTCACCGAGAAATCACAGGCAAGATTAAGAGCATAACTGTCAGCCTGAGCAAAACTGGCAAGTTCTACGCATCTATCCTTGCTGATGATGGAGTAGAAGCCCCTACGCCACTTCACACAGTGAGAAAGGTAACGGGTATCGATCTGGGCTTGTCTCACTTTGCTATTGAATCCAATGGCAGAAAAACCGCCAACCCAAGATTTGTAAAACGCGCTGCGAAGAATCTCAGACGTAAGCAGCGTCAGCTATCCAGAAAAGCAAAAGGCAGTGCTAATCGTGCGAAAGCTCGAATGCTTGTAGCTAAATGCCATGAAAAGGTAGCGAATGCTCGCGCTGATTTTCAACACAAACTCTCTCGAACTCTCGTTGACGAAAACCAAGCGGTGATAGTTGAGACATTGAAATCAGCCAACATGATGAAAAACCACAAACTGGCGAAACACATAGCGGATGCCTCATGGCATAGCTTTGTTGTTAAGTTGGAGTACAAACTGAAAGAACAAGGTAGGCACCTAGTTAAGCTCGATCAGTGGTACGCCAGCTCAAAAACTTGCCATTGCTGCGGTCACAAAATGGAAGAAATGCCCTTATCCGTTCGCAAGTGGGATTGTCCATCTTGCGGCACTACAGGTATAGATCGCGACTTAAATGCCGCCCTTAATATCCGTGATAAAGGCATCCTAGAATTAAAGGCGGCTGGACAGTCGTCTCTGCTTATGGAAGCTGCGTAAGTCTCGATACTATCGAGCAACGGCTAACGAAATAAGAAGCATCGCCCGATCAAGGGCGGTGAGCAGTCACCTAAACGAGCAATGTTATTGGAGACCATTGCGGCTGTACCGGGCATGGTCGCGGGGGTATTTAATCACCTTAAAGCATTGCGTCGCATGAAAGATGACGGCGGTTGGATCAAAGAGCTCCTGGACGAAGCGGACAATGAACGGATGCACTTGATGATCTTCTTGACCGTTACCAAGCCGTCCATCATAGAGCGCATCTTAGTGATGCTATTACAATTTCTCTTCTTAATTATCTATAGCGTGATTTACTTAGCCTCTTCTAAAACCGCACATCGGATTGTCGGTTTCTTTGAAGAGGAAGCTTGCAACAGTTACTCAGACTATATCGTCAAAATTGAAGAGGGTAGTCTACCCAATCATCCAGCGCCGAGAATTGCGATGACTTATTACGGGCTACCTGAAGATGCGACATTCTTAGATGTACTTTTCCGTATAAGAGAAGATGAAGCCAAGCATCGCGACAAGAATCACGACATTGCCAATCTCTACAAAACCAAAGATTTACCTGAGCATCAATGTTGATGGTCCTTTATTACTAAAATAAAGAAAAGCCCCTGCATCTCTCGATGCAGGGGCTTACTTGCATTCACTCAGCGTTGGTTTATTCGATATTCTGGATTTGCTCACGCATCTGTTCGATAAGTACTTTAAGCTCGACACCTGATGCAGTGATGTCAGTGCTGATAGACTTAGACGCTAGCGTGTTTGATTCACGGTTGAATTCTTGCATCATGAAGTCCAGTTTACGGCCACATGCGCCGCCTTTCTTCAATACTGCATTGGCTTCTTTCACGTGAGAGTCTAGGCGGTCTAGCTCTTCGGCTACGTCTGACTTCTGTGCGAGTAGGATTAGCTCTTGCTCAACGCGAGAACCTTCAAGCTCAATCTTCGCTTCTTCAAATTTGTTAAGCAGACGCTCACGTTGCCACTCTAGGATCTCAGGCATGCGTGCAAGTACTTTTACCACTTCTTCAGTGATCGCATCTAAGCGCTGTACGATTAGCGCCTTCATGTTCTCGCCTTCACGAGCACGAGCATCAATGAACTCTGCAATCGCATCGTTGAACGCTGCTAGCAGGTCTTTGTTGATCGTATCCATGTCTTGCTCAGGTGTTTCCATCACACCAGGCCAGTTCATGACTTGGAATGGGTTAAGACGGCTCTCTTCACCAGTCATTGTCATCACTTGGTTCGCCGCATTAATGACTTGCTGCGCTAAACCTTCGTTGATGCTTAGCTCGCCTTTGGCTGCTGGGTTCGCTTCAAAGCGTAGGTTACACTCTACTTTGCCGCGCGCTAGGCGCTTACGGAAACGCTCGCGTAGGATTGGCTCTAAACCACGGAACTGTTCAGGCATGCGGAAGTAAGTTTCTAGGTAGCGTTGATTTACACTACGGATTTCCCATACTGCGCTGCCCCAATCGCCTTTTACTTCTTTGCGTGCGTACGCGGTCATACTATAAATCATCGAATTTTCCTGTCTTTTATCATTCTGAAAATAACGCGCACGCATAGTATCACGATACGGGTGACAGCCGAAGCTCATCACTTTCGCTAAGGAATTGCTTTTCTTGAACAGCGTCTTCGAATGGTAAATAGCTTTGCACAGTAAACTGCTATATAATCTCGCCCCAATCAAATATGTCTCACCCCTTTCTTAGGTGATGCACGCTTTCGATAGTAAATCACTTCAGACTGTTAATAAGGTAGATACCAATGCGTCCAAATGACCGCGCTGTAGATCAAATTCGTCCAATTAAAATGACTCGTAACTACACAGCTTATGCTGAGGGTTCTGTATTAGTTGAGTTCGGCAACACTAAAGTTCTATGTAATGCGACGGTAGAAGAAAACGTACCGCGTTGGTTGAAAGGTCAAGGAAAGGGTTGGGTAACGGCTGAATACGGCATGCTGCCACGTGCAACGCACACTCGTAACCGTCGTGAAGCGGCGAGCGGTAAGCAAGGTGGTCGCACGATGGAAATCCAACGTCTGATCGCTCGTAGCCTACGTGCTGTTGTGGATCTTAAAGCGATGGGTGAAATCATGATCACGGTTGATTGTGATGTTATTCAAGCAGACGGCGGCACACGTACTGCGTCTATTTCTGGTGCAAGCGTAGCAATGGCTGACGCAATCAAGAGCCTACTAGACAGCGGTAAACTGAAAAAGAACCCAATGAAAGGCCACGTAGCGGCAGTTTCAGTAGGTATCGTTGGTGCAGAAGCACTGTGTGACCTTGAGTATGTTGAAGACTCAGCAGCCGATACCGATATGAACGTTGTCATGACGGAAGACGGTAAGATGATTGAGATTCAAGGTACTGCGGAAGGCGAACCGTTCAGCCACGAAGAGCTGATGAAGCTTTTAGCTCTGGCGAATAAGGGCATTGCCGATATTGTTGAAGCGCAGAAGTCGGCGTTGGCAGAATAATCAATTTTAATAGCTCCCAATTTGGGGGCTATTTTTTTGTCTGTAAAACCTGAAAGGGTGGTACAGAGCGTAAGTTAAGTTTTATTGAGTAAACATAGAGGATGAGCATGAAAGCATATCAACGTGAATTTATTGAATTTGCACTAGAGAAAGAAGTACTTAAGTTTGGTGAGTTTACCTTAAAGTCTGGCCGTAAGAGCCCTTACTTCTTCAATGCTGGATTGTTTAACACAGGCCGTGACCTAGCGCGCTTGGGTCGCTTCTACGCAGCAGCATTGGCGGATTCTGGTATTGAATTTGACGTACTGTTTGGCCCTGCATACAAGGGTATCCCAATCGCGACGACAACAGCTGTTGCACTGGCCGATCACCACGATGTAGATACGCCTTACTGCTTCAACCGTAAAGAAGCGAAAGACCACGGTGAAGGCGGCAACCTAGTCGGTAGCGCACTGGAAGGTCGTATCATGCTGGTGGACGACGTAATCACTGCAGGTACTGCAATTCGTGAATCAATGGAAATTATCCAAGCGAATGGTGCTGATCTAGCGGGCGTTCTTGTTGCGATTGACCGCCAAGAGAAAGGTAAAGGCGAGCTATCTGCGATTCAAGAAGTAGAACGTGACTTTGGTTGTGCGATTATCTCTATTGTTAGCCTGACTGACCTAGTGACTTTCCTTGAAGAGAAGGGCACAGACGCAGCGCATCTTGAAGCAGTGAAAGCTTACCGCGCTCAGTACGGCATCTAATTCAATTTGTAATAGCTATAGAATGCACAAGGGGCTGATGAATCATCAGCCCCTTTTCTCTTGGTTCAGAATATTATTTATAGCGGCGACTCTACTTATAACGAATACCGCGTTCAGCCTTTGGGTCTTCCATAGTTTTGAAACGCTTGTGTAGCCACATCCACTGCTCTGGTGCGCGTAAGATGATTTTCTCTAGATAGCTATTCATGTAAGCGGCTGCCGCTTTCTCATCTTTTTGTGGATAGTTGTCTTCGAGGGACTCATCGGCCATGATTTCATATTTGCCGTTGTCGTTTCTAAAGCCAGAACCTGGAACAATCGCGCAGCGGCTGGTGTAAGCCAGAATACTAGTCCCAGTCGTCGTACACGCATCAGGCACGGCGAAGAAAGGCACAAATACTGACTTATTACGGCCGTAATCATGATCAGGAAGGTAGAAAAGGATCTCCCCCTGACGCAAGATTCGGATCATGCGCTTCACATCTTTACGATGAATGAGACGGTTGCCGTTTTGGGTACGACCACGGTACTGGATAAACTCATAAGCAGGGTTTTTGTGTGGGCGATAAACCCCTAAGCCAGGAATACCGAGTACAGCCATTGCTCGTGCAGTGATCTCCAAGTTCAAGGCATGCACACAGCAGAGAAGAACACCTTTGCCATTGGCTCTGTGCGTACGCAGCATCTGAGTGTCTTTGTCGACTAAGATTCGTTTAAAGCGCCATGTTGGCCAGAACCAAGTAATGCCGGTTTCGATCAGCGCCATACCCGTATTCTTAAAGTTCTCGCTTACCATAGCCGCGACTTCATCTGCTGGCTTCTCTGGGAAAGCGAGCTCTAAATTACGAGTGGCAACTGCGACGCGCTTTTTACCATAGCGGGCGCCTAAAGTGCCCAATGAACGGCCTAACAGTAATAACAGACGGTAAGGGAGAACGTTAACAATAAGTGCCAACAGCCCAAAGCCGAACCATACTCCCCAATATTTAGGGTGAAGCAGTGCCAGCGTAAAAGGCGGCTTAGTAATAACGTGTTGTGCAGTGCTGCTTGTCGGAGAAGTTTTCGTCATAACCATCACTTAAAGTTGGATTGCTACTTAATCTGAGCGCTGAGTAGTGCCCAATAAGCATCGAAGTTTTCTGTCGGTTGATATTTGAAGTCAGAACGCACGAATCGATTCAGACTGCCTTCAACTTGGCCGAGCAATTGTGCCGCTAAGATTTTCTCATCAACCGGAAATGATTTCCCTTCACGAAGCTTTCTTTCTCGCAGAATTTGGCGAAGTTGAGTCTCAATGCGTTCGAACAGTTGATTGATGCGGTCACGTAGGCGCTCGTTTTCAAACATTAGAGCATGGCCAGATAAAATTCGAGTCAGGCCTGGGTTACGTTCTGAGAAAACTAAGATCAGTTGCAGTACTAGGCGTATGCGCTCTAGCGTGTCTTTCTCTTCATCCAGAATGCGGTTGATTCGAGACATCAAGGCTTCTTCAATAAACTCGATAAGGCCTTCAAACATACGAGCTTTGCTAGGGAAGTGGCGGTAAAGTGCAGCTTCAGAAACGCCAACTTGCTTGGCTAATTTTACCGTCGTGATACGAGAAGCACCTTCGGTCGATTCCAACATTTGTGCGAGAGCTTGTAGGATTTCTTCACGACGGTTTGATTTTCGAGTACCAGCCATCTATTTACTTCCTTTCCTAAAGATGAGGATTGAGTGAAGAAGGATTATAAACACCATTCAATTCTGTTTCCTAGTTTTGTAAGCCCTAGGTCAACAGAATCGAGAGGTGTTAGCAGATTGTCAGCTCAAAATTGTCTATTTATCCGACAATATTGCTCTAATCAGTGAGTTAGTGATGCTTTTCTAGCAATAGTTGGATCTGCTCAAGGATCTGGAAGCCAAGCGCGCCTTTGCTATCCAATGGCAGAGACTTATCGCCACCTTTCCAATAAAGGTGTAATTCGTTACTGCTACTATTGAAGCCTTGGCCTTCAACAGACACATCATTAGCACAAATCATATCAAGGTTCTTTCGCTCTAGCTTACCGCGAGCATATTTCTCGACGTCTTGCGTTTCAGCCGCAAACCCTACTGTAAATGGACGGCCTTCAGTCATTGCCGCGACAGAAGCGACGATATCTGGGTTCTTCACCATGTGGATCGTCATGTCATCTTTGCCATCTACTTTTTTAAGTTTCTGGTCTGCAATGGTCTGTGGGCGGTAATCGGCAACTGCAGCACAGCTGATGAAAACATCGTGTTGAGCGGCGTGAGCAGTAACGGCATCAAACATCTGTTGAGCACTATCGACATCGACGCGAGTCACTTTGTCTGGAGTAGCGAGCGATACTGGACCACTCACCAGAGTGACCATTGCGCCTTGCTTAGCCGCGGCCTCAGCTAGCGCATAGCCCATTTTGCCTGAGCTATGGTTGGTGATGTAACGCACAGGGTCAATGGCTTCACGAGTGGGTCCTGCAGTGATAAGTACAGAGCGACCTGTAAGTGGTTTAGGTTGGAAGAAGTCTTCACAGCAGTGTACAAGCTGCATTGGTTCTAACATTCGGCCCATACCAACATCACCACACGCTTGTTCGCCAGACGCTGGCCCCCAAATTTCACAACCACGACGTTTTAGTGTCGCGATGTTCTCTTGAGTGGCGGGGTGGCTATACATTTGTTGGTTCATTGCTGGCGATACCGCAACTGGCGCATCGGTCGCTAAAACTAAAGTGGTCAGTAGGTCGTTGCCCATGCCTGCAGTCATACGTGCAATAAGATCGGCAGTCGCTGGTGCTAACAATACTAAATCAGCCCATTTGGCGAGTTCGATGTGACCCATTGAAGCTTCAGCAGCAGGATCAAGCAAACTATCAGACACTGGCCTTCCCGAGACCGCTTGCATGGTCAGTGGAGTGATGAACTCTTTGGCTGCATTGGTCATAACGACCTGCACTTGTGCCCCACGTTCAACCAAGCGTCGAGTCAGCTCGGCACATTTGTAAGCAGCGATACCACCACTAATACCAAGAAGAATTTTTTTCCCTGCTAGGCCTGGTTGGTCAGCGTTACTCAGTGGATTAACCTGTGTTTGCATGATTCTGTTCCTTAAATTTTCTGCGACTTACGATATCAGAACAAAGGATGAGTGCCTAGAAGCAGAGCTTGAACAGATTTGACGCTCATCAAATTGGCGTTATCAAACTTATCAATTACACGGTTTTGTTGGTGGCTCGGCTGACTTTATCTCTATTAAAGGATCTCTGGATACTCGCTGGTTACGCTGATGGGTTATGTTCATAAGCAATGGATTTGCTCTTCTATGCCGATAAATAAAATGCCCGCAGAGTCGATGCCGAGAGAGAAACTACTTACTCGAGGGCCTGATTCCTTGAGTGATGCAGAGCTGCTAGCCATCTTTCTTCGAACGGGCACGCAAGGAATGAACGTTCTAGAGCTGTCCGATAAGCTGCTCAAGGACTTCGGTTCACTCAGGCACCTTTTCTCAGCAACACAAGCTGAGTTCTGTGCTCATAAAGGAATGGGGCAAGCGAAGTATGTTCAATTACAAGCCGTACTGGAGATGACACAGCGTTATCTCGCGGAGACCTTATCTCGAGGCGATGCATTGACTAGTCCAAGTCATACTAAGCTTTATCTCTCAAGTATGTTGCGCGACCGCCAGAGAGAAGCTTTCTATATTTTGTTTCTTGATAACCAAAATAGAGTAATAAAGGATGAAGTGATGTTTGAAGGGACGATTGATGCTGCATCGGTTTACCCCAGAGAGGTCGTTAAGCGGGCGCTTCACCATAATGCAGCCGCCCTCATTTTGGCACATAACCACCCCTCGGGGATTGCAGAGCCAAGCCAAGCAGATAGACGAATAACCCGTCGATTGACCGATGCCTTAGCGCTGGTGGACATTCGCATTCTCGACCATTTTGTGGTCGGAGACGGTGAAGTTGTCTCTTTTGCTGAGCGCGGATGGATTTGAATCACATTTTTGGTTGTTAACTACGTTAAATCTGCTATCATTCTGCCCACATTTTTAGACCTAAAATCAGCTCTGATTACTCAAGCAAGCTGCGCTGCACAAAAAAAGATCACGAAATCCGCAAAAAGGATCTGTTCGGGTCTTGAGCAATGCGTGTCAAGTTAGTATAATGCGCGACCTTTGATAGCCTTGTATGGATTTTCCATAACGGTTTTTACCTTCTATTTTAATTGATAGAGAGGTTCGGCCACCAAGGTTGATATCGAGCTGAAACGATTGGAGAAGACATTCATGTCCCGAGTATGCCAAGTAACTGGTAAGCGTCCAGTAACGGGTAACAACCGTTCACACGCACGCAATGCTACTAAGCGCCGTTTTCTGCCGAACCTACAAACTCATCGTTTCTGGGTAGAGAGCGAAAAACGTTTTGTTAAACTACGTCTAACTGCTAAAGGCATGCGTATCATTGATAAGAAAGGCATCGATGCTGTTCTTGTTGATATTCGTGCACGTGGCGAAAACGTTTAAGAGGAATTAAGCAATGGCTAAAGGCATTCGTGAGAAAATTCGTCTAGTATCTTCTGCAGGTACTGGTCACTTCTACACAACTGATAAGAACAAGCGTAACATGCCAGGCAAATTTGAGATCAAAAAGTTTGATCCAGTAGTTCGCCAACACGTTATGTACAAAGAAGCGAAAATCAAGTAATTGATGCTTTTTTGGCTCTTCTTTAGTAGAAGAAAGAATTGAAAAACCCAGCTTAATCGCTGGGTTTTTTTATACCTAAAATTTGATCAGCTCATGCCTCCTTTAGTATTCAAAGGATCTAGCCAGTATAAATAGCAACATAGAAAGTATCGCCACTTTCACGATATACTGAAGACTCAACAGGTTAGATGGCAGAATCAGATGAGATATCGTGGACGCAGGTGGAACAACATACTGATGTTAAGCGTGATCGCTTTTATTGGGGTGCTCAACCTTCCTACTTTGATCAAAGCGTATCTTATCGAGCCAGAACCTGAGCAACAGGTTAGTAGTCCTTATCCCTACCTGTTAAATCCTGGAGCCGAGCTTCAAGCGTTGCACTTTACTAAGTGGTCATTGGTATTCGAAGATGGTCAGTGGAGCTATCAATTGAAAGGCTCTGCCTCAGCTCAAAGCATTAGCGCTCAAGAACGTGCTCAGCGTTGGCAGCAACTTGTTGGCACCGAGGTTGACTCGCAAACCTATACTGACCTAATTTCTCAGCTTACTACCCCGCACACCATAGAAGTGTGGTATCAAGACCAAGAAGAGCCGCAACGCGTTACTTACTATCAGCTGCCTGAGTTTTGGTTACTAAAGAACTGGAATGATCAGTGGTTGGCGGTGTCTATTGAAGAGAGCTACCTGTTTCCAAGTCTTAGCCAAGACGATCCCTAAAATCGGACGATTAGATTATGCCTGAGTTACCCGAAGTCGAAGTAAGCCGCATGGGGATCTCGCCTCATTTAGTCGGCGAGACCATTAAGACACTGACCTTTCGTACGCCAAAGCTACGTTGGGATATCCCACAAGAGCTTAAAAAGCTAGAAGGGCAGGTGATTCGTGCGATCTCACGTCGTGCTAAGTACCTGTTGATTGAAACTGATACAGGTACTGCAATTGTTCATCTTGGAATGTCTGGATCACTGCGCGTATTAGATGCCGATTTCCCGGCGGCAAAGCACGATCACGTGGATCTCAAGCTGACTAACGGCAAAGTACTGCGCTATAACGATCCGCGTCGTTTTGGCGCTTGGTTGTGGTCAGCGCCTGATGAAGTTCACTCTGTGTTGCTTGGCTCTGGTCCTGAACCGTTAACGGATGACTTTAATGCTGACTACATCGCCGAAAAGGCAGAAAAGCGTAAAGTCGCGGTAAAGCAGTTCATCATGGACAACAAAGTAGTAGTCGGTGTCGGGAATATCTACGCTAATGAAGCCTTGTTCTCTGCAAAAATTCACCCGTTACGACCAGCAAATAAGGTCACCAAAGCCGAATGGATCTTGCTAACCGATGAGATCAAGCAAGTACTCGCGACGGCTATCAAGCAAGGTGGCACGACGCTGAAAGATTTCTCTCAGGCTGACGGTAAACCAGGTTACTTTGCGCAAGAGCTGCAAGTGTATGGTAAAGCAGGTGAAAAGTGCCCAAGCTGCAAAGCGCTGATTCAAGAGCTAAAAATCGGACAGCGCAATACCTTTTATTGCGATGTTTGTCAGTTATAGATGTATAGCTCTCAATACTGAACTTGATATCACTTGATGCTGTGTTGATATCGCTTTATCTGATAAAATATTCAGGTCCCTTTTTTTATTTATTGATTTGAATTATGTCCCCTTCACTTATAAAAGCAGAGTCCATCTCTAGAGCGCTGTTGGTCATTCCTTACCTATGGTTAGCTATTGGTATTATTTGGGTGCCTCAGGGCAACAAACCTTTGGTCGCTTTAGTTTTGGTTGCAGCTATTGGTCATATGTTTACTTATGGCTTGTTCCAGATTAAGTCCAACTTTAAAAAAGATGTTTGGTTATGGGGCGTTTTATTGGCTGGGATATTTACCGCGATAAGTTATGTTACTTATGGTGCGAGTTCTCAAGAAGTGAGAGGTTTACTTGTTGCCATTGTATTCTTGAGCATGCTTCCCCAAACGCCAATTCTCAATGTAAAGCGAGCTCAGTATCTACTTTTTAGTGCTGCTTTGGCCTGTTTAGCTTTGTCATGTTGGTACTTTTTTATTGAACCAACAGGTAGAATTTTTTGGCCAACGAACCCTATTCCACTAGCAGCACACCAAGGGTTAGTCTCTATGCTTTCAATAGGGGCACTATTGACCAGGTTTAAAAATAAAATCGTCTGGCTATTAATTTTAAGTGCGATTATCTCTGGGTTTTCTTTGATCTTGACGCAATCGAGAGGCGTTATTCTAGGGGTTGGGGCGCTATACATCTTAATTGGCTTAATTTTACTGTGCCAAAATAAACTGAATAGAAAAATTATCGTCTTATCGTTAATTGTGTGTGTTGGTGCCGTTTTTGCCTCTAAAGAGGCTCTTGTCGATCGTTACGACCAGACATTGAGGGAGATTAGCCGAATTGAACGAGGTGATCTCGATTCATCCATCGGGTTGAGATTACAGATGTATCAAGCAGGCTTGGAGCTCTTTGCAAGTCGTCCTATGTTAGGGCATGGCGAGTTTACTCGTGAATATGCAGAAGAACATCTGACGGGTTATACTTCGACCGCATATGATTTTATCTCGCGAGCACATTTACATAATAACTATATTGATAAACTAGCGCGTTCTGGAATCGTAGGCTTAAGTCTCTTTTTGTTTCTTATTTTCTATCCAATATACTTGGGGGTGAGGAAGTATCCAGACTTATTTTGGTTGTTGAGTCTGCCTTCTCTCCACTACGGTGTGGCCAGTATCACTGATTCACCTTTTAGAAATGGCGATGCTCTCGTTGTATATGTGATTGTCACAGGAACACTCGTACATTATGCAAAAATAAAATATAAAGAGAAACTATGAAGATATTTTATTATCTAAAACATGCCCTGCTCGCTATTGCACCTCGTTTTTATTTTTCAAAACAGTTTGAAAAACTGGAGAAGTTGTATTCTGGTCAGGCTGATTATATAAAAAGCAGAGTCAATTATTACATCAAAGGGCTCAGTGCTTTTGATAAGGCGAGCTTAAACTGTGAAATACAGAATTACTCTCGCAAAGGCTACACGTCTTATTACTATGATCTTAAAGAGTTTCTTCACTATTTTCCAAAGTACTTTCGTTTCAGTTACTACTTTGGTGATGAAACGCATATAGAGCCAGTGCCAACTTTATTTAAAGCTCGCCCGATTATTGGGAACAATAGTAACTCAGTACTATTTAAATTAGATAAGCGTCGTCATTTCCGATTTGTAGATGACAGCTTAAGCTTTTCTGAAAAAAAAAACATGGCCGTTTTTCGTGGTGCGGTGACTCAACCGCATAGAATTCGCTTTATGAAAGCTCTGTATGGTCACCCACTGATGAATGCTGGTCAATCGAACGCTTCCGAGGCAAACCCCGAGTGGCAACAGCCATTTATGACCGTCGAAGAGCAGCTTCAGTACAAATTTATTGTTTGCCTTGAAGGGAATGATGTGGCATCAAATTTGAAATGGGCCATGTCTTCAAACTCGCTTGTTGTTACTCCCAAAATGAAGTTTGAGACTTGGTTTATGGAAGGCACCCTGCTGCCGGGTGTGCACTATGTAGAAGTGAAAGATGATTGGTCGGATTTTGAGCAAAAAATTCAATACTATTTAGACAACCCTGAAGAGTCTGAGCAGATAATCAAAAATGCGCATGAATATCTTGCTCCTTTTCAAGATGAGCAATTAGAAAAATTGGTTTGTATTAAAACACTTGAAGAATATTTTAGACTATCTGGCCAAGCGACTAACGAACACGCAATTAACGAGCAAGACAAATGAAAATTCTGATTATTGGCCCGTCATGGGTGGGAGACATGGTGATGTCTCAAGGCTTATACATTGAGCTGCATAGGCAGTACCCTGATGCAAAGATTGATGTGTTAGCGCCAGCATGGTGTAAGCCTATTTTGGAAAGAATGCCACAAGTCAATCAAGCGCTTGAAATGCCACTAGGACATGGGCAGTTTGATCTGAAGTCTCGTTATAGAATCGGTAAATCATTAAGGGAAGTGCAGTACGATAAAGCGTACGTACTACCTAATTCTGCGAAATCTGCTTTAATTCCCCTGTTTGCTCGTGTCCCTGAGCGAGTTGGTTGGAAAGGTGAAATGCGTTTTGGTTTGCTTAATGACGTTAGAACCAACAAAAAAGCGTTTCAATACATGTTAGAGCGGTATGTAGCGTTAGCACACCCTAAAGCTGAAATGACTGGCACTGGCTGCTTAGGTGAGTTATCACAATTACCTTTTCCAAGCCTACAAGTGTTTGACTCCAGCCAACAAGCGGCTTTGGAGCAATTTGGCTTAAATAATCAAAGACCAGTCCTTGGCCTATGCCCAGGTGCTGAATTTGGCCCAGCGAAACGTTGGCCTGACAACCACTTTGCAACAGCCGCGACAGCGATGATAAAGCAAGGTTATCAAGTGTGGTTGTTTGGCTCGGCTAAAGATCGCGAAGTAACCCAAAAGATAATCGAACAAGTCCCTGTTGATATGCAGCAACATTGCTTTAACTTAGCTGGAGATACGAGCTTAATTGAGGCTGTAGACTTGATTGGGGCGTGTCGCACTGTCGTGAGTAATGATTCTGGGTTGATGCATGTGGCCGCCGCAGTGGGCTGCAATGTCGTGGCTGTTTATGGTTCTAGTTCGCCCAAATATACCCCGCCACTAACGGACAAGTTGGCTATCATCAATACCGATATTGAGTGCCGACCTTGCTTTGAAAGAACCTGTCCCAAGCAGCACCTAAAGTGCCTAACTGAGTTAATGCCAAGTAGAGTCATTCGTGCTATTGAGCAGTTTGATGTCATTTCCCAAGGACAAATATAAATAAGGTCGTTATATGAGCACTGTAGTTCGTTGGGTCTATACCGCGCTACTTTTCCTTATTAGCCCTATCCTGCTTTGGGGCTTATATCGTTCTAAAGCAAACAAACCGCCTTTTGGTCATCGCTGGAGAGAGCATTTCGGATTTACACCGCCGATCAAAAATAGACAATCAGGCGTGATCTGGGTTCATGCTGTTTCTGTAGGGGAAGTGCTAGCGAGTAAAAAATTAGTTGAACAGCTGGCAATACAAAACCCAGATAAAAGAATAGTGATTACGACAACAACGAGTACAGGCGCTGAACAGGTAGCAAAGATGGGCGATTCGATTAGTCATCGATATATGCCTATCGACTTTCGTTGTTGTGTTCAACGTTTTATCAACCGTATTCAACCAGATAAAATGCTCATCATTGAAACGGAGTTGTGGCCAAACACCATTAACACCGTTGCTAACAATGATATTCCGATGATATTAGTCAATGGACGACTATCAGAAAAATCAGCCAGTCATTATCAAAAAATGAGTGCGTTAATTTATCCGACTCTCTCTAAGTTAAGTTTAGTCTTGACGGTACACTCTGATGATAAATCTCGATTTGAGTTGTTAGGTGTGCCGAGTGAAAAAGTCATTGTTACAGGTTCAATCAAGTATGATGTATCGATTGACAATCATGTCATAGCACAAGGCGAGCATCTTAAAGATATTTTGGGGCAGGGTAGGCAGATTATTGTCGCCGCGAGCACTCATGCAGGTGAAGATGAACAAATTTTTAGAGCTTATCAACAAGCCAAAGTAAAGCTGCCTGAATTGCTGTTAGTGATAGTCCCCCGTCACCCTGAAAGGTTTAATTCAGTTGCTGAATTGGCCAAAAAACAAGGCTTGGTTTTGGTTCGCCGAACCGACGCTATTGACGAATTACCGCTTGATGTCGACGTCTACCTGGGAGACACGATGGGAGAGCTTATGGTTATGCTTTCTGCGGGCGATCTTGTCTTTATGGGAGGGAGCCTACTTGGAAAGAAAGTTGGAGGGCATAATTTCATCGAACCTGCATTGCTTCAAAAATACTGCCTAACAGGCCCTAGCTATTTTAATTTTGCCGATCTAGCGAACCAATTAATCGAATCAAGCGCATTGTCTGTTGTCGCGGATGAAAATGAGCTCGCTTTACAAATAATCACCGCATTATCCATGCCTAAAGAGTTAATTGAAAAAGGTCGATTAGGTTATGGTATAGTTCAGCAGAACCAAGGTGCGTTAGCCAAAACACTTCAATTGATACATCATTCAGCTACCAATAATCAAGCAACCAATATTGAGACATCACCATGATCAAAACTTTTGTTATTCATGTAAGCAAAGGCTACGAAGAACGTAGAAAACATATAGATAAGCATCTGCCAGAAGTGGGCATCACTGATTTCGAATATATGTTAGCTGGTGATATCGATGATCTATCTGATGAAGTTATAAATGGTTTTTTTGATGATTCACTGAGACTCCCTGAGAAGTCTTGCTTTTATAAGCACTACTTAGTGATGAAAAAAGTCGTAGAAGAACAAATTCCTCAAGTATTAGTGCTAGAAGATGATGCTTTTTTAAATAGTGATTTTCTTGAGCAACTAGAAGTTTTCCAAAGTGAGCTTGCTGGTGAAGAAAAGTATCTTGTAAATATTGAAGAGGCGTCAAGTTTAGTGCCTGCATCAGTCAGAGTACCAAACCAGCACCTTTACCTGTGTAAGACGAACAAGCTGACTGGCGGCTTGCTTTATGATCTTAGTTTTGCACGTACAATGGTAGAGCACATGGAAAGCAATATAACTGATGCACCCATAGATGGTTATATTGGTAATGAACGCACGACATTAGAGTACAATATTTTTTGGACGCACCCACCTTTGGTTCGACAAGGCAGTAAAACAGGTATATTTGATAGCGAGTTGAGTGGCAGAACCTCAGGGCTTTATGCAACGGTTAGAAGTTGGTTTAAAGAAGGGTACCGAACTCATGTCCGAAGCCATGTCAGCAGCAAACATAAAGCACTTTTTAAAAATATTACGAAGTACTAAATTATGAAATCAGAATTGGCTAGAAAGCACTTAACATTTGTTATTTATGGCAACGATAGAACTTACTACCAAGGTGCAAGGTTTTGCATTTTGTCTTTCTTAGCCAACTGGGTTGAGGCAAATGGAACTCGGCCTGAAATTTCTGTTCTAGCGGAAGAGCCTGATCACTTTGCCAATATGCCTATTAAAGTGTTTCCGATATCGCCTGCTCAAAAGGCGGAATGGAGTCTAGACAATACTTATCACTTTAGAATCAAGAACCGTGGCTTAAAATATCTTTGTGATAATTTAGAGTTGAGCCCTGAAGATAAACTGCTCTTTTTAGATACAGATACGTACTTTAACGTGCCAACAAATGTTTACTTCGACTCTATATCGGATAAAAACGCGTTACTGTTTTGCTCAGAAGTGAATATCAATACCTTGCCAAGCACCAATGAGTATGCACATATCAGAGATAGAGATATAAAACTTCTGGATGGCAGTGTCTATCGCACGAAACCAGACTCAGTTATGTGGGCGTCGGCAGTCATTGGCATTGCAGGGAAGCACGTATCGGCTTTTGATGAGGCCGATGTGTTGATCCAAGCGTTACGTCAAGAGGGCTGTGAGGCACATACTTTAGAACAGTTTGCGTTATCTGAAGCGCTCTCTACACAGGTGAATATAGAACCAGCTAAAGCTTGGCTCAATCACTATTCAACGAGTGGACGAAAAGACTGGGCAAGAACGGTGTTGGAACAGTTCTTCGAAGCGCATGGAAATAAGCCGTTTGAAGAGCAAATACGCTTAGCGAAAGATGTGTCCTTCAAGCGTCCTCTTGCTGAAGTGATTCGAGGGCATATCTATAAAAAGAAAAAGAAAATTCGTAAGTTCTTTGGTTTGAAAGAAGAATAAATTACAGGCGTTCAAGGGTACTGACTTTGTACCCTTGTTCAGTTTGTGTACCCTTGTTCAATTTGTGAAAAATCAAAGTGATGGGCATCAATCTTTCCCAGTCGAACTTCTTTTTCAAATGAGCGCTCAAGTCGCTTTAAATTACTCTCTTTCCAGTGGCTGCCTGTCTGCGTTAAGCATTTATCAAAATCGATAATCCAAACCTTACCGGCTTTATCAACGAGAATATTATGAATATTAAGGTCGGTATGATTAACTCCTGCATCATGCATTTTTCTAATTTGACGGCCAATATCGTTTAAATCGGTTTTGGATAGTTTTTGGTTCGACAATATCTTTACTAAATCTTCGGCGTCGGAAATCTTTTCGATTAATATATCAGCTTTGTAAACAAGTCCTTCTCGCAATACCTTTGCGGCAACGGGCCTTGGGACATTGACATTATGTTTATCCAAAAGCTCAAGTAACATTAATTCTTGGTATGCGCGCGAATTTTCTAATCCAGTAAATAGATAGCTGTCTCGGACGAGCTTTCCAAACAATCCGCCACGGTGATAATGTCGAAGAGCAAAATCGCTTTTTTCGCCTTTAACAAACCATGTTGTTCCTCTACCTTGAGCGTGACCTAATATGGCTTGATTTGCCTTCCAATAATCCACCGAAAAAGCCAATTCAACGTCTTCGGTGAGTAACTCAGAATCATACCAGTACGTTGTTTTATCGATTTGCTTGGTTGTAAACATGAATCACTGTCTCGTCTTAGTGAGTTTATGGCATACTTGGTAGAACAGTATATCAAACGCCGAACAGATTAATGAACGATTCATGTAGTTACCAAAAAATATTAGTTGTTGCCACTCATTGCATTGGTGACAGTTTGTTGATCTCCGCTTTTACCCACAGTTTGAGAAAAGCGTTTCCGACAGCCACAATTGATGTTTTAGTGAATGCGAGAGGAGGGATGGTTTTTGGTACCAACCCTGATGTTGATTCTTTGGTTGAAATTTCGCCGAGAGCATCACTTAAGGACTATTTTCGGATTTTAAAAACGCATGGCAGGTATGATTTAGTCGTCAATGAAATGCTGAACGATAGGACGGCTATCTATAGCTTTGTTTTTGGCAAGCAAAGGCTCGGTGCCATTGATGAATCGCTTTCTGGCGCTTGGATTAAAAAGTTAATTTATACTCATTACATTAAAGAACAACACCGATTTGAGCATAAAATGAGTCGTGTTGCTCGTATGTTGGATATTATTGGTGTCAATTGCACGGCTCGGTTGGTTTCACCTGAAGAGTCATTACCCTCTTCGGTTCAAAAGAGGTTACCACCCAACTACATTGTTGTGCATGCGCCATCCTCTAATGAAATTAAGCAGTGGCCAGTTTCGTATTGGGTTGAAGTCATCAATCGCCTGATATCTGCAGGCTATAACATTGTCCTATCTGGCGCTAAATTAGAACGCGATGAGACCATTGTTGAACAAATCATGGGTCAAGTTCCTGAATCGAATCAGTTGGTCAGTGTTTTAGGGGAATTATCCTTAGCTCAAACTTCGGTATTAATAAAACACAGCGATGGTTTTGTTGGACCTGATAGTGGTCCTGGGCATCTCGCATCCGGTTACTCTATTCCCATTGTTTCTATCATTAGCGTAGCACCAGCAAGCATGTGGTCACCTTGGCCATATGAACAGCCAATTGATGTAGCAAGCAATTTATACCGCAATGGTGTTAGCTCCCAAAGAGTCGCCAATATTCGACTTGTGCAATCAGAACGTAACTGCGTCCCTTGTTATAAAAACAAATGTCAGATTAGCGATGATGTCTATTCGCCATGCCTTCAAGATATCAAGCCAGAGAACGTTGTTTCTGCTGTTCTAGAAATGATGCCATTGGAATCGATCCATGAATAACGTGCTTTCCGCTCCCAAATCTATTTGTATTCTGCGCTTATCTGCCATTGGTGACGTTTGCCACGCCCTTGCGGTTGTACAACTTATCCAAACGACCTACCCAGACTGTCAGATCACCTGGGTGATGGGAAAAGTCGAAGCTCAATTGCTTGGCGATATACCGGGCGTTCAAGTTGTTGTGTTTGAGAAAAAACGCGGCTTAAAAGGAATGAAAGAAGTCTGGAGAGCCTTACGACCCACTCGGTTTGATTATTTACTTCATATGCAAGTTGCACTGAGAGCTAGTCTATTAACTCTAGGAATCAAGGCTAAAGTGAAACTTGGTTTTAGCTGGGCACGTGCCAAAGAAGGGCAATGGCTCTTTACCAATCGTAAGTTACCAAAAACGGATG
The DNA here is from genome assembly GCA_036126475.1 of Pseudomonadota bacterium. Taxonomy (GTDB): domain Bacteria; phylum Pseudomonadota; class Gammaproteobacteria; order Enterobacterales; family Vibrionaceae; genus Vibrio. The sequence goes on along the minus strand of JAYYSE010000088.1, from coordinate 5,070 downwards.
CACCTCATGTGTTAGATAACTTCTCTGAGTTTGCTTACTTTTTGGGGTGCCCTAAGCAGGTGCCGACATGGGATCTCGCTTTGTCTGAAGATGACCAAAGGCTGGCGATGCAACTGTCACATGAGCCGTATATTGTTATCAGCCCAGCGGCGAGTAAAGATGAGAGAAACTGGTTAGTTGAGCGCTATGCTGCTGTCGCTGATCACGCTTATCAGTTAGGCTTTACCGTGGTTTTTTGTGGTGCGCCAACGGAAAGAGAGCGCAATTTAACCGACAATATATCTCAGCACATGGCCTCACCTTGTATTAACTTAGTAGGCTCAACCTCATTAAAACAACTTACCGCAGTGATTGGTCAATCCAGTGCAGTGATTGCACCTGATTCAGGGCCTGCACACATTGCGACAACTCAAGGTGTCCCTGTGATTGGTTTGTATGCGCACAGTAACCCAATGCGAACCGGGCCTTACCATAGTTTAGACAATGTGGTTTCTGTCTATGAACAGGTTGCTGAAGCGCAACACGGTAAAGCGGTAGATGAGCTTCCATGGGGAACCAGAGTAAAAGGAAAAGATCTTATGGCTCTTATCACTGTGGAGTCTGTGATTGAGCAACTAGAGCGATTATTAGGTAGCTTGAAACATCCAGTTAAATAAAGGAATGTCATGAAAATAGCAATATACCCGGGTACTTTTGACCCAGTGACTAACGGCCATTATGACTTGATTAAGCGTGCAGCATGCATGTTTGAAAATCTGGTCATTGGTGTTGCAGAAAGCCCAAGCAAAGCCACCTTATTTAGTTTAGATGAGCGAGTCGCCTTATTAAAAGAAACTTGTCGTGAATTGCCTAACGTTTCGGTCGAGGGTTTTAGCGGGCTACTCGTTGATTTTGCAACCGAGCAAGACGCTTCAATTTTGGTGCGCGGTTTAAGAACAACCATGGACTTTGAGTATGAATTTGGTTTGACGACTATGTATCGTCGATTAAAACCAGAACTAGAGAGCCTGTTTTTGACGCCTTCAGAAGAGTTTGCTTTTTTATCATCAACACTGGTTCGTGAAGTTGCCATTCACGGCGGAGATGTAGAGCAATTTGTTCCAGAGTGTGTTCATCAGGCTGTTGTCGCTAAAGTAAAAGCGGTTAAAAATTAAGTTATTATGAATATTTTAATGTACACAAGAGCCACATTACCGGTGGTGAATTATGGTGGAACCGAACGAGTCATTTGGGACTTAGTTTATGCTTTGCATCTTGCCGGGCATCGAGTGACGCTGCTCGCTGGCAAAGGCACAAAGTGTGATTGGGCGAGAGTCATAGAGTATCAACCGAATGTATCACTGCAAAGTCAGATTCCTAATGATATTGATGTTGTGCATTTTCACTCTGATCTTGAGCCTATCTCTTACCCCTACATTTTAACGCAGCATGGCAATTCAGAGGGCCCAATTGACCCGAATACTGTCTTTGTTTCATCTCAGCATGCCAAAAATCATGGTGCACAAGCTTATGTCTACAATGGCTTGAATTGGGAAAATTACCAAAAGCCTAACTTTAATTTGAAACGAGAGCGTTTCCACTTTCTTGGGAAAGCGGCGTGGCGAGTTAAAAATGTTCAAGGTGCGATTGATATTACCAAGAAAGCAGGTCAACAACTTGATGTCTTGGGCGGCCATCGATTGAACCTAAAAATGGGTTTCAGATTAACGCTAGATCGTCATGTCCGTTTTTTAGGAATGGTGGACGATACAATGAAATCTCAGATCATGACTCAGTCAAAAGGTCTGATATTCCCCGTGACTTGGCATGAACCGTTTGGTTTAGCGATTACAGAGAGTTTGTATTTCGGTTGTCCAGTATTTGGCACACCTTATGGATCGCTACCTGAATTGGTTTCTAGTGAGGTTGGCTTTTTATCTAGCTGTGAGCAAGATCTTGTAGAAGGAGTATTAAACTCTAGCAGCTATGATTCAGCTCGTTGCAATGAATACGCGAGAGATCAATTCAATGCCAATGTCATGGCAGAAGCGTATGTAAGTTATTACGAGAAGGTCGTTGAAGGGAATAAGGCCAATAGTGCATTAGGAAGTATTGTCGAGTCTTTTAAAAGGTTGCCTTATGAACGATAAATTGAGACCGAAACTGGTTTTTGTAGGCTACAAGCAACAATATGAAAAACTAGAAATTGACGTGTTATCATCTGATTATGAAAAGCATCATATCTTCTTAAATAAATGGTTAGTGAAATTAATTTCCTTTTTATTTTTCTACAGTAAAAAACACTATCATGAGGCTTATGGAGCGCTCATAAGACGAAAAATAAAGGCGCTGGATGGCTTTGATGTCATATTCACTACCGATTCTTTGAGAGACATTAAGTCGATATCAAAGATTAGTGGGAGGAAGATTATTCATTTTAGGAATATTACAGATGGAAGCTTGAATCATCTTTTAGATGACTTTGAAAAATATACGTTTGATGAGGGGGATGCAAAAAAATATGACTTTAAGCATGCTTATTCTCCGATGCCTCAGCTAAAAATTATTGATGAGATAGTAAAATCCTCTGATTATGATGTGTCTTTTGTGGGTATGGATAAAGGGAGAAAAGAAAAGGTTCAAGAAATAAAAAAGACATTGGATGGATTTAAGTGTAATTTCATTGTTTTTGACAAAAAACCTTCTTATTCCTATGTCGAATACCTTACTGTGATGCTCAATACCAAATGTGTACTAGAAATGGTTCTGGCTGGACAGACGTCTGATACTATGAGGGTTAAAGAAGCGCTATACGCAAGAAAGAAAGTCATCACTAATAATACGAGTCTTTATAATCATCCTTTATACTCAAAAGACAACTTTCTTATATTTGACTCTTTAAGTGAACTTGCTAGTAATATTGAAGACTTTATTTCTAGCGACTTTGACGAATCAGTTTTGGTTAAGCTTGAAGATTACACAGTAGATGGTTTCTATCATAACCTATTATTTGGTCAAAAGTGATGATAGAAATAAAGCCGCCTTCTAAGAAGGCGGATACTCTTTAATAAGTGAGAAGAGATGGGGACTTAATACCCCACATAGGGATCTTGTCCGTTCCTACGTGTTTTTAACAACTTTAAAATCCACATGTACTGCTCAGGTTTCGGATTAACAAAACCTTCAACGACTTCATTCATTGTTCTAGCGTCTTGATGTTCATCGCCAGATAACTCGATGGGTGCTTTGATTTCAATTTCGTATTTACCCGTCTCAATATTATAGCTGGCAAAGGTTGGCACAATCTTCGCTCGGCTTACTTTTGCTAGTTTTCCAAGCCCAGGCAAGGTTGCTTTTTCAGTTGCAAAGAAGTCTGAAAATACACTTTGTTCTGGGCCATGGTCTTGATCTGGCAAGTAATACCCCAAGTAGCCATCTTTGACTGATTTTATAAAAGGCTTAATGCCGCCACTACGATCATAAACTCGTCCGCCATACTGAACTCTTTGCTTGTGCATGAGCCAGTCGGTCAGAGGGTTTTTCTGGCTATTGGCCATCGCAGAAACGGGTAACCCCCTAGAAGCTAAAAGAATTGCCGGAATGTCGATGCACCAAGAATGAGGTACTAGCAAAATAGCATTTTGATTGTCTTGTTGTAGCTGTTGTAAGTGTTCTAATCCAATGATTTCTGAGTGTTTTTCAAGCCAATGTCTACTGCGTAATGATATGGCAGGAAAACCAAGTAAAAAGGTGCCAGCCGTTGTTAGGCAATTGGTTAGAATCGTTTCACGCTCTTGAACAGACTTTTCTGGAAAACAAAGCGCGAGGTTTATACGTGCCTTTTGTACTGAGCCACGTTGTTTCTTCGCCATTTTTGTCGCCACGAACTTTGCTACGGCCACTCGAATCGAGTTTGGCAGCAAAGAAATGGGTAGGCACAGGCATAGCCCGAGCCAAGTTCCCCAGTGTTTGGGTGATAAAAACGCACTGATGAATGTAGGGTTATATGCTTTAGGATCGTAGTCGTCGCGTTGAGTTGTCACTGTAAACCTTTAACTGACGGTATAGGTTGAACAAGCTAACAGTGTACCGTTAGCTTGTTTTCGGGATTATGTAATCTAGTCATTAACAGACTGCATGTACTCGCTGACACCTTCGGCAACCGTTTTGAACTGGTGATCACAACCAGCGGCACGAAGTTTTGTCAGGTCAGCTTGAGTAAACTCTTGGTACGCGCCTTTCAAATGTTCAGGGAATGGAATCGTCTCAATTTCTCCTTTGCCATGATGTTTAATCACTGCTTTTGCGACTTCTTCAAAAGACTCAGCGTTGCCAGTACCTAGGTTGAAAATGCCTGACACACCATTTTCCAAAAACCATAAGTTGACTGCTGCTACGTCACCCACATACACAAAGTCACGCTTAAAGGTTTCACTGCCAGCAAACAGCTTTGGATTCTCACCCGCATTCATTTGATTATTGAGATGGAAAGCCACTGAAGCCATACTGCCTTTATGGTCTTCACGAGGACCGTAAACATTGAAATAACGGAAGCCAGTGATTTGAGACAGTGTTTCGTTGTGTGCAGCTGCATCTTCTTGCAGGCGGCGAACATAGTTGTCGAACTGCTGCTTAGAGTAGCCATATACGTTGAGTGCACCCTCGTACTCTTTCTCTTCAATGAAAGTCTCGGTTTCACCGTAAGTAGCGGCAGAAGAGGCATATAGGAAAGGGATCTGGCGTTCAACACAGTAATGCAGTAACTCTTTTGAGTACTCGTAGTTGTTCAGCATCATGTATTTGCCATCCCACTCAGTGGTCGCAGAGCACGCACCTTCGTGGAAAATCGCTTCGATATGGCCGAAATCGTCACCCGCCATCACTTGTGTTAGGAAATCGTCACGATCCATGTAATCGGTGATGTCTAGATCGACAAGGTTTTTGAACTTCTTACCATTCTTTAGGTTGTCGACGACTAGAATATCGTTGTGGCCTGCTTCATTGAGCGCCTTAACAATATTGCTGCCAATCATGCCTGCACCACCCGTTACGATAATCATACTTCTTCCTACTTTTTTGAATACAAAACCA
>JAYYSE010000087.1:0-15989 GCA_036126475.1 Pseudomonadota bacterium | reverse complement strand
ACAGAAAACAAGCGAAAAGTAGGATTGGGTGAAGCGGTTCTGCTCCCATGCCCATCAATTGAAGGCTTGTTGTAAAAATTCAAGTTGTTGTTTTTCTCTATCACTCGCTTGATAAGGCTCATTTGACAACAACCTCCCGTCAAAGGTACCAATGTAATAACGCTCCTTGGAGTCCTTACCATATTGCGCCTTCTCTCCCGGAAAACCAGACATACGCTCGATCACGATATCACTCAGTGTATAATCGACTTTTCTTTTGGGGAGCAATGAATGAAACGCCCTAAGCTCAATGGTTTGCTCGCCTTCCGACAAGGGTTGCTTGAAAACCAGTGACGCGATAGCAGAACCGTCCGATTGATAAAGATTGCTCGTCACTCTGTAGATGCCCGATTTATCAATTTGTAATGTGAGCGGCACGACCATATCTGTATTGTCTGGAATTCCAACGCCGACACTGACGACACTTGCGACAGAATGATAAATCCGTAAGTCTGCACTGATAATATCGTCACCCTCAATAAAACTGATGCGTGCGACTAACCTTAACTCCTCAGGCCAAGCATTATCAGGACGAATCCTCCAGACATTATTGTCTATGGGTAAAGTCGCGAGTGTTTTTTGATTGATGACATCCTCAATATCTAATGAAGCTGTCACGACTTCAAGAGAGGTCTTTAAGCCAACTTCAATTTCGTCGGGATAGAAATAACGATACTGCTTCAAGCTCAGCGCGGCACTGTGTTGGCCATCCAAAACGGGAACAGAGACCTCCTCGAAATGATTCCAATGTAAATACGGACTATTTTCATCAATGATAGGTCGAGAGTATGGGGGGAACTGTAAAACCTGCTGGTGCCGTTGCGTAATGAGTGCCAGTGATTGAGCAGGTGTCACCTCCTCACTCATTGGGATAAGCGTTGGATTATCCGAGACTAACGTCGACTTCCCGCCGGTTTGCTCAAGGATTGAAGCGGTGGACGGATTGAGTACTATCGGCTGCGCGACGACAGATGAAGGCACAGTAGATTCCACGTCGGCAAAGCGGGTTGAAACAACAGTGATAATAACCAGGATTATCGTTAAAGCTGCTACTCGCCATATTGTGTTTTCCATATTGAACCTCTGAACCCTCTTTAGAATCCATAATGAGCAAGTGAATCATGGCTTGGCTTATATCGATCGTAATCGATAAAGGGATACCCTAGCTGACATAAAGATCGATAAATTTCCAAGAATTTTTGTTTTTAGAACAGTAACTTACCAAAAATTCTTGTCAAAAAGAGCGGCCTTGTAAAAATAACCAACTCATCGACTGTAAACCAAACATCGGAGCATAAAAATCAGCTCGCCGTCATTACAGTCCCGCGGCAATCTCAGAAAGCGTATCTTGCTGAGAGCCTTGCACATAAATGTATTGAGCGCCAAACCAACCATCTTGCTGGTATGTATCCACACTAACCGAACGACCATCCGTTAGTGTGATTGATGCATTCGCGGACGTCACTCTGCCTTTATGTTGCGATCCAATCACCTCACTGTGGCTATAATGATCGCCCATAATCAAAGGATAGTGATTGGGCATAAAACTCGTCACACCTTTATTCTGAACACCCACCTTGCCATTCATTGCAAGGCGATTTGAACAGCTATCAAACGAGCCGGATCTTGACGCCCCACATGATGAGTGAGCGGCAACGACACCATCATCTTTGCCCGGGAGCAAGATCGCCGTCGCTTTTAGGAAGTCACTGCCATTACCAACGAAACGAATTCTAGGAATACGATGGTCGGACAGCATGCTGATTTTACGAGCGTTAGACACTTTAAGGTCGTTCAATACGCCAGTGTTACGCTTGCTTGGTATTTCCCCTAGCCAAAGTGAAATCGCATAGCGCATGGCACTGTTTGCCCAGCCCGCACCTTCCGTAATATTGATGGCAATATCAGCCAGCTCTGAACCACCACCCGCTCCTGCAAAATCAAACGTTGCAACAACATTAAGCGGTTCCAGACCCGCGTTAACGAGCCAATTCTCTTGATTATCGAGCACATACCGCGCAATCAGATCGCCAGCAGAGTGCGTCACAAAAACACACCCCATTTGGCAAGTGCCCGCTCTCGATAACTCTTGAAGTTTAGGCCACACATAATCGCTGGCAATTTTACCTTCTATCCGCTCGTGTGAGGGCCAATCAATACGAGCATCGGCGTACTGCAGCCAATAATCCTCCCACACCTCCGCTCCTTCCAGAGCGACTTGGGGTTGTGAAGGTTTTGTTTGTAATTGACTTGGCTGGAAGCCATGAATAAGAACGACTTTATAATTGCCAATCGCAGCGTGAGAAACGCCAGGCAACAAGAATACAACAACAAATAGAACGACTTTCAGCATTTCTTTCATGATGTTTGTAACCTTTTAATAGTAGGGTTCTGTTGATCTCTATTGTTAAAAATTTATGCATTTAACTTGTTATAGACACGCAGAGAATTATTATCACAATAACGCGCCTTAATTCAGGCCATGATCCTTTTGATACATTAACTGTCTTATCGGCTCTTGCTCGGTGTATTCCACTGCATCGTAATCGGAAAGTTTATCGATTTCCGACATTTCACCTATTACAGTCAACACGCGCTGCTCCCCCAGAAATTCAACCACTTGAATATTGTGATGACGAAGAAGCGACCTCACCTCGCTCGCTCTCCCTTGGTAATACTTAACGAAGTAACGTGCGGGTTGCTGTTCAGCTTGATCTTGGCGTTGATCCACAAAAGGAAACCCTTGATTGTTAGCCAAGCTGCTTGAGCTCATTCCGATGGCCAATAGTGCGTTAACGCCTATGACAAACAAAGAAAGTAAGGTCAACTTCTTCATCGTTACTCCTTATTCAAAGGTCAAAGTCCAACTATTGATGGTGCCGGTATCTCTTCTAGCACTGTCCACCGCTTTCAGTTCCCATTTGCCTTGCGATTCAAAGCCAGAGAAATCCGCTTGGAGACGAGTTTTGATGTCCTTATCGCTGCCACCAGCATTATCGTGCAGTACCACTTGGCCCCCCTCTGGCGAGGTTAGCGTGACATACAGATCACCGATGTAAGTATGTGTGATATCCAAATCAATAGTCACTGAACTGGCATCACCAGAGCGAGATACATCTAGTGTACTCACTGCGCCAGACACTTGATTATCAGGAATAGCAACGGCATCCGAATTGGTATAGCTAGAAGGTTCAGAACCACCGCCGGATGAATCGTTTGAACCATTATGCGTAGCAACAAGAGAGACACCAGAGTAAGCGCGGTAGCCGTAAACCAAAACTTCATATTGCCCAGCGCCCGATACGTTCAAGTTACAGCTTTCACCATTACCACTTGCCCATGAACGACAGTCGTAACTACTGGTACTTGGTGTGCCATTAAAGCGTACGTAAAGATCTGCATCACCAGAGCCGCCACTCATGTTGAATGTCGCTTGCGTTGCGTCTGCAGGCACGTCAAACACAAATACCGTACTTGATTGACGGTCGCCAGACAGTGGTGATTTCGACTCACCGTTATCTAAAACATTCTCATTGCCAGAGCCACCACCATCTGGGCCATTACAGCCAGCATCCAGATATTGCTTGGCTGCGTCGGCATTCACTAGGCCATATCCCGTACGGTTATCACGACCCATTACATCGATGTCGGTTGCGGTTTTGATCAGCGCGCTACGAACTTGCGCAGCCGTACAAGTTGGATGATAGCTCCAAACCAAGCCCGCCACACCGGTTACGTGAGGCGTTGCCATCGAAGTACCGTTGTAGTATTCGTAGTCTTCGCCCTTAGTAGTCGATACCGTAATTTCTTGACCAACGTAACCCAACAGCTCCTGACCGAAGTCACGATTCACCGTGACCGAAAGCATACGCGCCTCGTTGTTTTGATCGACAAGGAAAGGATTCTGCAAGCCCGGTAAATCGGAGTTACTATACACAATCGCCGCACTCGCGCCTGCGTTATAACACGCTTGAACGGCATCAATTTCTGGGTAGCTGCTTGATGATTGGTTACCCACACGTTCAGTCAAACAAATCTTGCCCGACATATCGCCACAATTAAAGCGGCTACCTTCTACGTCACAGCTTGCTAGTGTCGCCGTAATAGAACCAACAACAGGATCTGCCCCATAACGGCCTCCCGCTTGGGTCAAACGATTATGAGGAACAATGCCACGTTCAAATTGGCTAACACCGTTCAAGCGAATGTCTGACAGCTTACCCTCGCCCACCGTCACCGTAGACAGAATCGCTACCCCCGGACCTGCAATTTCAACTTGGTCGGTCGCTTGAGAGAACGCCGCGTGATCACCTTTGTCATCCACCGCTGCAACTGACATTACCGAATCGTAAGACGCTGGGTAGCTATGTTCTGTGTTACCACTGTTACCTGCAGCCGCGATCAACAGCACACCTTGGTTAGAGATAGTTTGCAACGCATTTTTCTCTGTCACACTCGATTGGCTACCACCGAGGCTCATGTTGACCACGTTCGCGCCGTTGTCAGCACACGTTTGTACCGCTTTTACCAAACTCGATGAGTAGCCCCAACCCGCTTCATTGAATACCTTAACAATATGCAAATTCACCTTTTGGTTGGGCAAAACACCTTTAATGCCTTCCGTATTAGAAATCGCGGCGATGGTTCCAGCAACGTGCGTACCGTGAGCGTTGTTATTCCCCGGAATACTCCAAGCACCGGTACCGCTATCGTTTGTACCCGATACGCGGTTACCACTGAGATCGTTATGCGCCAGATCATACCCCGAATCGATGATACACACCGTGCGGTTACCGGCACTTGAGTCATCCAGGCGCTGAGCATTCACCGCCTCGTAGCCCCAAGGGATAGTCTCACTTAACAGGTAACGCGGCGGGTCAATTTCAACGTATTCCACATCACTACGGTTACGCAGTTTTCCCAACTCCGAGTCTTCCATCTCGACACTGTAAATCGCACGGTTACCTAGCTTCTCTACTTTGCGCGCTTTGAGCTGATCTAGAACCGACTCTTGCACGATGCGTGGCCCCCAGAATGAGTTTCTACCTAACTCGGAAGCACTGGACGCGTCTTCTTTAAATTTGACGATGTGTTTGGTCGGTAAGTGAGACTCGTCGAACCCCGTCAGAGGAACCGCATGCGCTGACAGCGAAAATGTTATCGCAACAGCCACGGCAGACAATGAAACCATACCCTTTAATTTGACTTTATTTTGATGCATCTACTCTATTCCTTTAGCATCCCAACGATATCGTTGAGACAATCAACTATTACCCTTGCGAATCATTGACATGAAACACAATTGGCTCATCAATATTTGTAGAAAAATCAAACAAATCAAGACTGAGAAAATTAAACTGCTCAATATTTGATCAAGAATCACAAGTAAAACTTAAAGAGTGAACTGTTAATAAATGCAGGTAAGAAAACTTAAAGGGTGAACGGTTACGAAGTACAGAGGTGAAAACTTAATCTATGATAGTGATACATAAGTTGAGCTACCGTGGACCTAGGTCAACCATTTACCAGACGTTCATATAACAATAGGGGGTGACCACTAATAAGTTCAATTTGAGGGGAAAGGCTATAAGCTTCTTCGCTTAACTCGTGAATTGATAATATCTTCTACTAGTTTTTGCTCTTGTTGTGCTTTCTGATAATTTTGCTTATTGCGCCAGCGCTCAAGAACATTTTCTAACCCTTTAACACGAGCATGCTTGGATTCTAGCTGCTTTTGTATCGATGCACACTCAGCCAACATCACAGCCTGCTCCTGCTCATGATGATATAACATCTTTTGCAGCATCTGATCGACACGATTTAAGTTCATTAAGCTAGCACTATTAAGATCAGAAGTAGTGATTGCCGATTGCCCAACATTAGCTTTCAGCGCCGACAGCTGCTCTAACTGCAAGGTTAAATGAGAATGGCGCAAACGCATGACATCAAGCTGCTGACAAACCCTATCTCTTTGCTTTTCTTCCACTTGGCAAAGCTTGCCAACAGCTTTTAACTTCGATTCCAAAGCTTACCTCATGATTGATCGCTATTAAAAATTTGGGTCAGAGCACGCAAACTGGTTGAGTAGTCGACAGGCTCACTAGCCGATTGCTGTAAGTACGATCGAAGGTGTGGATACATAGATACAGATAGATCTAGCTCGGAGTCCTGTCCCGGCTGATACCCCCCTAAAGGTAACAATTCTTTGACTTGTAAGTAGTTGGAGTAAAGCTGACGAAAGTTATTAGCAAGCTGGCTGTGCGCTTCATGGGTACAAGCATTCATACAACGACTAATAGAAGCATTAATGTCGATCGCAGGATAATGACCTTGCTCGGCTAATTGACGAGACAATACCACATGCCCATCAAGAATAGCTCGAGCTGAATCAACAACAGGGTCTTGCTGATCATCCCCTTCAGCAAGTACTGTATAGATTGCCGTTAAGCTTCCATCAGGGTTGTCACTATTGCCAGCACGCTCCAACAATTGCGGGAGAACACTAAATACCGAAGGTGGGTAACCTCGTGATGCTGGAGGCTCGCCCAATGACAAAGCTATCTCACGCTGCGCCATAGCATAACGCGTCAGTGAATCCATCAGTAATAATACGTCTTTACCATGATCACGAAAATATTCGGCTACACGATGACAAAGTAAAGTCGCACGCAAACGCATCAAAGGCGATTCATCGGCTGGTGCTGCAATAATGACTGCCTTTTTTCGCGCTTCAGGGGTCAAATTGCGTTCAATAAACTCTCTAACTTCTCGACCTCGCTCGCCAATCAAACCAACAACAATCACATCGGCTTGAGTATTTTGGGTGATCATGCCCATTAAAACACTTTTACCCACACCACTACCGGCCATCAAACCAATGCGCTGTCCCTTACCTACAGTCAGCAAACCGTTAATGGCACGAACACCAACATCGAGTGGGGTGTCGACTGGGCGACGTTTGAGTGGATTTATCGGTCTAGCCTCAAGAGAGACGCGAACACCACCTTTCAGTGGTGCACCATCATCGAAAGGCTCCCCTAAACCATTGACAACTCGACCCAACCAGTGTGAACTTAGTTGTATGGTACTGTCACCATCAAGCGGAATAACTTTTGCTCCTGCAAACAACCCTCCTAAGCGACGAATTGGCATTAAGTACGCGACCGTATGTTCAAAACCAACGACTTGCGCTTCGATTAAATCGCCTTCTGCGGTTTCAATTAAACAACGTTGCTCTAACTTAAATCGGCAACCTACAGCTTGTAACATCAAACCGTTAACTTTGATCAACCTACCCGTTACTTTTGCCACAGGAATAGAGTCGAGAGAAGCTAATGCATCACTCAAGCGTTCATTGAGTAAATCGTGATTCAAATAGCTACTCATTCGCCACATCAACCTGTGGCAAGGTCACTTCATCAAGCAAATGCTGTTTCACGTTATCCATACAGGCTTGTAGTCTAGAATCACAACTTGCATCAGCTTCCGCATCTTCAGTCACGAGCTGGCAGCCACCAATGGGTAATTCCACAGTCGCCACCAATTTCCAAGCCGCCGGTAGATCGGTATTGATCTGTACAATTCGATCGAGATCTTGCGGGTTTAGATGCACAACCACCGATTCTGCTTTGCTTGGCATTGCCGATAAAGTTTCATCTACCAACGCCAAAATCTGCTGTGGCATCAAAGTTAATTCAGCGCGAATAACTTGCTGAGCGACCTTTTGCACCAATTCACAAATCATATGCCGCTGCTGCTGTTCCTTTTCACTTTGCCAACGAGATAAAGCTTGGAATAATTCATGAACAGGCTTGGCGGCTTCAACAAAAGCTTGCTTACCAGAGTGCTCTCCAGAGACAAATCCCTTCTGAAAACCCTCTTTTTGTCCGTCAAGTAGGCCTTGCTGTTTCCCCTGTTCAGTACCTTGACGAAAACCTTCATCATGACCTTGTTGTAAGCCTTGTTGAAAGCCCGCCTCTAGTTGCTCTTGAACATCAGCCTGAGTATTTTGCCAACTCTGACTATCCATTGTGAGATCACTTTCAACATTCACAGGCTGTGCCAAAGGAGGAAAACGGTGTAGACGATAGCCACTGGGTGGTAATCGCATCGTACTGTTAACTTTTTCTGCCATACCCTTACTCCAAGGTTGGCTCTTCATAGAGCACTAACTGAATTTCATCTGCCTCATCTAAATCACGTACCATCTGCATAATCTCTTGACGAGCACGCTGAACCCGACTCAAAACCACGGCTCCACGTACCTCCATATCATCCTCGAGTGCTTTGATCATACGTTGAGGCATAGAGCGCTTTATCGCTTGCTGCAAAGAAATATCTGCTCCCTTAAGTGCTACAGCCCACAGGTCAAGAGGAACTTGTTGAACCAATATATCCATCGTCTCTTCACGCTGCCTTCCTAATACCAAGAAATCAAACATGTTTTCTTCGATCTCATTCACCACATTTTCATCATGCAACTTAAGCATCTCCATTAACGATGCTCGGTCGCCTTCAAAGCGGTTAATGATGTCAGCGGCTTGTTTCACTCCCGACAATGGTGTGCTCTGATTGGCTGATACTTTATCAATGCAACGTTCTACCAGTTCATGTAAATCGTTGACGACCTGGTGATCAATATCTTGTAATTGAGCGATACGGAAAAGGATCTCATCATGGTAATCCTGAGGAAGATGTTTCAAAACAGCTGAGGAGCTATCTGCTGGTAAATACGCTAAAAAGATAGCTTGCATTTGCGGGTGCTCATTCAAGATGAAACGCGCTAACGTCTCTGCTTCAACCCATTGTAAGCGTTGCATATTATTTCGAATCTCATCACCGTATAAATGGTTGAGTAAGCCTTTCGCTAAATCGTTACCTAGTGCTTTACGTAACGTATTGGACAAGTACTCTTTTGATGCTCCACGAATACCACTATGCTCACGAAAATCGTCAAAAAAATTCTGGATGACACCACGAGCTGAGTCACTTTTAATTCCATTCAACTTAGCCATTGCACGTGTCACACGCTGGGTTTCATCCCGGGTGAAACTCTGAAGAACTTTCGCGGCCGCATCTTCTCCCATCCCCAGCAACACAAGTGCGGTTTGTTCTACATAACTAAGCGTCTGCTTTGAGGTCGACGGTGTTGTGTTCATTGATGTTTACCCATTGTTTCAGAATTTCGGCTACACGCTCTGGCTCTTCATTAGCAATAAGCTGTAGATGCTTCAATTGAGTCTCAAGAGGAGAATCCGCAGCTGGAAGCATGTCACTGTTGACATCCAAACCTGATGAGACCGCAATCCCTTTCTCTGATAATTTTCGGTTAAGTCGCTCTTCTCGTTCGCGCTCTTCACGAGTCTGTAAATTGTCGTATTCCGGTTCGATTTTTGGCTCCGTCGAACTCTGCTCTTGAATCGGTATATCCTTTCCGGTGAGATGCATAGTCAGTGGACGTAGAACAAAGAAAATCATCGCTAAGCCAAGCATTCCACCAATCACATATCTTAGTGGCTGTTGTACCGTCGCATCTTGCCACCATGGCAGAGCTGGCGGTGCATCAATCTCAATTGGTGTAAAGTTGAAGCTCATCAGGCTCAAACTATCACCACGTGCATTTGAGATACCGACCGCGTCCATGATCATGGCTGAGATTTGCGTTTTATCCGCTTCACTCCATGCGACGCCATCCGGTGCAGCCTGTGAATTCAGTAATACGGAGACACTTAACTTTTCAATTTGACCTTGTTGATATTGAGTACGGCGAATACTGCTGCCCACCGCATATTGACGATTCACCTCGGAACGTGCATTAGAATTTTGGCTATCATTCGTTGATGTCTCACCGGTGACTGGGGGTTGGTTACTCAGCGTGCCAGGAACACCAAGCGCTATTTGATCGATCGAACTATTTTGTATGGTATGTTCATTACGAACAACAGGAGCATTATCGAGAACCTCTTGTGTTTCCTCTACTTGGCTAAAGTTCATATCAGCTGCAACTTGAACGCGGAAATTACTCGGACCGACAATAGGCGTTAACATGTCCGCCGCACGGCGAATGATTTGCTTTTCAACACTCTTTTGATACTCAAGATACTTTGCATTGACCTTACCCGCTTCGGGAGACGCGACATCCGCGCTCAACAAACGGCCATATTGATCGATAACTGAAACAAACTCAGGTTTCATTGCTGTTACACTACCGACAACCAAGTTAATGATTGCTTCAACTTGCTCACTTTTTAAATTATTTCCCGGCTTCAGCTCTAACATAACTGAAGCAGACGGATTTTCGGTATTTTGACGAACAAATAAGGTCTGGCGGGGTATCGCCAAATGCACTCTCGCATTTGATACCGCATTAAGTGACATGATAGTGCGAACTAACTCACCCTCTAGTCCATGTCGATAACGTGCCGTCTCAATAAATTGACTGGTACCCAGTGAACTGTCCTCACTCAAAGATTCCAGCCCAGTCGGTAATTTAGCTTTAACACCTTTTGAAGCGAGCAACATACGGATGTGTGCGACTTCACCTTCTGGAACCAATACTTGTCCGTTTTGTTCCTGCATGCGGTAACTAATGCCCTCCGTTTCTAGTACAGAAACGATTTCACCAATATCAAAACGTTCTTGTTGGCTATAAAGCGGACGGAAGCTCTGAGATGAACTCCAAAGGGCAACGACAATAATCGCGGCGACTATGGCTGCTAAAACGGCAGATAACACAAGGTTACGCTGACTACTCGACCATAAGTCTTTCAACTTACTGGTTACCTCGTCCATACCTTTATATGTAGACTCGGGATGAGCAACTGAACTTCCGGCAACTTGCGTGGTTAATTCTGACATTGATTACACCGGCATCTTCATTATATCTTCAAACGACATCACAACTTTGTTACGTACTTGCATCAAAGCATTGAACGACAGGCTCGCTTTCTGACTAGCGACCATCGCACCAACTAAATCATCACTCTTGCCCGTTTCAACTGCAGTCATTTTTTGGCTGGCAAGCGATTGATGTTGGTTCACCGTATCCAAAACACCAGTCATCGCTTTTGAAAAAGACAAGGTGGTGGTGTTCTCTTGGTCTAAAGGGTTTACACTCACGACAAATTCTGTTGGCTGAGCCTGCGTTTTCATGGCCTCCATTTTAGACAACATTAATTGCTCTGCTGATACCGCATTTGTAGGTTGACTTACCATCAATTATTCTCCTTTTAGGCAGCCGAGCCGAGCTCTGACTGCAAATCAATGCCGTGCTCACGCATAGCTGCAAGCTTATAACGGAGGGCTCGTGTCGATACACCCAAGGCATTAGCGGTTTTAGTTCGGTTTCCACCAAACTGACGTAATTTTTCGAGTATGAATTGAAATTCAGCATGCTTTTTAGCTTCTATGTGACTAAAGCTTGGCGCAGGCTCTAAAGAGGGCTCTGATGTCGAGGATTCCATCGGTAACATCAAGTCACTCGAAGTAATATAATCGCCGTGACGCATCACGAGGGCTCGTTGAATAACATTTTCGAGTTCGCGAATGTTTCCTGGCCACTTGTATTGGCAAAGTGCAGACATAGCATCTTGTGATAAATGGCAACGACTGCCATCTTGGTATTTCCCAATAAAGAATTGGGCGATTGGAAGAATATCCTCTTCTCGTTCACGTAACGATGGCCAGTGTAAAGGTAAAACATCTAAACGATAGTAAAGGTCTTCGCGAAAAGTACCTTTTTGAACTTCCTCTCGTAAGTCTTTGTTCGTTGCCGCGATCACTCGTATATCAAGTTGAATCGACTTATGGCTACCCACTCTCTCCACTTCACGCTCTTGTAAGACTCGTAATATTTTGGCTTGTACCGAAGGAGACATCTCCCCTATTTCATCCAAAAGAATCGTGCCATTATTCGCTTCTTCAAACTTCCCATGTTGAGAATTAACGGCCCCAGTGAATGCCCCTTTCACATGACCAAACAGTACAGCCTCCAACATAGACTCTGGAATTGCAGCACAGTTTACCGCCACAAAAGGACCATTGGCCTTTGGTGATTGCTCATGAACATAGCGTGCCAATAGTTCCTTTCCGGTACCGGACTCCCCAGTGATCAGTACGCTCGCAGTAGTGCGCGCCGCTCGGTGTGCTAATTGAAGCACTTGTTTACTCCGCCATGACTCAGTCACTATATTCGCTAATGGTTTACCTAGATCTTCGACTCGTCTCAACAAGGTGAGTAACTGGTTAGACTCAAATGGGCGAAGTAAATAATCAGTCGCACCCGATTGCATAGTTTCAGCGGCTAACATACCTTGGTCCTGCTCGACAACAGCAATCACAACCCCCGACTGCGCTTGTTTCTGATGACATGCAACAAACTCACGTGCGCACATATCGGTTAAATTTGTGCTAACCAAAGTAATGCCTGCACGCTCTTCTAAAAGCGCACTGCGGCCGGTACGGCAGTAACGTATCGAATAGCCCGCATGCCCAAGTATATCCAGCATGGGTTGAGCCAGTTTTTCATTGGGCTCAACCAACAAAATATCCATTGGTATCGTCATCGAACCTGTACCTTCTCTTGTTTTAGGGGTGAGGGCTGTTTCACTTCCGATTTCTCTATGTCAGTAATACGTTCATTGTCTCTTACCAACCTTAACCTAACCCGTCTGTTTTTCGCTTGCCCTACAGGAGTAGCATTGCTGGCAATAGGATATCGGTCGCCATGAGCTCTGATTTGAATGATGTTACGATCTATACCAAAATGGATCAGAGCCTCAGCGACTTCCTCAGCTCGTTGGCGCGATATATTTAAGTTTGTAAACTTAGACCCGACATTGTCTGTATGGCCATCAATCAGAATGGCGGCAACACGATCATCAACTTCAACATAACGATATAGATCAGCAATTATGCTTTCCTGAGAAGGTTCTAGTGTCGTTTGGCCAAGCTGAAAATAAATGCTTTGATCACGAGCTTGAGTAAATGAAAACTTTGGTAAATTTTCACGGCATTGTTGATAGAAAGTTAACGCCTGTTGAATCTGAATGGTCGGTAATGTTATACGTTTAGTAACATAAGATTCATTTCCACTGAATGATAATTGAATCCAGCTACCTGACTTAATATCTTCAATAAGAGAGTTGACACCTTCAGAAAAGATAATCCGATGATTTTTCCTGGTCGATGAATATGATGCTTTCTCTTTTATGACAACTTTCTTTTCCCATGGCGGGCTCTTACCCTCAAGCAGCACCTTATTCCACTTGCTATCGTTAACATCAACAAAAAATAAGTTCCGCCCTCCAGCTTCCGAGCGGAAATAAAACTTCCCCTGCGGAACATCCGAATGATTCAAGTTACACTCAAACTTTTCACCTTTATATGACCAAGTAGAAAGGTCCATAGGAATCTTTAGATCCTCTATAGCTAACGCTGCATTAATGGATAAAAAGCAACTTAAAATCAACAACCTTAATACATAGCCTTTCATGGAGTTAATACCATAAAACAACCATACCTGAACGGTCGTCTAACTCGCCAAAAGCTAGTAATCATCGAATATGCACCATATCATTAAAAGCTCTCATATAAACAAACTGAAAAAAGAAAAATTAAGCTTAAACAATAATAAAAAAATTCTAATAAAGAATAACCAGAACCATTTAGGTCAAATGAACCCTGTTCACTAATTGAATTATTAACAAGGGGAACAATAGATAAAATTAACGAATTAAATTTCATATTAAAAGTGCCAGAACATCCTTTACAATCAACATATGAACGAAAGTCACAATATTAAAAACTAAAACTAAAAGGTTAGAAAAATTTATGTGTATCCTATAAAAAATTAAATCTTGATGTTCTCTTATGTCAAGGCACGGTAAAATACAAATGAAAAACAGTGTCACTGAATCAATCTCACATATAAAATCGCTTGATGTTGAGTTGTTAGGCAAACCAATCCATATTATTCGAAAAAAGCTCAACAAATTGATTTTAGAGTCGTGCTCTAACCTTACAGATGAATTGCAAGCATGGCTGAGCTCAAACAAAATTGAGACTCGCTTAACCTCTTTAGACCTGTATCGATTTTGTACAACATCACTGGATAAAACGCAGACTTCTACCTATCGACACCGAGAAGGGGGAACACTTTATATCCATAGCAATGTAGAAACTCTCAGCCGCTTAGCTGACCGTTTTTATGGCGCCAATTCAGAACGTCCTACCCCATTATTGACGGCGAGTGATTTACGCTTACAAGAAAGGATCAGCCGTATTATCGCTAATTGGCTCGCTCCTCAAGAAATGTGGCAATCCTGTGACTATGAAGCACCTTGCGGCATTGGGTTGCACGCAGAACTCTCAATTACATTAGAAGATTACCAAGGTGTTATTCATCTAAAAATCGACAACACAATGATTCAAAACATGATTGAGCAGTTGGAGTTGCAAAAAGCTAAGGACCTTTTCCAACCATTTTGTCGCTCTCTAGAGTCAACCCCTGTTCGTCTCAATGCTGTACTCAGCAAAAAGACAATGACTTTATGTGATGTCGTTAAGTTACAACCAGACGATATTTTACCCATAGAACTGCTAAACACCGTGCCTGTCAGTATCGGTCCACATCCTCTTTTCACTGGTCGCATTGCCGAACAAGACGGCCAGCTTGTTTTGATTTTTAACCCAGATAAGGAATCTCAGCGATGAGCGAAGCGCACGAGAACAAAGCATTCGACGCCGATGAATTAGATTTTGATGATTTTCAGTTAAATGATTTTGACGCAGACACGCAACTCAAAGTAGAGCAAACCGCAGAACGCGATTTAAGTTTTTTTAAACATATCCCTGTGACAGTAACTCTGGAAGTTGCAAGTAAAGAAATCCCGCTGGGTGATTTGATGAAAGCGGGTGAAGGTACCGTTATTGAGTTGGATAAACTTAACGGCGAACCTTTGGATGTGAAAGTGAATGGCTCTCTTATGGGGCAAGCAGAAGTCGTTGTTATCAATGATAAATATGGACTTCGTCTGATTGATGTCTATGACTCAGCACTCAATGTCGTTGGCCGATAGAGTCAAATTGGGTTGTACCATGAATGTTCAGAACGTCAGCCAAATTAGGCTGCCTATGGGCGCGCTCATTTTACTTAGTCTACTGTTTGCGTTTCCGGCAATGGCGGCAGATAACGGCCTAACCATTTTGTCGGTTTCCGATGGTGACACCCAACAAGAATACAGTGTAAAACTGCAAATATTATTGCTGATGACCGCTCTCAGTTTCTTACCGGCGTTCATTCTGATGGCCACCAGCTTTACACGCATCATTGTCGTATTAGCCATTTTACGCCAAGCATTGGGCCTGCAACAAAGTCCTCCTAATCGAGTGTTAATCGGTATTGCCCTGACACTAAGCCTTCTGATTATGCGTCCAGTTTGGACGGATATCTACGAGCATGCGTTCAAGCCATACGATAACGGTGAAATCACTTTAATTCAGGCTTTTTCAGTTGCTGAACAGCCGGTTAGAGATTTTATGCTAGCGCAAACACATCAAAGCTCTTTAGAGCAAATGCTGCGTATTGCGAATGAACCGATTAATCAAGATGTTGCAGATATTTCATTTGCCGTTGTCCTCCCAGCGTTCGTCATTAGTGAACTTAAGACAGCATTTCAAATTGGTTTCATGCTGTTCATACCCTTCCTGATCATCGATCTTGTCGTCGCCAGTGTGTTGATGGCGATGGGGATGATGATGCTATCTCCCTTGATCATATCCCTGCCTTTTAAATTAGTCATTTTTGTTCTTGTCGATGGTTGGGCAATGACAGTAGGCACCTTGTCAGCGAGCTTTGGGGGATAGAAATATACTATGACACCGGAGTTAACTGTCTCGCTATTTTCTGACGCAATATGGCTAATCATCTTAATGGTGGCCGTGTTGGTTGT
>JAYYSE010000086.1:0-19389 GCA_036126475.1 Pseudomonadota bacterium | reverse complement strand
CAAAATCAGGCGGTGGAGGTAATGTTTTCTTATTCATACCTCCAGATTGCCACCACGAAAAGATCACTCAAGTTCAATGTGGGATCAAGTTAACTAGGTCACAGAACTTTGGTGTCAAGACCTCGTGGGTGAACAGTTACGCTACGAGACTCTGAAAAATAAAGGCTGTACACCGTTAATACCGCCTCGAAAGAATGCAGCTCTTTGGGAAGACGGCCATCCCAGAAATAAAGCAGTAATGACTCGGAGAGATGGAACAATATCGGAATGGAAAACAGAGTCTGGTTATTACTATCGTTCAATATCTGAGACTGCTATGTCCCGATCATAGACAGATCCTTAAGCATTAAGCTCAGCGTAAATTCCGTCTAACGTAATGTTTTCTTGAGACTTCCTCTGCGCGGGCTTTTGAGCGATGATAAATCGTTGCCAGTTGGTGTGAGACTTTAACTCTTTAAAAAGCAGCTCCACCTGCCAACGACAGCGGTAGATCGCCATGATGTCATCGGCGCTATAGGTGTCTGAAGGTAAGTTGGTTATCCAAATGCAGAAGCGTTTTTCTTTAGCAAACCAACGTCTCACGACTCTAAACGCTTGTTTACCTCGGCGGATTTTAGGTCAAGGATTTGCGAACGGTTGGTACCTCGAGTAATGTCTTTCAGCTTCTTCCCTTCTAGCTTAGGCAGCAGTCGCCCCTTGCCGTTCCTTGCCTCAATTTCCTTTGCTTAATGTGACAACTAAGCTAATGACTAGCTGCTCGGATAATATCACCCGACACCGTTTCATCAGGCCTGTACTTTTCGCCATTTTTTGGAGGGTGTGAGCATTAAAGAATTTCTTAAATTGCTTCTGTAAGAAGATAATCGTCATCGGCTTCACTGTTGATGTAGGTACTTTGTTTGGCGACGATTTTCTGATCATAAATGAAGCCTTTTTTCTATCTAAATAAACAAGTTAGCTCTTAAGATCCTGTCTATGATGTCCCGATATAAAGGACTAACAAGCGGTAAATTGAGCTTGAGATGTTACAACGCTCAAGTGGGCGAAATCATGGCGAATGTCAAAGCGATTAACAAAGTCATAGGACTAGGTATGCCCGTTAGAAGCTAACGGCTAGCTACATATGGGTCGTTGATCTTCAAGTTGATTTGATCAACAACGCTTAATGTAGATGTTGTTTAGCATGCTACTGATTCTAACGAAATTCAAATATGTTCAATGATCACTGGTATGATTTACATTTCAAAATTTAGATCTGAAATCCAAAAGCTATCTTTTATGTTATATGTTCCTAAATGTTTTTTTCCTGACAAACACTGTAAATTAACATCATAAGCCCCTACTTTAATTTTTTCAAACATATAAAAGCCGTCTTTTTCTACATTAGTTTTAAAAGAATGATTACTATTCTCAAAATATAAATCACAATTATTAACTTCATTTTCCTTGAAATTTATATAGCCATCAATGCCTATGTGTTGGTAAACCAATATTTCAGCATAACCATCAGCATATTCATCGAATTTTAAACGGAACTTATAGTTTTCCAAATATAAATTTGGGCTTAAGCTATCTTTGTTAATTAAAAAAAAACCGTTTCTATTATATTTATCAATGGGAATTGTAACAAGACCATTTGAGTCCGATTGATATTTATGGCCCGCATAAGTTAACTCAATAGGTTTTACATCTTCAAACTCAATAGATTTATGATTAAAAAACACCTTTAAATAATTTTTCTCGTATGTGCTTCTTAAATTTCTGTAGTCACCATCTTTTAATAAAAATCCAAATTTTAAGCCAAAATCTAAAAAAATATCATCTTTTGACACTAAAATTTTTATATTTGCTAAATCGTTGAAATTTATATTTGATTGAAAGTTAACAAAGTGGTCACTTGACTTTAATATGTTTAATCTTGTATCTATTTTTTTTATTGTATTGGTTGGGTTTTCAAAACTCTTACCGATAAAGGCCCTGTAAGTTTGACCCTTTTCGTTAAAAAACATTGACGCAGACAGCCTAAAGTCTTTTTCGAAGTATTTGTTTACACTTATTTCATTTAGGTTGATAGAATGGCCATCCTTGTAATTAAGGTACTCAGTTCCAACGCCTACATTTAAGTTGTTTTTAAAAAAAAAACAGTCTTTGAATGTATTTTTTCAATCTCATCATTATATATATACTTAAGGTTACTTGAAAGTATTTTATAAAACACTGACATTCCAATAAAGTTGTGCTTGCTTATATCCTTATTAAATTGATTCAACCCGAAATCAATGTTAACATTATCACTTAGATTAAAATCAGCATACAAGCTTGGTGTATTTAATCCCAAAAAATATCCGAAATCATAAAAGATCCAGTTATACGGTATTGATTGAAGACCAAAGTAATAACTTTCATCGAAAATAACCAAATTAGTATTAATAAATTCACCCAATCCGTATGTCGAGTCAATATATAAATTTGTAGTATCGTCTAATTTAGTTGAAAAATTATATGCTAATTTGTTTTTTTCAAGCATTCTACTTTGAGGATCTATGAATTTTATTGTCTGATACTCAATGTTTAAATCATCATAATAGGCTAGTTTTATTTCATCTCCTGGATTTATACCATCAAGTGTGTAACTAACTATTCCAAGTTCATCAGGGTTAAAACTTCCATAATATTGATTATTTACAAATGTATCTAGTTTGGAAGTTTGAGAATTTGAGATTAAAAAGTCTTTTATTGTTAGGGAGCCTTCATTCCCGTCATTGCTAAATATCATAAGAGAATTATTCATGCTTGTATATGATTTATTTATCTTATCATAATATATTGAGTCTCCTAGGATAATCGTATTGTTGAATTCTTTGTTATCAAATTCAAGTCGATAATTATTAACTTTGTTTTTAATTGAATCGTATCTTACGTTTAGAGAAAAATCATCCACGTAAAAATAATCTATAGTGTAATAAAATTTTTTTCTATCTAATATATCAAAAAATTTTAGATCAAAAATAACCCCACTTATTGAATGATTATTTTCAAAAGCTATATCTGTAATTTTATGCACTTTGATATTTCTATTTGAATTTATCTCTTTTTGTACTTCGATTCTTCTTTTTACCTTCGATTTAAAGTCGTAATCAATGGTTATTTGATTATTTTCTTTTATCCAACTTATACTTACTGGAAAACAAACTGCTATACTTGAAATGTCTAACTCTTCACTTACTTTATGCTTTTTTTTATTGTGATGGCAGTTATTAGTTATTTTATCATAATAAGAGACTAGATCAGACTCAATGTAGCTTGGATAGACAACTGAGCATCGAGTACTATCACATTCAATATCCAAGTCCATGACATCTTGAACGAAATCTGTATAGGGGATTACAGGACTTCCTATTCCAAGCATCTTGACTCTATAAAAATGTTCAGTGAAGTCCGGGGCAATAACTGAGATATAATCGTATTCAGCTGAATGAGAAAAACTAATTTTTATGGTGATCAAAAGAGCAATTATTAAGCTCTTTGTTATCTTGCATAACATAGAGAACATTAATTTTTCCCTTAGGATTGATTTTTTTTGTTGCCTTAGGCCTTAATATAAGATCAACAAGTCTATTGTTTTCCATATACTTGCCAATGAATATTTCACTAGAATTGTTATAAATTTCTAGTTCTTCACAATTTATACTGATGTTTGGGTTGACATTTCCCTTCTTTACGTATAAAGGCATCATTCTGTCTATTGATAAATTAATTGCAATTCCACCTTTATTGTTTGAAAGACTTTCTTCCACTTGACTTTCAGATATCTTAATGAAAGCACGATAAACTTTTTCAGGATATTTATCTGGAATTTTTCTCACCCTAACTTTAATTTTTTGCTTTACATTAGGCATTAATCTAATTCTTTTTGGTGCTAAATCAATATATTGAGTAATATCTCCAAAATAATCATCGTTGTTCACAGATAAATCTAACCGAATGGTCTTTTCTCCTCTGTTGAAAATTGAAAATTCGTGAATTTCGGTATTGTTTCCGTTAGAAATTATTCTAACCGGTGAGAGTGTGGTTGATGCATGTAAAGGTGAATTCAAGCATAAAGCCATTAAAAGAATCAAGAATCTCATTCAAAATCTCTATTAGTCATAAAAAATGGTTGCAACGCCACTGCCAGAATATATTCCTTGATTTATTTTGTAGGGGCTATCAATAATAAAACCTATAATTATAGAATTATGACCTTTGTTAACACTTACTGATTTGTCATATATGAATCTAATGGTAAGGTACTTCTCGTTTATAGTATTGGAAAGTTTAACTATCGGTATATCTAGAAAAATTGTTAAATCAGAATGACTAGTAAATTCGATTGGTGGAAGATGTCCACTAAAATTACCAAGACCTTCCGGCAGTTTAATATCAAAGTTAAGAGGAAAACCTAAATTTACTGCTTCTTTCACATCAATGTTGATAAACATATCACTTGAAACCTGATTACTTCTGATGTTGCAGGAGATGAATAAGCTACAATAAAACAATAAAGTCAAATACGGGTTAAGTCTTAATCTAATCATAATTGATTGTTATTGTTACCGAACTCGTGTAGGTACCAGCTACAAGGTTAGTAGGTAAAGCAATAGTACCACCAATAATTAATTCACCAGTACCGTTTGTATCGTCTAAAGTGATCGATTTACTAGAGTAAACTAAATCTGTAAGTAGTACTTCACCGGTAACAGTGTTGGTGAGATTAACTTTATCTGGGCCCGAGACGGTAACTACTTGGCTCAATGGACCACTAATAACAAATAAACCAGCATTAGGATCTGTGAGGTCTACTGATGGTGATGAATGTGCCAATGTGTCAATATCTGGAAACAATAGGTCACTTAACTTTTCAATATTTACTGCTTGTTCGACTTCTAAGCGTATATTAAATGGCTGTGTTATGGTTGCTCCGATGCTAAAACCGGAATAAATTAAGCACCAAAAATAGCATAATTTTAGATAGTTCTTCATATCATCACCTCTACTTTTTTTAAAGTTAGCACATGTACATCCTTTTGCAAATTTCATCATAAACACTTAATCCCACCACCTATTGTCAGTCTTATGTCTGGTTAAGACTAGGAGCGGTATCGAACTTTAACCATTGAAAATGATGGATTTTTATTTTACAGGGAGCTTATTTAATCTTAGATCTGGATAATATTTGTATAATAATTAACTACAAGCTCGTTTTGAGTTCTTATCACTCGGCTAAACTGCCAGTTGCTTAATACAAGCTGACTTTCACTAATACTAAAGGTAAAAGAAACCGAACCGTTCCAATATCAAATAAGCTTTTTGATTGCGGTTATGGTGTGGTGCATAAGTGGGTAAAAAGGTTCTACCCGATTTACCAAAGGGTTAAGCAACTCATGTTTTGCCCCACACATTCGCCAGCCATTTTATGATTGGTGGTAATATTTTAGTATTGCAGAATATACTAGGGCCTGTGGATCACCACGAATTTCATCATAAATCTTGAAACCGTATAGTCAGTTTTGATAATTGGCTATACACGTAAATTAACAAAGGTTCATCAGGGCAATAATGCGTATCACCTATCACTTCTCTACCTAGATAGACATAAGATAAGACGTACTTTCGTGTCTCTGTATTGGCTTGCAGCAAGCGTGATTGGTTAAGTTGTGCACTCACAAACCCCACGCACCAAAGCATAAAAGTTATCAATTATACGATTAGTATTATATTGTCATAATGTTTTGCGCTTTTTGAGTTAGCGTACTCCAATCCTAAGCCCAGTTTGCCATTTTTGTATCTCTAAACGCTTCTTCTATCTGCATAAGCTGTGCGTATAGCTAGACGACTTTGTTATTACGGGGTCTTCAAAGGAAGTCCTAGTGAATGACATTAAGCCGCAACTGATGGCTTCGACTTTCTTGGCTTTAACGCCAGAAAGTACAAAGGAAAACTGCTCATTAAACCGAGTAAGTCCAACGTTTTATCATTCTTACGAAACATGCGTGACCTCATTAGAAAACACGCAACAATCCCAATAGCCGATCTCATCAAGATGATGAATTCAAAACTACGAGGATGGGCGAATTACTATCGCCATTGTGTTGCTAAACAAACCTTCGGCTATGTTGGACATCAGATGTTTCTAGCGTTATGGCGATGGTCAGTTTGGCGTCACCCAAACAAGGGACGCAATTGGAACGCACACAAGTACTTTCTAAACTATCAAGGGCAATGGACTTTCCATGGCTGGTTTAAAAAGGATGGATTGTGTGGCGTGATCCTGTCGCCACTGCTTTGTGAGTTGCTGGGTAACAATAACGCCTTAGTGGAGGCTTGAGCCGTATGCAGTGAAAGTTGCACGTACGGTTCTTAGAAGTAGATGAAAACTTTGTTTGATACGAACTTTTTGTAGTGGGTTTTTGGTTTGTGATTAGACAAACGATGAAGATCTGCGAATTAGAAGTAACGAAGTGTTTTTGTCAGAATACGGTAAGAAAGTAACTTTCTTACCGTTAGTTCTGGGCTAAGTTCATCTATTCATGAAAATATCAATTTATGGATGTTTCAATATTGTTTGAAACTAAGAGCCGCTTCATTAAGCAGGTGACGTATTGGTCTGCCTTAACGAGAATTAGGTACGCTCAGCAAGATACGCTTCGTAATCTGGAATCTCGATAATCACTTCTTCTTCTAGCATTGAAGAGTTGAAAAGGAAGTTCGCAGTCGCGCGGTTGGTTGCAACTGGAATGTTCCAAACACTCGCAATACGCAGTAGTGCTTTTACATCAGGGTCGTGCGGTACGGAATTAAGTGGATCCCAGAAGAAAATCAGCATGTCGATTTTACCTTCTGAAATCAGAGCGCCAAGTTGTTGGTCACCTCCCATTGGGCCACTGATCATGCTCTTGATTGCTAAACCTGTCTCTTTGCTTAGCAGAGAACCCGTTGTACCAGTCGCATAAAGGAAATGGCTATGTAGCTTCTCTTTATTCTCTTTTACCCATCTTAGTAGCTCAGGTTTGAAGTGGTCATGAGCGACTAGAGCGATATGCTTATGCGTTGGCATAGTACGCGTTGTTTTTTGCATGAATTTTCCCTAAATCATCGTTCGTATTTTTATTTTTATGAGTGCTTAACTCAATATAACACTATGGATTCACACTGAATACCGGCCGAAACTCAGAAGGTGACAATGAATCGGCAATAATTTGATCTTTGAGTGTTGCTGGGGTCAGAGCTTGAATTTTTGTTGCGCTGTGCATCTCGTAAGGCTGCCCTCGTAAATAACTCACCGCTTGTTTCACCGACAAGCGACCCTGTTCCACCATTTTGTCTGTTGGTGAAAAAAGTACCTTGTTTCGCAGTAAGCCACGGTAAGTACCATGACTCAAATAGCTGGAAATAAGACCAATTTCATCGGTTTTACCCGCCGCTCTTAGTTCACTGATAGCAGCCTCGATGGCAACGGCACTACCAACGATGTATTGAACCTTTGCTTGTTCTATCACTTGTTGTACAAGATTGCGTTGCAGCTCTTTGTCGTTGTCAGCCCAATAGCTCACATCGATTTTTACATCACTATCTTTAATCGCGTCATAGACCCCTAACGCAACAGGCTTGGTGCCACCGCTTGCTTGAGGGCCGAGCAATAATGCAATAGGGGTTTCGCCTGAGCCTGTTGGATGAAGCTTCGCTAAATACTTACCTACTTGAAAGCCCATCTGATACCAATCAACACCAACTGTACCTTTCAATACTTTTTGCTGCTCTTTGCTTAACGTTAATTCGTTCACTGTTACAAACACAGGTGTCGAGCCAACCCAGTCAGTAAGGTTATCGTGATAGGCGTCTGGTGATACTGTGCCTAAAATAATGGCATCGGCACCCCATTTAGTACATAGGACGAGTTGTGAGGCTTGTTTGCCGATGTTTGGATAGCCGCCAGCTTCGAGTACTCGTAGTTCTACCTGCAATTTTTCGGCTTCGGAAATCATGCCGTAATTTACAGATAACCAATAGGAATCCTTTAGGTGTGGGTAGATGGCACAAATCTTCTCTTTTTGTGAAGTCGCCGGTTTGATAGGGCTTAATAGCTCATCAGCACTAGCTGAAGAGGCAACTAACGCAAGTAAAGATAAAAGAAGTTTTGACGCGAAGGATTTAGTGCGCATGAATTGCCGTTTTATTGGTTTTAGATAAGAAACACTGCAAAATATAGCGTATTCTGCAGGGGTAAAGAAGAACGTTTTAAGGTTTAGGTTTTATGTTGTTAGCTTCAGCAAGTATTGGACGCAAGCTGCTGGCCTCATTTTTAGTGATGGCGATGCTCGTTCTTTTGTCTGCATTGATCGGGGTATCTGGATTTAGCTTTGTTGCAAAAACAGAGAGAAACGTTGTTGATTCAGCGCTACCAGCGATGATTGAAGCTCGTCAGGTTTCTGAGTTGAGTAATCGCATTATTTCGTCTGTGCAAACCCTCTCTAATGCGAGAAATGAAGCTGAGCGTAAAGAGGCTGGGACACTGCTGTTCGACCAACTAGAAGCCCTGTTACAACACATCAAAGATTTGGGGGTGGATAGCTTTGATTCAGAGCTGCTGCATAAACTTGAAAATAACGTGCAGAGCGTAATCAATACGCTGGCGGAGCTGGGCGTTTCAGTAGAACGTAAACTCTGGCTAACCAAAGAGCTGACGTCTCGCGTTGAAGAGATGCGCTTATTGGCTGAAGAGCTAGAACAGCTGACTCGAACTCAAGTGCTGAATACCGCAACCATAGCCGTTGCCAACGTTACTCATATCTATGATCTGCTAGAAACCAAAGAAACCGATAAAGCCTACCAAGCCTTAGATGCGCTGGTGGAAGTCGACCTTGACCTCTCAGAGCGTCTACATGAATTGCACCTTCTGGCGTTCAAAATGCTCAACCAAATTGAGGAAACTCAAACGGTAACCAATGTTGAGCGTATCCATCAAATCCAAAGTGAGTTTGAGTCCAACCTTAGGAGCATGGCTCGCCGCGTCAAAGTGGTAGAAGATCCAACACGTTCAGAGCAGATGTCCCAGCTTCTCCATGAATTACAAAAGCGCCAAGTGGTGTTTGATATCTCTTTGGAGCAGTATGAGAACACCAAAAAATCTGAGCTGCTGATGCAGAATATGTTGAAGTTGTTCTCACAGCTGAACACGACGGTCAACCAACTGATCGATGACTCTAACCTGAGTACAAAAAAAGCAGTAGATGAGCTGACTTCTACGTTAAGCCTCGCGCAATGGTCGCTTTCTGTTATCTCAATTATTGGCTTGGTAATAGTGGCGTTTATTGTATGGCGCGTGGTGTATGTGTCGGTCGTAAAGCGCCTTGCTGAATATTCGGCAGCTCTGATGTCGATTGCACAAGGGCACCTTAATATTGATATCTCAGTAAAAGGTAATGATGAGCTTGCACATATGGGTGAAGCTATCATCACAGCAAGAAACACGGCGCAGGCGCTACAAGTGGTGGCTGTGGGGGAGGCTAAAGCGAAACGAGAGCTAGAAGAACATAAAGAGCACCTTGAAGAGCTGATCACTGAGCGAACCAACCAACTACAAAAGATTAACGAGAAGTTGAATGTAGAGGTAACCAACCACGCGAAGGCGCGCAGGGCTGCTGAACAGGCGAGCCGTGCTAAATCTGCCTTCTTGGCGACCATGAGTCACGAAATCAGAACGCCTATGAATGGGGTATTGGGTACAGCTCGTTTGCTAAAAGATACCGGATTGAACCCTCTACAATCTGGCTATGCTGACATCATCAATCGCAGTGGTAATAACTTATTAGCCATCCTCAACGATGTATTGGACTACTCTAAAATTGAAGCTGGGCATCTTGAGATAAGGATTGCGTCTTTCGACTTGCATCAAATGGTTCAAGACACTTATCAATTGATGGAAGGGCGCGCAGCCGAGAAGAAGCTTGGTTTTAGCTACCATATTGAAAGCGATGTACAGCGCTACTGGCGCGGTGACGTCACTCGTATTAGCCAAATCTTGAATAACCTGGTTGGTAATGCGATTAAGTTTACTGAAAAGGGCGATATCGATATCTTCATCAGCTTAGATCTCGAAGATGAAAACCGCGTTATGTTTGAAGTATCCGATACGGGTGTTGGGATACATGAAAGCGAACAAAAATGTTTGTTTGATGCGTTTAGCCAAACCAACATTGGTCGAAACACAACGGGTGGCACAGGGTTAGGTCTGGCGATCAGTAAGCGCATTATGTTAGCAATGGACGGTGATATTGGCGTTCATTCAGAAGAAGGGGAAGGCAGTCAGTTCTGGTTCTCTTTACCGCTTCAGGCTGGGGAAAAGATTAAAACTAAAGTCGCAGTGGTTGAAACTTGCATTCGAGCTAAAGTACTGTTGATTGAAGACAACCCAGTTAACAGTATTGTTGCTGAAGGCTTCTTAAACAACCTGGGGCATGAGGTCGTGATTGCTACAACCGGACAAGAAGCTCGTGAGATATACAGTGAACAAGTCTTTGATATTGCACTGGTTGATATCAACCTTCCAGACTGCGATGGTGTTGATCTCATTCAACAACTTAAGGAGATTGAGGTTCAAGCGTCCGCTTTATACTGTATACCAGATAGCTCTGTGCAGTATGCGCCTCTTATGGTGGCGGTGTCGGCTCATGTGTTTAATGAAGAAGTAGAAAGTTATTTGGCGAATGGGTTTGATGGCTTCTTGCCAAAACCTATGGAGAAAGAGGCGCTTGCAAGGCTGATAGTGACTCAGCTAGATGGGAAGACTTTATTATTGCCCCAGCCAGATCCTAACGACTCGACCTGCAAGAGGAACGAGCATGGGTTCTGTGAAAAACGTATTGAGAGCGACCTTATAGTCGAAAGCGAAGTTGAACAGCCAGACCTAGAGGAAAGTCCTGTGACCATTTCTGACAGCAAATTGATAATTGATAGCAAAGTAATCGAAGGCGACTTGTCTATTCTTGGTTTGGACAAGATGAAGCAGATTGTCGGGCTATTTGAACAAAGCAGCCATGAAACGTTAAAAGAAATGGCTGACGCTAGTGAATCGGAGAATGCCCGTGAGGTGAAATCACTCGCTCATAAGCTCAAAGGGTCAGCGGGCAGCTTAGGACTATTAGCCCTTTTTGATGTATGTAAGAACATTGAGATTAGCAGTGAGCCTTTAACGCAATATAGAGAGAGCTCTGAAAAGTTAACGGTGCTCGTTAAAGACTCTCTTGCGGCACTGCAACAACATGTCTGATATTCAATGTTCTCTACCACATAATGAGCTTCTCAGGCTAAGCTGAGCTCTGACTAACTGAGCATCTAGAAACAAAAAAAATCCTCTGCCAAGACAGAGGATTTTTATTTTAAAGTAATGCTTCGGCCTAACGGTTTTCGAAGCGGTTGTAGTCCAACAGGCCAAACTCTATCGGTTGTTCTTGTTGGTACCAACGATGCACTCGGTCACTGAATGGCCAGAACTCACTAGAGCTGCGTCGGATAGCAAACTTATCGAGTAGCGCTACGTAATCTTCTTCAGTCTGTAAGTTTTGTAGAGACTGCACTAGAGTTGGAATTTCCTTCTCTGTCAGTGATAGGTAAGCGGCTGGATAGCTACCTACAATGCCTCGGACGAGCGTTAAGTCGTCATTAGCGTAATCTCTGTTACCTTCTTCGTTAAACAGGCTAGAAATGTTGCTGTGAGCGTTGTTGTGAATCATGGTGAACAGTTGATCTTCACCGTTTTCGCCTTCAATCATGATCATCACGAGTTGAGGCACATGGCGTAGGCCTTCACCTTTCACCAAGCTTACCTGTTTAAGCAGTGCTTCATTTTTACGGCTAAAGCCAGTATCAACAATCTCATAACGGTCATTGAGTATCGGGCTTAGCTTATCTTTCAGCTTATCGAGTAGCTCGCGTTTTGGATCGGCCGTTTTGTACACCACGCTAGTTGGCTGATCAAAAGGTGCGATATTACGTTGCAAGAAGTCGCTCAACTGAACGCTTTGGTTTTGGTACCAGCTTGAGTGCTCGAGGTGTCGTACATCTTTTGGTAACAGTGTTAAGAAGTTACTTTCACCTTCAAGACGTAAGAAGTCCATAAACATACGAGTGATGAGCTGGTGGCCGAAGTTGCCGTAAACATCGAAGCCAGCTACAAGTAAGTAATGAATTCTCTCTAAAAGTGCATAATCCAGAATCCACGCCGTTTTAGGTTGAGGACCCACTAAGCCTTGCACGACCGATGCACTGTCAAAGTGACGAAAAACAGTAAGGGCAGCGTTCGGGTTAGTACCATTGCCATCCCAGATAACGTCTGTCGTTAAGTTCTCACCGTCCTTAAACCACTTGTTAGTAAAGTCTGATTTACCTTCTAGGTAGCGTGCTTGCTGTTTTGAATATCTAACCCAGTTCGTTGCAGGAACCGTGTTACTTTCAAGTTCACTTGGAAGCTTAAGGTTGTCACGTTGGCTTGCATAGAAGGCGTTGATCTCTGGAAGATTGGCCTTGTCTGGGTCTATAAAGAATACCCAGAACCGGTCGTTAATCACGTTCAATGCCAACTGACCACGACATACCGGGCCTTTGATGTAAGCCATGATGGTGTTCTGAGCGTTGTCGAGCATAAACTTAAAGCGAGAGTTTACAGGCAAGGCTTCAAACGAGGTCATTGGGTTCGCGGCAACATCAATATCGTAACTTGGCAGCTTATCTACGGTGTAATCTGCATCAACAAACCAAGAGTTCCAGTTTTGCAGGCGCTCTTCATTGAATGCGAAAGGCATGTGTGTCTTGTCGACAATTGTGCCTTGCTCAGGGATAAGGCGGTAGTAAACGCGTGGGACTTTTGGATCGTCATAAGGACGACGAGTGGTGATGCGCTTGACCGGTTCGCCAGGAGGCGTAGCAGAACGAACAATCGAGAAGAAGCGTGTCGGTTGTCCTAACTCAGAAAAATAAACGTGTGATAAAAACAGGTGCTCATAGATGTAACGTGCTGAAAGTTGGCTCTTTCGTGAGCTCTTGTTGAGGAATTTTTCGTAAGTATTAACCAGCTCTTGCTCAGCTTCACTTAGTGGAATATGTTCGTTCATCAAAGCGCCATTTTCTAGCCAGCTCATCAGAGTCGCGTATTCTGTCTTGTCTAAGTTAGGCATACCATAAGGCATCCCCCACGTAGGGTAATCTCTCTCATATTGAGCGTACTCTTCGATAGTCGGACACTGCTGGTCACGATCAATTGAAAAGTCGAAGCCTTCTAACTGTGTTTGCTCTGGAAGTGGGTGATTTTCTTTCTGTATCAACATACGAGAGACAAGCCCGGCATCTAAGTTAGCCGTCGAGTTCTGCATACGTTCGTTGAGTACAGGGTGGAAGTCAGCATCGCGCCACTCTTGTGTAGTTAACGCATCTTCAAACAAGCGCGTGGGAGCCGATGCTGTTAAACGCGTACCTTGATAAACCAGTGCTTTACTTGCACCTCGGTCGATACCTTCCACAGAAGACATTTTAAGTTGGCAAGGGGCATCGTAGCAGGCGTGACAAACCACACATCGGTTATCAATGATCGGTTTAACTTCGTTGAGAAAGTGTTGCGATTGAGCTGAAAGGATAGGAGTCTGGCGATCACGAACTTGGGGTTCGCCAAACAGTTCATCGAAGTTTAGACCCGCGTACACGGCACAACCTGAGAACACGCTGACAAGAGACAAAATGAAGAGTTTTTTCAAATTCATACGTACTTAGATATTTGGCATTTTTTCTAATTATATCGAAAATGATTGAAAATGCTCATGTTCTGACAATTTTGTAGACAAGATCTCTACAGGGTTGAGTGATTCGCTAGGCTTGGCTGCGGGCTTAGAGCTCAGTATTTAGATCTACTGGTTAACGTAACAAACAGAAAAGGGGACTGAGAGTCGCTCAAATTCTTTTATCCAACGCCATTGGTTATCTTGTAATTTGTCTCCAGGGCCTTTGACTTCTATCCAGTGAAATTGGTCACCTTTAAAGGCAATCAGGTCTGGCATTCCGGTTCTAAACAGTTTTAGATCACTTAATATGACTTTGAAGAGATCGATCAGCAAGGCTCGTGGTACTGAGTGGATACTACATTCGACGAGTGCTTTAGGGAAGTGATTCCAGTGCACAAATGGATTAGCAATGCCAAACTTTTCATCGTAGACATCGAGCAAGTGATCAATGCCTTGGTTCGAGATGGTTTGGAATATGGCATTGATTTGCAATTCACGCTTTTGTTGAAAGTCTGAATGATAGAGATCCAATGGTCGATGTTGGTAGCGGTTGATAAACGCCCCCTCCACATCTGAGAAAATCACATCCCAAAACACCAAGCCGAATAACCCACACAGAAAGCTGTTCTCGGAATAGTAGACTTCCCAACCTTGAGCTTCAAAATGTTGCTTAACGGCAAGTTCAACTCTGGTTTGGCTTAGATCTAATTCCAATCTAATTTGTTCGCAAATTGGCTTGGAAGCGCGTGGAACCTTTTGTCCCTGCTTGCGTAGCAACCTCTGCTCAAGCTTAACGGCGACTTCCAGTTCTGATACGTCAGATGGATTTATTTGCATTTTGGTGACGGTGTCACTCATAAGGTCTAGTTCATCCTGCTTGTCGTAGATGCGAGCAAGCCGCTCTCTGCTCGGTGGAATTGATGATTGTTTAAACCAATGAACCGCTTTTTCGTTCTGATTGAGTCTCTCTAGATCTCGAGCAATGTCATTGATCAGGCGTGAGCGCTTTCTCGCGATGGATCGATGTTCTGATTCGCACGGCAAGGATTGCAAAAGGTGCTCAAGAACGTCGCAGTCCTTACGGTCGCCTTCATAATATTGGCGCTGAACGTCGCGCATTGAGAGCAGTTGATTGAGCTGCTCTCTGGAGTTGAAGAAGCGACGCTGCTTACTCAATGGGTAGTTTTCAAAAGTGTTGAGGCCAAGATCGCTTAACACGAACTGACTGAGGTCTTGGTATGTATTCGCGAAGAAGAGTAGCAGCAATACATCGATAACTTCGGCTTCAACAACATGGATACAGTTAAATGTTAACGCTTCATAGTTATCAAAAGGTTGTTGAGTCAGCAGTCCTAATAGCACGTCTTTTTTTGCCGACTCACTGCTTTTGAGGGAAGGGAATACGTTGACTAGCTCAGGCTTGGTGAGCAAGTGTAAGCCTAGCTCCTGTTCTGTGATAATAAGGTTGTGCGAAGCTTTAGGATCACTCAGCGCAATAAAACATGATGCACTTAGCTCTTGTAGCGCGTCGGGGAGGTTGGGTATTTCATCATAGTCGAGTTTATCACTGCGAAACCAGCACCCCTTACGAGACAGCAAACGAACCATTAAACACTGGCTAGGTGTAGAAAGGCGTTTGTAATTTTGCAGCCAACGAGTTTCATCGGTGCTTAGAAGGTCCGGGTAGTACGTTTGAGCGTGTTCAATCAGTCGATTGAAGTTGTCGAGATAGTAAGTTGGGTGTAGCTGAAGAGTGGATTCTAATGTCACTTGATACGTCGCTTGATACAAAAAGAGCCTAACCCTAAGGTTAAGCTCTTTCTATTCAAATTCAATCTTTTATCAGATTAAGCTTTAGATGCTTTTAGCTCAGCAACTTTCGCTTCAGACATTGGTTTAGTGATGATTGCTAGAACAATACATACTGCCATCATTGCTGCAGAGATAGTGTAAGCAAGACCGTAGCTGTCGCCGTTAGTCATCGAGTAACCAACAACCGCTGTACCGATTGCACCACCGATACCCCATGCCGTGTAAAGCACGCCGTAGTTAGTACCGTAGTTTTTAAGGCCGTAGAACTCAGCTGTAAGCGTTGGGAATACTGCTAGTAGAGTACCGTAACCAACCGCTGCAACCGCTGTACCGATGATTAGCGTGAACTCAGTGTTAAACGTAGCGAATAGAGCCATGTTTGCGCCTTGCAGGATGAATGCAAGTAGAAGAGTACGAACGCCACCGATCTTGTCAGCAAGCATACCAGCAGCAACACGACCGCCTGAGTTAAATACAGCAAGGATAGAAGCAAGGTAAACCGCGTTTGGTAGGTTTGCTTGAGCGCTTGCGATACTTGTGATGTTACCGATGATCATGAGGCCAACAGAAGCTGCGAGTGCGTACATGATCCATAGAGAGTAGAACTGAGGAGTCTTCAGCATTACTTTCCAAGATAGGTCTTCGCTCTTTTTAACAGCTTTTGGACCTTGGCCTGCTTTTACTTTTGGTTCAGCTGGAGCGTAACCCGCTGGTGGGTTGTTGATTGTTGCTGCTAGAGGTACAGCGACGGCTAGTACACCAACACCAAGAATCTTAAAGCTTGTTTGAATGCCCATGCTCTCAATAAGAGCAGCAGTGACTGGAGCAAGGTAAATTGCCGCTAGACCGAAGCCTGCTGCGATAAGACCGTTAACCATACCTTTCTTAGAAGGGTGGAACCACTTCATTGCAGAAGGAGAAAGACATGCGTAACCGAAGCCGATACCAGCACCTGCCATCACACCGAATGTGATGTTTAGCATTAGTGGAGAAGTCGCAAAACCTGATGCGATCATGCCAAGGCCAGTAAGAGCTGTACCAAGAATTAGGATCTTACGTGGTCCCATGCGGTCTTGTAGGATACCAGCAACAAGAAGACAGATAGAGAATGTGATTGTTGCAGTCGCGTATGGTGCTGATGCTTCAGCTGCAGACCAGCCTTCACCTTGTAGGGCTTTGTTAAATACACTCCAAGCATACAGGATGCCAAGACAAAGGTTGATACAGAAGCCTGCTAGCAGGATACGTGTAGCTTTATCAATCTTGCTCATTTTTATTCTCAGTTTTGTCTTTGGTCTAGTGAGAGCCACAGGACTAAAGACGGGTTATTGTGATTATTTCTTCAAAATTAGTTTGCGTTTATCAACAGATAGCGCAAAAGAGCGCGGATTATAACCAATAAAAATGTGATTGGAATCTCTTTTTCCATTTTTATCAAAATTAAACTTGAGTTGTTAAAGAACTGTTTTTTATGCGTGTTGCAGTTGTTGTTAACACCTTTCTTTTTTGTATACTCTGCTGGTTTAGGCTCCAGTATTCATGCTTTTACCCAATCTCTTCCTGCTAGTGCCCCTACAAACAGTGCTGTCATCACATCATTGCAATTAATTTTAAATTATTTCTTTGGTTAATTTTGTGTAACAAAATAAATCAAATTAGACATTAATCGCCACAACCCAAGAGGGGACTTAGTTTGTTGAATTTATGAATGTTAACCGATTGTTAGCGTAGGGGTTTGTGTTTCTTGTTGGTTACAATTTGTGCGCTTTTGGGGCTTGTTTTGTCTGTAAAAAGTGGGAAAATAGCACGCAAACTGAGATTTCAAATTTGAAAGGATGCGTTTCTAGTCTATTAAGAGGCAAGTGTTATGAAACTATTTTTAATTCTACTGATGTCGATTACTGGTGGCGTAGCAGCCGCTGATCATATTCACTCTTTCTTATTCGGTTTCTACATTGCAACGCTTGCAGTGGGAAGTTGCTACTGGCTTGCATTCCGCAGCACACGTTTTCCTCAGTTGGCTTTGGTACTTCTACTATGCGGCTTCTTTGCTAAAATCGCAGTAACAGTGGTAGGCGCGTCTTGGGGTATCTCTAACGATATTATCCAGTCACCTTTCATCTTCTCATTGTCTTACTTATTCTTCTTAGTAGTTTTGTCTTATGTGTGGTTCTCTTACCGAGAGAAGCTGATACTAAAGAAACGTGAGAAACAGATTGAAGAATCTCGCAAGCAAGCTGCAGCATAATTAAAAACAGATTTTCAAAAGCCTTGTTCGGAAGGCTTTTTTGATCCTGCGAGATTTTATTTGGCCGCAGATAGAAGAAACCCCAGTATGGCGACATGCTGGGGTTTCTTGTTATCGAGCCTGAAATGAAGAGCGTTTTACTTTTTCATCATCTTCGCTAGGTCAGCAAACGGGTTATGTGTTGCCGTTTGGTGGTCATCTAAACGTGCTGTGGCATCGACGCCATAGCGTTCGTGGTCTGTGTATTTAGAATGTTCATGATCGTGACAGTAAAGGCACAATAGTTCCCAGTTACTGCCGTCTTCAGGGTTATTTGTGTGGTCATGGTCGACGTGGTGAACCGTCAGCTCTCTTAGGTTTGAGTAAACAAATTCACGAGCGCACTTACCACAAACCCAAGGGTAAAGTTTGAGTGCTTTCTCACGGTAACCTTGCTCTTGGCGAGCGTATGCCGCGCTTGAGCCATTGTAATCTGAAGACATTGCCAAATTCCTATTTGTTGTAATGAGTCGATATTATCACAGCTTTATTGAAGCTCTAGTGGTGTTGTCACTAAATGATACTTTGCTTTAACTAACATCAATTTGCGCTTGACTGGTTTGTGAACGCTTATACAAAGGGGGCTGTATGTTGGAGATGTCGTTCTGGAATAAGGCATGCTTAACAGTTTGAAAAGAAAATGCATTGAGGAGTTTTAACCAAGAAGATGTGACCTAATATCTGTTGGTAAGACCCTATTCTATTAAGGAAATATCATGTTAGAACAATACACGCCGCCAAAAGTGTGGGTTAACGATACTGCCGGTGGTAACAAGTGGGCAAATATTAATAGTCCTGAATCTGGCGCTCGATTCGACAAAGATCTGGCTGTTGGTGAACATGCTTTGCAACTCTACTCTCTTGGCACACCTAATGGCCAAAAAGTGACGATCATGCTTGAAGAGTTACTATTCGCAGGCGTGAAAGAAGCTGAATATGATGCGTACTTGATCAACATTGGAGAATCGGATCAATTCTCTTCTGGTTTTGTTGGTGTAAATCCTAACTCGAAAATTCCTGCTTTGGTCGATAAATCTGGCAATGAAGACGTGAACGTTTTTGAATCTGCTTCCATTCTGGTTCATTTAGCTGAAAAGTTTGGCCACTTCTTACCGAAAGAGGGTGCCGCTCGCACTCAAACGTTTAACTGGCTATTTTGGGCACAAGGCTCAGCCCCATTCCTAGGTGGCGGCTTTGGTCACTTCTACGCTTACGCAGATGAAAAGCAAGAGTACCCAATTAACCGCTTCGCGATGGAAGCTAAGCGTCAACTAGACGTATTGAATAGGCACCTAGCAAACAGTACCTTTGTCGCTGGAGAAGAGCTGACTATCGCCGATATGGCGATTTGGCCTTGGTATGGCAACCTAGTACTAGGTAACCTTTATGATGCTGCTGAGTTTTTACAAGTGGAGTCTTACACCAATGTCGTTCGCTGGGCGAAGTTACTAGAAGCGCGTGAAGGCTTCCAACGCGGTCGTA
>JAYYSE010000085.1:0-10564 GCA_036126475.1 Pseudomonadota bacterium | reverse complement strand
AGTGGTTGAAGCAATCAAAGAAGCGGACGGCCAACTGCTTATCACCGCAGACCACGGTAACGCAGAAATGATGGTTAACCCAGAAACGGGCGGTGTCCATACTGCACACACTAACCTACCAGTGCCACTGATCTACGTAGGTAACAAAGACGTTGAGTTCAAAGAGGGCGGTAAACTGTCTGACCTTGCACCAACCATGCTGTCTTTAACTGGCACAGAAATCCCAGCTGAAATGTCAGGTGATGTTTTAGTTAAATAGCTTCTGAGTAAGTTAGATAGCTTTCAAGTGAGTTAAAGGCTCTGCCGAGTCTGAAAGCCCGCACTTTATAGTGCGGGCTTTTTTATTGGTGCGCCGAGCATGGCGTTGAGCTAGGAGGTGAGCGTCCTCTTCGGGCTCAGTCGAGCAAGAACCGTTAGCCTATGATCTCTTAAATCGCCTGCTAGATCGATCTCTAGTGGCTAAGTTGTGTATAAGAGTCAGGTTTTATCGCTTGGTTTAAGTATGGAGGGGAGGTGCGAAAGAGAGTGGGCGTAGCAGATAAAACTGTAGGCTATTGATTTATTGTCATTAATTACGTAACAAAGTGCCCTTAATAATGTATGCAACGCGATGGCTGTGTAAATATTAACCACCTAATGATAGTATTGTAAATAGCTGGTTGTTGATTCTGTTTTGGTCATTATAGCTAGCATACATTTTACATATTCTGGAGAAATCATATGAAACGGACTTTAATAGCTGCATCGATTATTGCGTTCCTTGTTACAGGTTGTGGCGGTGGAAGCTCATCGACAGATTCATCTGGCAGTATCTCAAGTGCACCTGAAAATCCCTCAAGTACACCTGATATATCGTCATCAATAAACATTAAAGCAATCGATGGGTACCTGTCTGAAGCGGACGTGTATATCGATCGTAACCTCAATTCCATCTCAGACCCAAACGAATTATTAAGTGATAAAACTGACTCGAATGGTGATGTATCTATTAGCTCTGAGGATGCTAAATACCCTGTCATTATTCGTTCAGTGGCAGGCCAAACTATTGATGTAGACTCTGCCGGATATGTAACAGAAACGAAAGAGATGATTGCACGTGCTGGTTCTGAAGTCGTTACACCATTTACGACTATTGCTTACCTGCAAGGTAAAGATATGGCTCAATTAGCCATTGAACTCAATCTTTCAGAAGATCTGATCAAGGGTGACTACGTTGCTAAAAATAAACGAGCTTCTAAAAGCGATGATGAAAAAAAAGCATCTAAAAAAGCACATCTGTTTGCCCGAAGTCTTATGAAAGAGCTGAAAGACAGAATCAAAGGCACTCATGATGATATTAATAGACAAGATGATGATTCACTTACCGAAAAGATCAATACGATAAAGCAGTTAATATTAGAGCTTCCTGAAGTGCCTGATTATGACTTAGACGATGTTGTTTTTGAATTCGATGATGATTTTGAAAAATCTAAAAAAGATAAAGTTCATAAAAGACTCAAAAAAGCTCCAACTCATAAGTTGCTTATCAATCAATCATTCGATGTTCTTTACTTAAATCAAAAGGCAGATCCTATCTCGAAAATATCGTTCTCGGAAGAGTCGGCTACAATATCAAAACCCACTGGTGACCCAGCTTCATCCAGCTTCGATATGGATGAAAAAGGCTTTACTATTGACGGGCAAGAGTATTTATTATTGTATTCAAGCCCAGAGTTAAATATTGTAGAGTTCAATAATGAATTAGTGATTTTAAGGAACGATTCATTAAACACTGAAGATCAAGATGAAACGTTAAATACAGACAAAACACTCAAGCATAAAGCTGGACTACAGTTTAATGAATATTTATCCAAATCAGATATGTTTATTGAAATTGTAGATTATTCCAGTGAAGGTGACGAAACCTCCAGATCTTACAACATATTGTACCGTGGAATTTACGAAGACTATATCAATGAAAAGAAAGGCATTAAAGGTATAGATGAGTCAGGACTGTTCACCAAAATCACTTTTCAAAACGACCAAGAAGTCAGTTACGAAAAATTCAACTTCTACATTGATGAGATTGTTGAAAATGCTGACAACATTGATGACACAATAGCAGCTCAGATGGTCTTAACTGATTCTGAAGGTCAGCAAGAAAAATTGAACATCCTGTCTCACAACAGCAGAACATTTTTTATTGCCCAGGTCGAAGGGACTAATAAATATTCATTAATTACCAAAAATATAAAAATGGCTAAACGTTTAATGGGTTATCATACTGATGATAAATATTAATTAGCTGTCATTTAGGTGTGGTTACGTAATTTGGACAGAAAGCCCTAATGACCTGAAATGGCGTTGTTGAACAAGTCAGCTTGCAGGTCAACGACGCCATATTAGCGATGAACAACGTTGCCAGTCACCAAGTTGAGAGGCGTTTAAGCACAGGTGCGAGATTCTGCCGTGAATTTAGGAATAAATGGTCTGATAGCTCTGCAATACTAATAAGTAGGTTTGATTCACTCACCTCTCTGCGTTAATAAAAACCAGCGCCAAGAAAAACGCCATCGTATGTCACGATGGCGTTTTAGTATGTTGTTCGCCTGTGTTATTGCACTTTAAACCGTGAAATGACATCACCCAGACCGGTGGAGGTGGCTTTCAGTTCGTCGCTGACTGATGTTGTTTGCGAGGCGTTTTCGTTGAGCTTACGAATGAGCTCTTGAATTGCGCTCATATTACGGCTGACTTCTTGAGTCACATGACGCTGCTCTTGAGCCGATGTCGCCATCAAGGTGTTAAGATCATTAATCTCGACAACAGAATCGGTGACGATGTTTAAAGAGTCCATGACCTGGTTAGTACGATCTACCGTTTGTTGACAACTTGAGTGCGTTGAGGCCATTTCATTGACGACATTATCGGTCGTAGACTTCAATTTCTCTAACATTTCATTAATTTGAGAAGTGCTTTGCTGTGTTCGAGCAGCGAGGGCACGTACCTCGTCAGCGACGACCGCAAAACCACGTCCTTGCTCCCCGGCACGAGCGGCTTCAATCGCAGCGTTTAAGGCTAACAGGTTTGTCTGTTCTGCGATGTCACCTATCACTTGTAACACAGAGCTGATCTGCTTGGTGTCTTCGTTCATTGTTCCAATGGTCTCAGACATAGAGGCAGCTTGTGTGACCATATCACTGACGCTTTGTACTGCGCTTCCAACAGCACGCTTCGATTCTTCTGCGTAACGATTCGTGCGGTCAGTCAGCTTAGCGGCATCGTCAGCGCTGTTCGCAATAGAGTCTGCCGTTGCGCTCATTTCTTCAATAGCAGTGATGGCTTGTTCGGATTCAATGGTGTGTTGATCTAGAGTGCTACTATTGTTGTGCGACTGTTTGGCAAGCTCACCAACCGCGTGGTCGATATGTGCAGACGAATGAGACACATCAACAAACATTTTCTGCAGTTGAGCAATAAAGAGATCGATTGATTGTGATATATGGCCTATCTCATCTTTGCTGTCGATATTGAGCCTTTGCGTTAGGTCACCGTTGCCGTTGGATAGGTCACCGACTAATGTCTTCAATTGCTCAAAAGGCCTAAAAGCAAAGTGGAGCAAAATAATACTCCCTAGGATAATGGTCACACCCGTGATTAATAGCGCTAATGTAATCATCCAATTTAGCTTGTCTGTTTTCGCTTGAATGTTACTTTGGTCAATGTACCCAATGAGCTGCCACTGGCTATTTCCGAATGAGATATTTCGCTTTATCGGCGTTAAGTCACTGCCTTGTGTATTATTGTAAATAACAGTCCCATCACCTATCAGTTCCGCGAAGCTTCCCTCAGCCGCAAGCCCAACGATGATCTTAGTTAATGCAGCCAGATCGTAAGTGAGAAAATCAACAGAATCGTCAAATCTTTTAATGGAGAAAGTGATGTATGAGGTGCTGTCTTTAACAGTGATTGGACTAATACTGAGTTTCTCAGTTTGAGTCTCGGCAGCGTTAATAAAATATTGAGCCTCTTCTTCACTGATGTTGCCCGTATCATCGAACGCATAACCGTTGACGATTTTCACAATCTGAGCAAAACCAGAGGCCTCTTTGGTATCCGCTATTTCCATCATACTGAAGTTGAGATTGGTGGCTTGCGTCACTTTACTATTGAGTTCGGCTTCGATCTTTTCGCGGGTGATGTCAATAACATGGGTGATGTTCTTAATGTCTGATTGATTAATGTAATGGCTTATAAAGTGGTTGACGCTGAGGTAAGAGATAAGCGTCGTTGTGGTGATGATCGCAACGATCAGTAACACGAGTTTATTCTTAAACGAAAGGTGAGTCATATAACCTATACATCCTTGTAAGTGACTATAAAAATGACTGAAATCCGCAGTCAAAATGGGTTAAATCGGCTCAATAATAAGATATTTGTATGATATATGTAAATTAATACC
This sequence comes from Pseudomonadota bacterium, assembly GCA_036126475.1. Taxonomy (GTDB): domain Bacteria; phylum Pseudomonadota; class Gammaproteobacteria; order Enterobacterales; family Vibrionaceae; genus Vibrio. The sequence continues at coordinate 6,123 of JAYYSE010000085.1, read as the reverse complement.
CATATTTATGTTATCGCTTGAAAGGCGGTGTTAGCCCATTCTCTTACTTGTTCCTATTATCTTTTTTACTGTTTAGCGCTTAAACCTTTTCGCCTCCCGCACCTGACTTTTTAGGCTCTTCGCATCCCGATTACTCGCACCCCGCATCCGCTTTAACTCTTATACGAAGCGCAAACAGGTACCCGGAAATGCCACCCATGATGTTTCCTAGCGCTAGGCCGATAAACAGCCCTTCGACACCATCGATTTGGCTGCCTACCCAAGCGAACGGCAAGGTAAAGACAAACAACCGCATGAAGCTCCATTGGAAGGCTTTGAGCGGTTGATGCATCGCATTCATGGCGCTAATCAGCATCATCACAATGCCTTGGAAACCGTAGCTAAATGGGACAACTAATAGGTAATGCCACAAGATACCTCGGACCGACTCTTCTTGAGAGAAGAGAGCGGCTAAAGGAATGCTCAGTGGCACCATCATTAAAAAGATGAAACTTTGGAACAACACAGCAAAACGCATGCTTAAGAACAGGGCTTTAAAACTGCGTTGTGGATTTTCTGCCCCAAAGTTTTGCGCCATAAAAGGGGTAAGAGCGGAAGTGAGAGACATCAAGACGATGATCAGAATCGATTCAATCCGCTGAGCAGCGCCATAAGCTGCCACAGCCTCAGTTCCTTGCTTGGCCAGCATCATCATAATGATGGCCCCCGCGAGTGGGTTTAATGCGTTTGAAAGTGCAGCGGGTGTGCCAATGGTGAGGATTTGTTTCCAGTCGCGGACGACCTCTTGAGCCTTGGGCGGAGCGAGTAGCTTTTCTCGTTTGATTAATACATACAGTGAGCCACACAACGCACCAAACCAACTGAAACCACTGGCGATGGCGGCGCCTTGAATCCCGAGTTCTGGGAAAGGCCCGTAACCGAAGATCAGCAAGGGGTCGAGGATGCCGTTAATCAGGCCCGCCAACATCATGATTTTGGCGGGGGTTTTGGTATCACCACTCGCTCGTATCGCGCTATTGCCTGCCATTGGAACAACAAGCAGCGGAATGGCTAAGTACCAAACTGTCATGTATTCAGATATCAGTGGCAGTAATTCTGGTTCTGCCCCAAATAAAGTAAACATGGGTTCTAGCGTTACCAGCCCCAGTGTTGATGCAAATCCAACCAGCAACACAGCAAGCAATAATCCATGACAAGTAAAGCGAGCGGCATTTTGTGCGCACCCTTGGCCCAGCAAGCGCCCAATACAGGTGGAAAGCCCGACACCGATGCCCATGGTGATGCAGTTGATGGCGAAGGTAACTGGAAAGGTAAAGCTCACCGCTGCAAGTGCTTGTGTACCAAGCAGTGAGATAAAGAAGGTATCGACCAAGTTAAACATCAAGATCGCGACCATACCGAAGATAGTCGGAATGGTCATGGTACGTAATGTACTCGCAATGGGGGCGGTTAACAGCCCGTGCTTATCTTGCATGTAAAACGCCAGTTGGAACGAAAGGTGTAGGATAAACAGATGTGGCTTGGAAAGAAAGAAAAGCGAAAAGCAGATGCGAAATTCTAAAGAGCAGGTTCGAGTAAACGAGACGCGAAGAACTTGAAGAGCTTGAAAAATAGATAAGCATAAATGGGGTTCGAGGAACGGGAAGGCTTTGATGAGACGAGAGTGGCTGAACGTAGCTCGTAAAATGTACAACGACTCTCGTTGCTTGGTTATTGATTTTGGTTACAATTCTGTTAAGAATTATTCGTCAAGGCAATAACGCCACCGCGATGTTTATCCATTGCAAGCAATGGTGATTTATTAGAGAGGTTTTATGTACAGAAAATGGTTTGCGATGGTGTTTTTATTAACCATGATTTCCGCTTGTAACGGCAGTAGCGGCAGTAGCGGTGATGCAGGTCGGAGCGAGTTGATTAGCTTTGAGGCAAAAAAAGTCGGTAAGCACATTCTGATTCCTGAAGAGCAGTCTTCTTCCTCTATCAGCTCTGAACACTATCAAACATTGGTCGTCTCACTGCTGAGTTCGCACGTTGATGTCAATCAAGACAATAATATTTTTTTAACCGATCTGAATCCGGTGAATTTTAGTGCGCCTCAAGGTGGACTGATTCAGGATTATCACCATATTGGTCATAGTTGCTTTTTTGTTGTTGATAGTAACACGAAAGAAGACGTTGCGAATATTTGTGGTTTGTTGATGAAAGATTTTGAGAAAGGAAAAGTGAACACTGTCGCGACCATGACAAAGTATCAGGGGCGTGACTATGTGTTTTTGACCGATGGCTCTGCTTTTCGTCGCGAGGATGCAAAGTTTGTTGTACAAAACACAACGGATAACGTGTATGACTACACGGCCAAGTGTGAGTCGGGTTTAGAACGCACTGGTCAAATTAAGAAATATGTTACTACTGGCGGTATAGAGGATACGATTGCTAAGTGTCCTAACGGCGAAGATTATACAGAACTGACCATAAGCAAAGCGAGCGGTGGTGACTCTCAGGTGTTTACTCGCAGTGATTTCCCGGATGGTCATGTTTACCTTATCTTAACGGATGGTAATTAGAGAACGGATGGCAATCAGAGTCTACTGACCTTTCGTATTTAAATGCTGTTCGATCCTAACGCAATGTTTCTATTGCTGTGAGTCAAGGGCTGCTGCGGTGGGCGAGTAAACGATTATCGAAGGGCGAAAAGCGGAGAAAGCCGCTTCCGCTCTTCTGCTGTTTAAATTGTACGAGCAGAGAGACGATAACGGCTTCTGCACCTCGAATCTCGTCACTGTTCTTATTCTCTTCGCCCCAGCATACTCTTTAACCCCATGCCAATCGTGGCAACCATACCGAAGATCGTCGGAATGGTCGTGGTACGTAGTGTACTCGCAATGGGGGCGGTTAATAGCCCGTGCTTATCTTGCATGTAAAACGCCAGTTGAATTAGAATACGCCTTGGATACAGTGAATTGTGAGTAGTCTGAAGATCGCTTTCATAAAGTTTGCAAATCACACGATACTAATATCATGCGGTGTGATAGCATTCTGCCGTTATTAATTTAGATGTTTTGAGAGATTTATAGTGAAGCAGCAGAGCCAACCACAGCCTTACTCCCCGCAAAATCCACCAATGTATATAACGAATGTTGAGATTGAACTAAGAGAGCTTTTTAAGGCACTGTGGGACGGGAAATTAATCATCATATTGGTGGCTGCTTTATTTACTGTCAGTAGTATTGGGTTTGCTTTATTATCTCAAGAATGGTGGTCTTCTAATGCCAAGATCACAAAGGCCCAACCTCAAGATTTATCTGCATATCAACAGCAAGTGAAGCAGTTTCAACCTATTTTCAACATCTATCAAGATGATGGTACAGTTCTAGTCAACAGAGACCTAAATAGTTTGATTGACTCTAACTTATTGTTCCAACGCTTCGTAAATACCTTTAATTCAACGAATAATAAAAAAGATTTCTTAGATAATAGTGTTATTTTCAAAGAGATTAAAAGCTCTGTCGTTGGACGTTCTGATATGACAACTGATGAAGTTAGAGCTTTGTATGCTGAATGGTTTGATAGAATTTCTGCTTCTAAAGTCGATCAAAAGGACCGTAATTCACCATATATTATTAGTTTTCAAACAACGGCTAAGGAAAGTAGTTTCGATTTATTGACTGCTTACATTTTGGCTACAGAGTCAAAGGTTCATCAAGATGCTTTCAATAACTTACGAGCGGTAGTGAATGGTAAGCGTAATGAGTTGATTCAACAAAAAGTAATTTTAGAAAGTCAGGCAAGCAATCAGCTATTGGTTGAAACTGAGCGAACAAACTATGCAGCCCAAATTGCCAAGTCTGCAGGTGTCGATAAGCCGATGCAAACTGGCAATGGGAAAGATCTGTTTAGTATTGATTTAGGTGCAAGAGGCTTAGATGCGAAAATTAAAGCTTTAGAATCTGTTAAAAATTTAAGTGTCATAGAGCCTCGTTTACAACAAATTGACGCAAAGTTAGATATGCTTAATAACCTTGAAATTGACCGTACTGTTGAGTTTCAAACATTCCGTTATTTAGAGAATGTAGAACAGCCGATAACTCGTGATAAACCTAAACGCGCTTTGATAGTTGCTCTCGGTACGTTGCTTGGTGGAATGCTAGGAGTTGCGATAGTTCTTATACGTTCTGCGTTTAGAAAAGAAGACTAAATATCAGAGGGCTAGTGCTACCCACTAGCCGTTTTCTTTTTACATCTATTGTAGTTTGAGTTTACTCACAAAATTTCCCTTCCACCCCTTGGGATCTTTCACTTCGCCCCAACATACTCTTTAACCCCATGCCAATCGTGGCAACTATCAAATTAAATGGAAATTATCAGGAGATACGACCGATGAATATCCGTCCTCTACACGACCGAGTTATCGTTGAGCGCCAAGAAGTTGAATCTAAATCTGCTGGTGGCATCGTTCTAACTGGTTCTGCTGCTGAAAAATCAACTCGCGGTACAATTCTGGCTGTGGGCAAAGGCCGCATCCTAGAAAACGGTTCAGTACAACCATTGGACGTTAAAGTTGGCGACACGGTTATCTTTGCTGAAGGCTACGGCACTAAATCAGAAAAAATCGACGGCAAAGAAGTTCTGATCATGTCTGAAAACGACATCATGGCGATCGTTGAGTAATCCGCGCGATACAAACTGAACTGACTGAATAAAAAATTTAAAGGAAATAAAGATGGCTGCTAAAGACGTTAAATTTGGTAACGACGCACGTATTAAAATGCTAGAAGGTGTAAACGTTCTGGCTGACGCAGTAAAAGTAACGCTAGGCCCTAAAGGCCGTAACGTTGTTCTAGACAAATCATTTGGCGCACCAACGATCACTAAAGATGGTGTTTCTGTTGCACGTGAAATCGAACTTGAAGACAAGTTCCAAAACATGGGCGCACAAATGGTTAAAGAAGTCGCTTCACAAGCGAACGATGCTGCTGGTGACGGTACGACTACGGCAACTGTTCTTGCTCAAGCTATCGTAAACGAAGGCCTAAAAGCCGTTGCTGCTGGCATGAACCCAATGGATCTTAAGCGCGGCATCGACAAAGCCGTGGTTGCAGCAGTTGAAGAGCTAAAAGCACTTTCAGTTCCATGTGCAGATACTAAGGCTATCGCACAAGTAGGTACTATCTCTGCAAACTCTGACGCGACAGTAGGTAACATCATTGCTGAAGCGATGGAAAAAGTAGGTCGTGATGGCGTTATCACCGTTGAAGAAGGTCAAGCACTGCAAGACGAACTAGACGTCGTTGAAGGTATGCAGTTCGACCGCGGTTACCTATCTCCTTACTTCATCAACAACCAAGAAGCAGGTTCTGTTGATCTAGAAAGCCCATTCATCCTTCTTATCGACAAGAAAGTTTCAAACATCCGTGAACTTCTTCCGACTCTAGAAGCGGTTGCTAAGGCATCTCGTCCACTTCTCATCATCGCTGAAGATGTAGAAGGCGAAGCACTTGCAACGCTAGTTGTGAACAACATGCGTGGCATCGTGAAAGTTGCGGCTGTTAAAGCACCTGGTTTCGGCGATCGTCGTAAAGCAATGCTACAAGACATCGCTATCCTAACTGGCGGTACGGTTATCTCTGAAGAGATCGGCCTAGACCTTGAGAAAGTAACGCTAGAAGACCTAGGTCAAGCTAAGCGCGTAACGATCACTAAAGAAAACTCAACCATCATCGATGGCGCGGGTGAAGAGGCAATGATCCAAGGTCGTGTTGCTCAAATCCGTCAACAAATCGAAGATGCAACTTCAGACTACGACAAAGAGAAACTACAAGAGCGCGTTGCTAAGCTAGCAGGCGGTGTTGCAGTAATTAAAGTTGGCGCTGCGACTGAAGTTGAAATGAAAGAGAAGAAAGACCGTGTAGAAGACGCACTTCACGCAACTCGCGCTGCCGTTGAAGAGGGTGTGGTTGCTGGTGGTGGTGTTGCGCTTATCCGTGCTGCATCTAAAGTGGCTAACATTGAAGGCGACAACGAAGAGCAAAACGTTGGTATCCGCGTTGCACTACGTGCAATGGAAGCGCCTATCCGTCAAATCACTAAGAACGCAGGTGACGAAGAGTCTGTTGTTGCTAACAA
>JAYYSE010000084.1:0-7286 GCA_036126475.1 Pseudomonadota bacterium | reverse complement strand
GGCCGAACCGAACATCACAGGTTTAGGGGCGATTTATGTCAAAACCACCAGTGTTGTCGACTACAAAAAAGTCACTGAAGTGATGGCTCAGCAGTTTGTTGAGGCGGGTGGCAAGCTCAGCTTAGGCACTGAAGTTATCTTGGCTGATGAACAAGACGATGAGGTTCAGTTAACCTGCAAAGTGGATGGGCAAACCTTGCAGCTGAACAGTCGAGTTTTGATCACTTGCTCAGGCCTAATGGCGGACAGAATGACTAAGATGCTTGGTATTGAAACTGATTTCCAAATCGTCCCTTATCGCGGTGAATATTATCAGCTTGATGCTAAACATAACCAAGTGGTGAATCACCTTATCTATCCGATCCCTGATCCTGAACTGCCTTTCCTCGGTGTTCATTTAACACGCATGATTGATGGCTCGGTAACGGTAGGGCCTAACGCGGTTCAAGGGTGGAAGCGGGAAGGTTACGGTAAATTGAATTTTAGCGTTAAGGATACCTTGCAGATGCTGAGCTTTGCTGGTTTTTGGAAGGTGACGGCTAAGCATCTCAAAACCGGTTTGGTTGAGTTCAAAAACTCGTGGTGGAAGGCGGGGTATCTAAAGTTGGTTAATAAGTACTGCCCAAGCATCACGCTGTCTGACTTCAAACCTTACCCAGCAGGTATTCGTGCTCAAGCGGTACTGAAGGATGGTACTTTGGTTCATGACTTCCTGTTTGCGGAAAGCCCAAGAAGCTTGCATGTGTGCAATGCACCATCGCCCGCGGCGACTTCAGCGATGCCTATTGGCGAATATATTTGTGGCAAGATAATGCGTAAAACAAGTAGTTAAATGACCCCAGTTACAATAATAAAAAAGACCATCATTATGATGGTCTTTTTTATCAGTCGCCTACAAAGTAGCAGGCACGCTGCACTACAGGCAATAGAGTGATCTACGGTTGCGAACCGCGACTTCTTCACCGCTGTAACTGTCATAAATGTGGATATCAGGTTCCGCTTTCAGGTACCGGGCGGGGTTCTTTACTTCTCGCATCTTGATGTAGTTTTTGTAGGTTGATACTCGCTCAATCGCTTCTACTCGAAAGTAAGTGTCTGGCTTAGCGAGGATTTCTGCTTCATCCGGTTTGAACGTGTACGCGTTAATGGCGCGACCTGCCGATTTAAGCTCAATTTTGAATTGAGCAGCAGAAGCACCTTCATAAACACCGGCTGAAGAAAAGTTCTTGGCGATACTTGGTAGAGTTGATGTTGATAAAAACGCTTTCTCATGCAGAATATCACCCACGTTGAGTTTATCGAGTAGTGCGTTCTTGATGGACGTTCCACGATAAACTGTACCTTTGAAGGTAAGACATGCTCCACCCAGCACATGCACTACCGCCACCACATTCACCTTCAAGTATTGGGCTTGAGTCCAGTAACCAGTGATAAACCTGTTATTTGTCGAATTCAGCTTGCTGTTTTAGACGTTGCTGCTCAGAAAAATCCAGCAACTGTTGTTCCAACCAACGCTCCTCTGCTTCGGCATTCCAACCATGATCAATTAGGTTACTAAGTGAATCGAAAAGCACGCGTTTTACTGCTTCTTTGCTTGGCGGGAAGATCTGAGCAATAACGGTATCTTCAGATGGAATAAATGGGCGAGTTTCTGCTGGCACCCAAGCGTACTCAACGCAACCCCTAAAGTTTGGGTCGCCTCCTAGAATGCCAATACGAACGCATTTTTCGTAACCACTTTGCAGGACGATCTGTTTGTTTCGTATTTCTTGTGTTGTTGCTGGGCGCCCTAGAATACTGCGTGTCATCTCATCAATGGCGCTGCGCTCGGCTTGTCCCTTGAAGAAATTATGCATGGTGTCGACCGAACCTGAACGGAATAGTTGCTCTATGGCGATATCACCTTGTCTGAACATCTCTCTTTGCAGTTTACTCATCAGCAGATTGACATGGTTATCTGCCGTTTCGATGATCTGTGTTTTAGCTGCAAGTGTGCGTGCATACAGCTGTTGAACTGCAGCTTGGTCAAGCCCCTCAATTTGACCTGTTCGTAACTCATTCAGTTTGGCAATGGCTTGATCGAGCAGGTTCTGCTGACAATACTGAAGTTTGGCCAATGCGCGGTTCGCTTGGCGTTTTGAAGGTAATGCTGGTGGTAGGGAATTACTCTCTTCAATATCATGATCAGGATAAAGGTCTGCCAGCACTCGAGTTTCCTCGTTACAGCTAGAGGCAATGTCCGATGCAAACAGTCGAGAGTCTTTATGGTCGAGAGCCAGTTGGCTAAAGATGGCCTTGCGGAGCTCGTGGTCGACCGCGGTGATCAGCTCTTCCGCCATAATGGTCTGAGCTTTTACCACTTCTTGATAATGTTGTTGGTATTTGAGGGCAAGATCGGTGGCAAAGCCGCGTGCAACGGCGTTCAACATCGCTTGCTGGTCTGAGGCGAGATCTGCCCAATAAATTTTGTCTCTTAAATCTTGCTGCGTAACGAGATCCTCATGAACGTGATAACTGTAATGGTTACCTGCTGCAATTCTATCCCAGCGATTACTCAAAATTTGGCGGTCGATCTCTCTCGCAGGCAGCTTTAAAACGCCAAACCAATCGACGAGCCCCATTACTGTGGCAAATCGATCGTAAGAGGTGCGTGATTCATCTTGGAAGCTAGTTGCGACCTCATTTGCCCAAAGCCCAACGGCAACCGCGTCGCCAATCGGTCCCAGCGCCTCCACTGCTCCTTGCGCTAGCCCTGTCGTTGAACGGCCCAAAGTGTCCATCAGCTTTGCAGCCTCCTCAGGTGCTAGCGTAACAGCCGAGGTGGGCCCTGTTTCTAGTAAGGTGGCAGTTTCAGGGAAAACATTACTGGCTTCAGAGAGAGAGGGTTTTAAGTCGACAATGTGCTCTGGCGCTGATGGAAACAGGTTTTCAGGAGTAATACCTTCACCGAAGGCATCATAGTTTTTTTGTCGGATCTGATGAAAGCTTTCGCTGTCCAAAACGTTATATTCGTCTCCGATGTTACAGACCTGAAAGGCATTAACGTTGGATGAAATCATAGCAGTAATAAGTGCTAATATTTTTAACTTCATAGGTTTATCCTTATTGTTAGTGAAGTTATATGCTTAATTTAGAAAGCAAAAAGCCTCTCCTTGCCGAGATGGAAAAGAGATAACTAGGAGTTGTTGTGTGGGGTACTTTGAAAAATCGTTTACTCAAATCACTCAGGTGGTGATATGAGGTTTAGCTTTAACGTTGTGATTAGGGGAGCTGTTTCCCCTAATCAGTCTTTATTGAATCTTGCTGAAGTTAACGGTTTAGCTTAAAGGTACTGACTGCTTGTGTGAGCTTCTCAGACAGCGCAATAAGCTCCGACGCTTTCTCTTGGTTAGATGCAGACAAGCTGTGTGTCTGACGGGCTTTGTCATTGACGTCAACGATACTCTGGTTGATTTCGCCTGCGACAAGGGTCTGTTCTTCAGTCGTTGTGGCTATCTGTGTATTCATGTTTTCAATAATGGTAATAGAGCTCGAGATTTCATTGAGTGAAGCCTGTGCTTGTTTCGCATTCTCCATGGTGACATTTGATGGCTCTCTGTTCATCTGCATCATTTCCATAGAGCTATTGGCTTCATGTTGCAGTGAAGTAATCACCTCTTGAATTTCGTTGGTACTCTGTTGAGTGCGGTTGGCTAGGTTACGAACCTCGTCAGCAACAACTGCGAAGCCTCGGCCTTGCTCACCCGCTCGTGCAGCTTCAATGGCACCGTTAAGAGCGAGGAGGTTAGTTTGGTCTGCAATGTCTTTGATCACGTCCAATAGGGTGCCAATGCTTGAGGTTTTCTCACCTACATTGTTAATAACATCGGATACTTCTTGAATCCCTTGTGAGAGGCTCACAATACTGTGATTTACAGTATCGAACGTTTGATTGCCACACTGTGCTTCTTGAGCTGCTTGCATTGCCGCTTCTGAAGCTCGATGGGCGTTTTGTGCGGCTAAAATAAAGCCGTCTTCACGAGTGAGGAAGATTTTATTATTTGTGGTGAGTTGCTCGGTGAATCTAGTCTGGTCTTCAACTAAGATGTTCAGAGCAGCCACGCCAACAATCTTGCTTTGTTTGTAGATAGGCGTTGCTAGAGACATGACTTGGTCACCGGTTGATGCCAAATAAGGGCGAGTAATGACTTTGTCCTCGCCGCTCATTGCTTTCAAAAACCATTCGCGTTGTTTCGTTTTTGCGTTGAAATTTTCGATCAGTCCATTTGTCTTTGACGAGTAAGAAGTACCATCCGCTAGAGAAAAGTAGATGTTAGTAACCTTGGTTGAGCTCATGGCACTATGTAGAGTTGTGATTGCTCGTGATGTGTCGACTTGACCACGCTCATCGAAGGATGGCTCATTGCTCACTACGTTCAAAATATCAAAGAAGCGATTAACTTTCTGTCCGATAGTATCTGCAATCAGTTGAGATTTATATCCTAACTGTTTTTTATAACCTATCGTTGAAGAAGCTTCGAAATTCTTCCAGCTTAAAAAGCTTGTCGTCATGATTAACATGACTGTTATCCCCATAATAGAAAGCATTATTTTTAGTTTAGCACTCATAACTTGTAACAATATAACCCGTGTTAATTGTTTTTTTGTTTTATTATCATTCAGGTAAATGTCTGAATAGAAATGATATAACACTTATAAAATGCACGTATAAGCTCGGTTTATTTGTGAATAATATACATTTAATTAATATATGCAATATTTATTAAATGTGTGGGTTACTTATTTTCCTAGTGTATTGAGTGCTTGTTTTTCTTGAACCAATATCTCATTTTTAAACTGGTCTTACTTATCTTTATTATTGCTTGGGCCTTGGTGTGTATGGGTTTGTTTGTTGATCGTTACCCTTGGTTAAAGTGTGGCCATATATTTCGCGCACTCTAAATAAATCATAAAATGAAGGTTTATTTAATTATATTTAAAATAATTGTACTGGTCTGATTTGTTGAGTTTTGTAACGGTAGATGGGAATTAAATAAAGAAACTTCTAATTAAGATTATACTATTTTAGTTTTCGTTTAAATTAATTGGTGAGATGGGTTTATTCTACCTAAAATAAGCTTTATATACTTGTGGTTCTTATTGCTTTAAATGAACCTCTCTATTTAGATCTAATTTTCTAAATTCTATGATCTATCAATTAATTCGGCCTTCTCCAAAAAACGCAGCCAGTTCGGCTGCGTTTGTTTTGGTTCTTTTGGCAGTGAGCCATGTTATGCTTGAGTTTAGCTAGTCAGCTCTAGAGAAGATCAGGAACAAAGTTAGCGATGATAGAGACATCGCTGAAGTTGCGATAGCCGCGCACCATGATGCTGAATTCACCCGAAGGTTTGTTCAATACACATTGTTCGTTGCTGCTATTCTGGTACGGGCGGCAGTCAAAGTCCGCTTTCGATACCACACTGTTATATTTGACATATAAGTCGGCATCGCCACTGCGAGGCCCAGTCATGGTTACGGTCAATTGCCCTGCGTAATCCGTCTTTACGGTAAAGAATTGCTCTTCACCATAACCTGCGGATAGTCCTTCAACAGGGACGTCATATTGAAGCTCTGTTGGACCAACAACGGGCGAATCTAGGCTGGTTTCAACGAGATAAGCAATCGCCAATTTAGCGAACTTCGAGGCATGGGTTGCAGTCGGATCTGAGTTCTCAATCGTATCATGCTGTGTGTGGATGTGCGGGTTGTAATCGTTGAACATACTCTCGAACGGCATAGCTGCTGGGTAGCCAACATTGTGCCATGAGGCGTGATCGGAACAGGCATAACCACAACGGTCGAAACTGTAACTGATGTCGCTAGCATAGGTGTCAATCAACTCACTTAGGTAAGCCGTTAGGTTGCTGTCCGTGTAGTCGGTGATGAAGGTGATATCGTGTGCGGATCCGTTGTAGTTAGTCATGTCTAACTGAAGCACAGAGACAATACTTGCTTGTTCGTCTCTCAGAGTATTAGCCACATCTTGTGAACCACGCAGCCCCACTTCTTCTGCTGCATAGCCATAGAACTTGATGGTTTTGTCTGGTTGAATACCACTAGCTATCATCAAACGCAGCGATTCAGTAACGGTAGCAATCCCCGACGCATCATCGTCTGCTCCTGGAGATATTGTCCCTTCGCTCGTCCAAGAACCAACAGTTGAGTCGAGGTGTCCGCCAACGACAACGATCTCTTCTGGATACTTCGCGCCAAGTAAGGTTACTTCGACAGACTTTTGCGGGTACTCTGCGTGCGTGATTTGGCGTGCCGAGGCATAAGGTACATCTTCAATTTCCGCTTTCCAGCGCTCCAGCAGCCAGTCTGAAGCAGCAACACCTGTAGAAGTGGTATAAAAACGGTTGGTGAAGTTGGTTAGATTTTCGATAGTCGCAACCATATTGTTTGGCTCAACCTGAGCAAGCAACTCATTGACGGTGTTTTGATGGCTGATCACTGGTTTTTCGAAGGTGCTCATTGTTAGTGGCATTGCCGCTGCTTTGAGCGCGCTTGCTTTGTCTTCGTGCACCATGTAGCCACCACAGCGGTGAGTCTCTTCGTGCATGTGGCTCGAGAGCGCAGCCAGTTGTTTCGCGTTGATTTTTGCGACGACCGAGTGTTTGTTTCCATTCACCGCTGGGTAAACCGTTGCGCCGTGTTCAACGATCAGGTGCTGAGCGTCAGCATCGGTTGTGATCCAAACTTCTGAGTTTTCTGGCGGCGTAATACCCAGGGATGCGTAAGCCGTTGCGCTGCCAAATAGCGCCACAGCGAGAATGCTTTTTTGAATAGCCATTTGATGTCCTTTCTATCGTTTATATTGTTGTTTTTCTTATTGCTTTAGTTATTAGCGTTTTCATTATCCATATAATTAAAGGGCTCCTTTCGGAGCCCTGAATTAACTATCGATTATTGTGTTTTGATGAAGCGATAGTGCTTAGTTTCTGAACAAACATCGCTTGAAGTACACACTTGGTACTCCACATCTACCGTGCCGTTGTGACGGAACTTATCGACGTATGAGTTGAAGTCTGTTGCGCCAACATTTTTGCCGTTACGTTTAATCACGAAGTAATCGGTAGTGTCGTAATCCCATGCGAGCTTGACGCGAGCTTTACCATTCGGGTTCTTGTTACCGAACTTCAGTTTTAGTGGGAAACCTTCCGCAGAGTCACCTTCAATCGTGATTGATTTGCTTGTTGATGTTGCAACGCCAGCGTCGTCAGTTACGGTCAGTGTTACCACGTAGT
>JAYYSE010000083.1:0-36479 GCA_036126475.1 Pseudomonadota bacterium | reverse complement strand
TGATCAAAAATAGCGTAGGAAAAAAGCTTGAGAACAAGGCAGAATTTTTCGATAAGTAGTTATTCTACAATCAAAAATTATAACGAAGTTATCGAGGTTTTTAACAAGCTAGGGTGAACAGTTACTTACTACGATTGGTATAATATCAAGCATTAACTAAACCGCACACAACAAAAAGGATGCCAATTGGCATCCTTTTGATTTCTAGCTTGCACTTTTAAGTGCGTCTGAGCTCTTAACAGCTTCTGACTACGATTATACGTCGTAAGTTGTAGAAGCAGTGTCGCCGCCTGTACCAGTCCAGTTTGTGTGGAAGAACTCACCACGTGGACGGTCAGTACGCTCGTAAGTGTGAGCACCGAAGTAGTCACGTTGAGCTTGAAGCAGGTTAGCTGGTAAGCGTGCAGTTGTATAACCATCTAGGAAAGATAACGCAGAAATCGTACATGGCATTGGGATACCAGACTCTAGGGATTTCGCTGCTACTTTACGCCATGCCGCTAGGCTGCTTTGTAGGATGTTTTTGAAGTACTCGTCAGAACCTAGGAACGCGATGTCTGGGTTTGCTTCGTACGCATCACGGATATTACCTAGGAATGCAGAACGGATGATACAACCACCACGCCACATTAGTGCTACGTTACCGTAGTTTAGATCCCAGCCGTTCTCGTTAGATGCTTCGCGCATTAGCATGAAGCCTTGAGCGTAAGAGATGATCTTAGAAGCTAGTAGAGCTTGACGTAGTGCATCAACCCACTCTTGCTTGTCACCTTCAACTGGAGTAATTGTCTTACCGAATAGAGTTTCAGCTTCAACACGTTGATCTTTCAGTGCTGATAGGCAACGAGAGAATACAGACTCAGAGATAAGCGTTAGAGGAATACCTAGGTCTAGTGCGTTGATACCAGTCCACTTACCCGTACCTTTTTGACCTGCAGTATCTAGGATCTTCTCAACTAGCGCTTCACCGTCTTCATCTTTGTAGCCAAGGATGTCAGCAGTGATTTCAACTAGGTAGCTGTCTAGCTCAGTCTTATTCCAGTCAGCGAATACTGCTTGCATCTCGTCAGCAGACATACCTAGACCATCTTTCATGAACTGGTAAGCTTCAGTAATAAGCTGCATATCGCCGTATTCGATGCCGTTGTGTACCATCTTAACGAAGTGACCAGCACCGTCGTTACCAACCCAGTCACAGCAAGGCTCGCCAGCGTCAGTTTTAGCAGAGATACCTTGGAAGATTGGCTTCACCGCTTCCCAAGCTTCAGCTGCGCCGCCAGGCATGATTGAAGGTCCAAAACGAGCACCTTCTTCACCACCAGATACACCAGTGCCGATGAAGTGGATGCCTTTTTCACGACAGTGCGCTACGCGACGGTTAGTGTCTGGATAGTTAGTGTTACCACCATCAATGATGATGTCGCCTTCGTCTAGAAGTGGGATTAGGTTGTCGATGAACGTGTCTACAACGTCACCAGCACGAACCATAAGCATCACTTTACGTGGCGTTTCTAGTTTCTCAACTAGTTCTTCTAGAGAGTAAGCACCAACAATGTTAGTGCCTTTAGCTGGACCTTCTAGAAACTCGTCTACTTTCGCAGCAGTACGGTTGTGAGCCACAACTTTGAAGCCGTGGTCGTTCATGTTTAGGATAAGGTTCTGACCCATTACTGCTAGGCCAATTACACCGATATCACCTTTCATTATTTATATCTCCTTGCGGCTAGTCGCACTTATACGATAGCACTTGCTGCATTTGAATCTAGGAACCACTCTGTTTCACCAGTTTTAGACTGGATTTTCGCTGCCGGGTAAGGCAACTCTGAAGCAGGAGTAGTATGAATTTCTTTAACGATCTCAACTTTACCTGTACCCAGTACTAGGTAGCTGATTCGTTTTGCTGCTTCTAAAACTTTCGCAGTTTTAGAAACACGGATTTGACCAGACTCTGGGTGAGAAGCCAGTACAGACAGGTTCTCATCTTGGTAGTTCGTTGCACCCGGGAATAGTGAAGCCGTGTGGCCATCTGCGCCAACACCAAGCAGAATCCAATCGAAAACAGGTGTGCCGTTTTCACAAGGAATCACATCAGTCATTTCTTTAGCGAAACGTTCTGCTTCTGCTTTTGGCTCATCTTCACCACGAATACGGTGGATGTTCTCAGCAGGAAGATTTACTTGAGAGAATAGAAGTACGTTTGCTTCACCGTAGTTGCTTTCTGCATCATCCGGTGCAACACAACGTTCATCACCCCACCAGAAGTGAAGGTTGTTCCATTGAATGCCTTCTGCGTATGGCGCTTGAGCCAATAGTTTGAAAAGCATTTTAGGTGTACTACCACCAGACAGTGAAATGTGAACAGGTTTGCCCTGCTCGCTGTATGCTTTCATTTCGTTTGCTAGGTTTTCAACAACTAGCTCTGGCGTTTCAAAGATCTTGTGGTTGATCATAGTTCGCAGTAATCCGTGTCTGTTAAGTTTTTGCATGGGAAACGCCATGCGCGGCCATCACGTTGAAGAAGTTCATCCGCTTCCTGTGGGCCCCAAGTACCACAAGCATAGCCAAACAGTGCTTGAGGATCTTGTTTAAAGTCTAAGATTGGTTGAACGTACTTCCAACATGCTTCTACCGCATCGGTACGTGCAAACAGAGTTGCGTCACCGTTTAGCGCATCAAGAAGCAGACGCTCGTAAGCCGTTAGCATTTGAGTTTCTTGCAAATCAGAGTAAGAGAAGTTCATTTTCACTTCTTTTGCTTTGAAGCCTGCGCCAGGCTCTTTCAAACCAAAGCTCATCTGAATACCTTCGTCCGGTTGGATACGGATAATCAGTTTGTTCTCTGGTGCATCTTGACCAAATACTGGATGCGGCGTGTTCTTAAAGTGAATCACGATTTCCGTTACGCGCGTTGGTAAGCGTTTACCAGTACGCACGTAGAATGGAACCCCATTCCAACGCCAGTTATTGATGTGTGCTTTCAGACCAATGTAAGTTTCAGTACGAGAGTCATCTGCAACACCGTGCTCTTCACGGTAGCCAAGTAAATGCTGGCCGCGAACATCAGAAGCAGTGTACTGACCTAGCACTAGATCTTTACGCAGGTCTTCTTCTTCAAGAGGCTTCAAACACTGAAGAACTTTAACCACTTCGTCACGAATAGAGTCAGCATTAATTTGAGCTGGTGGTTCCATACCAACCATTGCTAATACTTGTAGCAAGTGGTTTTGGAACATATCACGAACAGCGCCAGAACCATCATAGTAGCCGCCACGTTCTTCAACGCCAAGGAACTCTGCACCTGTGATTTCAACGTAATCAATAAAGTTACGGTTCCACAATGGTTCAAACATCGCGTTTGAGAAACGAAGCACTAGAAGGTTTTGTACCGTCTCTTTACCTAAGTAGTGGTCGATACGATATATCTGGTGTTCTTGGAAGTGATGATGGATCTCTTCATCTAACGCTTGAGCAGAAGCTAAATCGTAACCAAATGGCTTCTCGATGATCAGACGGCGCCAGCCATTCGTTTCATCATTAAGGCCATGCGCAGCAAGGTTTGCTGGGATAACACCGTACAGGCTTGGAGGCGTTGCCAAGTAGAACAAAGTGTTGTGGTTTTCGAATTGGTAGTCTTGCTCAAGTTTGTCTAGACGTTGTGCTAAGCGAGCGTAATCGTCTACATCTGAAGTGTTGATCGCTTGGTAATGCAAATGTTCAATAAATGCATTCAGCGTCTCTGGTTCAGTTTGTTCCATTTCCTGAAGAGACTTCTTCAGCTTCTCACGGTAAGACTCATCGCTGTACTCAGTACGGCTCACTCCAAGAATCGCAAAGGATTCTGGTAGTTGATTGCTAGCATACAGGTGGTACAAAGCAGGAATTAACTTACGGTAAGTTAGATCTCCCGACGCACCAAAAATAACGATGCTGCTGTTTTCAGGTATTACCATCATCTTTCCTATAAAAACAAGGTTTTTAGTATTCGCTAAAGGTATCAGCGACATACGAAAATAGATAATAGGTCTTGGCTATTACATCAATAGCAAGTGCCTATTACACTTGAGAATGCGTTTGGTAAACGAGGGTGAATACTATCACCACTATTCGGGACAGTATTGTCTATGAGTATTTGATTTACATCAACCACTGTGAAGGCAATCGATTAAATATTGACTCTTTTCGAACAAAATATAATCGACCATAGATTTCTCAAGGGTTGAAACAGAAGTAAATCGGAATTCTCGAACATTGTAGCCGAGAAAGAATGGCACCTTGTCTGTGGAGTGAGTAGAGAGAAGCGAAAAAGACAGTAAAACCAGATTATTCAACTGGTTTTACTCATTTAGGCTAGCAAAGGGTTATCTCTCAAAAGGAAGAATAGATACGCTACCTTGTGGCTTTGTTGTAGCAACGTTCAGGTCGTCCCACCGTACCGTAATTCAAATCAGCGGCTAACTCTCCAGTAGTAATCAAAAACTCGAGATAGCGTCGTGCTGTAGTACGGCTTGCACCAATGCGTTCACCAGCCTCATCAGCCGTGATGTTAGCAGAATCTACCTGTTGAAAAATCGCGCGAATCTTATCGAGCGTTACGCCATCGATCCCTTTAGGCAACGTCGATACTTTTGCAGTGTCAGCTTTAACACTGGCTTGCAACATCTTATCGACCAAACCTTGGTTAAGATCTGACACACTCTCGAACTCTTGTTGCTGTGATTGATACTTCTTCAGCGCAGCTTCCAAGCGAGGAAACATGACTGGTTTCAATAGGTAATCCACCACACCACCCCGCATAGCTACCTGTAAGGTGTCCACATTTCGGGCTGCGGTAATTAAAATCACATCACACTCTTGGTTGTTACCTCTAACATGATTAAGAATATCAAGCCCACTGCCGTCTGGCAGATACACATCTAAAAGCACTAAATCTGGCTTTAAGATATCCAGCTGCATTAACGCTTCAGAATGGGTGGTCGCTATTCCGACAACATCAAAACCTCCCATCTGCTCTAGATAGCGATGGTGAAGTTCTGCAATCGCAATATCATCTTCAATGACCATGACTCTCGTGGTTGCGTTCATTTAAGTTCTTTCCTTAACCATTATTTTTTGTCACGGTGCTCTTCATAGGATCACTCACGTTTTATTGTTCTTCTTTCGGCAAATACACTGTCATGCGCGAACCAAAGTCGTTGTTATCAGCCATTTCTAACTGCCCTTGATAGCGGTCAGTGAGCTGCTTAACCAAATACAAGCCGACACCGCGGTTTTGTTTGGCTTTACTCGACACCCCTTTTTCAGTCAGCGCATCGATCGCTAAATGCTTGGGTAATCCACATCCTTTGTCTTCAACTTCCACGATGATCTCATTGCCAAAATCACTGATAGACACCTCAATCACTCGACGTGAAGGGACAATCTGCCCCTCTTGTTTTATCGCTGACATCGTCGCATCAAAAGCATTGTCAACCAGGTTACCAAGAATAGTGACAACGTCATCAGCATTCAGCCAACTTGGTAATGCCTCTAGCCTAGACCCCTCTTCAACTTTGAGTTCTAAGCCTAACTCACGTGCACGCTCGGTTTTGCCTACCAGCATACCCGCAATCAGTGGATCTTTTACCGTTTCTCTCAAGAACTCGATAAGGCTTTGATAGTGCGCTGTCTCTTGCCCAATCAATTGCTGAACAGATTCCAACTCACCCATCTGGATCAAGCCACTGATTGTGTTTAGCTTGTTCTTATGCTCGTGCGTTTGTGAGCGTAATAAATCTGCATATTCTTTGGTTTGCGAAAGCTGATCCGTTAAGTCACTAATCTCATCGCGCAATCGAAAACTGGATACCGCCCCTACCACCTCACCCGCTACAATGATTGGGCTTCGGTTGGCGATGATTCGTTTGTTATTGAGATACAGCTCCACGTCATGATCAGTATCACCTGTCGATAGCAGCTGCTCCAAGTCACTGCCAACCAACACATCGGAAAGACGCTGTTGATTAAGTGCGGATTCTCTGTCAATAGATAAAATATCGCAGGCGCTCTTATTTATTGAGCGCAAAATACCATTCTTATCGATACTCAAGATGCCCTCTTTAACCGTACTCATAGTCACATCAAGTTCGACATATAGGCGGCCGATCTCTTCGGGTTCAAACCCCAAGATAGCGCGCTGGAAACGACGAGAAACGTAGCTTGAAATAAGAGCGTTAACCGCTACCACCAGCAATGCCATCACAATCAAAAAAGCCAAATAAGGTTCTATTCTGTCTTGTAGGGAATCTAAAAGATAACCGACCGAGACAACACCAATTATCGTGCCATCAACATCTTTTACCGATGACTTACCACGTACTGAAAAGCCCAGAGAGCCTTTCGCGGTCGACACATAGGACTCCCCATGCACCAAGGCCTTTTGGTTATCGCCGCCTCGCATTGGTTTACCAAGCCTGTCGTCATAGGGGTGAATCAAACGAACGCCCTTCTCGTCACCGACAACGATAAATGCAGCACCAATCAGCTGAGTAAGGTTTCGGAATTTGGCTTGAGTTTCTTGTGAAAGAATATGAGGGGCACCGTGAGAGTTTAAGGTTCCATTTTCTTTAATAATGCGTGTCACAAGCGGAGACTCAGCAAGAAAATCAGCAACACCGAGCGCTTTCAGGCCCATCTCTTGCTCTTGAGATTGTTTTATATAAGCAAAACCTGCCGCTGAAAGAATCAACAGCTCAACAAGGCCAGTGACCGTCATGATGATCAGCAGCCTTTTTCTGAAGCTGATACTACTCCATTTCATATAGATCCGTCCCTAGTACTTAGCCGGCAATGTTAACACTAAGTTAACCGCAGCACCTTTACGCCAATCCGAATTTGTGACTATTGCTCAACTAAATAATTAACCAAATTGTTAATTGATATCCCTTTATATTCGACACTCGCACCAATCGTACACTTTTAGAACGGATTAGCTTAAAAACTTAAATATCCGAACAAAAGTTGAGCTAGATCACTAAGGTTTTAGGTGTTTTTTAGGTTGTTTAAAATAAACACGATTATAATGGTTGCATATGAAGGCGTTTATTGTTGCCAAACTATACGTTGTAACTTTAAGTCAGCGCTTCAAACAAGACTTTCGGTTAACAGAAAGGCAACAACTCTTCACTCACTGGACGTATCGATAAGTAAAAGTTGCGTGCTCGCCGTTACGAATGATGAACAAACGGATCAAGTATTCTCCCCTATTCATCCATCGCTATTTCACAACCGGCTAGTTTGGCAACGAAAAGGTGACTGATAAAAAGCAGCCCCAACAATAAAGCATTGATGAGCTGGAAGTATCGATCAGTGGCAACGTTCAATAGAAACCGGATAAAAACATAACGTAACAACATTGTTGAAAAGGAAACCAGACAATGAAACGCGATACTTTCGGAATCTGCCTTACAAAGGCTATGCTATTCAAGAACTTACAATCTACTTTTACTCATGTCAGAGCATATGAGAAGAATGAGACTTCCCCTCTCGATCTAAAAGTGTTGTTAGCTTTCCCGCAAATGTCAGGTAGAGATTTATTACAAACGATGCAAGGTTCAAGACATTTGGTGTGGCGCGCCGACCACCATTGCCCAAGCTTTAAATAGCACCCGCCATTTGTAGCAATTCCTTCTTTAAAGAACTTAAAGAGCACGATTGGTCGTAATGCCAGTCAGTTAAGCTGACTGGCATTTTTTCTATTTATTGCATACTTCTTGGGCTTCAGCTTAACCCAACGAGGATAACTTCTGTCCTCTCTCCTCGGTGGTAGGATAAACATAGATATTTGCTGTAGTAGCACATCATAGTGTTTGGGAAGGTTTCCTGGCCTTGTTAAAGGTAAAGCTGCAAAGTATTGAGTCACTGCCATAGCACTACTTGTGAAGCTTAGTTGATTTGGCCACACACTATCTAATTGACTCGCTGCCTTTGTCATAACCTGTCTTATAAGGTTATAGGCTAATAAAATACCCCAGAGTTCTTGTTTGACCATATCTGGACGCTTACTTCGTAATGTATACTCGCTATCAAGCAAGGTTTGTTTCATTTCCCGATAGCCTAATTCGATTTCCCAACGATAGCGATAGAGTTCTACCATGTCTTCTCCAGGAAAGAGTAACCCATCACACATTGACGTAAGCACCTGATACTTCTTACCTTTGATACTTTTCGATACTAACCTCGCTTCTATTACCTCCGGGAGATCACTGAACTTTTTTCTTGCCTGAGGTGTTGTTTTTATAGCAACCACAGCGTCACTTGGGCTGTATTTATGCACGACTTCATATTGGAAGTCTTTTCTCACTGGGAGCATCCAATGCCTTTCTTTACCGGTTTTGTTCCAACGGTGAAGTAGCCCTAGAGAGTAATATCCCTTATCAAAAATAGTCAGTGAATGATCTGGAGTTTGTTCAATGAGTTCTTCTGCGAGCTTCATTTCATTGGTTCGATAGTCAGAGAATGCACTATCGATTAGCTGATGACTCGTAAGTTCCATCAAACAGACCATACGTATTTTAGGGTAGATATTCTCAGATGAATGATTACGTTGTGCTTTAAATTCTTGATGATTTTCGGGGGTATCTGTTGCTCTCCAAACAACGCCATCAACAGACAAAAGGTTTAGGCCACACCAAGTTTCGAAGCTAGAAGATTGATAGCTGTGTACAGCCATCTTCTTAAAGACTTGCTTTACTCCTTCTTCTCCTAATCTCTGCCTTGCCTGAACAACGGCACTTGGTGCAACAAAGCGTTGTTTGTCTGGTAGGACTATATCGAGTTGATTAGCTATATCCCAAACAGATTGTTGTCGAAAAAGGCTCATTCCTACAACAGACCAAAGCACGGCTTCTAAAGGTAGTCGCCTTCTTCGAACCGTTGATACACCTGCTTGTTCAAAGCCTTGCTGAATAAGCTCTGGACTAAGAATTTCAGAATATTTATCAAAGTGATGAAAGGTATTACATGACCGAAAAGTATCCGCAAGCTGGCTTTCTAAAGACATAAAAAAATCCGATATTAGTTTCCTAATATCGGATTTTGAAGCCTTTTGAGGATCGGTCAAATGATCTCACAAATTTCTTAACTGATCGGCATTACACGATTGGTCGTGCTTTTTTGTTTCTTTGTCTTAAGCCACTAAATCCTTAATAGCATTCACATTATGTTAACGATTGATTAGGTTATTTGCCCACATGAGGTAATCTGTTCAAGACAAATGATGATCCCCCTGTTAATATTAGAGTTAATACTCTAATTTGGTAATTAATGCAGATGACCAAAACGACATTCCGATGCCTTGCGATTGCCAGTATCCTTTTCGGTACTATCAGTACGCCAAGCTATTCAGCCCCGCTCACTTTTTCTGAGGCGTGGCAAATTCTCCAAGAGAACAACAACTCTCTTGCAGCTCAACAAGCTAATGTTGAGCGTTACCAGCATCTCCAAAATGCAACTGGAAGCCTAAGTCTGCCTTCAGTGACGCTAGGCGCTAACTACACTCACCTTGATAGCGACGTGACGATTAATGGTGAACAGTTTGCCGATAGCTTGAGTAGCGTCCCGGCTGGTTTATCTGGTATCGGAGCCATTGCTCCTGGACTAGTTTCATCTCTCGGAGGCATCACTTCAACCATCACCGAGCAAGATATCTTCAGTTCTTCCATTCGAGCAGTTTGGCCGATATTTACGGGCGGTCGAATTACCGCAGCACAAAGTGCAGCTGAAGGTAAAAGCGAAGAAGCACAGAGCCAACTCTTGATGGAAAAGCAGGCTCGCTACGAAGACTTAAGCAAGTACTACTTCTCAGTGATCTTAGCTGAAGATGTAGTAAAAACGCGTCGAGCAGTCGAAGCTGGCTTAACTCAACATCGTGACTTTGCCATTAAGCTTGAGCAACAAGGGCAAATTGCACGAGTAGAACGCCTTCAAGCAGACGCTTCATTAGATAAAGCGGTAGTGGAACGCACCAAAGCTGAGAATGATCTTAAGATTGCTCAATTAGCCCTTACCCAAATTCTCGGTCAAAGCCAAAGCGTTGAACCTTCAGAGCAACTGTTTATCAACAAAAACCTACCTCATATGGATGTGTTTATTGAACAAACATTGATGACTTATCCGGGCCTAAAAATTCTCGATGCGAAAGAGAAGCAAGCAAGTAGCTTAATCAAAGCAGAAAAAGGCAAGTACTACCCAGAGGTTTACCTATACGGAGATTACAACCTCTATGAAGACGATTCACTCGCCAGCGAAATGAAACCAGATTGGTTAGTCGGAATCGGTGTTAACGTGCCACTACTCGACACTTCAGGTCGTTCAGACAAAGTGGCGGCGGCGCACAGTGCAGTATCGCAAGTTAAATTCCTAAAGTCACAAGCGAAGCAAGATTTAACCGTGTTGGTGCAAAAGACCTATCTCGAAGCAAACCAAGCTATTGAAGAAGTCCAAGGACTAAACTCTAGCTTATCGCTAGCTCAAGAGAATCTGCTACTTCGCAAAAAAGCCTTCACTCAAGGGCTCTCTAACTCGTTAGAGGTGGTTGACGCTGAGCTATACCTTGCGAGCATCAAAACACAGCAATCTGCTGCACGATTTAAATACCTAATCTCTCTCAACAAGCTTTTAGCGCTCAGCAGCGAAATGAATGCTTATTCGAGCTACTTAACTTCTTCTTTCACGTCTGATTTCGACTCAAAAACAGACACCGCTAGCCAGTCAAAAGGATAATTCATGAAACCTATTAAGCCTCTTCTTCTATCTATAGTTGTTATCGGCATTGTTGGCTGGGTCGGATACAGTTTTTACCAAGCATACCAACCTCAGCCCGTAAAGCTTCAAGGCCAAATCGATGCTCAGCAATACAGTATCTCTTCGAAAGTGCCAGGCCGAATTGACGAAGTATTTGTACGCAAAGGCGACTCTGTTGAGAAAGGTGAATTGATCTTTTCTCTTCTGAGCCCAGAAATTGACGCAAAGTTAGAACAAGCTAAGGCAGGTGAAAAAGCGGCTGGAGCTCTTGCTCAAGAAGCAGAAAATGGCGCACGAACTCAACAAATCCAAGCGGCCAAAGACCAATGGCTGAAAGCCAAAGCAGCCGCTGATTTAATGGAAAAAACCTACCAGCGTGTAAACAACCTTTACAACGATGGCGTAGTCGCGGAGCAAAAGCGTGATGAAGCCAAGACACAGTGGCAAGCAGCAAAATACACAGAAAGCGCAGCTTTCCAGATGTATCAGCTAGCACAGGAGGGTGCTCGTGATGAGACCAAAGTGGCTGCCGCTCAAAAAGCATTGATGGCCGCTGGTGCAGTCGCTGAAGTCGAAGCTTATGCAAAGGACACACAGATCCACAGCTGGTTCAGCGGTGAAGTATCTCAAGTACTACTGAGTAGCGGAGAGCTAGCGCCACAAGGGTTTCCAGTTGTCACTGTGATCGATACTAAAGACACATGGGCGGTACTTAACGTCCGTGAAGATATGCTCAAGCACTTTGAGAAAGGCGCACAATTTGAAGCTTACCTACCCGCTTTAGATAAGTCGCTGACTTTCCAAGTGACGCATATTGCTGTTATGGGTGATTTTGCAACTTGGCGTTCAACCGATGCTGCGCAAGGCTTTGACTTACGTACATTTGAAGTAGAAGCTCGCCCTTTAGATACAAGCGAAACACTGCGCATGGGTATGAGCCTTGTGGTTGAGCTTTAGGTGACGTATGTCTGCTAACTCTCACTTACCAGAGCATCACAAAGCGCAAAGGAATTTGCTTAGACAGTGGGCTATTGTACGTAAAGACAAATGGCTGCTGTCATGCTTAACTTGGATACCCTTGCTGCTTGCTGCAAGTATCTGGCTGATCTTTTCACAAGGCATCGCCCGTGATTTGCCTGTTGCAGTGATTGACCTAGAACACAGCCAAATTTCACAGCAATTTACTCGCTTAGTCGATGCCTCACCTACCCTGCAGGTCACTCAGAAATACAGCTCTGCAAGTGAAGCAGCTAAAGCCATGATTGAACGTGATATCTACGGCTATGTTGTTATACCTAGACACTTTGACCGAGACCTTTACCTTGGGCTAAACCCGCAGGTATCCGTGTTCTACAACAGCCAATTTATACTGATTGGTAAACTGGTGAATGCGGCTCTACTGCAAGCTCAAGGCACGTTCAACGCTCAACTCGAAGTGGTTAGACAGCTTTCACACGGAGACACCACGGTACAATCTGCATTGGGGCAAGCTGTCACAATACAAAGCCAAATCACCCCATTGTTTAACAAGAACACCAGTTACGCTCAATTCTTGGTATCTGCCGTTATTCCTGCTTTATGGCAGATCATGATTGTAGTGGGAACAATTTTGATATTGACTGCAAATGTACGCGCGCGTGGGCTAAAAGCATGGTTATCTCACTCTCCTGTTAAGTCACTTGCATCGACGTTGACCCCTTATGCTGTGCTGTTTTTAGGATTCGGTATTGTCTTTAGTTTTTGGTTTTATCGCCTTTTAGAGTGGCCATTTAACGGCAGCTTTATGGCATTAACCATTGCACAGTTACTAACGGTTATTAGTTGTATCATTATGGGTTGCTTGTTCTTCTTCTTGACGCTTGATCCAGCAAGAGCGATGAGTTTTGCGGGCGCATTTACGGCACCAAGTTTTGCCTTTATGGGAATCACCTTCCCTGTCACTGACATGAATACGGCAGCCCAGGTTTGGAGAAGCCTATTGCCTATTAGTCATTACATTGAAGTACAAACGGCTCAGTCCAGTTACGGTATGAGCGCTGCGCAATCGCTGATGAACCTCACTTCAATGTTTTGGTATGTTATTCCTGCTTTTGTGGTGATCTTATTGATTAAAAAGCACTTAGCGCAAGCAGAACATCAAGGAGTAAATCAATGAGCTTTACTCAATTGCTGAAACATGAGTTACTGGCAGTTCTTCGTAACCCTGTTGTATTGCTTACGGTATTTGGTGGTGTGGTCTTTTACTCATTCTTGTACCCGCTGCCCTACGCCAATCAAGTACCTCAACAATTAAAAGCATCAGTGGTGAACCTAGACAAGAGCCAAAGTAGCTACCACTTGGAGCGAATGGTCGATGCGACCTCTCAAATTGATTTGGTTCGCCGTGACTCCACTATTGCTGACGCGAAACAGGCTGTGCTTAACCAAGAAATTGGTGGGTTCATCGTCATTCCTGAAGACTTCTACAAAGACCTACTGCTAGGGAAAAGTCCAACGCTCTCTTATGCAGGCGATGCGTCTTACTTCTTGGTTTATGGCACTATAGTTGAAGGGCTTGCGAAGGCTGGCGGCACGCTAGCGGCACAAGTAAAGGTCAGCCACCTCTTAATTGAAGGTGTGCCTTTAGAGTCCGCAGCCAAGGGTTACAGTGCATTTAACCTAAATCTAAAACCTACTTTCAATAGTCGTATGGGTTACATAGATTACGTGGTTCCGGCTGTCTTTGTGTTGATCCTTCAGCAAACTCTAGCCATGGCATCCGGGTTGGTTGGTGCGACACAAAATGCGCAGTCTCCGTTCGGTTATTGGAGTAAAACCTCTCCAGCCAAACTTATCCTTGCTCGTTGTTGCACCCTAGTGGGTATTTACTACTTGTTATCGATGTACTACTTCGGCGCCAGCTTTTCGATGTACGGCATAAACTTGCTCGCCGCTATCTCACAGATTTTAACCTTGTTACTGCCCTTCTTATTGGCTAGCTGTTTAATTGGGATTTTTATCGGAGAATTAGTACCAAGAAGAGAACTCGTGACTGTGGTTGTACTGATCAGTTCAATGCCACTCATTTTCTCCTCTGGCTTTATTTGGCCTATCGAGATGATGCCAGATTGGCTGGTACTGTTATCACAACTTTTCCCAAGTACGCCTGCGATTCAAGGATTCTTAGCTTTAAACCAAATGGGCGCTTCGTGGCAAGAAGTGGTATCTCAATGGACGTTATTATGGGGGCAAGTCGCTCTATGGGGATCGTTGCTTGCTCTTAAGCTCTACCACAAATCAAGCAAAAGCGTCGTTAACCATGCTACCGACCATAGCCGTTGAACCGATTAACCCATCGAAAATCCAAAAGCCCTAATTCAGGGCTTTTTTATTACCTTCAGCCTTAAAGCTGGCCTAAGTTCTTACGACCAGTAACCGCAAACCTACCTTCACTGATTTAGTCTACCGAGGTAAAAACATCACAGACTTGATTTATTAAAGGCCGTTTCAAACATAGTTACAGAGCCTACATGAGACCATTCATGCTGTGAGTATTGTTCTTTTATATGCTTTTTCCGACTCAAAAAATCATCGACTTATTCCCAAAAGACGACAAAACACGAATAATTGTAAATTTATTGTAAAAATCTCTTTGACGCCATTCGTTTTATGTATAGGGTTGTCAATAAGACGTGGTAAGCGGAATATCATAGTCTTAATGGTGCACGTGCCGAAAGGATATCCATATAAAACGTGATTAATAGTTATATTTATTTCGCATTTCGACTTGGCTACAGAGCATTTTTTTGCTACCGAAGGGATAAGTAAGCTATTGAAATATAAAACAAACACAACAGAAACAAACATAATTTAATAAAAAGACAGGGAAAGCCATGAAAAACATAAGAGAATTATTTTTTGGGTTTATATTATTGTTTAGTTCCAGTGCATTTGCAGAAGAAGGATCATTTAATCAAGCTATTAGCAATTTGAGTAAAAGTGTTGATGGATTTTTCAACGAATACACAGGATGGTTCGTTGGATTAATATTTAAAAGTGTACCGGTAGGTGAAGCTAATTTCCCTATCATCGTAGGCTGGCTATTACTCGCAGCTATGGTCTTCACGGTTTATTTTGGTTTCGTACAATTTAAACGTGTCGGTATGGCTATCGATATCATCAAAGGTAAGTATACCGACCCTAAATCGAAAGAAGATGGCGAGGTTTCTCACTTTCAAGCACTCACTACTGCTCTGTCAGGAACCGTAGGCCTAGGTAATATTGCCGGCGTTGGTGCAGCCCTTGCGATCGGTGGTCCTGGTGCAACATTCTGGATGATTTTGTGTGGCCTTCTAGGGATGGCTTCTAAGTTCTGTGAATGTACCTTAGGTGTTAAATACCGAACTATCTTGCCGTCAGGCGTTGTTTCGGGTGGTCCTATGTACTACCTCAGCCAAGGCCTTAGTGAAAGAGGTTTAAGTGGGCTAGGTAAAGTACTGGCTGTCGGTTTCGCACTCATGTGTATCTTAGGTTCACTGGGTGGTGGTAACATGTTCCAAGCTAACCAAGCTCATGCAATGCTAACGTACGCGTTCGATATCCCAAGTGAGTACGGTGTTATCACTGGCCTTGTACTAGCGGCTCTTGTTTTCTCTGTGATTGTTGGTGGTATGCCTTCTATTGCATCGGTAACAGAAAAAGTCGTCCCTTGGATGGCCGCGATATATATCGGTATGGCTGTGGTTGTTATCGGTTCTAACCTAGATCAAGTTGGTCCTGCATTCAGCGCAATCTTTACAGGAGCATTCACTGGTGAAGGTGTCGTTGGTGGCTTCATTGGTGCGTTAATTCAAGGTTTGAAACGTGCTACCTTCTCGAACGAAGCGGGTGTTGGTTCTGCTGCTATTGCTCACTCAGCAGTTAAAACAAAAGAGCCAATCACTGAAGGCCTAGTGTCACTGCTAGAACCGTTCGTTGATACAGTAATCATTTGTACTATGACTGCATTGGTTATCACTATTGCTGGCTTGAACACAAGCCCATTCGATGGTTCAGGTTTAACAGGTGTAACTCTAACTGCGGCATCGTTCACTGAAACTGCAGGTTTCTTCAAATACACATTGGCACTAGCCGTTATCATGTTTGCATTTTC
Organism: Pseudomonadota bacterium; assembly: GCA_036126475.1. Taxonomy (GTDB): domain Bacteria; phylum Pseudomonadota; class Gammaproteobacteria; order Enterobacterales; family Vibrionaceae; genus Vibrio. The sequence continues at coordinate 20,570 of JAYYSE010000083.1, read as the reverse complement.
TACTATGATTTCTTGGTCGTACTACGGTCTTAAAGCATGGACTTACCTATTCGGTGAAGGAAAGGCTACGGAACTGGTTTTCAAGGTGATGTTCTGCGTGTTCGTTGTAATTGGCGCAACAATCCAATTTGGCGCGGTAATCGACTTCTCTGATGCAGCTATCTTTGCAATGTCTATCTTTAACATCCTAGGTCTTTACTTCTTGATGCCTGTTGTTAAGAAAGAACTGCAATCATTTGTAGCTCGTGTGAAATCAGGTGAAATCAAAACCTACGAAAAGTAATCATTCGCTAATTAGCACTGTTCTAAAAACTTTGGTAATACCCTTTGCTTGAGAAAGCGAGAACAGAACAATAGCTCAATGAAAATCCCTACCAGCTTCGCTTATGGGGATTTTTTGTAGCTAAATTTTCCTGTTTACGCTGCTCAGGATCTTGGCATACTTGTATACGTTCAACCGCCTCTTCCACATCAATCATATCTCGTTGCGCTAATGACGAGTTACAGTCATCAAAGCAATAAGCTAAGGTGCAATTCTCACACTGATATTCGTTCATGGTCTACCACTCCCCATTGAATGGCCTAATCAAAAAACAACAGGCCGCGAATTCATCCCAGACTGAATCACTATGAGGCTTACAACGTCTATAAATATGCGCGCAAAGTCACCAAATACTCAACTAGTCACATGAAGCTGTTAAATATATAGCACCAATCACAAATGGCGGAGAGGTTGATGCAAGTATTCTTAGTAAAGAGACACATTCGTCTCACCACTTAGCACCAACAAAAACACCCACACCATTTGCATGATGTGGGTGTAAAAAATAAAGATTAAAGAGTGATGACTTAGCGTTTAACCTACAAGCCCATCTCTTCAGTTAGGGCTTTGATTTGCTCAAGATCCATGGTGTGAACTTCAATCATTTGTCTGATGTCGCTGAGACGGGAATTCGCGTTATCTTGCTTCTCACAAGCGTCAGACTTGGCGTCCCAAGACGTACCATCTAAGAAAACATCACACGCTTTCTTCAATGATCCTAGGTTCTGCTCAATGGTCTCTCTTTCTTTCTCAAGCTTTTCTAGCTCTTGAGAGATCTGTAATTCTTTTCGGAACAGTTCGCGAGAACGCTCAAACAAAGTCGACTGCATATCTGCCTGACGGTTTAGCTTCTGGTTATCTTGCTCTGTTTTATCTAATGTCTGTTTCTGCTCGTTTAACTGTTGCTCTAGTGAATAATTCGCTTTCTCTAACACAGCAGATTGCTTAGCAAGATCTTGAAGTTCTTTTTGATGCGCTTCTGCTTGCTCGGCCAAAGCCGCTTCAACCTTAGCATCGATTTCTGTATCAAATTCTGCCACTTTCGCTTCAACAGAAGACACCAACTGTGTTTTGCTTACACTCAATTCTTGATAACGAGCTTCGAGTACCTGATAAGTAGATTCCCACTTGGAAGCTGTCACTGACGAACCAATCAAGCCACCAAGAGCCAAACCAATAATGGCAGCGATACCGATATAGAACTGACTGCGCTTATCGCGTTCTTCAATAACCACCACTTCATCTTGTTCGCTTTGTCCAGGCTGCTGGTTCACTAGCGGGTACTCCCAAATATATGTTAAACGTTACAATGTCACCGAGTGATTAAGTTATACCAAACAGTGCTAACGAGTTAATTCCGAAATCATTAGACTGGCAGTATACAAAAGGAAGCTACTAACGATAACTATCACCACCCATTTTTGTACTTTTTCGTTTGTCCTATAACGAAACAGTACAAATGCCAACGCCAATAAAAAAACAATCGCTATTAGTCGAGTCATAACTCCTCCTTGTTTCTCTATTTTATATCATTTAAACAAGCAAGTTACGTCAGAGTCACGTTGTTTGATCATTTAGTTGAACAACATTTGTTCAAACAGATGTTTTGTAGCTGACATCACAATTTATATGATCTAGGATACGCCTACAGTTTATCTGATAAGTCAGGTAATTGTTCCAATGAAGACTGCAGGAGAGTGGTTTTTAACTAAATATTAACATTTAGTTAGATTAACCCGCCGAAGAAGTAAATCTTTCAGGTGCTTTATGCTGGAGAAATCCGGAAAAGTGAGGACTGTCGTTGGAGGAACCTCTGGAGAGAACCGTTCAATCGGTCGCCGAAGGAGCAAGCTTTGTGTCCATCACTTATCTAAAAGTGATTCGCTAAGTGAAACTCTCAGGCAAAAGGACAGAGGAGTGGAAAGCAACAAGCCTTAATTAACAAAAGAATTCTATCTAGAAATCCGTATGTATTAAGTGGTGTTACCGATCCCTTCGATCTGCACTGCCTTCCCTCTTCTCCTTAAGTTTCTAATTTATTAAGGGGAATCTATGAACCACCTACAAGCTACACTACAAACCATCAACCAATTCGTTTGGGGACCACCACTGCTTATTCTGCTAGTGGGTACAGGCATCTACTTTACGTTTCGCTTAAGCTTACTCCAGTTTAGATACCTCCCAACCGCGCTAAAAATGCTGTTCAGCAAAGACAAATCAGGTACGGGTGACGTATCAAGTTTTGCCGCTTTGTGTACCGCGCTGTCAGCAACTATTGGTACAGGTAACATTGTTGGTGTAGCGACCGCAATCAAGATTGGCGGCCCTGGCGCTCTATTCTGGATGTGGCTTGCCGCGTTATTTGGTATGGCGACTAAGTACGCTGAGTGTCTACTAGCCGTAAAATACCGCAGAACGGATAGCAATGGCGAGATGGTTGGTGGCCCAATGTACTACCTGCAATACGGAGTGGGCTCAAAAATCTTGGCGATTATGTTCGCTGTATTCGCTTTAGGCGTTGCATGTTTTGGTATCGGCACCTTTCCACAAGTAAACGCAATATTAGATGCTACAGAAATCTCATTTGGTGCTTCACGCGAAATGTCAGCGGTCGTACTTACAGTGTTGGTGGCAGTAGTTACACTGGGTGGTATTCAATCTATCGCTAAAGTGGCTGGAAAAGTCGTTCCAACTATGGCGGTTATGTACATCGTCGCATGTTTAAGTGTTCTAATTTCAAATGCAGACCAACTTATGAATGCCGTTACTCTTGTCGTCACCTCTGCGTTGACTAATACTGCAGCAACAGGTGGCTTCTTTGGTGCGAGTATCATGCTAGCAATCCAGTCTGGTATTGCACGCGGTGTATTCTCTAACGAGTCTGGTTTAGGTAGCGCACCAATGGCTGCGGCGGCTGCAAAAACAGATTCATGTGTGAAACAAGGCCTTGTCTCTATGACTGGCACCTTCTTCGATACCATCATTATTTGTACGATGACAGGTTTGGCGCTTATCTTAACGGGTGCTTGGCAGGCTGACTTATCTGGCGCTGCGATGACCACTCATGCATTTGCTGTTGGTCTAAACGCAGAAACATTAGGTCCTATGCTAGTGTCTGTTGGTTTAATCTTCTTTGCGTTTACAACAATTTTAGGTTGGAACTACTACGGTGAGCGCTGCGTTGTGTTCTTGCTGGGTACCAAAGCAGTTTTACCTTACAAAGTAATCTTCATTGCGCTAGTCGCGTCTGGTGCATTCTTGAAGCTTGATATGATCTGGATAATGGCAGATATCGTGAACGGCCTAATGGCTATTCCGAACCTAATCGGCCTTCTCACGTTACGTCATGTGGTTATCGAAGAAACTAAACTATTTTTCAAACCACTGAGCACTTCAGCGACTATAACGCAGTAAAGTTTTAAGTGAGATAATTCTTAGAATAAAAAGCCCTAAATTAATGCGGGCTTTTTATTTATTAAGTTAACCAGTCAAGTAAATTAACTAAAACATTACTTAAATAATTAACCTAAAATACTATAAGATCTTTTCAATAAACCTTGTCACTATTAGAACGAAAGCTTAATTAGGCATTACTTATATTTAATAATTGTTAAATATTATGTCTTCTCAAGAAAGCAAAAAAGTTACAGAAAAATTAACATGTGACTTTAATTCATATATGAGTCAGTTTATAGTCGATTACATTGTTGAGATAATTATAATAAAAATAAAACGTTGGCTATATGATCAAATTTGACCCTATAACAAATCGTATTTATAACGACGATCGTTCTATTAAGATTGGATACAGAGAGAGCCGTGTTTTAGAACTACTACTTAAACACGCACCTGATATTGTGAGTAAGGTGGACATTATTAACTACGCTTGGGGTAGCGAGTTCATAGGAGACACCTCTCTTGCGAAAAGTATCAGTTTGCTGCGCCAAAAGTTCGTCAAGTTAGGTACTAAAGACTCACCAATAGTGACAGTCCCAAAGGTAGGTTACCGCCTCATCGACCATTGCATTTGCATCGAATCGACTGGGGATGGTACTAGCATCACCGCGCCTGAAGATACCACTACAACGCAAGCTGACAACGAGCTTAAAACGCCCTCAGGCGAAGAGCACAGTGAAACGCAAATACTTCCCATCTATCGCAAAATTGCGTGTTATAAGAACTTCGCATGCTATTCCATCGCTGCCGCCCTAGTCACAGCATCAATCGTGCTTGCATTCAGTAAATTTCACGACAAGAGTCTCCATGAAGTCAAAACTTCTGATCGTCTGACCGAATATTGGATAGGTCAACTACAGATATTTCAAGACCCTCAAATGACGCTAAACCCAGATTTGAAAAGGATTCTTAACAAGTATCAATGTGACTGTATTGCTTACATCAGCGAAGAACCTGGTTATTCTGAACTTGCGATACTCAATAAAGTGACTCGTAAATCAGTAAATATTTTTTACAACCCATCACAACTGGACAAGGCCAGTAAAGAGATTGAGCTATTCCTAGAAAAGGGGTCATTATGATGCCATTTATTGCCGTTTTCTCCGCACTAATCTTGTTTGCAAGCGTCTGGAGTATTCCTGATTCTCACAAACTTGAAGATCACAGTTACCAGCATAGTATGATCGATTTGCTCTCTGAAGATAACGTATTACGAAGCGATGGGTTCACTAAAATTAGGGATAACAAAGTTCTGCATATCGTCTCCATTCAAGACGATAAAATACCAACCCCTATCGTTCTTCGCTTTCAAGGAAATGCGGGATACTCTACATCATTCAATTTTGTCATTGCTGGCACTTTAGACCTACTGTCGGTACAGAAAATAAACGAGGCAATGAACGACGATTTGTTATCACCATACCTTTTGTTGAACAATGATCCACTAACGTTGAATATTGATATTTTGAGCGCGAATGAAGCATTTGCCATTATTCGGAGTTGTAATACAGGTCGTACTCAGCTGTTAGCTAAACGCTAAATTACCTCCTTAACGAGTAATAAACCCCCTTCAAAGTTATATTATTTAAGATGGATTTCGACTCAATTCGAAATCCATCCCTTTCCTTTCATCAATTATTTATCTTAGTTTCATTCTCAAAACTAATAAGTCTCATAATTGAAACACTCCCTATCTCCCCTTATCTATTCCATATATCGTCACTTCATAATAAGAACTAACGAAACAATTGAAGTAAGATCTCATTCTTAGTTCCAAATAGCCTCATAAGTACGAAGTAATACTATTCACAAGTGATTTTTTTGAAAATAATAATCGATTAAATAGAGCTTATCGTTAAATCTCATCTCAGATCCCAGCCTGACATTGCCAACAACAGTAATTACTTGGTTATCCACGCTAAACCAAAGAAGCATTTTCAACCTCAAATCCACATTGACGTAAGTCGAACCCTAAGAAATCTTCATTTTTCTAAATTCAGCTTGAAGTGAGCCGAAAAAATTTATATTCGTTGCATCAATTTTTCATCAATAGATAATATTAACAATTTAAGCTACTGATTTTAATATTAAAAAATATTCAAGCATTTTCAGTATCGTTATTTTTGTCAGTATGGAAAAGTCAAATGGTCCTGCACAAGCAAGACATAAACAGCGTTACCAATATAAAAATGAAAATGAGGGGATTGTTTGTGATCAGTAAAAATAAAAGTATCTTGGCAGCAGCAGTGTTGTCTGTTCTATCAACCAGTGTAAACGCAAAGATTTACCCAGACCAAATAGTGTTTGACCAACTTGGTGAGGATGTATGTCGCTCTGGTTATCGCCCTATAGACCGTTATGAAGCCGAAGAACACAAAAGTGCTTTACTCGCTCGTATGGGCACTTGGCAAATTACGGGATTGAAAGGAAACTGGGTAATTATGGGATCAGGTTATCACGGTTTGATCAAACAGGATGTTCCGAACGGTAAAACCTTCTGCTACCCAAACAATGATCATTCTGAAATCCCGAACTACCCTGCTAAGTCAATCGCTGAAGGCAGTGAAATTGATGTTGAGTATGGCCTCGTCACTGATCGCAAGGACTTTGTTCGCCCGCTAAGTTACTTAGCTCACTATCTGGGTTACGCCTGGGTAGGTGGTAATAATAGCCCTTATGTTGGCAAAGATATGACGATTAACCGTTCTGGCGACCGCTGGGTTATTCAAGGAAACAACAACGGCTCTTGTAGTGGTTACCGCTGTGGCGAAAAGACAAAAATCATCGTAGATAACTTTACCTACACTGTTAACGACGATAATTTCTGGCATGGTGATGTAACAGAGTCAGACCGCGAACTAGTAAAAACTGTATACGCAACGGCAAAGAACTACAGCAATGTTCCTCAGCAAGTGGTTGTTGATTTAAAAGTCGACGAATCAACAAACTGGTCAAAGACAAACAGCTATGGTTTTTCAGAAAGCGTTCAAACAGAGAATACGTTTAAGTGGCCTTTAGTTGGCGATACCAAGCTCACTATTAAGTTTGAAGCGAACCAAAGCTTCTCAAACTCTAACGGTGGCTCGACTAGCGAACAAGTAACGCTTCAAGCACGCCCTATGGTTCCAGCGAATTCAGAACTGCCAATTCGCGTAGAACTGTACCGTTCAAGCATCGCTTACCCATACCGATTCAACGCTGACATTAGTTACGATGTTGAATTCAAAGGATTCCTTCGTTGGAGTGGTAATGCATGGCACACTCACCCAGATAACCGTCCAACTAAGCCACACACCTTTACTATGGGCCGTGCTAGCGATAAATCCGCTGATATTCGCTATCAATGGGATCACCGCTACATTCCTGGCGAATCAAAATGGTGGGACTGGGGTTGGGCTATTAAAGAAGCTGGCCTGTCAAACATGCAGTACGCAACAGGCGGAAGCTTACGTCCTTTCCACTCTTTCGTCTCTGGTGATTTTTACGCAGAATCACAATACGCAGGTACGATCGAAATTGGCCAAGCTAAACCATTAAATTCAGGCGGTCTAGGTTCTCGTAGCGCTATTGAAGGCGAGAACCAAACCACTGAACAGATTGGTGATATTGATGTGACCACGAACTTTGATGCTCAAGAACTGAGTGACTTAGGCTTTGAAGGCGCTGAGTTCAATGTTCGTTTAGCTGACTAATATAGTCATCTACATTCACGGTAATAGGACACCAGCCGTGTATGACGACAAAGCCCACGCTAAAATGGTAACAAGAACCTAGCGTGGGCTTTCTTTTTTGCATAAAGAGACAGAAACTAAGCTGGCTTTTCCATCAGAAGCTTAACGCCCAACCCAAACAATACCATACCGGTTACGCCTTCCATCCACTTCATGAAGCTTGCATTCTTTAGTAAATTTTTAGCTGAATTTAAAGCTCCAGCCAAACCGCACTGCCAAAGCATAGCGATGATAAAATGAACCGAAGCCATTAGCATAGACTGCAATAGCGGCGAGCCTTCAGGATTAACAAATTGAGGTAAAAATGCCAAATAGAAGACTGCAGTCTTGGGATTTAAAACGTTAGATAAAAAGCCCTCCCGTAGCGATCGTTTGGCACTATAGGCTTGTTGAGTTTGCTCGCCTACTTTCAACCCACCCCCTTTTTTCATTAATGCACGTAAGCTACTTAAACCAAGCCATATTAAGTAAACAGCACCCACCATTTTTACGGTTTGAAATAGCTCTGCCGATTGAGCAAGAATCGCAGAAATACCGACTGCAGAGAAAAAGGCGTGTACATATAACCCAGCACAGATACCGAGGCTCGTCATACAGCCGTCAGATAAGCCAGAGCGACTGGTATTACGAATCACCAATGCTGTATCCAAGCCAGGCGTTAACGTTAAAATAGTGATGGCAATCAGAAATGCCTCAAAGTTCAAAATATCCATATCATTATAATCTTTGTTCAGCGATCTACCATCAATACCGCTTCTCTGCGCACTTCGCAAGCAACAATTACCACCAGCTATACAAGTCACTGATTTTGTGCACAATGGTACAGTTTAATTTGTTAAAAAATAGTAAACTCGAGCCACCGTATCGCTTGATACTATTATTGCTATATCTTCGACTGAGAAGTACAGCATTAGTCAAAGCGAAGCCGTAATAAAGCACATGAGAAATGAACCTTATCGATCTTCCGTGTTAAGGGCATTCAACGAAACCAAATTAAGAGTAGCCAAATGAGCGCATTCAAAAAACTAGTCGAACACTCTCAAAAATGTTCACGTTTTCAACATCTAGCTTCAATTTGTGGTTGGGACCAAGCATCAATGATGCCAGCAGGTGGTAACCAAGCGCGTAGCGAAGCGATGGCAGAACTTTCCGTTCATATTCACGGATTAATGTCTCAGCCACAGCTGGCCGATTGGATCTCTGACGCTGAAAACGAAGACCTGAACAATGAACAACAATCATCGCTTCGTGAAATCAAACGTCAATGGCAACAAGCGAACCTACTTCCTGAGAAACTGGTTGAAGCTAAATCGCTAGCGGGTTCAAAATGTGAGCATGCATGGCGTAGTCAACGTGGAAACAACGACTGGGTGGGTTTCGAAAAAAACTGGCGTGAAGTGGTTGAGCTATCTCGAGAAGAGGCTCAAATTCGTGCTGATGCAGCCAACCTTACACCTTACGATGCAATGCTAGATATCTACGAACCAGGTACTAGCTCAGCATCATTAGACACCCTATTCGCAGATGTCAAAACTTGGCTTCCTGGTCTCATTGATGAGGTCATTGAAAAGCAATCGAGCGAGCAATTTTATGCTCCTAACGGCTTTTACGCCGCTGAAAAGCAAAAAGCACTTGGCTTAGAAGTCATGAAGTTACTTCAATTTGACTTCAATCACGGCCGATTAGATGAAAGTGTTCATCCATTCTGTGGCGGTGTGCCTTCAGATGTTCGTATCACAACTCGCTACGATGAAGCAGAATTCGTACAGAGCCTGATGGGCATCGTCCATGAAACAGGACACGCGCGTTATGAGCAAGGCTTACCAAAACATTTAGCAGGCCAACCTGCTGGTCAAGCTCGCTCTATGGGTGTCCATGAATCTCAATCGCTGTTCTTTGAGATGCAAGTTGGCCGCAGCGACCCGTTTATCGGACACTTAGCCAACCTAGCAGGACAACAGTTCTCTGGTTCTGAATTTGAGAAAGATAACTTCCAGAAAATCTACACTCGCGTTAAGAAAGACTTCATTCGTGTCGATGCTGATGAGCTAACCTACCCTGCACACGTTATCTTACGCTACGAAATCGAACGTGACCTGATCAACGGTAAAATCCAGCACACTGATGTGCCTGAGTTATGGAACAGCAAGATGCAGTCTTACCTAGGTTTAAGCACGGAAGGTAACTTCACCAATGGCTGTATGCAAGATATCCATTGGACAGATGGCGCATTCGGCTACTTTCCATCTTACACACTAGGTGCGATGTACGCGGCTCAGTTCATGGCTTCAATGAAGAAGACTGTCGATGTGAACTCAGCAATTGAAAGCGGCGACCTATCCCCTATATTCACTTGGTTAGAGTCGAATATTTGGAGCAAAGGCAGCCTACTCACCACCGATGATTTAGTAAAAGGTGCAACAGGTGAAACCTTGAATGCACAATACTTCAAAGATCATTTGAGAAACCGTTACCTTTAATTATCCCATCAACACAGGCTGTATAGAACAATAAATAAAAAGGCTGAGCAGGTTACTGATTCAGCCTTTTTTATAGAAAATTGTTCTATAATATCTAATAAATACAGAGTGTTACTTATATGACTTACCTTTTAACATATCGAAAAAGATCTCTCTAGACACTGGTGTATTGTCTCTGTGCGTCTCATACAAAACGTGTTCCTCAGCGTCTGCAGACTGCGATAGCTTGATACTCCACAAGGCTTTTAGTTGGTTAGGAACGATCGAGTAACGAACATCAATAACCCGAAGCGCATCATTTGGATCTTGTGAGATAAAACCATTCGAAAACCAGCGGAAACGCTCAATATCTTTTGCTTGCTGTGAATTAGGGTCGAGCCATGGGAAATCCCTATTCACATTGAGTTTCGCAATAGACTCTCCTGGGTATGTCTTGACGGATGTACCTACTCGCACCGCATCCACATGATAATTACTTCCTGTCTCATACACTACTTTCCAAACCAAAATATTCGCAAAGCTTGGCTTAGCATCAAGCCGTATAGGCATATGCTGCCTTTCTTGCGCTAGCAGCCACCCAATGGCTTCTGCTCTATCACGTTGTATCATCCCCAACGTTGGATAAATCAGTGCCCAAGCAAATGCAGCGCGGGCTAGCCATGGAGTTCGTTTCCATGTCGCCAACACCAACAATATTAAGATAGGAATAGTATAGACAGGGTCGATAATCGAAATAGTATTCCAAGCAAACCGCTCATTAGTCAGTGGCCAAAGCAGTTGAGTGCCATAAGTGGTACAAGCGTCTAGCAGTGCATGAGTGCCGTACCCCAATGCGCAAAACAGCCAACTTTGTTTAAAAGAAAGCCCACATCTTTTTGCAATCAGATGATGTAGAACCAAGGCACAGATCAAACTGCCAATGGGAATGAAGAAGAGCGAATGTGTAAACTGTCGATGAAACTCCAAGGCCAACAATGGATCACTCTCTGAGCGAATAAGCGCATCCAAATCTGGCGCCATTCCAGAGAGCAAGCCTAAAGCCCCAGCGACCAACAAGTGTTGCTTTTTACTCGCAGATTGCGACAAAGAAGCACCTAGCACACCCTGTGTTAACGGATCCATAAATCACTCACATTTAGCAGTCCCTTAATCTGAATACGTACATTTAGCTATAGCAGCGAATCAGGTTAAACAACAAGATTTTATCAACATACTCATACACATAATCGTATAAATGCAGACTGGCAAACAAAAAGAGCAGCCTCAAGACTGCTCTTTGTTCGCCTACATAAACTCATCAAGTATTCAACTTTGCAAACGGGTTAAGGCCATGAACTGTCTGACACTAACGAGTGACCATGCTAACCGCGATAGTCACCAACAAGACAGAGAAGATCTTCTTAATCGTTGGAACGGGTAAAAGGTTTGTCGCCTTTGCTCCGAAAGGAGCAGTGAACCAAGACGTGCACACGATACCCAACAAGGCAGGCAAATAGACAAAACCTGCAAAGCCATCACTTAGTGCAAAGTGGCTGCTGCCCGAGGTGATGTAACCGATAGAGCCGAATAGCGCGATGACAATACCACATGCAGACGCACAGCCAATCGCCTTTTTCATATCAACTGAAAAGAACGTTAGTAGTGGCACTAATAGAGCACCGCCACCAATGCCTATCATTGCAGACAAGCCGCCAGTAATGGTTGTCAGAACCGTTAATACACCTTTATTCGGCAGCTTTCGTTCTTTGGGCGCATCACTTTTACTGCTTAAGAACATCTTAACTGCGATAAGTACCACACTGACGGCAAACACAATACGAACGACTTTTTCCGGCAACAAAGCCGCCATAAAGCCACTAATCAAGGCACCAAGTGCTACGCCGAGCATAATCCAAGGGGCAATATTCCAGGGCACATTACCATTCTTGTGGTGAGCAAGTGCAGCAGAGGTTGAAGTAAATAGAATCGAGGCCAACGAAGTCGCAATTCCAGCAACAACCACTTGGTCAGATGGTAAAACATCTAGATACAGTAAAATGCTGCTTAGCACAGGCACAATGATCAGCCCCCCACCAATACCTAACAACCCGGCAAGAAAACCAACACCACTGCCTAATAACGCGCAGTAAAAAATCAATAACAGCAAATCACTCATTTCATCCCTCTTTTAATTGAATAAACCATCTTAAATAACTCGATATAATTGTGGTTATGTTTCCATTAAGATAATTAATATAACTGACACCAGCTTTCACTTTCAAATAGATAGATCATGAATATTCCTCATGTTGATTGTGAAGTAATACCATTGTTAATCACAGCTCTGTCCAAGTATAAAAATACTAAGCGAATAACTTAGTACAAACTTTCAAACGAAATAGCCAACACTCTTAATACGATTACAAGCGAAAATAACGCAGTGATATAAAAGAACGAGAGTAAGTCAGACAACGGATTGGGAAGTCAGAACAGTATGAAGAACGAATTTAATTTTACGATTAAGAGCATCAGCCTCGACGAAAACTACACACCCGCAGACAGTACGCGTATCACAACGAACTTTGCTAACTTGGCTCGTGGTGCAAGCCGCCAAGCGAACTTACGTAACGCTTTACAGATGATTGATAATAGCTTCAATGCCTTAGCTCATTGGGATAACCCTAACGGTGACCGTTACTCTGTTCAACTAGAAATCATTTCAGTTGACATGGACATCGAAAGCAACGGGGAAGCATTCCCTTCGATTGAAGTGCTTAAAACCAACATCCTTGACCGCCAAACTAACGAGCGTATTGAAGGTATCATTGGTAATAACTTCTCTTCTTATGTCCGAGATTATGATTTCAGCATTTTACTTTTGGATCATAATAAAGGACAAGATAAATTCAGTATTCCAGCTGACTTTGGAGAATTGCATGGCAAACTTTTTAAATATTTCGTCAACTCACAAGCTTATAAACAGAACTTCAAAAAACCACCTGTTATTTGTTTAAGCGTATCAGATAATAAGATCTATCATCGTACCGAAAATCAACACCCAGTATTGGGTTTTGAATATCAGCCGAATGAGTCTTCTTTAACGGAGCAATATTTCAAGAAGATGGGATTAAAAGTTCGTTATTTCATGCCACCAAATAGCGTTGCTCCACTAGCATTCTATTTCTTTGGTGATTTACTCAATGATTACTCAAACTTGGAGTTGATAAGCACCATAAGCACCATGGGAACTTTCCAAAAGATCTACCGACCTGAAATTTACAACGCAAACGCTGTTGCAGGAAAACGCTACAAACCTAACTTGAAAAATTCGGACCACTCACTGACTCAAATTGTGTATGACCGCGAAGAGCGCAGTAAGCTGGCTATCGAACAAGGTAAATTCGCAGAAGAACATTTTATAAAGCCATACCAATCGGTTCTAGAGAGCTGGTCTGCCAATTACGCTCTGTAACGTGCTTTTGGGGACATTCAAACCAATTTGGACAGCAATTAAACGCTTCTAGCAACCTACGGACAGGCAGAATTATTTATGAAAACACTATTACCGACTTCAACTGCAGGCAGCTTGCCTAAACCATCTTGGCTAGCACAACCTGAAACACTCTGGTCTCCATGGAAACTGGAAGGCAACGTACTAACGGATGGCAAACAGGATGCATTGCGTTTATCGCTTCACGAACAACAACAAGCAGGCATTGATATTGTCAGCGATGGTGAGCAAACACGCCAGCACTTTGTAACGACCTTCATTGAACACCTTAACGGTGTTGACTTCGAAAAACGTGAAACAGTGAAAATACGCGATCGTTACGATGCCAGTGTCCCAACCGTCGTTGGCCCGGTTTCACGACAGAAACCGGTATTTGTTGAAGATGCGAAGTTTCTGCGCCAGCAAACTGACCAACCTATCAAGTGGGCACTTCCGGGACCAATGACCATGATAGATACACTTTACGACGCGCATTACCAAAGCCGTGAGAAACTAGCGTGGGAGTTTGCCAAAATCCTAAACGAAGAAGCAAAAGAACTGGAGGCTGCCGGTGTAGACATTATTCAGTTCGATGAGCCAGCCTTTAACGTGTTTTTCGATGACGTTAATGATTGGGGTATCGCTTGCTTGGAAAGAGCCATTGAAGGGCTTAAGTGCGAAACCGCAGTCCACATTTGCTATGGCTACGGCATTAAAGCCAACACAGATTGGAAAAAGACATTAGGCACTGAGTGGCGCCAATATGAAGAAGTATTCCCTAAGCTTCAACAATCAAACATCGATATCATCTCGTTAGAGTGCCATAACTCTCACGTACCACTTGAACTGCTTGAGTTGATTCGTGGTAAGAAAGTGATGGTTGGCGCTATTGATGTTGCAACCGATTCCATCGAAACACCGGAAGAAGTGGCTAGTACTCTAAGAGAAACACTTAAGTATGTTGATGCAGACAAGCTCTACCCTTGCACTAACTGCGGTATGGCTCCCCTACCTCGCAACATTGCCTCAGCTAAGTTGAATGCACTCAGCGCTGGTGCAGAGATAGTGCGTAAAGAGCTTTCTGCGTAACGCTGATCAAAACGTATAAAAGCAAATCCTTCAAGCCTAAGTGTCACTCGATACTTAGGCTTGAAGGATTGGTAAATTGCCGATTGAAACTCATTTACCAAGTTTTATCCAAGTCATTTGCGTATAAAGAGATAGCCCGTTGGTACTTTTTAATCGCATCACTATTGGTTGTGGAAACCAATAACTCAATTAACAGAGATGTCGCTTCTTTATGTCGACCTAAATTGTACAGACACATCGCGTAAAACGGCTGAACTTCAAGGGATTCAGGATACTCTGCTATCGTCTGTTCGAAATAGCTTAAAGCCTCAGTATATTGACCTAGACTTCGGTAAGTGCATGCTAAGCCAAACAATGCGTCAAAGCGCTCTACCGAAGAAAGCTTCCCTTGCAGAGACAATACATAATGCTCAATCGCCTGCTGTTCCTTGCCTTGATTATCGTATGACCAGGCTATCTGTAGGTGTGCTTTGGCTTCAAAATTTTCATCACTTAATAGTGTCGCCAACAAGTCTCGCGACTCTTGATATTTCTGTTCTTTACGAAGCGCAATGGCTTGTGAGATGATTGTTTCCATTCTTAATACCTGATTGCTCTACAGTTGGGATACACGAGCTTCCAATTTGAGTCCATTGAGTTGCCTAGACCGCAAAAAAATAGTGCGTTAATTAAACGATGCTAACACACAAGCAGAATTTGCAATATTGGTTTACGTACAACCTAGCCCCCAAAAAATACCAAGTTCGACACGCGAAAAGTGATTCGGCTCTTCTTAAGTTATGGACGCTTTTCTATATTTAGTTATCACAGTGCCACCGTCGCCTCAATCTCGATCCTTAAATCAGAGTGAATCAATTTAGAGACCTCGACTAGAGAGCAAGCCGGAAGATACTCTCCATAAAAGTCGAATAATAATTCTCGAATACTGCCTAGTTCAGACATATCACAGATAAAGATCGTCAGCTTAATAAGATCACTGACTGCTCGCTGTTCATGCTCTAGTATTTGCTTGATCTGACTAAGTATCTCGTTTGTCTGCTCACCAATTCCTTGATCCTGTGAACTTGTGTCGTAAGCAGTTAATCCAGAAACATAAAGTGTGCCGTTGTGCTTTGTCGCGTGAACATAAGGCCCTGCAATTGATGGCAAGCCATGATAATTAATTCGTTCAACCATTTCGTTTCTCTTATAGTCCAACTAAAGGTCGTTCCATTTCAACGAGCCCTTTCACTTCAGAAATCTTAATAAACCCTTTTGATTGATAAAGCTTAATAGCGGGGTTCTCACTGAACACGCGCAGCACTAACTGAGTCGATGCCTGACTGTTCGCATGTTCAATCACTAAATCTAAGCACCTAGAACCAAAGCCCCTGCCTTGGTGCTCGGTTAATATCTGTAAATCTCGAAGGAAGGTTGTCTCACTGGTGTAACTAAAGCGGACAACGCCAATACGATTATTACCTACATAAACTTCATAATTATCTAGCTCATCCCAACTGCGTAAAAACTGTTCATGACCCCAAACGATTCCACGCGAATCGTAGTAAGGCGCCATATTCGTTTTGGTTATTAGCTCTGCGAATTTTGGGTCTGAACCTTTGACCAATTTTACGTCCATATTGTGTCCTTTGTTTTCAAATTGCTTCCTAATACTCCATCCAAAAGTGCCATAAGTATTGAATCAAAGACATTAGGAAGATTTAAGAGGTATATCCTTATCTAAAGCCTTTTCCAACCACATTGAACTGATGTATTTGCCATTTTTCTTTGCATATTCATTGAACACACCAACTTCTCGAAAACCAAAATGCTTATGCAGTGCGATCGATGCCTCATTGGGTAATGCCACACCGGAAAGAACTCGATGAACACCGAAATCAATGATTGATGCGAACAGCTGAGAATACAACTTAGAGCCTATTCCTTTACCTTTTGCATCTTCAGCTAAATAAATTGTAACTTCAGCTGTATCTTCAAATGCTGATGTTGCCCTTTACGGTTGAGAACATGCAAAACCAAGTAGCGAGTCGTTTTCGTTTTCGGTTGCGACATAAAGTTGATATTTACTATCACTCGAGAATTGAGAGAACCATTGCTGCCGATTTTCCAACGTAAACTTGCCTTCTTCAAAGCGCGCGTTAGTGTGCTCAATATAGAAATTGAAGATGCAAGTAATAGCGGCTATATCGGACAACTCTGCAGTTCTGATTTTCATTTTATACCCTTTTGGTTCGCACTAATTTACGATTAAGACTTAGCATCGACCTTTTCTATAAACCAACTCCCTTGGCACGGGCCATTGGCTAAATGCCAACGACCATCAAATCGCTTGCCGCTGCCAGTTACTGAAAAGTGATAGTCCCACTGTCGATGTTTAGCATACAACCATAATGTACCGATTTCAGAAACCCAACCCTCTAATGCTGTTCCGTTGCAGGTAAGCCTCAAAGTCGCTTTACCTTCACGAATGATTCCTATGATAGTTGTTCGCTCACACATATTATTGCCAGTGGTGTTAACTCGGTGACCTAGCCACTCACCGTCAAAGTCAGTAAATGGTACAAATTGGGGACTATCAGGAGGCTTTGGAAACGACTCGGAATTATTAGAGCCTTCAACACACCAGAGATAAAGCGTGCAATCTCACTCATTTTAAAATCCTACCGATTCTATTTTGCATGCGGGCTTCCCCTAAATGCTGGGCGTTGTGGTTAAAATCTCAGAAGAGCCCACTGATGTTATTAAAGATTTATTCTAATTGATAACCAAATCGAGCCAAGTAATGCCAGACCTTCTTTACGTCTTGTTGGTCATAACCTTGCTCTGTCACAGCTAGCCCCAGTATTCTCGCGTTGATCTTGCCGTTTACTGCTAACTTTTTTGCGAGTTCGATAAACGACTGGCCACGATAATCTGGGTAGCGACTCATCTCTTCTATGCTCAGCTCGAAGCCATTGTGCCACTTTATCGGAACGCCCAATTTAACCGCACGTTCTTCAATAATCGTCGAGCGGTAGATAGGGTCTAATACAAGGCATTCAATATCGTCTTTCAGAGAGATAACCCCATGGACATGGGCTTCAATATAATCATCAAGTAAGTCAACATCGGATGACAATGCTGTATCAACTAATGCCTGCACACGGCTAGCAACAGCGAAATCCTCTGGCTCAAAGAAGCTGTCTGGATAGCAGAACGTAGTTCGTTCCGAGGTCTCCGCTTTCAGTTGGAAATAACAAGATCCGAAACGAGGTGCAGCGCCAGTCTCATAGTTACGGTAGTTCAGTGCCCCATATTTAGGCCTAAGCCCATTTGGGGCATCATCATACGCGCCGTCGAACACTCGCTTTTCCCATAACCAACGGTCACCACCTGGGTAAGCCGTCATACCACCGTTACTGGTACCTGTTTCAAATTGAGACTTCAAACATCCATCTTCAGCAATTACTTCGAGCAAAGGTTTATTGTCGAACGTATAACGATCAGGGTGGAAGTTGATCGTCACCGCGCAACTCGTTAAACATTCCGTGCCTTGTGATTTCAATCGGATATTTTCGATTGCTTGCTCAACTGCGTTGTCAGCCATGAAATCTCCTGTTTTCAAAAAATTAAATCATTAAATTACAGCCAAAAAGTTCAATCTGACTATGATAAACATCTGTTGAGAAAGAACTTATCTTACCTTATCTTGATCAAGCTTTTCTAAATTGGTGGGGATCCACATCGAATAAGGGAAATCGAGTGTATCAATAAGAACTAATCCCTTTGTAGTCTCTAACGCATAAGACGAAACCCACCGGTCTCCAACGTATTATACGTTATCGAACATTTGGAAAGGCTCCACATCGCCATTTTTAATCGATATTTCCTGAACGTTTTTAGATGCTATTACACTGGTCTAAACCAGTAAAAAAAAGCCAATAAATAGCTTTTTCATTTCCCTTCCTAGGTTGCTTACATTGCATAATTTAAGCTGCAACATAGTAATTAAATTCACTTTTCTAACAAACGACACTGATACTCTGCGACACATTTTAGCTCTGCTGCATGTTCAGGGAATCTTTCGCGAAGAAAACACAATGCATCCGCTAGGGTTATCTGATGTAAGTTGGATGTATACCCAAAAACCAATCGGTGGACATTGTCATAGAACTCATCTGAATTATCTGAGCTTTGACACTGCGCTAAGATAGCTTGATCAATCTCATCGTCTGGATCTTCCAATGGACTATTAGCCTGTCGATAGAGATTAAAAAGCATTGCGTCATAGTGCTCTTTCGACAGCTCTTCCTTGCAACGCAATATCCACGTAAGCGTAATGAGGTTGTGCCCAAAGAAACCAAACTGTTTTAAGCATGCAAGTACTACGCTCTTCAGTCCTACGACTTCACTTGTATCAATGCTTTGGTCGCCATCAGAACGGGTCGATGTGACAAATTCAGTGAAGCGGTTAAGGAATGCTGGAATTTGAGACGGCTCTAACTGACGGTAAACACGATGTAACGCCAATAAGATAGTCACATTGTGGGATAGGTATTCGCTTGTTCGAGAAGCCTGCGAAACGTAATGCGCGAAAATGTCTTGAAAACCCCGATTCTCATACCACTGCATTAAAGCAGCATACGCAGCTGGGTATACTCCACTTTTCAATATCCTATGAACACGAAAATCTGAGAACTTGGGTGCTTGCACTGTTACAGAATACTCGCCTAAAACTTCAATCTCAGTTTGGTTTATTAGCTTACTCGTTTTAAGCCAGACGTTCTCTGATTTCGTGAAATACCCTTTTAGATAATTCGCAGACATATAAGCTTTTAGAGAATGAGGTTGATGGATGCTGGCACTGCTATAAAGTGCCTTTTCTAATAGCTGGTCACTTGTCATGTTTCCTCCATGAGACTGACATTCGGTGAGAGAATCATCAAGAGTGCTCCATACCAAACGTCCAAATACACATCATATGCTATATCGTAATCTACGGAAAAATACCATGCATTACGATTCAACCAAAAGAAATTTATATCGGCGACTTAATTTGTCAGCTTACCTGAGAGCAAATTGATTTTTACTTCATACGAGCAAATAGCCGATTAGAGGTCGTATTCAGGGGCTTCAGTTAACAGCGACTCGATACCGGTTCTAGCTGTGATCCAGAAATTAATCACTCGCTGCTATGCTCTTCCGTAAAAGGAGTCAGCTTTTCAATTAGAAAATGTTGCTTATTTTGAGCTTCTGCCATGTCAATTTGCACTCCAAGCTTTGCAAGCTCAGGCGACTATTGAATAATTTTGAAAATCAGATCTTTATATTTTTGACAATAGCGTTTTAGCGCAAAGCACTAAAACGCACATTAGGATTGAATTATATATTGAAGAAACCTTATAGCACATCCGCTGCTCGCGTTATTGCCTTCAGTTTGTAGTAAATATTGGCTATCGTTTATGGCTTTGTGGTTAAACAGAGTACATCACTGTCGCTTCACCATCGACCGCGACTTCACCATTGGCGTTCAATACTTGGGTAGATATCACAGCGATAGGTTTGTCTTCACGCACACTGGTCACTTCCACCTTGGCTGTGACAGTTTCGCCAACAAAAATAGGGCGAAGAAACTTCAAAGATTGCCCCAAGTAAATGCTGCCTGCCCCCGGCACTTTAGAAGCCAACAAGCCAGAAATAAGGCTCGATGCCAACATACCATGCACGATTGGACGCTCAAATTGCGTAGTTTTAGCGAAATCTTCATCTAAATGGATTGGGTTATAGTCTTCCGAGACGCTGGCAAAAGCTACCACCACTTGCTTATCTAACGTCTTTTCTATGGTGGCAGTCTGGCCGATTTCTGGCTTCATTATGCGGACTCCTTTTCCATTTCATTTTCTTGCGAGATGACATCTTGAATACGCTGCTTCACGTATTCACCTGGCGCATCCAGTTCCCCTTCTAGCTCGCGAGCTTCAGTCATTTCGGAGAAATTGCGCTCATCAACCCAGTCTTGCCAATGCGACCACCACGAGCCATGG
>JAYYSE010000082.1:0-32267 GCA_036126475.1 Pseudomonadota bacterium | reverse complement strand
TATACCCAATCTATTTGTGTCTGATCTTTGCCACACTCATTCTTGCCACATCGTTTTCAGTATCCTATAAAAACAGTTCCTTAGGTTTAGAACGAGGCTAGTTTTAATCGTTCTGCGTATACACCAAATCGCCACGCAGTACCGTCATCAACACTTGAGTATTGGCAATGCCTCTTGCTGATAAGGTGGTGATATATTTATCTAGAATGGCGAAATCTGCAGACTTCCCAACTTCAATTGTCCCCGTAATATCATCAATCCCTAGGCTTTTAGCTGCGTTGAGGGTGTAAGCATCGATGGCTGTGTAGATATCGGTTAGACCGGTCTTTCCCATGATTAAGCTATTCGCGATGCCAACCAGTGGGTTGATGTCGTGCATGTTCCAGTCACTACTTAAGGTGATATTGGCATCCGATTTGAGGATTGCGTCGAGGTTCATCATGGCTCTCGCGCGTCTTGCACCTAAGAAGGCATTAGCCCATTCGTGGTCATGTTGCGCGACGTAGTCTGATCCAACTTGGAAATCCGCGGTTACGCCGAGTTGTTTAAATCGTGGAACATCCTAATCATCGATCAATTCAACGTGAGTTAGCGTGTATGGCTTTTTCGAACCTTGCTTACGTACGCTCTCGATGGCATCTAAAGATTTTCGAACTACGCCGTCACCTATGGTGGTGATACCGTGCGCGGCCGCTTCTTCAAGTCCGTACATTAAGCCTTGGTAACTTTGTTCGAAGAGTTCGCTTTGACTGTTCCACGCCATTTCCATGACTGGTCACCAGCGTTGTCCAGTAAGATGTCATTGAGCTTACCGCTTGTAGGATCTTTTCAGTAGGCTCCGCCTTGTGGTTTTGGTATACCTTTCATCATGGTTATTGTTTCAAACTTTTCAGCAAATCATTCTTGTACTCGGCGTATGAGTGATAGCCATAAAGTTTCCATGTTTGGTTACCTTTAATATTATGGCTGTAGGTGATTTCTCCGATCCACTGCTGACGTGTGGCATGAATCATATCGCGTATTTGCAATAATAAAGTGTCCATAGTTGCTCTCCTGATTAAGTTCACCTGCAGTATATTTAGCGGATAAAGTTGGATGAGTACCGTTAATGCAAGATCCAATACTTTTCAGTCAAAGTGCTCACTTAAATGGTTTGACGGGTATACTTTCAGTATTAGAGGGTCACAGAGTTTCGTAATGAAAGGTTACTTAGAAAAGGTGCCGCAAAGGATTGGTGCGTCATGGCGCTACAAGAAAATCGTTGAAGGCAGCAAAAGTTACGGTTGGCATCGACATGAAGAATATGAGATAGCGATCCATCGTCACTTCTCGGGGCATAGCTTTGTCGGCCACCACCAAAGCGATGTGTTCCATAACCATATGATTTTGGTTGGCCCAGACTTGCCTCATGCCATTTATTCGGAAGAGAGCAGTGATGACTCACGTGTTTGCGAAACCCATGTGATTTGGTTTCGTAAAGATTGGATTCAGCCGTTGATAGCCTGCTGTCGTGAACTTGAACCGTTACGCACACTGCTAGAAGACTCAAATAAAGGATTGCAGTTTTCTCCTAGTACCGCTGAGAGGGCAACACAACTGCTAGATAAGGTGATGGATCAGCCGCCTCATCAACAGTTACTGACTCTATTCTCTCTGTTTGCTCTACTGATTGATGACCAAGAAGTCGTGCAATTAATTAACCCAACTTTTAACTCGATTGAAGAAGACGAAGTCAGCGACAAACTAGATAAGGTCGAAGCCTTTCTGATGAATCATTTTATTCACGACATTTCCGTAAATCACTTAGCTAGCCATTTGTATATTAGTGAAAGTAGTGTCAGGCGTTTGTTTCAAAAGCACTACAACGAGAACTTCAGTCAGCGGTTGAAGAAAATTAGATTAAATGTGGCGTGTGATTTACTGCTAAATACATCTCTGCCTGTGAATCTAATTATGGAGAAAGTCGGTTATGACAACCAAGCTAACTTCAATCGCCAGTTCAAATCTTATAAGCAGGTCACGCCGACTCAATATCGAGAGTCAATGAAGCGGCTTTGATTCATTCAACAACGAAACGATTTCCATAAACGCCTGAATAATTTAATGTTATATGAACCATGCTAGTGGGGTTCACGTATTAACAAGGACGTAAGTTAAGACTCAAATGACTTACTCGTATTACGATTAAAACAAGTTGAGGTTAGGATGAAGAAAATACTTTTGCTGCTGAGTGTGATTTTATTGGGTGGATGCGTTGGCATGCCAGAAACCGTAAAGCCAGTTCAGCAGTTTGAATTGGATAGATATTTAGGGAAATGGTACGAAGTGGCTCGTTTAGACCACTCATTTGAGCGCGGCTTAAGTAATGTGAGCGCTGAATACAGCCTACGCGATGATGGCGGCGTGAAAGTGATCAACCGTGGCTATTCGGCTGAAGAGGGCGAATGGAATGAGGCAGAAGGTAAAGCGTACTTTGTTGAAGGTAGTGACCAAGGTTACTTAAAAGTGTCGTTCTTCGGTCCGTTTTATGGTGCTTATGTGGTGTTTGAATTGGAAAAGGAAGAATACCAATACGCGTTCGTTTCTGGGCCCGACACTGACTACTTATGGCTACTCGCAAGAACGCCTGAAGTCGCACCAGAAGTGATGGAGAAGTTTAAAGCGATGTCGAAAGAGCGTGGGTTTAATACTGATAATCTGATCATTGTGGAACATACCCAATAAACCGTTCGCAGTTATTGCTGAGAGTGACTGATGATTGATAAGGCACAGAGGATAAATTTCTCTGTGCCTTTTTATTCAAAGATAGAGCTACAATTAACGAGGCTGGTTTCCGTTCAAGAAAAGTGTAACGCATTCACGCGTGTAGTTGAGTCTTTCTTTATCGGATTCACCGCTATCATGACCGAAGAACGACCAATAGGCTGATTTGCCATGAAACATCAGCAGTAGTTGGCGAGCTGCAATGATCGGTGAACTAGACGTCGACAAAGTAAGGTCACCAGAATCTATTTTCGATTGCAGGTAATCGGCGAGTAATTTTGTTGTTTTTTGAGGGCCACTTTCTAAATAGATAGAGGCGATCTCTGGGTGTGTGTTGGATTGGCTGACCGCATTCTGAAAGGTTTGTCGTGACTGGTCATCCAGCAATAAGTCCTGAAATTTCACACCAAACTTCACCAATTCGTCTTCCAAAGTGGCGTCCATATCAAAGGCTGAATGGCTCAGTTCACGCTCGGCACATTTGGTTTGCATGCAAGTTTCAAAAAGTACGTCTTTATTTTTAAAGTGAGAGTAGACCGTTTGCTTGGAAACGTTCGCAGCTTTGGCTATTTGATCCATATTGATCTTGAAGCCATGTTCAGAGAAAAGCTTACTTGCTGCGGTTAAGATCTGCGATCTCTTCTGTTCACTTTTGATGATTTTCGTCACGTGCTTGTTTCTCGCTACCTAGTGCTAACTCGTTGTGCGTTAGCATTATGCTTTTTGTGATGGTTTTATCAATCACTAACGATGATACTTATATTTAACACAATCAAACTGGACAGTCTAGTTTGGTTTGGTTAGTCTAAAAAAAGAACATAATTGAGTACCGCATAGGAACAGTGAATATGTATAAATTGATGAAGGGAAGCGCAGTAGCCGTGGCGTTGTCGACTCTTCTTGTTGGGTGTGGTGAAAGCACACAAGCCGAGACAACTTCCGATGCAGCGAGCACTGCCGAATCGAACAGTGCTGGCTCGACAGTGTTAACGGTAGAAACCGTCGCCCTAGAACGTTCTCCATCATACGAAGTACAACGTGAATATGTCGGTGTGGTAAAAGCGGGCCAACAGGCGAATCTCGGCTTTGAATTGGCGGGGAAAGTTAACGAGATTCTGGTAGGTGTCGGTGACACAGTCGCAGAAGGTCAACCGTTAATCAAGTTAGATACTCAGCTGTTGAAGACCGAATCCAGCCAATTGAAAGCACAAGCTGAAGAAGTGAAAGCGCAATTGAGCCTGGTTGCGGCGAACTTAAAGCGTCAACGTTCACTGAAAGCAAAAGGCTTCAGTGCCGAAGCAGAAATCGACTCGTTAACCAGTGAGCAGCGTGTATTGCAAGCGAACTTGTTGCGCATTGACGCCTCGCTAAAAGGTAACGATCTCAAGCTAGTGAAGTCGACGATTCTTGCCCCTTATTCTG
The DNA here is from genome assembly GCA_036126475.1 of Pseudomonadota bacterium. Classification (GTDB taxonomy): domain Bacteria; phylum Pseudomonadota; class Gammaproteobacteria; order Enterobacterales; family Vibrionaceae; genus Vibrio. The sequence continues at coordinate 28,082 of JAYYSE010000082.1, read as the reverse complement.
GCACTATCGCCACTCGATTTGTCTCGCTAGGTGATGTGGTTAATGTCGGTAATCCAACGCTTACTCTATTGGCATCGGAAGGCAAAGAAGCCTTTATTGGTATTCCAGCCCACCAAATGCAAATGGTCACGTCACTCTCTGCTCCTAGTATCCGAGTTGGACGTAACGATTATGCAGTACAGCTATTGAATCCGGGGGCGATGGTCGACACTCAGTCTCGCAGTGTTGGATTGCGCTACCTATTTCCGGAGCAATCTTCGGTATTGGAAGGACAACTGGCCTACCTTCAATTTGACGAACAAGTTGAGGAGCAAGGCTACTGGGTTCCTTTAACTGGCTTGATTGATGGCTTGCGCGGTGTGTGGAATATCTTTGTGATTGGCGATGGCAACAAGGTTGAACGTAGAAGTGTTCAGGTGCTGTTTGCTAACAATCAACAAGCATACGTTAGTGGTGCGATTGAAGATGGTGAGCAGGTTATTGCGAGTGGTTTACATCGCTTGGTTCCGGGCCAAACCGTGAAGCCAGTAAGTACTGTTGTTGAATAGGGAATAGTATGAAAATCATAGAGACTATTTCCAATACCCGACTGTTGATCTTAATGACTGCGCTGCTGATGGTGAGTGGCATTTCAGCCTTCATGACGCTGCCGCGTGCAGAAGATCCGGTGATCATCAACCGTTATGCGAATATCACGACGAGTTTTCCAGGCGCCAGTGCCGAACGAGTGGAAACTTTGGTTACAGAGATTATCGAGAATAAGCTTCGTGAGCTGAGTGAAGTTAAACTGGTGAGATCAACCTCAAGGCCGAGCGTGTCTATTGTGATGCTTGAGCTTGATGACACGATCACCGAGCCTGAACCCGTTTGGTCGCAAGCACGTGACAAGCTGTCTGATATCGAATCCATTTTACCTGCGGGTGCCCATTCTCCCGATCTCGACAGTGACCATACCTATGCTTTCACCACCATTGCTTCTTTGACTTGGTCTGGTGCGGGGGAGCCTGATCGCTTAACGCTGGGGCGTTATGCCAAAGAACTGGCTAAGCGCTTGAGAATCCTTTCAGGCACTGAGTTTGTTGATGAATACGGGATGCCTCAAGAAGAAATTCAGATAAGTCTACGAACTGCTGATGCCGCAGCGCTTGGTCGCTCTAGTTCAAACATCGCAGAGTCGCTGGAAGGGGCAGATGCTAAAAACTCGGCGGGTGAACTGGTCAGTGCTTATTCTCGATTTGGTTTAGAGATTGAATCGGAGCTTGATTCGATTGAACGTATTAAGCAAGTCCCTATCGCGACGGATAGCAATGGTCACATCATCCGCATGGAAGACATAGCTTCGGTTAAGCGTGGTGAGAAAACCCCACAAGATCAGATTGCCATTATTGATGGTGAACCGGGTGTGATCGTCGCGGCGCGAATGCAGCCTGCTCTTCGGGTTGATAATTGGACTTCACGTGCGAATGCGTTGATCGACAAGTTTCAACAAGAGCTGCCAAGCAATATCGATGTCACCGTGCTGTTCAATCAGCAGGGCTATACCGAAACTCGCCTAGATGATTTAGGCAAAAGCTTGATGATCGGTTTCGGTTTGATCTTGATTGTATTGTTAGTGACCTTAGGCGTCCGTGCCGCAATATTAGTGGCTATTTCGCTGCCACTCACTTCACTACTTACGCTATCGATCATGAAAATGACCGGTGTGCCAATCAACCAGATGTCAGTAACAGGCTTGATTGTTGCGCTCGGGATTATGGTCGATAACGCGGTGGTGATGGTTGATACGATTCAGGCCTATCGATTGAAAGGGCAGCACAGAGCAGAAGCGACGATGAATGCGCTGAAGCACTTGTGGGTACCTTTACTAGGCTCAACCTTGACAACGGTTTTGGCGTTTGCACCTATTATCTTGATGCCGGGTGCGTCTGGAGAATTTGTCGGTGGTATTGCGATTACCGTCTCTTTCTCATTGATCGGTTCTTATATTATCTCGCACACCTTAATTGCTGGCCTAGCGACAAGGTTGTTGCCGAAACAACTCAGTGATGTGGACAAGAAAGGACAGCACCATTGGTACATGACTGGCTTAAGAATTCCCGCATTAACACGTTGGTTCTCATCTTCAGTACGTTTTGGTGTCACACATCCAATCATCACTATTGCGTTGGTATTGTTGGTGCCGTTTACTGGCTACTGGAGCATGTCTCAGCTGACTGAGCAGTTCTTCCCGCCATCAGACAGAGATATGTTTGAGATTCAGGTATACATGCCGCCTCAAGCCAGTATTTATGCGACCAAGAGTACCTCGGAAAAAATAGACGACATCATCCATCGTTACCCAGAAGTGGATCGCATTGATTGGCTGGTGGGTGCAAACTTCCCGTCTTTCTATTACAACTTACTAGCAAGACAAAATAACGCGCCGTACTTCTCGCAAGCTATGGTCAAAACTGAAAACTTTACTCAGGCGAACGCGCTGATTCCTGAGTTGCAAAAGGTGTTGGATGAAGAGGTCCCGGAAGCACAAATCTTGGTACGTAAGCTTAACCAAGGTCCTCCATTTACGGCGCCAGTTGAGCTGCGTGTTTACGGTGAAAACCTCGATACCTTAAAAGCGATCGGTGAAGATGTACGCTTGATTCTAGCGGGTGTTCCTCATGTAACTCATACGCGAGAAACCTTGCAGCCGGGTACGCCTAAGGTGTGGCTGAAGGTCGATGAAGACACGGCAAAACTCAACGGTATTTCACTGAATCAGTTTGCTGGCATGTTGCAAACCACTCTGATTGGTCGCGAAAGTGGTTCTGTGATCGAGGGCAGTGAGTCTGTGCCGATTCGTGTTCGCGTTGCTGATGAAGCCCGTGAAAACCTAGCGCATTTAAGCAATATCCGTTTGCCAATCAGCTCTGAGGTCTACTCAACGGGCATCAATGTTTCTACTTTGGCTGAGCTTGAGCTGACAACCAGTCGTGGTGCGATTACTCGTCGTAACGGACAACGTGTTAACACCATAGAGGGCTACATTGAAGCGGGCGTCTTGCCGCAAACCGTGCTCAATGAGTTCCAACAGCGATTAGAAAGCTACGAAATTCCATCGGGCTACAGCATCGAATTTGGCGGTGAGTCGGCAGAGCGCGATCACTCGGTAAATAGTCTTATCTCGAATGTCGCCGTTGTGATTGTGTTGATGGTGTTGGTCGTCGTGATGTCTTTTAACTCGTTTAGGCTAAGTAGCATCATCTTTATGGTGGCAGCATTGGCAGGTGGGTTAGGGCTGTTATCTGTCTGGATCTTCGGCTACCCATTTGGCTTTACGGTGATCATAGCGATGCTTGGGATTGCGGGGCTAGCGATTAATGCAGCTATCGTTATTTTGACGGAGTTGAAGCTAGACGAACAAGCCTCGTCTGGTAATGTCGATGCGGTCGTAGAGGCGGTGATGTCGTGTACTCGCCATATCAGCTCAACTACGATCACTACTGTCGGTGGATTTATGCCGTTGATTATTGCTGGTGGTGGCTTCTGGCCTCCGTTCGCGGTTGCGATTGTTGGCGGTACGGTACTAACCACACTTATCTCATTCTATTTTGTGCCTGTGGTTTATCATTTGATGACTAAAAAACAGCGTAAAACCGTGGGACCACAAGCGGCATAATTGATAAACCAGCGTCCTTACTTTCCTCTAAGTGAGAGAGTAAGGGGGGACTTGTCTCAGTATTTTGACGCCAAAAACGACTCCTTAACTCTGCTTTAGCTTCATTGGCCTTCTATTTTGATACCCACCATCATGATGAAATGAAGCTTACCATTCATATTGAAAATGAATATCTTGCGATAATGACTTTATTTGTGAATACCATTAAATTTATATGTGAATGCAAAAGTTTGAGGTTGATCACATTTTGTTTAATTCGTGATTTCTAATGTAGCTCATGAGAATGGTCGTTTTTGGCTACCTGTCTCTTAGTCAATTGCTTCTTTACCAGGCCTTTTCACAGTTAGCCTCGCTGATGTGGCACGCTTATCTTGTGCACCTCTTTCTCGACTCATTTTGGTTATTTAACTTTCATAACTGGAAGGTTAGTTTCCAAGTTTGCTGGGTGAGCTTTCAATCGCAACTCCCCATAATGCGCCGAATGTAACAATGCATTTCAAAGTGTAACAATTAAGTCATGTTTTTTGTGTGGTTTTAAGCGTGCGGTAATGTTTTTACCAAGCAAAATTAGACTTAATTTGGCTTCCCTTTGAGATGCAGCGTTTCACATGCTCAACACACAAATATTCTAATGACCATGATAACCAGTACTCGAACGTTCGATTTGAGACTGGATAACCATCGAGAAAGTTAATGGAAGCTTCAAGATATAAAACCATTTTATCGAGAGCAAACCTGTCGAGGATTGGTTTGGTGGCAACTGCCCTGATGCTCGAAGGATGCAACTCCGCATTGCTCGACCCTAAAGGTAGTGTTGGTGTTCAGGAAAAAGAGCTGATTATTACTGCTTTACTTCTGATGCTGATTGTCGTTATCCCTGTGATCCTAATGACGGTCTACTTTGCTTATAGATACCGCGAAACCAATACCACGGAAGAGTATGCACCTGACTGGGCGCACTCGACCAAGATTGAAATCGTTGTATGGACGATTCCAATCATCATTATTGCGATTCTTGCGACCATCACTTGGCGTTCAACACACGAACTAGAGCCATCTAAGCCTCTAGAGAGTGATGTACAGCCAATGGTGATTGAAGTGGTATCGCTGGACTGGAAGTGGCTATTCATCTACCCGGAACAACATATTGCAACGGTTAACTACGTGGCGTTCCCGAAAGATGTCCCTGTTACATTTAGGCTAACTTCTGACAACATTATGAACGCGTTCTTCATCCCACGTCTTGGTTCGCAAATCTACGCAATGCCGGGAATGGTGACCAAGTTGAACTTGATTGCAAACCACGAAGGTGACTTTAAAGGCTTTGCATCGAACTACAGTGGCGAAGGTTTCTCTCAGATGAAATTCACAGCATCAGCACTGCCTGATCAAGTGGCATTTTTAAACTGGGTGGAGACGGTGAAGGCAAGCCCTGATCGCATTGAAGATTGGGAGCAGTTCCGTTCACTGGCAGCACCAAGTGTCGCTGAACCTGTGACGCTGTTTTCTAGTGTCCCACCATTTTTGTTCACTGATGTTGTGACCCAGCACCCTGGTTCAATGAACTGTTTGCCGGAAAACCAAGGATAATCGTAATGTTTGGAAGATTAACTCTAGAGTCCATTCCCTACCACGAACCTATTATCGTCGTGACACTTGCGGTGATTGCGCTGGTTGGTTTGGCTGTTGTTGCTGCGGTAACGAAAGCTGGGAAATGGCAATACTTATGGAATGAATGGTTTACTTCAGTAGACCACAAAAAACTGGGCTTCATGTACATTGCCGTTGCGATGATCATGTTGATTCGTGGTTTTGCCGATGCGGTGATGATGCGTAGTCAGCAGTTGTTATCCGCTGCAGGCGAGAGCGGTTACTTACCACCGCATCACTATGATCAGATCTTCACCGCTCATGGTGTGATCATGATTTTCTTTGTGGCGATGCCGCTGGTGATTGGTTTGATGAACATCATCGTACCGCTGCAAATCGGTGCTCGTGATGTTGCGTTCCCTTATCTAAACAACCTGAGTTTCTGGCTGTTTGTCGTTGGCGTGATCCTAACCAATATGTCACTTGGCCTTGGTGAATTTGGCCGCACAGGTTGGCTAGCTTATCCGCCACTGTCTGGCATTGAGGCAAGCCCTGGAGTCGGGGTGGATTATTGGATATGGGCGCTGCAAATATCTGGTGTCGGTACTACGCTAACGGGTGTGAACTTCTTCGCGACCATTCTACGCATGCGTACTCCGTCTATGCCAATGATGAAAATGCCAGTGTTCACGTGGGCGTCTCTGTGTGCCAACATTCTGATCATCATCTCTTTCCCGATCCTAACGGTAACTATCGCGCTACTGACGCTGGATAGATACATCGGCACGCACTTCTTCACCAATGATCTTGGTGGCAACGTGATGATGTATGTGAACCTGATTTGGGCATGGGGACACCCAGAGGTATACATCCTTATCTTGCCTATCTTCGGTGTGTTCTCTGAAGTGACAGCAACGTTCGCACGTAAAAAACTGTTTGGTTATACCTCACTGGTTTGGGCAACGGTTGCAATCACTATCCTTGCGTTTGTCGTTTGGCTGCACCACTTCTTCACTATGGGCTCTGGCGCGAATGTGAATGCCTTCTTTGGTATCGCAACCATGATTATCTCTATCCCGACCGGGGTTAAGATCTTCAACTGGCTGTTCACTATGTATAAAGGCCGCATCCGCTTCACAACACCTATGCTGTGGACTGTTGGTTTCCTTATCACCTTCACGGTTGGTGGTATGACGGGCGTACTAATGGCAGTACCGGGTGCAGACTTCATTCTGCATAACTCAGTATTCCTGATTGCTCACTTCCACAACGTGATCATCGGTGGCGTAGTATTCGGTTGTTTTGCGGCAATTGGCTACTGGTTCCCGAAAGCGGCAGGTTTCACTCTGAACGAAGTTTGGGGTAAACGAGCGTTCTACTGCTGGATCATCGGTTTCTTGATGGCGTTCTTACCGCTTTACGCTCTTGGGTTCATGGGCATGACGCGTCGTTTGAGCCAAGACATTAACCCTGAATTCTTCCCTCTACTAGCGGTTGCGGCTGCAGGTACTGGTGTGATTGCGATGGGTGTTGTGTGTCAGTTTGTTCAGTTCTTCGTGAGTGTTCGTGACCGTCACCAAAACCGCGACCTTACAGGTGACCCGTGGGGTGGACGTACTTTTGAATGGGCAACGTCTTCACCACCGCCGTTCTACAACTTTGCAAAACTGCCTAAGGGCGATGAGCTAGACGCGTTCTGGTATCAAAAGCAAAGTGGTGAGTTCGATCCAACTCAGGAAGAAGAATACGAACGTATCCACATGCCGAAGAACACACCGACAGGTATTTATGTATCTGCATGGTCGTTGCTATTTGGTTTCGCAATGATCTGGTACATCTGGTGGTTAGCGGCGGCAAGCCTAGTTGGTATTGTCGTGACATGTATTCAACACAGCTACAACGATGATGTTGACTACTACGTGGAAGTGGAAGAAATCAAAGCGATTGAAGCGGCTCGACGTGCACAGTTAGCAGAAGCGAAAAAACAGTCGGTGGGTGAGAACAGCGCTGACGGTGATAACAACACAAATAAAGATGATTTGGAGACGACGTATGCAAGCTAATACTCCGTCGCACACTTACGATCTTGCACATTCGCATGATCATCACCATGACTCAGCGGGCAACAAGTTGTTTGGCTTCTGGGTTTACTTGATGAGTGACTGTGTGCTGTTTGCCACGCTTTTCGCGACTTATGCCGTATTAGAAAGTGGCTCTATTGCAGGACCAACGGGCAAAGACATCTTCGAACTTCCGTTCGTGTTTGTGGAAACCATGATGCTGCTGTTCAGTAGTATTACTTTCGGTTTTGGCATGATCGCAATGAAACGCCAAGATGTTTCTGGTCTGAAAAAGTGGCTAAAAGTAACGTTTTTACTGGGCTTAGCCTTTATCTGTATGGAAGTGTATGAATTCCATCATTTGATTGCTGAAGGTTATGGCCCTCAAGAGAGTGCGTTTCTATCTGCGTTCTTTACCTTGGTAGGCACACACGGCTTGCACGTGACGTTTGGTCTTATTTGGATGGCTGTGGCGTATCACCAGCTTTCAACTAAAGGCTTAAACGACAACATGTCGATGCGCTTTCAGTGCTTGAGCTTGTTCTGGCACTTCCTAGATATCGTTTGGATTTGTGTATTTACCATTGTGTACTTAATGGGGGTGATGTAGTGGAACAGCATCTAGATAGTGTTGTAAAAGATTATGTGATTGGATTTGTTGCATCACTGATTCTAACCATTATTCCGTTCTATTTAGTGTGGGCGCATGCGCTTCCAAGTACTGAGACTTACGTAGTTCTGTTTGGCTGTGCGCTAGTGCAGATCTTCGTACAATTTAAGTACTTCCTGCATATGGAAGTGAAGACAACCGATGGTCAGTGGAATTTAGTATCACTGATGTTTACTGCCATTGTTGTATTGATCCTTATCGCTGGCTCGGTGTGGATCATCTACAACATGAACGTCAATATGAAGTTGTAGGCTAAGGTATGCTGAAAAGTTATTTGTCTATTACCAAACCGGGCATCATTTTCGGCAACCTGATTTCTGTTGCGGCGGGGTTTTTCCTTGCCGCAAAGACAGAACCAGCCAGTGCGATGTTGTTACTGATAACATTGGCGGGTGTGGGGCTTGTGATTGCATCAGGTTGTGTGGTGAATAACATTTTTGATCGCGATATTGATCAAAAAATGAAACGCACTCAGAACCGAGAGTTGGTTCAGGGCAACATAAATACTGACGTCGCATTCATATACGCGTTGGTCATGTTGCTAGCTGGTACGGCGCTACTGTTCCAATACGTTAATCCGATGTCTGCGGTAGTGGTGTTGCTAGGCTACGTGTTTTACGTGTTTTTCTACACCATGTGGTACAAGCGTAATTCGGTGTATGGCACGCTCGTAGGCAGTATCTCTGGTGCGGTACCACCATTAGTTGGTTACCTTGGTGTGACAAACTACTTGAGTATCGAAGCGGTACTGCTGTTTATCATGTTCTGTTTATGGCAGATGCCGCACTCGTATGCGATTGCGATGTTCCGCATTCAAGATTACCGAGATGCGGGTATTCCTGTACTACCGGTAAAAGAGGGTATCGATAAGGCCCACAAACACATGAAAGCGTACGTGGTTGCTTTTGGCGCGGTTGCTCTTGGGCTGTTCTTGCTCGGCGAAGCGGGTTACGAATACCTAGCGGTGTCGGCGGCAGTATGCTTTATTTGGACCAAGGTGACATTCCGTAAGGTGGATTGCGCCAACTACATCCAATGGTCAAAGACGGTCTTTAAAGTCTCTTTACTGGTGGTGATGAGCATCAGCGGTGTTCTTGGACTAGAACTGATCCCGCTGCCATTTTTATAGCGCTGCACTAATAAAATACCCCGCATAAGCGGGGTGTTTTTTTACTCTCTACCGATTACTTGTTGGTCGTGACTTTTGTAATCACAATATCTTCACAAGGTACATCCTCGTGACCCCAGCGAATTGTCGTTGGTTCAGCTGCAATCTTATTTACTACATCCATACCTGCCGATACTTTACCGAATACAGCGTAACCCCAACCTGCGTTCGTAGTCGAGGTGTGATCAAGGAAGTCGTTGTCATCAAGGTTGATAAAGAATTGTGCTGTTGCAGAATGTGGTGCATCAGTACGTGCCATTGCTACAGAGCCAATTACGTTCTTTAGACCGCGGTTTGCTTCATTTACGATAGGTGCACGTGTTGGTTTTTCTGTCATGTCGATAGTGTGACCACCACCTTGAATCATGAAACCTTCAATAACACGGTGAAATGTCGTGCCTTCGTAGAAACCGTCTTGGCAGTATTTAAGGAAGTTTTTCGACGTTACTGGTGCTTTCTCAAGGTTCAGTTCAATTTCAATGTCGCCAAAGTTGGTAGTCAGAGTGATCATAAAGGTCCCAATATTTGATTGCTAAGGGTTTTGAGTGCGAGTATTTTCAGTACAACAACATAGTCGATGACTTAATAAGTTGCAGTATATGAAAATTTGCTGCGGATGCCAGTGAACAATAGCGCGAGTCTTTAATTTACATGCGCTCTGAGCGCCGATAGAGATAAAAAAGCCAGTGATGAGTTCACTGGCTTAGAGATGAAAAATGACTTAGAGCGTTAGCAGATAGTTAACTAGCTGGTTGTACTCTTCGTAGCTTTTGATTTGGTCCGGCTTTACGATGTACTTGTTATTGACCAGTACACCAGGAACGCCGGTTAGCGTGCTTGCATCAAATTGTTGATCAAAGCGTTTCTGCATAGAGTTAACCGCAAAGCTGTTGTATGCCGCGTCAAACTTCTTAGCATCGACACCATTATCAATGAACACTTGGCGCAGTTCAGCTTCATCGCGTGGTGTCTTTTGCTTCTCATGGATCTGAGCAAACATAGCAGGAACCATGCTCTCTTCAGCATCCAATGCAATCATTGTTGCGTAAGCTTTGGCCATCGGTACTGCCATATTGTTACCCATAAAAGCGACGTGAACCTTTTGGAAGCTTGCTGATTCCGGTAGGTCTTCTTTTAGGTACTTAATTACCCCTTCGAACTTGTAACAGTGTGGGCAGTAGAAAGAGAAAAATTCAGTCACAACTGGCTTTTCTGCTTCTGCTACATCAAGGATCTTGTAGTGAGTACCTTCTTCAAATTGAGCGGCGCTGACTGAAGCGCTCATAATTAGAGCAGCAAAAAGGTTAAATAGTTTTTTCATGTGTTTATTTCCTAAATTTGGATGTCGTTAAGCACAGCAAAATTGCTGTTTTGGGTGGCATGGATTGCCAATTTGGAACAAACGATTAAGAAATAGGGGGGCGATAAGGTGCTTGAAGCGCAATAATCGCTTTGTGTGAAGGTTCTTTTTCAATAAGAGCTAAAGAGACAGTTTGAGTATCGAACGACTCAGACACAATCAATGGTGGCATTTTTAACAAGCAAATTGAGCCACAACAATGATGTTCAATGTTAGCTTGGGCAATTGGCTGTGAAGGCGAGATACTGTTTGAATGCGTTGATAGATGTTGAGATGCCACGATATTGTTACTCGCAATGCTATCCACACTGATGGTGGCCATTACCATCGCAAGCAGCATAAAAACGTGTACCCAAATTTTGCTTATCAACTTTGGCATGAAATAGTGGTCTTTGTCTCTGAACAACGGCTTAAATAAATCAGATTCTGCAACTGGCAAACCGCTCAGCCACAAAACGAGCAAATCATACCTCACTCGTTTATCTATCTCTAATTAAAACCCAGCAAAACTTAGCAGGGCTCAATTTTTATTTGACCTGGTACTGTTTGATAAACATCTTAACCGTTGAGTTCACGATGATGTTTTTGTGCTGTGTGTCGGGAGAAGGGGCATGACCAATGATCTTCGGCCAAAAAGCGAATGACTTAATGAGTGCGATGAATTGAGTTGAAGCAAACAGAGGGCGAACTCGACTAAGCGACCATCGGCCTGCGCAGCTTTTATCCAAGTCATCAGCCCACTCTCTGCTTGAGAGCTTTTCTCCCTTGCTTGGCTCGCGAGTTCCACATTATGGAAGTACTCAGAGAAAAGCACGCGTGATAAATCGATAAAACCTTCAGACTCTAAAAGCTCTAGTTCTTGATTCGCGATTGATGCGAGCTGTTGTTCAAGAGACAGTTCAGCCTGATAGGGAAGTGCGTGGCGGCGAGCGTTTTACTCCAAATACTGCCTAGTATCTCCTCGAGAAGCAGTTCTTTGCTAGCAAAATGATTGCAGACGGTGCGTTTAGATCCTTCAGCTCGGCTCGATATTTTGTCCATATTGGTGGCCTTATAACCGTGCTGAGTAACTTCTGCGATAGCAGCTGCAACGATTGATTCTCGTTTTCTTTGGCTCAGTGTTCTCTTTACAGTTATTGGGATACTACTCAATGTGTCGCGGTTAGCATTGCGTACGTTAATTTTACACCACGAAGTTTACCTTTAGAACTCCCACGATGGTTTTGGTAATTAGAGTGTTAGCACTTGAATCGCTTCGCAATGCACTGTTGGTGTCATAGAATCGAAAGCGGATTCGAATTTTATTGATATCAACGGAAGAGATCAAACAATCAATGAGTAGTATTTTAGAGTGTATTCGTACAGTTGGACGAGGGGAAAGAGGGCGCAAGCCTTTATCGTTCGAACAAGCCTACCGCATCATGGATGAGTATTTAAGCGGACAGGTCGGTGACGACCAGATGGCTATGCTGCTAATGTTAATTCGTGTACAGAACGAGACCAATGAAGAGATTGCTGGCTTTGTTAAAGCGTTTCAATCTCGAGTACCCGATTTAGGGGCTGATATTGATTGGCCGTGTTATGCCGGTAAGCGCAATGAAAGCGCAAGTGGTAAGCCTTGGAGCCTACTGGCGGCTAAGATCTTAGCGGATAACGGCTACAAGGTATTGATGCATGGTTACATGGACAAGCCGAGCGGTAGAACGCACGTAGAAAGCTATTTGCAAGATGTCGGTCTGCAATGTGCTGATAATCCTGAACATGCTAAGTCGATCCTTGAGCGAGATGGCATTGCTTATTTACCGTTAGCTAATTTTGCTCCTGAAGCGCAAACCATGATTGGTTGGAAGCATCGCTATGGGTTGAGAACGCCGATAAATACGGTGGTTCGAGCACTGAAGCCTGGTGGTGGCCGTTTAGGTTTACGTGGCAGCTTCCATCCGGGCTTCCCACAGCTTCATGCTGAAGTTGAACATGTGATTGGCAACAAATCTCATTCGGTTATCTCTTTCAAAGGAATGAACGGTGAGTCGGAATACAACCCTAAAGTCAGTCAAACGGTATGGATGAGCTCTCCTGATAAAGTTGAGTCTTTCTATTGGGAAGAGATGATGAACTCAGCTCTACCACTGCCGAGTGAATGTGCACTCGGGACACCTGCTGAAGAAATGACTTTGATGGCGAACACAGTGGCCTATAGTATGACCGCAATTTTGTTTGCGGAGACGCATGACAAAACTGAGGCCTACCAAAAAGCGGTACGCCTGTGGCATGAGTACTGTGCATGTTAGTTGAAATACGCTAGAACTTATAAGAGAAGGTCAGCGATTGCTGGCCTTTTTTTGTATCGGGTGTTTCGGTTAAATACTCAGGACTGAACCACTACTTTACTCGCATCAGCCTATGCATTTTGTCTTCGAATTGAATCTCGATAACCTGCGATATCTTCATCTTATCAACACGATCGAGCATTTTGAGTGGTAATCACGCTTTCTCATCCACTCTAGCGGTTCTTTAAAGGCATCCTCATTGATGACAAATGATTGGTCAGAAATCGAATCTTCAAAGATATGGACCAACCAAATACGGGACTGAAAATCCAGCAATGTGCTGAAGTAAGTTTTAATCTTATAGATGGCGGTGGAAAAAGGCATGTGAGACCGAATAAGGAAGAGAACGTGGTGTTTATCAAGCATACCGTTTGTTGCTCAAGCTTGTCAGTCTGAGTTCGGCAACCACTCGAACATGGCTGCCTTATAGCGAAGGGGGAGTATGTGAATGTTTATTTGAAGAACATGCCGAAATCGATCTCTTGCTCTTTTTGATATTTGACGAGCTTGACCCTTAGATTGTTTTGAGCGGCTAAATCAATGGCTAGATTCGACATGTTTTTTATTTCGTCGAGACAATTCGAAACCAGAGGCTTTTCTTGGTTATCGATAGTAGCAATGAGTGTGTTGTTAGTGCCGTTCTGGGCCTCATAAACATACGCATACATAGTATTTTCGTTGTGTTGCATAAACTTTTTCAAATGGTGTTTTTATTATTGATTCGTTGAAGATTACAGGGTTTATGTATACAGGCTAGTGCGGCTAAGTAAGCTCGAGAAAGAGAAAGTAAGACTTTGTAAGGGCTCTTTTTTACTTTTTTGGGATGTTGGAAAATGCGCTCAACCCTTTATCTGCCTCGTTTTTTTGTCTTGTTAGGTTTTGCCTATCAATAAAATTGCTGAAATCCATTTAGTAAAATCAAGATTTTAGACAACAATTAAATGAAAGAAGCAGATAAAAACATGACGCAAAGTATTTAGGGAGAACGCTATGCATTCAATTAAAGTGAAAGATTACATGACGCAGCAGGTTGTGACATTCACTCCTGATATGCCGTTAAGTCTAGCGTTAGACAAAGTGATGAGTAGTCATCACATGGGTGGACCAGTTATTGACGACAATGAGCAAGTGATTGGTTTCCTATCTGAGCAAGATTTATTAGAGAAGCTAGTTAAGGTTAGCTACTTCTGCCAAGACACCCATATTGTTGGTGATTGTATGTACCAAGAGGTGCTATCAGTCGCACCAGACTTATCCATTATCGAATTGGCAGATATGATGCAGGTAGGTAAACCAAAAGCTTATCCTGTCATCGATAATCAGAAATTGGTTGGCATTATCACTCGAACCGATGTATTGAGAGCAATCGGCAAGAACTTAGATGAATGTTTCCAACATCCGGTATAGTAGCGTGTTAAGAACGATTATTTTTCTCAACACCCTTAAATAAAAAAGGCGCACTAGCGCCTTTTTCTTCGTGGAGCTTTTCTAATTATACCTATTTGTGGGTCTATAGGTTTAGCCTTTGGTGTTTCAGTTTTTGGAGGTTTCATGTCAAACCAAACTGCAAAGTTTGTAGAAGGTTCAACGATGCGCCACATTTTGGTGATGTCGGGAGCAGGCTCAGTCGGCTTGATGGCATTGTTTGTGGTCGACCTGCTCGATATGCTGTTTATCAGTATGCTAGGTCAGGTTGAACTGGCTGCTGCGGTTGGTTTTGCTGGCACACTCACTTTCTTTTCTACTTCTGTATCGATTGGTACTTCCATTGCGATGGGAGCGTTGGTATCAAAAGCTATTGGCTCAAAAAATAGAGACCAAGCAAGAAACCTCAGCACCAGTATTATGCTGACCGCGTTTGTCATTAGCTCAACCGTCACTGCTGTGATGTACGCTTATATCCCTGAGCTATTGGCAGCCATTGGCGCGAAAGGCTTGGCCGCAGAGCGTGCACAAGCTTATTTGCAGATTTTATTACCGAGTGGTCCATTGTTGGCGCTTGCGATGGCTGCAGGTGCTGGCCTAAGAGCTGCGGGTGATGCCAAGCGTTCAATGTGGGCGACATTATCGGGAGGGATCGTAAATGCGATCTTAGACCCTCTGTTTATTTTTGGCTTTGGTTGGAATATCGAAGGAGCGGCTATCGCTTCTGTTGTGGCACGCTTTTCGGTTCTCTTCTTCTCACTTTATCCTTTGATTCGCAGTCATGAGTTGGTGGCACCGCCATCATTCGTCCAGTGGCGCATCAATATCCGCCCAATCTTAGCCATCGCGATCCCTGCAATCATTACTAACACGGCAACACCTATCGGCAATGCCATTGTCACGACAGGTATTGCACAATATGGTGAAGATTTCGTTGCGGGCTTTGCGGTAATTGGTCGTTTAACACCGGTGTGTTTTGCTGTGATTTTTGCTTTGTCTGGCGCGGTAGGGCCAATCATTGGTCAGAACTTTGGTGCCGAGAGAATGGACAGAGTAAAAGAGACGCTCAATAACTCTCTAGTTGTGACTACGGTGTACACAATTGTGGTTTGCGTCCTGTTGTACTTCCTACAAGATCCCGTGATTCATGGCTTTAGTCTGCAAGGGGATGCGGCGATCATTGTTGCTGCTTTCTGTACCTATGTGGCCATTACTTTCATCTTTAACGGTGCACTGTTTGTCGCGAACACCTCGTTTAATAACCTAGGTAAGCCGCTGTATTCCACCGCTTTGAACTTAGGTAAAGCGACACTTGGTACCTTACCTTTCGTATATTTAGGTTCGCAATGGTATGGCGCGTTAGGTGTGTTATACGGACAAGCGCTGGGTAATATTCTGTTTGGATTGTTAGGTGTCTTGGTGCTTCGTTACCACATCTCTGAATTGATGCAGGGCTCTAACGTTGAGCCTGTTGAAGATGACGTGTCTATCGTAAGTTTGAATACACAGCCTTTCTGTTCTCATGATGCCGTGCTGATTGATGATGTTTCAGCGAATAGAGAAGAGTGTGCTGAGGTTAAGCCAGGCTAGTGATGTGAATGTCATTCGAAATGAAAAGATCGAAATAAAACGCCTTAACCGAAAACTTCTTCTTGACCTTGGAGCTACCTCCAAGGTTTATACTTTCGATGAACTTGGGGTTGGTTGCTTTAATGACTAAGCAACCACTTCAAGGGTATTGAAGTATTAAGGAGATACATTATGTGCGCAAAACATGCAGCGTGCCGCTCAGTAAAAGTGGACGTTCAACCACAAGCAGCCGCAATAAGCTGCTCTAGCCCTAAAATTTCAAGCATTACTGCAGCTGGTACATCATCAGCATGTTGCAGCTCTTCTTCAGCGACAGTCGCGTCATCGGGTGATGGCTGTTGTAGTTCAGACAGTGGAGAAGAAGACAGTCAGTCCTCAACGATAACGAACGATGCCCAATTTTCTAAAAGTTGGTTGGTTTCCGGAATGGACTGCCCAGCTTGTGCCAGAAAAATAGAAAAAGCGATCAGTAATATCGACGGTGTAATTCAAGCGAAGGTACTCTTTGCTACCGAAAAACTGGTTGTGAAATTTAACAATGAAAGTCTTGCAGACACCATAGAACACGTCTCTATTAACACTGGCTTCCCGTTAACGGAAGTAGGTTCTAAGCAAGAAAAACAACAACCAGAGACGTTTTGGCAAGCGCATATTCAACCTAATTTACAGATCATAGCGATAGCTGCAGCGATGCTGTTTGCGGCGTTACTGAAAAGTTCAGCACCTCAATTAAGTGAAGGCTTATTCATCGCGACATGTCTACTTGGATTGTATCCGGTCGCTAAGAAAGCCGTTCAACTAGCCCACTCGGGAACTCCTTTCGCGATAGAAACCTTAATGAGCGTGGCTGCACTGGGTGCACTATACCTAGGCGAGACCGCAGAAGCGGCAATGGTATTGCTTCTGTTCTTGATTGGCGAACGCTTAGAGGCTTTTGCTTCTTCTAGAGCGAGAAGTGGTGTTCAAGCGCTAATGGCTTTAGTACCTGAGAATGCGACCAAGATTATTAACGGTGAACGTGTTGAAGTAGCGGTAAGCGAGTTGGTACCTGGCGATGTGATTGAAGTGGCTGCGGGTTCTCGTTTGCCAGCAGACGGTCAGTTGATTACCGATGCGGCGAGTTTTGACGAAAGTGCGTTGACTGGCGAGTCTGTACCTGTCGAGCACACCCTAGGTAATAGCATCATGGCTGGTGCTGTCGTAGTCGATAAAGTGGTACGAATTACGATTACCTCTAAACAGGGTGAGAACGCCATTGACCGTATTCTTCACCTGATTGAAGAGGCGGAATCACGTAAAGCACCACTAGAGCGTTTTCTTGATAAGTTCAGTCGTTGGTACACACCATTGATGATGGTAGTGGCTTTGCTAGTCATCATCACGCCACCATTATTGTTTGCTCAACCTTGGGAAACATGGGTGTACCGTGGTCTAGCACTGCTGCTAATCGCATGTCCTTGTGCACTTGTTATCTCAACACCTGCGGCGATCACTTCCGGTTTGGCTGCGGCAGCAAAACGCGGTGCGCTAATCAAAGGCGGTGCAGCACTTGAGCAGCTTGGTAAGATCGAAACTATTGCTTTCGATAAAACAGGCACATTGACTGAAGGTAAGCCTCAGGTGACTGATATTGAGCCACTGTCAGGTTGGCAGAAAGAAGCGATGCTTCGTATTGTTGGTGCTATTGAAGTTGGCTCTACTCACCCATTGGCAAAATCACTGGTGGCAAAAGTTGAAGAATTAGGCATCGATATTCCTGAGTCACACAACAAGAAAGCGCTGATTGGTAGTGGCGTGGAAGGTGACGTCGATGGTGTGAAGTATCGAGCGCTTGCGCCATCTAAACTTGATTTTGCTTTGGATGCAAAGGTATCTAAGCAAATCGAATCGCTAGAAGATGAAGGTAAAACCGTTGTTGTTGCATTAGAGGTTAAAGGCTCTGAGCAGGCAGCCAATGCGATTGGTCTGATTGCGTGGCAAGACACATTACGTAGTGATGCGAAGTTAGCGATTGAACGCCTTAATGGTCTCGGTATTCAATCTATTATGTTGACAGGGGACAACCCGCGCAGTGCTGCTGCGATCAGTGGCAAGGTTGGTATGCAGTACAAAGCAAGCCTACTTCCAAGTGATAAGGTGTCTTACGTACAAGAGTTGTCTCAACAGTCGCATGTAGCGATGGTTGGAGATGGTATTAACGATGCTCCAGCGATGAAGACCGCTCATGTCGGTATCGCAATGGGTGGGGGTACCGACGTCGCTCTGGAAACTGCTGATTCAGCACTGACTCATAACCGTCTAATTGAATTACCAGCAATGATTGAGCTGTCGCAAGCTACTATCAATAATATCCGTCAAAACGTCGCTTTGGCTCTTGGCTTGAAAGGTGTGTTCTTAGTGACGAGCTTATTTGGTATTACGGGCTTGTGGGTAGCGGTTCTAGCGGACAGTGGTGCAACAGCACTGGTGACATTGAATGCATTGCGCCTGCTACGATTCAAGTCTAAAGCAGACTAAACCCAACGCTTTTATACAAAATTACACACTATATAAACGCCTTTGACGGTAATACGTCAAAGGCGTTTTTTGTCTCATTAGTATGCAACGAAGGTGCTCCGATTGCTGGTTTTTGTGATGCCAATCGGTTTTTTGTGAAACTTAAAATCTTGTTGCTATCAACGGTGTGAGCTGTATCACTTCATTTTATCATAAGCTTGGTTAGAGTGTGTTCGTACCCCACGAATTTACTATGAGCTTAAATAAGGGTAAAAAACCCAATAAGCCAAAAGGAGCGAACTATGTCTCAAGCTGTTTTCCATTTAGGTGTTACTGAAGCAGATCTTAACGGTGCTACTCTTGCGATCATTCCAGGTGATCCTGCTCGTGTACAAAAAATTGCAGAAGAGATGGAGAACCCAGTATTTCTTGCTAGCCATCGTGAATACACACTTTACCGCGCAGAACTAGACGGTAAGCCAGTGGTTGTATGTTCAACAGGTATTGGTGGTCCATCTACCTCTATCGCTGTAGAAGAGCTAGCTCAACTGGGTGTTCGCACTTTCCTACGTGTTGGTACTACTGGTGCTATCCAACCTCACGTAAACGTAGGTGACATGATTGTTTCTACTGGTTCTGTTCGTCTAGACGGTGCCAGCCTACACTTTGCTCCAATGGAGTTCCCAGCGGTTGCTGACTTCGAAGTAGCGACAGCAATGAAAGCAGCAGTTGAAGAGGCTAACGCAACAGTTCACATGGGTGTAACGGCTTCAAGTGATACTTTCTACCCAGGTCAAGAGCGTTACGACACGTTCTCTGGTCGTGTAGTTAAGCGTTTCCAAGGTTCTATGCAAGAGTGGCAAGACATGGGCGTTCTAAACTTCGAAATGGAATCTGCAACGCTGCTAACTATGTGTGCAAGTTCTGGTCTGAAAGCGGGTTGTGTTGCTGGTGTAATCATCAACCGTACGCAAACAGAGACGCCTGATCACGAAACACAAAAAGTAACAGAAGCACGCTCAATCAAAGTGGTTGTAGAAGCTGCTCGCAAAATGCTTTAAGTAGCAAAAGTGCTTTAAGTCTTAATCTGACAGCAAATTTTGAAATGGCCGCATCGATTGATGCGGCTATTTTTTATTTACTGGTTAAGTGACAGAGAAAAATAGGTAAGAAAAAGGCGAGTCACTGAATAGCGACTCGCCTTTGTTATTTTGGTTTAAGAGAAGCTTGCTCTTAAATGCTTCTTTTTAGCACTCTTGGTCTTCGTTACCGCCAGCAGCCGTAAACCAAGCTGTTAGGTGCGTTTTAAGATCTTTCAACTCGTCAGGGCCGATCAAAGCAAGGCCTAGATCTTCTGCGCGTGTGATGTCGTTATGGCGAAGCGGGCGGAAGCTCACTAGCATAGCGCGGGCTTGTAGGCCACCTAAAAGGTCTCTTAGTGATTCCAGTTTGTACAAGGTGTCATCACCATCATCACGCATTCCTTTCGTCTTACATTCGATTATGTGCAGTTTATTGTTCACCACAGATGCCACATCTAGCTCATTTCGAACTTCACGTTTGCCTAGTTGACGGTATACCTGAACATTCAAAGAGCGATCTTGGATGGTCGGCATGTCATCTTGGATCTGCTTTACCGTGCTGTGAACGAGTGTTTCAAGCCACTCGCCGTTCGAGAAGCGTCGAGCATCTTCACTGGCAAAGGTTAGGGTGCCATTCTGATAAGTCGCAATTTTCGCTTCTACTAAATCGCTTAAAAGCATATTCAGTTCACGATAGCCCTGTTGCTTCTCTGATAACTCAACATCCAGCTTCTGCTCTTTGCGACAAGTGGTTGCAAGGTAGTTAAGTGTCGCAAGACCAGGACCTAATTCAAGTGCGTTACTTGCCCAACGTTCACCTAGCTCGTATAGCTTTTGATCGAGTTGTGGAGGTAGCTGTACATCACTGAATTCGCCACGGGCGCCAAATACGGTTAGGTAGTCATCGATAGTGATGCGGTCTTGAACTTGCGCGTCTTCTTTTCCATTCGGGTAAAGCCAGCACAGTTTGTCACTATTTGGCTCTACAACGAAGATAGGCCAGTGGTAAGTACGGAACACTTCGTAAACTGAAAGTAGACGGTGACGCAGACCACAACTAGCGTTGAGTTTCACTTCTTGGCCACGTGCTTTTAAATCTTCCGCAAGGTTTTGAATGGATTCTTTAATTACTGACGTGTTTACGATCGTCGGAATTTCAAAAAACTCGCTCGTAATATCACGCTTTTGTAAAACACTGTCTAAGCGCTGATACATATCGATTTGATTCTTATCGCCGATGAACACGATGTGCGTGCTGATTGTTCGGTTATCAAGTAGTGGGGTAAGCAAGCGAATGGGGTCTTGATCGATAATGCCAACATGAACAGCCATATAAATTCCTTAATAGCGGCTCGCTCATAAAGGTGAAAGAAAACGGGGAAACAGCAAGCCTTAATAACCATATAATGACAAAGCTCATAAAAAACAAGGGCAACTCTTGATAAAAGTTGCCCTTGTTCAAATAGTTACCACTATTGGGTAGGAAGTCCCAACAATCTCACCTAATATTTATGGTTCAATCACTTATCTATAGCTTAAATTGATGAACCAAATCTCCTTGTTGATTCGCAAGAAGCGTTAGGTTTTGGCTCGTCTCAGCTATTGATGACATTGCTTGATAACTTGCATCGGCAATGTGGTTAATGTCTTCAATATTGCGCGCAATATCGCCTGACGTTTCACTCTGTTCAGCTGCTGCTTGAGAGATATGAGTACTCATATGGCTGATTTCTAGAATCAAGGCTTGAATCTCTTCCATTGTACTATTGGCATTCGATGCTTGTTGTACCGACATATCCATATCACTCATACAGCTTTCGATGACATTACTTGCGGTTTTCGAGCTGGACTGTAGGTTGCTAATCATAGTTTCGATTTCAGCGGTAGATTGCGTTGTTTTCTGCGCCAGTACACGAACTTCATCGGCAACGACCGCAAAACCACGACCTTGCTCACCAGCACGCGCCGCTTCAATCGCAGCATTCAGTGCTAGAAGGTTAGTTTGTTCTGAAATACCGCGAATCACGTCTAGGATTGAGCCAATCTGGCTACTCATCTGTTGCAGTTCACCCACTGCACTAACTGATTCGGTCAAACGAGTTTCCAGTTGGTTGATGGTGCTGATGTTGGTGTTCATGATCTGACGACCCGATTCAGAAGCGGTTTCAACTTGCTGAACCATAGTCAAAGAGCTTTGTGCACTATTTGCCACTTCCTGTACTGAGTGCGACATCTCTGTCATTGCCGTCGCTACTGTCGCAGTCTGCTCACGCTGGCTGTTCAGTTGAGCCTGAGTTTCTGAAGAGGTCTTCTGGTTGACGCTTGCTGTTTTGGTTAGGTCATCTGACGCATCGTTAAGCTTCACAAGAATATTGTGCAGGTTGTCGGCTAAGGTGTTGATGTGGCCACTTACTCGGCTGAATTCGTTGTTGTAACGAATATCGATGCGCTGTGTCATGTCGCCTTCTGTTAGGCCTTCCAGTGTCTTAAGGATACGGGTTAGTGGCTCTCTCACACTGTGAGCAATGTGGTAGCCAATTGCTGCTGCAAATAGTGTTACAACTACACCGATTGCAATAGCATTAAATAGGCCTTTGTCGTATATACTGCTCGCGTCTGCCAATGAAGAGTTAAGTTGTTCTTCGGCTGTTACGTTGAATGAGTCTAACACTGCCATCGCTTGGTCTACTTCAACCGCTAAGTTAGCGATGTTTAAATAAAGTGCTTGCTTTGCTTGGAGGTAGTTGTTGTGCTTATCAAGAACACCGCCTTTTTGGCCTACGTCTTTAGTGAACTTCTGAACTGATTCATCGAATACATTCTTAAGAGCAGGTAGTTGTGTTGCCAAACCACGGTAAGCGTAGTTTAGGTGAGTCACGGCCTTCTTGTTTTGGTTCACGGCTTTCTGTACGAATGCTACATCAGAGCTCGCAAGTGCGTCTGATGTGATTACTTCTGCGTCTTGCAGCTTGATGAAGTAACTTTTCGCCATTACTTTTACAGAGATGCTTTTTTGATCGGCTACGTACTCTTTCATACCAACGGTCAACTCTGAGTGTAGGCGTTGGAAATCACGTGATGCTTTTTGTACTTGCTCTTGCGCTTCAAACATCGCGACGTAATTGTTCATCGCTTCATCCGCTTCAGCAAAGTAGCGCTCTTCCATGGCTCTTAGCTGAGTAATGCGTTCGATGAGGGAGGTATTGTTTTGGCTTGCTGCTTCTAGATTGCCAAGAACTTCTGAAAAAGCGTTTTGTGATGCAGCAAATTCTGTGCGCATTGCAGACATACGTTCAGCGTTTTGTGTGGTTAAGAAATCTTTGAATGACTTATCAGCAGAAAGCAATTGGACACTTGTTTGATTGGAAAGCGCAACAAGCGGTAATGAGGTTTCTGAAACACTCTCAAAATTGCTATGTATCTGATTCATGCTGTTCATCATGATGGTTATCGTGATTGCGAGCATGATGATGATCAGTGCGAAACCAGCGTACATACGCTTGATCACAGATCCCTTCATGGCTTTCTCCCTAAATAAAATGCAGACCTAATGTCAGGTCAAAGTAAAAATAACAAAATTGTCAGCATTCTATTGAGCTCATCTTACGTATTTTATGACGCACACGTCAAAAATAGCGCTCAGTTATAATCAACATGCCATTCTTGAGAACTAAAACCAGTTTTCTTTGATTTGAACGGTGTTTTTTATTAAGCTTTACAGCAGGTTTATTGTGGTTTGATGCGGCATAGCGCATACTCAAAACACTAAAAAGTAAATGTTTTATCGGAGAAAAACATGGCTGAAGAAACCATCTTTAGTAAGATCATTAATAAAGAAATTCCAGCAGATCTGTTATACCAAGACGATTTAGTGACAGCGTTCCGTGACATCAATCCACGCGCTCCTAGTCACATTCTTATCATCCCTAATAAGCTGATCCCAACGACCAACGATGTTGAAGTCGAAGATGAAGCAATGATGGGGCGTATGTTTACTGTTGCTCGTAAGCTAGCAAAAGAAGAGGGTATCGCGGAAGATGGTTACCGTCTTATTGTGAACTGTAACTCTCATGGTGGCCAAGAGGTTTACCACATCCACATGCACTTAGTTGGTGGCCGTCCGCTTGGCCCTTTACTTATGAGCTAATCAAATAAGTTAATTAACACAAACAACAAGTTGGAAAATTTGTTGTTTGTATGCCAATTTTAATTGTTAACTGTTGTCTGAATATCGGCTTTGTTTAAGCAGAGCACGATGAAACAAGCATTTATTTGCTTGAAATCCTTTTTACAGCAGGTTTCGTTTTGATAACGGGACCCTAATAAAGTTGGCATTTTAAACATGCACGGAGACGATAAGTGAAGCAACAGTTTAGATTCGCTTCCATTGCCCTACTATCGGCGCTGACCGCGGGATGCGCGAGTATGTCTGCAGGTAACCTGTTCAGTCATTACAGCGCACAAAATAAAAGTGTCTATCAAGCCGTTAAATCTGGAGATTATTCAGAGGCTCAACAAGCGTTACCAGATTACGCAGCAGGAGACATTCTCGATAATTTTGAGAGAGGCAGAATCAATCTGTTGGATCAAAAATATCTAGAGAGTAAGTCTTCGTTTGAAGCCGCGGATCAGGCTGTTACCGAGCAGCAGAGAAAAGCCGTCATCTCAATATCAGACAGTGCAACCAGTGTGGGTGCATTGGCTGTGAATGACAATATTACCGAGTATGTGCCGTCCGATTACGAGTTAGGCTTTCTTCATCTTTACCTCGGTTTGAATTATCTAAAGAAAAACGATCTAGAAGGTGCGGTGATTGAAATGCGTCGCGCCAACCAAGTTCAAGAGCAAGCAAAGAAGCAGCGCGAGGCTGAGCTAGAAAGAGCAGCCGGCGATGCGAAGAAACAGGGGCTATCTGCCAATGTTGGCAGCATTCTCGCGAATTACCCAGATGCGAGTAAAAAGCTGCAGTCAGTGCAGAACGCTTATCTGATGTTTTTATCGGGTTTGCTTTATGAAGCTTCAAACGATTTAAACAGTGCTTATGTTGATTATCGACGTGCATTGGCGGTGATGCCTGATAACCAAGAGATTATCGATAGAACCATGGTAACGGCTGCACGTTTGGGTATGGGACAAGATTTAGCCAAACTGGAGAAGCGTTACAAGCAGTCATCTAAGCTAAGTAGTGGTCAAGGGCGCGTGATTGTTCTCCAAGAGCAGAGTGCTGTTCAAGCGATGGACAGTTGGCGATTAGATTTACCTGTTTATGACAGTCGCGATCAGGGAGCAATATACTCTCTTGCGCTGCCATATTACCCAAGTCAGAACGTAGAACGTTTTTCTCCGTTACGAATCAGTGGGCAGCCGCTGCAAGAGCATTTGATTACCGACGTAAACGCTATGGCTCAGAACGATCTATCTGAGCGTATGACGAGCATTGTTATTCGCCAAGCACTGCGTGTGGTTGCAAAAGACCGCATTCGTAAAGAGGCAACCAAGGGTGATGACGTTGGCAACATTTTGCTCAATGTGTGGAACACGCTGACAGAGCAACCAGACACTCGCAGTTGGCAATCATTACCAGCTGAGATTAAGAGCAGTACGTTTGTAGCAAACAGCGGCCAATATACTTTGGAAGCGGGCGCTAAAACCTATGATTTTGATATTCGAGAAGGGCAGACTACTTTGGTATGGATTTCTCGACAAGGAAACAACGCAACAATGTGGCATAAACAGCTAGGGAGGCTGTAATGAAAAAGTGGTTAGTGAGCTTAGCAGCGGTTATGGCTCTGGCTGGTTGTGCTGATAATACAGCTGGCGTAAGGGTTGATAGTCTGACTCAGAACGTATTCTTTGGCGACAATGTGTTGGGCAGCCGTTTACAAGTTGAAGATATCCGTACCGATCAGATTGATGGTCACACTCGAGGTATTGTCCGCTTAAACAGTAACTATAAAGGAGACCAACACATCCTTTATCGTTTCTATTGGTATGACGATGCTGGGCTTGAGGTCAACTTGAAACAAGGGCCGTGGAAGCAAGCGATTGTACGTGGCTTTGAAAGCATCTCGTTGTCGGAAGTATCGGTAAACCCGAAAGCAACTCAATTCCGAGTGCAGTTCCGAGAGCAGTAAGAATAGATTTAGTTATAACCGGTGCTAGTTAAGGTGGACTAGCACTTAAGAAAGCGAATTGATTCGCACAGATAAAAATTTAAGAGTGTGGGTAACCCCGCTCAATGATAAGTTGAGGAAACATAATGAAAAAGAGTGTCATTGCGCTACTAGGCTTAGCGGTTATTTTAGGCGGTTGTTCAAACAAGGTAAGCTACGGTGATGCACAAGCAGTAGAAACCACGACAATCGATTTCGGTTCAACTGACCTTCAAACTATTGCTGGTGAGATGGTTGATAGCATGATGGCTTCTGGTTCAGTGTCTTACATTACTCGTGATCAGCGTCCAATCGTATTCGTAGAGCGAATCAAGAACAAAACAAGTGAGCACATCGATACTGAGTCAATCACTGACACTATCAGTACAAAAATGCTGAACTCTGGTAAGTTCCGTTTCGTTGACATGGATCGTGTAGAGTCTGTTCGTGAGCAACTAAACTTCCAAAACAACGATGAGCTAGTGAACCAAAGCTCTGCGATTCAGTTCGGTAAGATGGTTGGTGCTCAGTACATGCTGTACGGCAACCTATCAAGCATCGTTAAGAAAGCAGGTAGCGACGAAGATGTGTACTACAAAATGACCATGCGTCTGATGGACCTTGAGTCTGGCTTGATCGAGTGGGCTGACGAGACTGAAATCCGTAAGCAGCAATCTAAGAGCCTACTAGGCCTTTAATTTTGCTTAACTGCCAACTATGCACACTTACTATTTAAAGTGAATAGATTGGTTACACGCCAATTCAGTACATGATGTGCTGATATTTGAAGACACTGGCTCTGGTCAGTGTCTTTTTTGTAGGGAAACGAAGACTTTAATAGGGAATGAGCAATGGCAATTTTTTCTTGGTCTGAGGCTAAGCTTCTTGATACCAGTTTGAGTTCGCTTGATGGTTATTTTTCGCAGCCGCCAGTGAAGGCTCAAACACTCACCGGTGGTCTGACGAACCGATGTTGGAAGCTGGTTTCTTCTGATGGCGATGAATACGTGTGGCGTCCGATCACACCAATCACCAACGCTTTCTTTATTTCCCGTCATGAAGAGTACCAAGTGTTGTCTGCCATCGAGCGTCTTGGTATTGGACCAAGCCCGATAGTGGTGAATGAGCAGGGCTTATTGGTTGAGTGGGTTGCTGGGGATACGCTATATGAAGGTTTAGATATTGATGACCTTCTGAAAACGCTTATCTCTGTGCATCTAGTTAACACCGCACGATTACCACTTAAGCCGTTTAGCTTTTCAGCGCGAGTAGACCATTATTGGCTTCAGCTTAATGCCGCTCATCAGACTGAGGTCTACAGCAACATTTATAAAGAGTGGCGTACAACGCCAAGTATCTCGAGCATTGATCTTTCCTTATGTCACTTTGATCTTGGCGGTTATAACCTAGTGGAGAGCAGTGACGGGATTAAAATCATTGATTGGGAATACGCGGCAATTGCTGACCCTAGATTAGATCTAACCTTAACCATTTCAGTCGCAGGTGCCCCGGTGCAAGAAACGGTTGAAAAGTATTGTAAGCTGCGCGGTATTCACGATGTTCAACCTTGGCTAGATGGTGTAGAAGCGTGGTTACCACGAAGTCGAATGATGGCAATGTTGTGGTATTTGCTCGCCCATCAACTGTGGGTAGATGAAAGTTATTTGCGTGAAGCTGAGGCTCTGAGTCACACTTTCTGTATCTAGGATCACGTTTAGAAAGTGAAAAATATAATTTCGATGGTCTTCCCTTTAAAACCTTGTTTTTCGTGTTAGATTGTTCGAAACGTACCAATATTCAACGGGGGAGGTACAATGATTATCTATCTTCACGGCTTCGACTCAACAAGCCCGGGCAATCATGAAAAAATACTGCAGTTGCAATTCATTGATGATGACGTTCGTTTCATCAACTACAGTACTTTGCATCCAAAGCACGACATGCAGCACCTACTGAAAGAGGTGCACAAAGTGATAGAGCAATCAGACGACCCACATCCAATTATCTGTGGTGTTGGTTTAGGCGGTTTTTGG
Source organism: Pseudomonadota bacterium (assembly GCA_036126475.1). Taxonomy (GTDB): domain Bacteria; phylum Pseudomonadota; class Gammaproteobacteria; order Enterobacterales; family Vibrionaceae; genus Vibrio. The sequence continues at coordinate 471 of JAYYSE010000082.1, read as the reverse complement.
TCTGAGCGTATTGGCTTCTTATGTGGTATCAAACAGGTTATTTTCAATCCAAATCTTCAACCTCAAAACAACATGGTGGGCCGAATCGATCGTCCTGAAGAGTACGAAGATATTGCGACTAAGTGTGTGGAACAGTACCGCATGAAAAACAAAGGTCGCTGTCTAGTGGTGCTTTCTCGCAAAGATGAAATTCACGACAATAGCAAAACAGCTGCTGCGCTTGAAGATTACTACGATGTGATTTGGGATGAGAAAGAGAGCCATAAATTCAAAAAAATCTCTCAACATCTTCAGGCAATGAAAGCTTTCAAAGACGCTTAACATACTAAGTTGTCTCGTCCTAAAATACGTTGACAGTTTGTTACTAAGCCAACAGCGCCAGCTGTTGGCTTTTTTCATGCACCTCATTTGGAGTTTTCATCATGAGACTGAGGTGCGGCCTCATATTGTTATAGATATTGATAGACTCTT
>JAYYSE010000081.1:0-35522 GCA_036126475.1 Pseudomonadota bacterium | reverse complement strand
GATCAAAGGGAGATAAATCGTCAAGTTGCTCTCCCACCCCAATAGCGTGGATTGGAAGTGCAAATTGATCAGCTAGAGCAACTAAAACGCCCCCTTTGGCAGTACCGTCCAACTTAGTCATGACTAATCCTGTAATATCTATGAGCTCTTTAAAAATTCTAACTTGGCTTAGCGCGTTCTGGCCAGTTGTTGCATCAAGCACTAACAAGGTATTATGGGGAGCTGATATCTCTTTTTTCTTTAATACTCTAACAATCTTTGCCAGTTCTTCCATTAGATCTGTGCGATTCTGTAATCTCCCAGCAGTATCGATCATAAGAATGTCTGAGCCTTCTTCTTGCGCCTTTGACAAGGAGTCATAGGCAAGCGAAGCTGGATCCGATCCCTCGGGCGCTGTTAAAACTGGTACGTCTGCTCGTTCACCCCATATTTGAAGCTGTTCAACAGCGGCTGCCCTGAATGTATCTCCTGCTGCAATTATGACAGATTTATCCGCAGCTTTGAGTTGGCTGGCAATCTTACCGATTGTTGTTGTTTTACCAGCCCCATTTACTCCTACTACTAAAATCACTTGAGGCGTTTGCGCGAAGATAGGTAGGGGTTTCGCTACTGGCTCCATTATTCTTTCTACTTCTTTTGCCAATAAAAGTTTAATTTCATCCACTGACAAACGTTTACCCATATTGCCTTGAGCCATATTGGAGACAACCCGTAGAGCTGTGTCAACGCCAATATCTGCTGAAATTAGCAATTCCTCTAATTGCTCGACCATCTCATTGTCTAAAGCACGCTTTGAGGAAATAGCGTTTTTTCGGCCGCGTTTAAAAATTTTACCAATAATACCAGTCCGCTCTGGCTCTGGCTCTGGCTCTGGCTCTGGCTCTGGCTCTGGCTCTGGCTCTGGCTCTGGCTCTGGCTCTTCAGAGTGTAACTCATCATCAGACTCGTCAACTAAAAACTCTTCAGTTTCAAAGCTTTCATCACCTAATAGCGCGGTAAAGTAATCATCTAGAGCTTGTTCACTCGATAGACCTGGTCGCGCTATTGTTGAATCTTTATTCTCGCTCATTTATCGCCAACCTTTCGAGATAAATAAGCAGCTGTTTATAAGCAAATACACCTCGGCTGCCCGATGCAAAGTGAGAAGCAGGCAAGCGCTTTAAGCTTGCGTCTCTGAACTTGGTATCAATCGGTACAGCTGATGTCCAAACTTGGTTTGGATAATCATCTTTCAGCTGCGTGAGAGTTTGCAGCGATGCTTTGGTTCGTTTGTCGTACATGGTAGGGACAATCGTCACCTTAAACGATGTTTTACGAGACTTCTGCATAATGGTTAGCGTGCGAATCATACGCTCTAAGCCTTTCATTGCCAGAAACTCGGTCTGTACCGGAATCAAAATGCGATCACTCGCCGCTAAGGCATTCACCATCATCACACCAAGAATTGGTGGGCAGTCGATCAACACATAGTCGTAATCGTCTTTCAACGCCGTTAAAGCACGGTTCAAGATTAACCCCATGCCGCTTCGATTTCCCATCACACGGTCAAGTGTTGCCAGTGACATATGTGCTGGAATGATATCGATGCCTTCTACTTGGGTTTGTAACGTCAGTGGTCTTACCGTCTGCGCAGAAAACTCACTAAGCTGAAACAGATCGAACAAGCTAGACTTCACCGTATCTGAGTCGTAACCCAGATAGGTGGTCAGTGATGCATGTGGATCAGTATCAACCAACAACACACGGTGCCCTTTTAGAGCAAGCAAGCCTGCTAGAGTCACTGTCGTGGTTGTTTTACCAACACCACCTTTTTGGTTTGCAACACTCCAAACAATCATCGCGATTTACCTAAGCCAACCCAACTTCAACCAAGATCCGATCCGCGATGCGGTCCAGAGGTAGGTCTTCAGTAGAAATGCCAGCTTTTGCTACAGCTTGAGGCATACCATATACAACACAGCTATCTTCATCTTGCGCCCAGACAGTCGAGCCCGCAGTTTTCAACATGCGTGAACCTTCACGACCATCTGCGCCCATGCCTGTCAGTATCATAGACAACACTTTGTCGCCGTAGATCTTAGCTGCAGAACCGAAAGTCACATCGACACATGGTTTGTAGTTCATGCGATCGCCGCCATCAATAATTCTTAGGCGAGCCGAACCTGCACGACCATCAATCATCATCTGCTTACCGCCCGGAGCAAGATAAGCAACACCAGGCTTCAACACGTCTCCGTCTTGAGCTTCGCGAACTTCGATCTTACACAAGGTGTTCAAGCGACTAGCAAAAGCCGCAGTGAAAGTCGCAGGCATATGCTGAACTAGCACAATCGGATGCGGGTAGTTCGCAGGGATGCGCGTCAAAATTTTCTGTAGTGCAACAGGGCCGCCAGTCGATGTGCCAATGGCGGTTAGTTGATACTTTTTGCCCGAGGCTCTGAACTTCGCAGCACTTGTAGCAGCAGGTCTAGCGGCTGGAGCTGCATTGGATACCGGTTGACGCAATGGCGTTGATGTTGAAGCTGCTGTCACTCTCGGTGCAATTGGCGCACGACGCATAAAAGCACGTTTAGCCGCAATCTGAATCACACGCTGTTGAAGTAACGCAACGGCATCATCGCGGTTACGTGCTATGTCTTCGAACTTCTTAGGTAGGAAGTCTAAAGCACCAGCATCTAGAGCATCTAATGTCGCTTTAGCACCGTCATGCGTTAGCGATGAAAACATCAAAATAGGCGTTGGAGACGCCGCCATAATTTCACGAACGGCAGTGATACCGTCCATGACAGGCATTTCAATATCCATGGTAATGACGTCAGGTCTTAGCTGTTTCGCTTTCTCTACCGCTTCCTTACCATTTACCGCAACATCGATGACTTCTAGGCGAGCCTCTGAATTGATGATCTCGCTTACTCGACGACGAAAAAAACTCGAATCATCAACGACTAATACTTTAATCGCCATATTTATCCTTAAATTAAATTCTTGACGCAGCCGCGTACTGCTTCAACAAGTCCGGCACATCTAGAATCAATGCAATGTGACCATCACTTGTAATTGTTGCACCTGCCATGCCTGGCGTACCTTGCAACAGTTTATCAAGCGGCTTGATAACCACTTCTTCTTGACCGATAAGCGTATCAACAACAAAACCAACACGCTGGCTACCTAGTTGCACGATAACCACATGACCATGTCCTTTACGTAGCTCAACATCACCAGCTTTCGGTGCAAGCCAGTTCTGCAAGTAGAACAATGGAATCGATTTATCTCGAACGATGATGGTCAACTGGCCATCAACCACGTTAGTGCGGCTTAAATCTAGGTGGAAAATCTCGTTAACCGAAGCCAAAGGCAGCGCAAATGGGTGACCAGAAACACCAACCATCAAGGTAGGTAGGATCGCTAGTGTCAGTGGAACCTTGATCGTAATTTTGGTGCCTTGTCCCATTTCAGAATCGATATCAATTGAGCCATTCAGTGTGTTTATCGCTGTTTTCACAACGTCCATACCTACACCGCGACCAGAGATATCAGAGATCTGCTCTTTACTTGAGAAGCCTGGTGCGAAGATCAGATTGAAACACTCTTTATTTGATAAACGAGAAGCAGCATCTTCATCCATCAGACCACGTTTAACCGCAATAGCGCGGAGCTTATCCGGGTCCATACCGCCACCGTCATCAACGATAGCCAGTTCAATGTGGTCGCCCTCTTGAGAGGCAGACAGAATCACTTTACCGGTTCTTGATTTACCCGCCATCACTCGGTCTTCCGGCATTTCAATACCGTGGTCAACTGAGTTTCTCACCAAGTGAATTAGTGGATCAGCAAGTGCTTCTACTAGGTTTTTATCTAAATCCGTTTCTTCACCGCGCATCTCAAGAACGATGTCTTTTTTCAAGCTACGAGCAAGGTCACGGACAACTCGAGGAAAGCGGCCAAATACTTTCTTGATCGGTTGCATACGAGTCTTCATTACCGCACCTTGTAGGTCTGCAGTAACAACATCTAGGTTAGAAACAGCTTTCGACATTTCTTCGTCGTTGCTATTTAAACCAAGGCTAACCAATCGGTTACGAACCAATACCAATTCGCCAACCATGTTCATAATGGTATCCAGCGTAGAGGTATCTACACGAACGGTCGCTTCCGCTTGTTGCTTTTTAGCAGGCGCTTTCGCAGGGGCACTTGGTGTAGGTTCAACTTTAACTGCTACTGGTGCAGATGGTTGCGGCTTAGGCGCAGCTTGTGGTGCTACTGGTTTCGCTTCTGCTGGCTTAGTTGCAGCATCAAGTTCTTCAGCCGATGGACCGTTACCTGAACCATGTAATTGGTCAAGTAACTTCTCAAACTCTTCGTCTGTCATCAGGTCATCACCTTCAGACATCGCCGAAACTGGAGCAACAGGAGGAGCTGGCGGTGGAGGCGGCGCCGAACCCGCACTTGTCGGGCTGTTACCCGCACCATGCAGTTCGTCCAATAACTTTTCAAATTCGTCATCAGTGATATCACCACTATCAACCACAGGTTGTGGCGCAGCTGGTGCTGGCGACGGTGTTGGTGCCGCAGATGACGTTGGTGAACCACCTTTACCATGAAGTTCATCAAGCAGACGCTCGAATTCATCTTCAGAGATGTCGTCTACTGAAGAGACGCTGATGCTCGGACTTTCGACAACCGGTTCAGGTTCAACAGCGATAGGCTCAGAGATAACAGGTGCAGGCGCTTCTATTGGTGCCACTTCATCCGCTGATTCTGGCTTACAGAGACGGTGAAGTTCGTCCAATAATGCTTGATCTGCTGGCACTAAAGGTTCCTGATCTTGCACGGCTTGGAACTGTGTATTAACAGTGTCTAGAGCCTGCAGCATAGTATCCATCAAACCTGATGTTACGCTGCGTTGGCCATTGCGTAGAATGTCGAACACATTCTCAGCACCATGACAAGTATCCACCAGCTCAGTTAATGCTAGGAAACCAGCACCACCTTTTACTGTATGGAAACCACGGAAAATAGCATTTAATAGGTCTTTGTCGTCAGGGTTATTCTCAAGCTCTACCAGCTGCTCTGATAGAAGTTCAAGGATCTCTCCTGCTTCGACTAAAAAGTCCTGAAGAATATCTTCGTCTAAATCGTAGCTCATACGTTACCTTTAAAATCCAAGACTGGATAACAAATCGTCGACTTCATCTTGAGAAGCAACAGCGTCTTCGCGCTCTTCTGGATTCATGATTGGTCCTTCTGGAGCAATCGATGCTTTCTTCTCTGATGTTGGAGTTGGCTCAATCTGATTCGCACCAAATACGGTGAGAATCTCAACCAAGCGCCCTTCAACCTCATTCACCAAGGTAATAACTTTGCTAATAATCTGCCCAGTTAAATCTTGGAAATCCTGAGCCATCAAGATTTCAGTCAGTTGCCCACGTAGTTCGGTACTATCGCCCTCTACTTGGACAAGCAATCCATCAATGCGGTGACATAAAGCTTTAAATTGTGCCAGCTCAATGCGGCCATGCATCAGTTCATTCCATTGAGGCCTTACTTGAAGTAAACACTCGTGTAGGTTGTCTGCGATTGGCATACAGCGATCGACAGCGTCCATCGTTTTATTTGCCGCAACTTCCGTTTTATCAATGACATACTGAAGGCGATCCCTTGCATCAGGGATTTCATCATTTGCGATAACGCTAATGCGCTCGTCAAAGTTGAATTGTGTCAAAGAGTCATGGAGGTCGCGAGTCAGACTACCTATTTCTTGAAGCATTGGATTGTCTTGAAGACTAAAGTTGTCTTCATAAATGCTTCTAACAAGAGAATCAGCACCTTGCTGCTCATCGTTTTCAAGCAGTTCTACTAATTTTTTTGCTTGTTCTAATGAAATCATCCTGAGTTCGGCCTTACTCCGCATATTTGTGACGCTTCAACGTTTGAGAGAAACGGGAAACTAAAAGTTAATGTCTCTCTAGAAGCGCCTAAAAACAGGTTATTTTTAATGCTTATAAGCGCTCAAAAATCTTATCTAGTTTCTCTTTAAGAGTTGCGGCAGTGAAAGGCTTCACAATGTAACCATTTACACCCGCTTGCGCAGCTTCGATGATCTGCTCACGCTTCGCTTCTGCTGTGATCATTAGCACTGGAAGGTGCTTAAGTTCAGCGTCTGCACGAATGTGTTTTAGCAGGTCGATACCTTGCATGCCCGGCATGTTCCAGTCAGTTACCACGAAATCAAATTCGCCTTTTTTCAGCATAGGTAACGCGGTCAAGCCATCGTCTGCTTCTTGTGTGTTGTTGAAACCTAGGTCGCGAAGTAGGTTTTTAACAATTCGGCGCATCGTTGAAAAATCATCAACAATGAGAATTTTCATGTTTTTGTTCAAATTAGCCTCCACTGAATAAAAATCAGTGTTGTTAGTCGTTCTGTGTCCAAGCACTTAATTTAGTGCGTAAACGCTGCATAGATTGGCTCAATATTTGGCTGACACGTGATTCGCTGACACCTAATACTTCCCCAATCTCTTTTAAATTGAGTTCTTCGTCGTAATAAAGCGAAAGCACTAGGCCTTCTCTTTCCGGAAGCTGTTTTATTGAATCGATCAAAGCTTGGCGGAATGACTCATCAGCAACTCCTTGAAAAGGCGCGTTATCTTGAGAGTCTTCATTCGGAGATATTACATCATCTGAGACGCCTAAATCTTCGATCCCGACCAGTCTTGAGCAATTAATATCAGTTAAAGCACTATGATACTGCTCTAAACTGAGTCCCATGTGCTTTGCCACTTCGGCATCGCTTGGGTCGCGGTTGAGAGTGCTCTCTAATTCCGCAATTGCACTGCTGATTTCTCGATTATTTTTATGAACCGATCTCGGTACCCAATCTCCTCGGCGAATGTCATCCAGCATTGCACCACGGATTCGAATACCGGCATACGTCTCAAAGCTTGCGCCTTTGGTACCATCATAGTTTTGTTGCGCTTCAATCAAGCCGATCATGCCAGCTTGAATCAAGTCATCAACCAATACATTAGGCGGTAATCGCCCCAACAAGTGATGAGCGATACGTTTAACCAACACAGAGTACTTCTCAAAAAAAGCCTGTTGGCTATTGTGATTAGCGTGTTGGTCGTAGGTAAGCGCTTTATTCACCAAATGGTTCCTCTACAAATTCAGTACGGTTCAGCAGCCTTTCAACAAAGAACTCCAAGTGTCCACTTGGTGTTTTTGGTATTGGCCAGGTCAATGCTTTATTTGCCAATGAGCTGATTGCCAATGCAGCTGGAGAGCGAGGAAACGCGTCGACTACGATTTTCTGTCTCTTGACTGATTGACGTACTTTATCATCTAAAGGAATACATGCTACGAGTTCAAGGCTCACATTCAAGAAGCGCTCTGTGACCAAAGTCAATTTTGCAAATAATTCTCGGCCTTCGCGGTAGCTTCTGACCATATTTGCGACAACTTTAAATCGCTGAACTTGGTGCTCTCTGCTCAAAAGCTTAATCAACGCATATGCATCTGTGATTGAGGTAGGTTCATCACATACCACAACCACCACATCTTGCGCGGCTCTTGAGAAACTGATCACCATGTCCGAGATACCAGCCGCGGTATCTACTAACAAGATGTCCATCTCGTCTTCGAGTGTACCAAATGCGCGAATCAAACCAGCGTGTTGTGCGTGCGATAGCTCTGTCATGCTCTGAGTGCCTGAAGTCGCGGGAATAATTTTAATTCCGTGCGGACCTTCAACAATCGCATCTTTGAGTTCACACTCACCCGCTAACACATGTCCAAGGTTTCGCTTAGAGCGAATACCCAGCATAATATCGACATTTGCAAGGCCTAAGTCTGCATCAAGCACCATGACTTTTTTACCTTGGCGCGCCATACAAATAGCCATGCCTAACGTCACGTTAGATTTACCAACGCCACCTTTACCGCCCGTTACCGCAATAACTTTGGTGATGGAAGGCTTGGTTAAGCGACGGAGGCCGCTAGCTTGATCGTGTATCATATTTTCATTCATATTTATCCGCCGCCTAGAGCCCTTCAGAATCGCTATTCCAGTAATGAGGTTCATTCTCTGTAGATTTCTCTAATAGCTCATTTGCCTTAGCAATCATGTACTTTGGTTGAGCTATAACGATATCTTCAGGAACTCGTTGACCATTTGCTATGTAAGCAACTGGTAATGCATTTTGTATTACGACACTGATGAATTCACCAAGACTGAGGGATTCATCCAATTTAGTCATGATGCATCCCGACAACGGGATTCTTCTAAAGTGTTCAATTGTTTCTTGTAGTACTTTGCGTTGCGCTGTAGCCGGCAAAACAAGGTAGCTATTGATAACGGAACCACTCTCTTGCATCAATGTGTCTAACTGCTCAGATAGGCGAACATCTCGTTGTCCCATACCTGCAGTATCGACCAGAATCAGGCGACGATTACGTAACTGGTATATTACATCGGCCAGTTCGCTAGAATCTTTAGCAACTCTTACAGGACACCCCATAATTCGACCATAAATCGATAACTGCTCATGTGCACCTATGCGATATGTATCCGTTGTCACTAGTGCTACGTTGTCTGCGCCATATTCCATGGCAGCGCGAGCCGCAAGCTTTGCAACCGTCGTCGTTTTACCCACGCCAGTTGGGCCAAGTAGAGCCACAATTCCGCCGCGTTTTAAAATGTCTTTTTGTGTCACGGAGATCTGGTCAGCAACCAAGGCTAACAACGCCTTCCATGCACGAGCTGGTTTGGTATCTTCTGGAATGTAACAAGCCATCTGATCAGCAAGCTCTGCAGACACGCCCATACGTTCCAGACGTTTGATAAGCATGGCTCTCAGCGGTTCACGACGTTCAACCTCCTGCCACATCAGTCCTGACACTTGATGCTCTAACAGACGGCGAATTGAGGTCATCTCTTCGCGCATCGTTTCCATTTCAGTATCAGAACCTTTGGATTGACCACTGTCACGGCCGCGATCATAGCGAGTCGGATCTAAGCGAGGCGCAGGGCGCTCAACTCGGCGATCTTCAGCAATCAACTTAGAAAGACCGGTTTCGCGAGCAAATACTGAATCTAGGCTACCGCTCGATGGCTTGCTGTTGTGCGACAAGTGGCTATTGCTAGTTTGGCGATTGAGTAACGCAGACAGAGAGTCTTCGTTTTCAGCGCGGTGCTGAGGTTCATCGTCCGTACCATGACTGTATTGCTTAAGCATGTTTGCAAAGCGCTTAGTCATTGAGCGTCCACCTTCAGAATTTGACTGAAGGCTTACCTTGTCATCATCTAATTCGCGACGTCCTGCCGAAGATGAGGGAGCGGCTATTTGCGTGTATTGGCTATGCGCAGGCTGCTGAGGTTTGTTGATTCTTGGGCTCTCTGCTGACGGGCTAGATTCGCCATCAATAGCGGCAACAATTTCCACGCCACCTGCGACCTTTTTGTTAGACATGATCACAGCATCCGAGCCAAGTTCTTCTTTAACTTGGAGCAGAGCAGTTCGCATGTCTTTTGCAAAAAATCGTTTAATTTTCAATTCGATCGTCCGTTCTAATTAGGCGGCTTAATTACCAACAGCTTGTACTATACGTATCTGCTTTTCATCCGGTATTTCTTGGTAAGACAGCACTCTCAAACTTGGGATCGTGTTCTTCACGAATTTAGCTAGAGTCGAACGCAACACGCCTGAAGTCAGTAGCACTGCAGGCTCCCCTTTCAGCTCTTGCTCTTGAGTCGCTTGGCTAAGAGAGGTCTGTAAACGTTCCGCTAAACCAGGTTCAATACCAGCAGATTCTCCGCCGGATGCCTGCATAGTTTGATGCAAGATTTGTTCCAACTCAGGAATTAGGGTTATCACAGGCAACTCTGGCTCTATCCCATTGATTTCCTGAACAATTAGTCGTTTCAGTGAGATACGAACTGCCGCTGTTAATATGTCAGGTTCTTGACTCTTGCTCGAGTACTCCGACAAAGTTTGGACTACGGTTCGGATATCACGGATTGGGATGGCTTCGTTGAGCAGATTTTGTAGCACTTTCACGACCACACCAAGCTGCAGTTGATCCGGTACAAAGCCTTCAACCAACTTAGGTGTTGAGCGACTGAGCATCTCAAGTAGGTTCTGAACCTCTTCATGACCAATAAGCTGCGACGCATTATTAGTAAGCAGCTGGCTAAGGTGGGTTGCTAACACGGTCGATGAATCAACCACTGTGTAGCCGAGAGCCTGAGCGTGTTCACGTTGTTCCTCACGAATCCATACCGCTTCTAGACCAAATGCTGGATCGATAGTCGGCTCACCTTCGATCATCCCGTACACTTGACCTGGGTTAATCGCGAGCTCCATATCAGGCTTTATCTCAGCCTCACCCACCGCAACACCCATCAAGGTAATTCGGTAGCTGTTTGGTGTCAGTTCTAAGTTGTCGCGAATGTGTACTGCTGGGATCAAGAAGCCGAAATCTTGAGACAACTTCTTACGCACACCTTTAACGCGTTCTAGTAGTTCGCCGCCTTGGTCTCTGTCTACCAGAGGAATCAAGCGATAGCCTACTTCAAGGCCAATAATATCAACAGGTTGTACGTCATCCCAAGAGAGCTCTTTTTGCGAACCTGTCTCTCCACTAGCCTCAACAGCCGCAGGGAGATTCGGCTCCAATGCCTTCTTCTTCTGTTTCTTATCGATGTAATAAGCCGCACCACCAGCAACCGCAGCTAAGCTCAAAAACGCGAAGTGTGGCATACCAGGGACAATCCCCATCACGCCAAGAATCGCCGCAGTGATCATCAAGGCTTTTGGATTGTCGAACATCTGGAAGATGAGCTGTTGGCCCATGTCTTCATCGGTATTTTGACGCGTTACCATCATCGCAGCAGCGATCGACAGTAATAAAGATGGAATTTGTGCAACCAGACCATCACCGATAGTCAGTAGAGTATAGATTTCGATAGCTTCACCGAAACCTAAATCAAATTGAGCCATGCCGATGCTCAAGCCACCAATGATATTGATGAACAGGATCAAAATGCCCGCTATCGCATCACCTTTAACGAACTTCGAAGCACCATCCATCGAGCCGTAGAAATCGGCCTCTTTGGTTACTTCAAAACGTCGCAGACGTGCCTGATCTTGATCGATCAAACCCGCATTCAAATCGGCATCAATTGCCATTTGCTTACCCGGTAACGCATCCAAGGTAAAACGCGCACTTACTTCCGAGATACGGCCTGCACCTTTGGTAACAACCATGAAGTTGATGATCATTAAGATCAAGAACACCACTAAACCAACCGCATAGTTACCACCGATAACTACGTTACCGAAAGCTTCAATCACGTTACCCGCAGCATCGCCACCTTCGTGACCATGCAGTAGAACCACACGAGTAGAAGCAACGTTCAAAGCCAATCGAAGCAGAGTTGCAATAAGAAGGACGGTCGGGAAAGCGGCGAAGTCTAAAGGCCTTCGAGTGTAAACCGATACCAGTAACACAACCATAGCGAGTGCAATGTTGAAGGTGAAAAACATATCCAGTAAGAACGCAGGAATCGGCAACACCACCATCGCCAGCGTGGCAAGTACCATAACAGGCGCACCAATCGCAGGCATGGCAAGGTTAGGAATTTTTGGTAGCTTGTCCGCAAAAGGCAGGGAGAATTTCATAAATCTAGATAGTTTCACTAAGTTGTCGCCACTCGCCAACAAGTCGGGCTTTGGGCTAAGCTATGTTGCCAACGTAACAGCAACAAGGTTTATTATTGATCAGGTTTACCATGACCGGCTTATAATGTTCGGGATTAACATAGCAAACACTGTACCAATATCGAACGTCAATTTGTCAGCGCTTCGTTGGCAAAAAAAAGCTAATGAGTGCCTCTATTATCAAGCTTCATAAGGCTGAGCTCAAGTAATTGATCTAATGACGTAAATCAGGTGGGATCGACATATTAGAATCTTGCAGTTTTGGCCTCTCACCACCACGTTTTCGATACTGTTTTAGCTGGAACACATATGCAAGCACTTGAGCTACAGCGGTAAACAGACCGTCAGGAATTTGTTGTTCGAGCTCAGTGGTGTGATAGAGCGCCCTCGCTAGCGGTGGTGCAGGAACAATATAGATATCATGTTCTCGAGCGATTTCACGGATCTTCATCGCCATATGGTCAACACCTTTGGCAACCACAACTGGCGCTTTATCTTGATTCTGCTTGTAGCGTAACGCCACCGAGAAGTGCTCCGGGTTGGTGACAATCACGTCCGCTTGAGGTACATCAGCCATCATACGACGCTGAGCGGCTTCCCTTTGCAACATACGAATTCGACCTTTCACTTCAGGCTTACCTTCAGTGTCTTTGAATTCGTCTTTCACTTCTTGCTTGGTCATCTTCAATTGATCGGCGTGTTGCCAGATCTGGAATGGAATATCGATGGCTACCACAATCAGCAAAGAACAACTGATTAGGAGAATGAAGTTAAGCAAGATATCTAAGGCGTGAAAGATATTCTGTGGATAGACATCCATGCTCAGCTGCATTAAGTCATGTTGAGACGCCTGAATCAGATAAACTGCCATCCCCGATACCAGCGCCACTTTCAAAATCGATTTAATCAGTTCAACCCAGCTTTGCAGGCCAAACATACGCTTGATACCACTGAGAGGATTGAGCTTAGACGCCTTTGGCATCGCAGCTTGCATCGAAAAGTTAATCCCGCCAACCCCTGCTGCGCCAATAACAGCCGCAATAAACAAGGTTATCAGAATTAAGAACAGCGGAAACAGCAAGTTCACCAATGAACCACCAGCAATTTCCAGTAGTTTGTTGGTATCAAAGATTTCATCGCGGCTTAAAGAGAACAGACGTTGCATGGTCTCGAACAGCGCCTTTGCTATCGATTCACCAAACCACATGAGTGCAACGGCACCGACAATTAATACCGATGCTGACGCCAGCTCTTTTGACCTTGCAACCTGCCCTTTCTCTTTGGCCTGTTGCAAGCGTCTGGGCGTGGCGTCTTCTGTGCGTTCTTGACCGTCTGACTCTGCCATTTCAGTCTCCTAGCAATCTAACCGGATGAGACGACATATCTGTTGCTCGCCTTGCATCCAAAATAGCTCATAGTGACTATATAAGCCGCCAAGGATGTACCAACAAAGTAACAGACCCACGAGTAGCGCAAAGGCAAAACCCAAAGAAAAGATATTTAGCTGAGGCGCGGCACGTGTCATTACACCGAATGACAGGTTTATCGTCAGCAGCGCGATAATTCCCGACAGCGACATAGCCAATGCCGCTTTGAACATGATGCCGAGCCATAATGCCAGCTCTCGAAAATCGACCGAGGTCAGAGAGCCACTGCCAATCGGCAGAGTTTTAAAACTGAATACCACCAGCTGCAACATCTTCAAGTGACCATCGGTCGCCAAGAAGAACATAGTCGCAAGTAGCATGAAGAGCTGACCCAATACAGGCGTGTTCTGACCGTTTGCCGGGTCGACCATAGAAGCAAAACCCAAGCTCGATTGCATACCAAGGATTTGACCGAGCATAACAAAGGTTTGAATCATAAACTGAGTGACAAAGCCCATCGCCACACCAATCACAATTTGCTCGAAGACAGTCAGGAAGCCTTGGAAAGAGAGCAGTTCAATCTCTTTGGGAACTGCGGGAATCGCAGGCATTACTGCGAAGGTAATCGCCAACCCTAAATACAGACGAATGCGCGGCGACACAAAGCGTGCGCCGGTAACCGTCATCACCATCAGCATGGCTGAGATGCGAGTGTAAGGCCAAAAATAATTGGCTAACCACTCTAGTACAAGGCTCGTTGGGTATTCCATATCGGTTTAATACAGAACTTGAGGTAAACGTTCAATGAGTTCAAAAAAGAACTCCATCATCATCTGAGTCATCCAGTGCGCAAACAGCATCAAGGCCAATAAAGTCACGATCAAACGCGGCAGGAAACTCAATGTTTGTTCGTTGATAGAGGTCGCTGCTTGGAAAATAGCTACGACCAAACCAATGAGCAAGCTGGGAATAATGATGGCGCAAACCATGATTAACACCATCCAAAGTGCGTCTCGGAACAACTCTACGAATATTTCAGGATTCATGATGTCCCCCAGCTACAAGGCAAAGCTGCCGGCGAGTGTAGAGAGTATCAGGTTCCAACCATCAACAAGAACGAACAGCATCAGCTTAAACGGCAGCGATACGATCATGGGTGACAACATCATCATACCCATCGCCATCAATACCGACGCCACCACCAAGTCGATGATCAAAAACGGCAAGAACAGCATAAAGCCAATCTGGAACGCGGTTTTGAGTTCAGAGGTGATAAACGCAGGAATCAACACTGCCATTGAAACGTCTTCAGGGTTGGTCACTTCCGAACCTGAGATCTCAACAAAAGTCTCTAAGTCCTTGACTCGGGTCTGTTTTAGCATGAATAATTTAATCGGCTCTTGGGCAACATCAAATGCTTGTCGTGCGGTGATCTGCTCATTCAAATAAGGTTGAACCGCTTGCTCATTCACCTGATTGATCACCGGTGACATGATGAAGAAGGTCAAGAATATCGCGATACCGATGATAACTTGGTTCGATGGTGTTTGTTGCAGACCCATTGCCTGACGCAGGATGGACATCACCACCACAATACGGGTGAACGAAGTCATTAAAATAACCATTGCCGGCAAGAAGCCAAGCATGGTCATCAACGCAAGAATTTGCAGGTTGATCGAGTAGTCTTCACCACCGTTCGCATTGGTCGTCATGGTGAAAGCAGGTATGCCGCCCCCGTTACCTGTCAAGCTGCCAGTAGTCATGGTGGTCGATTTGGCTTGGTCTTGTTCCATCGTGCTGATGGTGACCGACTCTGAGCCCGCGGTGTTGGCTGGAATAACAGTGCCGTTTTCAGCCTGTGCAAACACCGACACACTAAACAAAAGGGTACAGAAAAGAGTAAACTGAACCAGCAGCACGTTCACCGCACGGAAAGATCCGGTTTGGTAAAAGTCAGATGAGTTCAAGAGTCCGTTATTTGTTTGCATCTTTTTTCATGAGCTGGGAAAGCTGACTTGAGAATGTACTTTTTTCCAGCATCTCCTGAGTAAGAGGTTTATCAAGCTTGGAGATCAGCTGAATAGATTGAGTGGTAATACCCACTAAGAACTGTTCATCGCCCGCTTGCACAATAGCGATACGCTCTTTTGTGCCCACAGGGATTTGTCTAACAATCGCCAAGCCTTGTTGATTGGACATCGCCGGCACTTGCATGCGCTTAAGCAACCAAGCAATAAATAAGATGAAGGCTATAACGAAAATTAGCGACCCAAAAGTGGTCGCTAAATCAAGAGAAGGTGGCGTCGCTGCAAGGGCAACAGAAGGAATTGAGAGTAGCCCCATTCCGACTATTACTCGAGATAAGCTCTTCAACCCTTGAGCAAAGTTCGTCAACCTTAGAGACGATAAGCGCATTAACGTAGCTTCTTAATACGTTCTGTTTGGCTAATTACATCGGTCAAACGAATACCAAATTTATCGTTCACAACAACCACTTCACCGTGAGCAATCAGAGTACCATTAACCATCACATCCAGTGACTCACCAGCAATACGGTCTAACTCTACAACCGAACCTTGGTTCAATTGCAGAAGGTTACGGATACTGATCTGAGAGCGGCCAACTTCCATAGAAATGGTGACTGGAATATCCATGATGGTATCCAGTTTGCGGCGCTCGTCTTCAGAAATCGGAGACGATGAATCAGTTAGCTCATCAAGTGGTGCCGCAAGCACATCGTCAACATCAATTGACGGTGCAGAAGGGTCTTCACCAAGCGCTGCGGCCCATTCGTCTGCTAGCTTTTGATCTTCACTAGGTTCCATTACCAATTCCTATACTTTTATCTATTTTGCTATTCGTTATCATCGCTATTTTCTAGTTCAGACATTAAGTCTTTGCCTAGGAAAGCGAGATCAGTTTTGACCACATGAGGTCTTTCAATTTTTTCAGAAATCTGTATCGCGAGTTTTTCCCCCGAGCGCCCCATCTTTACACGGTAGGTCGGTAACTCTTCTACAAACATGGTCGCGTGCTCAGGCATGTTCATTGGAATGACATCACCAGGGCGCAGCTCCATTAAGTCACGTAGTGAGATATCTTGCTCTAGAAGGTTGACGCGGAAGTTAACAGGCACGTCCATGATTTCATCACGCAGTGCCGTGCTCCAACGAACATCGGTTTCCATTTTGTCTGATTGAACACCCGCATCAAGCAGTTCACGGATCGGCTCAACCATAGAGTAAGGCATGACTACGTGGAAGTCCCCACCGCCACCATCCACTTCAATATGGAATGAGCTCACAACGATCACTTCGGTTGGGCTCACAATGTTTGCCATACTTGGGTTTACTTCAGAATCCAAGTATTCAAACTCAACCCCCATTACTGGTGACCAAGCTTCTTTGTAATCTTCAAATACAATCTTCAACAGCAGCTGGATAATACGTCTTTCCGTTGGCGTAAATTCACGACCTTCAATCTTGGCGTGGAAGCGACCATCACCACCAAAGAAGTTTTCTACAAGGATGAAAACCAGGCGTGCTTCCATGGTGATCAGCGCTGTACCTTTAAGCGGACGGAAACGCACCATATTTAAACTGGTTGGTACGTACAGAGTGTTTTGGTATTCACCAAATTTCATCATCTGTACACCGTTAATCGACACTTCAGCCGTTTTACGCAACATATTAAATAAGCTAATTCGCATATGACGTGCGAAACGCTCGTTAATAAGTTCAAGGGTCGGCATTCGACCACGGACGATTCGATCTTGAGAAGAGAAGTCATAATTGACCGCACTGTCATTGTCGGTCTCTAAGACATCTTCAACTTCTTCAACATCATCAACGCCGTGTAACAGCGCATCAATTTCGTCTTGGCTTAATAAATCGGTCACAAATTACCTATTGAATTACAAAGTCAGTGAATAACACTTTTTCAATCACAGGCTGGCCAACAGCTTGAGCCAGACTTGCTTTAATATCTTCTGTCGCTTTGTCACGCAGTTCCACTCGCCCTGTTGGTGAGCGAAGTTGATCAACCGTTGCCGAAGCGAACGTTGCGAGCAGTGTGCTCTCTACTAGTGGAGAGTGGTAACGTGCCAGGTCTTCATTTTTGCTACCACGCACCATCAGCTGTGCTTTTATCTGAACTAGGCGATCTTTTTTATCGCCTGTTACATTGAATAAGAAGGGCTGAGGGATGTTCACATACATAACAGGCTCTGCTGCAACCACAGCAGTAGCTGGTTGAGACTCAGATTCCGAGGCACTATCATCGGAGCCTAAGAAAAAGAACAGCGCACCACCAATACCAAGCAGTAAAACAACGACCGCTATAATGATAATAAGGAGCTTACTTTTTCCTTTAGGTGCATCTTGTACTTCTGCCATACTTTGCTCTAACTTCCTGTTCTTTCGATTAACTGACGGTTCTGTCTATTAACTAGCTGTTCTATCTATTAACTCAATGTGCTCAGCCTGAGATTAGGCATAATAACTAATTCCATCACGCTTTGATGCGACATTCAATTCAAGATTGCTACCACTATCAAGGTTTTCATCACCTTGGGTATCATTTGTGCGGTCAGTGCCTGATTGTTGCTCACCACTGTTGTATCTGTCTTGCCCCTGACCTGAACTTTGTTGTTGAACAGATGAATCGGCAAGCTGCATACCCTGTTGAGCAAGCATCTCTCTCAATCTAGGTAAGGTTTGTTCAATCACATCCCTCGCCTGTTGGCTGTTCACCGTAAAATGCACGTTCGCCACATCATTATTCATGGTCATGCGGATCTTCATCTGACCCAGCTCTGGTGGATCGAGTCGAATGTCTAAGTTCTTAAGGTTTTTAGACATCATCATTTGTACTTTTTCAGCGACCTGTTCGTTTGCTAGCTCTTTAGTCAGCTGCAATGGTGCCTGTTGAGCGGCTTGAATCTCGGCTCGTGTTGGTGCTGAGCTTGCGTTCGCTACACCTTGTACACCAGCCGCAGAAGCAATCTGCTGAGCAAATGTGGTGTCTTTCGAATCTTCCTTAGCAGCGGCTTTGCCAAGACCAGAAGGAGCAGCCGCACCAGCACCGGCCTTAAGCAACATATCTGTTGAACCCGCTTTCGTCGCGGCAGGTGCTGTATTCAGCACCAAACCTTGCGCGGTTAACGCCGGATCCAGCGCAGCTTGTGGCTGTTGTGCTGCTACATTGGCTTGTTGAGCAGCTGCCTGTTGGGCTACATGCGTATTATTTGCGTGCAACATTGCTGCTTTATCCGTCGCTGCATGGGTGGTAGCAGCATTACTTCCCGATTGCAGTGCAGCTTGTGCCGTAGTTTGCTGCGCAGCTGTCGCAACCGCTGCTGTTGAAGCTGCCGCTGCTAAGTCTTCATTTGAATCTGTATTATCCCAATCAATCGCAACAGGCTCAGCAGAGGCATTGTTTGCGCCCGAAGCTTGGCTCAATAAAGCCGTTGCTTGTTGCTGAACGTTTACGAGTTGTTTATTCAAAACGTCTAACTCAGCGGTCATTTTGGCCAGCATCGCTTGTTCATCTGTTGTCAAGCTTGCGCCACTTTGCTGCTTCTGCAGTAAACCATCAACAACAGACTGTTTTGACTCAATCTGAGCGTTCAGTTGATTGAGCGATTTAGTGTGTGCATCTACCTGTTTTGCCAACTCAATATCCGCTAGAGACAGTGTTTGGCTTTGCCCAGCAACTGCTGCTTGTGCTGCATTTTTCTGGCTGAGCTCTCGGCGCATGCTTGCTTCAACCAGCTCTGGAGTAACGCCTTTATCCATCAACTGACGAATTTCATCATCTGTTAATTGGGAAACGCCTTTACCGCCAGTAAGCACAGCAATTTCAGAGTCCACCTCTAGCGCGCTATCTTGATTCGCTGCGTTGGTTTGCTGTAGTTTTTTAACCACGTCACCTTCAACAGAGGAACCTTCAACAGAAGCTCCTGGAATATTACCTTGAGCTTGATCCAACTGAGCCAGTTCTAACTGAGACGGCTGTGGCAAGGCTTTGCCGTTCGGCGTCTGATTCAGCGTTTTATTTGCCTCATCCAACTGGCCTAATAACTTGTTTCCTTCATTCATCGCAGCCGCCGCTTGCGATGCTTGGGTCGATTCGTTTACCGCTGATGAAGCTTGACCTTGGGGTTGAGCTATCTGCTCCTTAGAGCCGTTGTTGTTAGGCAACTCATCTTTCTCACCCGCCTTGTTAGCGGTCGCTGTATCATCGGCTGAATTCGCTTTCAGTTGCGACTCTGAGCTAGAGACAGCCTCTACAGGAGTTTTATCTGTGGCTTGCTCACCCTCAACTTCTGAGGCCACTTGCTTACTTTGTGCTTGGCTTGACTCATCCGTAGTCTCAGCTGTTGAGATCGTTTTCTTTGCTTCATCTGAAGCTTCACTTTCCGTAGAGGCTTGTTTAGCATCAGATTTTGTAGTGCTGTCTGCATCTTTTACCGTTGCTATGCTACCACTTTCTTCAAAGCCGAGCGCTTCTTTAAAAGATTCAAAGAAACCTTTTGAGTCACCGGTTTCCTCCACCTTTGAAGCGGCAGAACCGGTATCCAACAACGAAGGCGTTGTGTTGGTCGCTGAATTTGAAGAAGGACTAACGTTCATATATACAAGCTCTATCTACTAGCTTTGCCACCAGAAACAGGTAACAAAAAGAAAGTCGGATGCTTTCATACCTTTAGCAGGCACAAGGCGCAATTTTATATAATACAGAGCAAGAAACATGCCTAGAAACCTCAGCTGATCACCATCTTAATAGCGCCAGTAGGATTCGTGGCTCAGTATCACATCTTCTTTCGGCTATAGAGCAAAGTTGAAAACTCATCCATCTGCTTTTGTTCTCTTTGATCCTGAAGTTTGGCTTTCTCTTTCTGCTTCTTTTCCATCAACCACTCGTAGGATTTGCGCTTCTTACGCAATTCCATCCAGTAGTTCTGGCAGTTATCGACCTGATTTTTAAAGTGATGCTCCGCTTCTCGCTGTTTAGAAAGCGTTTCATCCAATTGAGTTAAAAAGCGATTCAAATGCCCATATTGGCTGGCTGTTAGTCCGGCCTTGCCTCTATCAACAAGTTGTTGGCAATAATCCAGTCGATACTTTTCAATCTGCGCGACCTGTTCGTAGTAACCTTGCAACTCAGCATTCGCTTTGTTGAGCGCTAAGACTGCTTGGTTTTCTTGGTCTTTTGCTTGGTCCAGAAGAAACTCTAATGCGTTATCCATGACTAACCTTAATCACCTGCTAGCCACCCAGCACGTGCTTCAACATGTTGACGCACATATCGTAAGGAACCGTTTCTTTCATCTTCTGCTGCAAGTATTCATCTAACTTCGGCTTCAAGGTGAAGGCGCTATCAATCGCAGGGTCGGTACCCGGCTTATAAGCACCAATCGACACCAAGTCTTGGTTCTTGCGACAGATAGAAAGCACTTGTCTTACGGCTTTCGACATCAACACATGTTCTTCCGTGGTGATTTGAGGCATTACACGGCTGACGGACTTCTCAACGTCAATCGCAGGATAATGACCCGCATCTGCCATTTCACGTGACAACACGACGTGGCCATCAAGAATCGCTCGTGAAGCATCGGCGATTGGATCTTGTAAATCATCGCCTTCGGTTAGCACAGTAAAGAAAGCGGTGATCGAGCCCTGCTCATCATTGCCGTTACCCGCACGTTCAACCAGCGCTGGCAACTTAGCAAATACCGATGGCGGATAACCTTTGGTTGCTGGCGGCTCGCCAACAGAGAGTGCGATTTCACGCTGAGCCTGTGCAAAACGGGTCAGTGAGTCCATCAGGAGCAAAACATCTAAACCTTGGTCGCGGAAATATTCCGCCACCGTTAACGCCGTTTGACAGCCTTTCAATCGCATCAAAGGTGATGAATCGGCAGGCGCAGCAACCACAACCGATCGCTTACGGCCGTCTTCACCAAGAATCTCTTCGATAAACTCTTTTACTTCACGTCCACGCTCACCGATTAAGCCCACCACAACCACTTGCGCTGTGGTACCTCGAGTCATCATACCTAGTGTTACGGATTTACCGACACCAGAACCGGCGAACAGACCGATACGTTGCCCTTTACCGACCGTCAGCAGGCCGTTAATCGCTTTCAAGCCAACATCAAGTGGTTCAGAAATTGGCTTACGTGCCAGAGGATTAATCGGTTCGGTACTGAATGATGCGCGTTGCTCAGTAAAGATAGGACCAAGCCCATCCAGTGGGTTACCCACACCGTCGATAACACGGCCGAGCAATTCCATACCCACCGGAATACCACTTTCAGAAGTCATAGGAGTGACGCGAGCACCGGGTAAAATCCCTGTGATTTGTTCACTCGGCATCAGAAACAGGTTATCACCTGAGAAGCCAACGACCTCAGCTTCCATCTGGCCAGACATGGTTTCAACTAAACACAGACTGCCGATCGGGGCTTTACAGCCAGTTGCTTCAAGGGTTAGTCCGACTACCCGCACCAATTTACCAGAGGCAACGGGACGTGATTTTAGTCCTGCGACTTTGTATTGGCTGAGACGATTCGCTAACTCAAGCATTACGCATGACCTTGATGACGATTAGCACCACAGAAGCTCTGGATAACGTTCTTCACACGCTCTTCCATTCGATAGTTCACACTCGACTCACCCGCTTCAATTTGGACATCGCCACGGTTGAGCGCAGGCTCTGAAACTAATGTCCAATTGCGGCAGTCCAGTTCAGTATCCCCATATGCAGAGCAAATGATCGTGACGTCTTCTGGATTAAGCTTCAACGTAATAGCGTGACCAGAGATCGGCAGCGACTCTACTGACTCTTTCACGGTATCTAGGATGATTTGTGGATTGGTCTGAACTTCAACGTGCACCACCTCTTTAACCATGGTCAGCACCATGTCCACCAGCTGCTTTTCAACCTGAGCGTTCATCAGCTCTAAAGGTTGAGCAAATTGATTCGCGAGCCCCATAAAAATAGCAACTTGTTGTTGAATATACTCTTGACCAGCGCTAACGCCTTCGAGCTTGCCGACTTCATTACCTTCGGCATGACCTGCGGCGAAGCCTTCTTCTTTACCTTTTTCATACCCTTGCTTGAAGCCAGCTTCCTGACCTTGATGCAGACCTTCTTGGTAAGCGCCTTGCTTGATCAGTTCGATTTGTTCTTCGGTCAGAATTAGCTCTTCTTCTTCGATCGCTTCTTCAACCGTTGGCATCCAACCCGGATCGTAGTTAAACGCCGTTTCTTTGGCTTGTTTACTCACATCAGAAGTGTAATCAGGTAGCCCCCATTTCTGAGGTTGGGCAACCGTATTATCTTCTTCAGGGCGAAGGAAGCCGCGTTTTCTATCACCTGACATATCAGTACCTATTTCTGAGTGAGTCCAACTGCTTTTAAATTCAGGCCGTTAAACTGTAATTAATCTGTGGTTCGAGGTTGGATAAAGAAAAGCCCCAATAGTGTGGGGCTGTTGAGGTTTCTGTATTAAAGGAACTCGTCGGCGCCACCAGACAGCATAATCTCGCCACTGTCTGACATCTTCCTCGCAATACCCAAAATCTCTTTCTGAGCAGCTTCTACGTCAGAGACTTTCACTGGCGGCATCGCCTCAATATCGTCTCTCATCATATCGGCAGCACGTTTAGACATGTTCTTGTAGATCTTGTCACGTAGGCCTTCATCAGCACCTTTAAGTGCTTTCTGGAGAACGTCTTGTGGTACGTCACGTAGCAGTTTCTGAACGCCTTGGTCATCCACTTCAATAAGGTTTTCAAAGACAAACATAAGATCTTGAATCTGCGTTGCCATGTCTTCGTCTTGATCGCGGATTTGATCCATCAAGACACCTTCTACGTTATTGTCCATGTAGTTCATGATCTCTGCCGCAGCCTTCAGGCCGCCAATTTTGGCTGCTTGGGCACCAGCTTGACCCGCGAATTGTTTCTCCATGATTTCGTTCAACTCAGCAAGCGCCGAAGGTTGAACTTCTTCAAGGTTGGCAATACGCATCATCAGATCTAGACGTACACGTTCAGGGAACTGAGACAGAATCTCAGCAGACTGATCGGCTTCTAAGTAAGACAACACGATGGTTTGAATCTGCGGGTGCTCGTTGATGATGATACTTGCCACCTGACGAGGGTCCATCCACTTAAGAGAATCCAAGCCTTTTGAACCGGTTCCCAAAAGGATTTGGTCAACAAGGTTGTTGGCCTTGTCTTCACCCAGAGCAGCCACCAATGCATTACGCATGAAATCTTCACTGCCCATACCGATGTTGGTGTACTTCTGAATATCATCTAAGAAAGCACGGTGCACAGCGCCGACTTTCTCCTGAGATAGATCCGTAGCTCGCGCCATTGCACTACCCACACGTTGAACCTGCTTAGGCTCTAGGTGGCGAATAATGCCGGCCGCGTCTTCTTCATTCAAACTTAGCAATAAGATCGCAGCGCGCTCATCGCCTGAGATAGAGCCGATATCCACACTTGAAACATCAAGCACTTCACCGCCTTCAGCTTGTTGTGGAACAATTTCGTTAGCCATCTGCCATCCAATTCTTAACTACTTGAGCTGCTAGCTCTGGTTCATTCGCTACAAGTGCACGTACTGCTTTCAGTACGTCTTCATCTTTATGAAGGTTCGGTAGGTCAATGCTTGAACCAAATTCAAACAGCTCGCCACCTTCAATATCACCGCCAATTAGGCTGGTCTCACCATCGGCACCGATCGGCATACCATCTGGACCGTACATCTGCTCATCGTTGTCTGCGGCAGGATTAAGCAGTTTCTTCATCGCTGGGCGAACAAGAACTAACACCACCACAATAATAACCAACGCGCTCGCAAACCAACGTACCCAATCATTGAAGTTAGGGTGTTCCCAGATTGGTACATCAGGAACTACATCTGTGATTTGTGGTGCGAACTGCATGCTTAATACATTCAATAAATCACCGCGGCTTTCATCAAAACCGACCGTACCAATAAGTACTTGGCGAATCGCGTTGATTTCGCTAGCAGGGATTGGCGTGTGCACCACTTCACCCGTATCTGGGTTGATGGATTGACGATCTTTAATCGCTACCGATACCGTTTGACGGTTCACCGTACCAGTCTGCTTACGCTCGTGGCTGATAGTGGTGTCTAATTCGAAGTTTCGTGTCGCTTCTTTATGAACAGAGCCCTGACCAGTCATCGCGCCATCTCTCATCTGAGCAACATCTTGAGGGATAGATGCATCTGATGGAGGCTGATTGCTCAAAGCCCCTGGAATACCAGCGACGGTGTTGCCGTTGTTGTAATCTTCTAAGGTGTATTCGCTTCGCGTTGCCGGCGTGTTAGGATCGAAACGTTTTCTGGTTTGCTCAACTGCGCTGAAGTCGAGCTGAATATCAACCTGAGCCGTGTAGTTTCCAAAACCAAGGATAGGAATCAAGATAGAGTCAATTTTCTCACGCAGTGCTTGTTCTTGGTTGCGCTCTAACTCATGTTCTTTACGACGCGCTGCTGATGTTGGGTCTTCAGAACCAGAACTCAGCAGTCTACCATGCTGATCTGTCACGGTTATTCTTGAAGTATTCATTCCCGGAACCGCACTGGCGACCATATCAACAATAGATTCGACTTCTTGCTGCTTGAGGTTAGTACCCGTTTTAAGTGTTAGAAAAACTGAAGCAGAGGCTTCTTGATTATGACGGACAAAAACACTTTGCTTAGGCAAAGCCAATAGGACATGAGCCTTGCGTACTGGCTGCATCTCTTCAAAAACCGCTTCCAACTGCCGTTCACGGCTCAGCTTGAGACGCTCTTGCTCTAAACGCTGTGAGACTCCAAAGCCCATATCTTGCATAAGAATGTCATCACCTTCTCTCGTCTCTTGGTTCAAGCCAGCTCGAACCATGTTAAGCTTCAGAGAATTATATTCACTCGCAGGTACAGAGATAGTATTGCCTTCAAGTGAATATTCGATCTTTTGCTGATCTAAGTAGTCAAGAACTGGGATCAATTCTTCTGTTTCGTAAGCCCCTAATGGACGCATTTCTGGCTCTTTTACCCAGAAAAACAGCATCACAATAAGCGCGACACAGATTGAGATAGACAGCACTAAGACAACCTGACGAAGTAAATCTAGGTCACCTACGGCCATATCAAATTTAGATGAACTACGTTCACCTAGATCGGGATTTTGTCCTTCTCCGTCCAGCTCAGCACCCGCAATGAGTGCGTGATCGTTACCATCGCTCACGGTTAAATCTGTTGTTTGACTATTATCTGCCACTACTTAAATACCCAACTTATACCGGCATATTCATAAGCTCTTTGTACGACTCAACCAACTTATTTCTAATTTGGATTGTCGCTTCAAAAGCCACACTAGATTTATTGCGAGCAATCATCACATCAGACAGCGACACACTTTGGTCGCCGCTATCAAAACGAGTTTGAAGATCCCCTGAGGTCTTTTGCAATGAGTTCACATTGTTGATGGCTTGCGTCAGCATGTTGCCGAAGTCTGCACCGACCGTTTGTCCTGTCGCAGCTGGGCGCGTGCTCGCAGCTTCAACCATCATTGCCTGCATTTCGCCTTGTAGACCATCTATTCTCATTTATTACCTCAAGGAGTCAAATTTATGACCATCTATTTTGCTGTATTATTGACAGAGCAATTAGCGTGCCATACCTAAAGACGACTAGATATCGTACTACACTAGTCAGAAAGCTGACACTACTAATCTTTGCTTAGTTTGGGATATCTATTCCAGCATCGCGCATTTTTGCTAACTTATAGCGCAATGTACGAGGGCTAATACCTAGTTTCTCAGCCATATCTTTACGTCGACCATTACATGCGATCAAAGTTTCGAGAATGATCGCATACTCTTGATCTCTAAGCTCATTCCCCAGTCCTTCACTGCTTGAAGCGATTTTATTGATCGAGGTTGCTTCTGCAATAGGCTTAATCTCTGGCGTAGCCACGTCGCTACCTTCCACAATCTGTTGAAGGCCACTGGCGTCTTGCCAATCGACTCCTTCAAGTAGGATATGCTCACCAGATATTTTTTCTTCTTCGCTCAGAATCAGGGCACGCTGCACGACATTATCAAGCTCACGGACGTTCCCCGGCCACGGATATTTGACGAGTTTGCTGATCGCTTGAGCTGACATGACCGGAACTGGCATGCCAAGTTTGGTACAGTGGCGCTCAACCAAGTGCTTCGCCAAAGGCTCAATATCACCTTTACGTTCACACAGTGGAGGCCAAGAAATTGGGAAAACGTTCAAACGGTAGTACAAGTCTTCACGGAAATTACCTTCATACACATACTGCTTGAGATCTCGGTTACTGGTCGCGAGTACACGAACATCGAGTTTGATGCTCTTACGGCTACCTAGACGTTCAACTTCACGCTCTTGCAGCACACGCAGTAGCTTAGCTTGAAGGCCAAGGTCCATTTCACTGATCTCATCAAGTAAAATAGTCCCCCCCTGAGCTTGTTCAAATTTACCTGGACACGCTTGAATAGCGCCAGTAAATGCGCCTTTCTCATAACCAAACAGAGTCGCTTCCAACATATTGTCAGGAATTGCCGCACAGTTAATCGCGACAAACGGACCATCTTTACGGTTAGAGGCATTATGGATGTAACGCGACATCACCTCTTTACCTGAACCACTTGGGCCAAGAACCATAACATTAGCGTCCGTTTTGGCCACTTTATCGGCCAGCATCATTAGTTTGATACTTTTCTCATCAGCAACGATGGCATCACCATTGTCGTCCGACTTAACGGGAGCATAACGGCTCACCATATTTAGCAGTACTTCCGGTGCAAATGGCTTTGCCATGTAATCGATAGCGCCCTCTTTCATTGCAGCAACGGCATCTTCGATGTTGGCATAAGCTGTCATCAACAACACAGGGAGATTCGGCCAATGCTGCTTGATGTTTCTTAATAGTGCTAAGCCGCCCATGCCTGCCATCTGAACATCAGAGACAACGATATCGACGGAGTTCGATTTTAGTTTGACCAGAGCATCTTCTGCGCAATCTGCTTCTAGCCATTCATAGCCAGCAAGCGCGAGTGTATCGACAAGGGCCTCGCGTAGACCTTCATCATCTTCGACGATTAACACTTTGCTTTGAGCCATAGGGTTCTCCAGTGTAAATTCAGTTAAAACTTATTAGTCTTCAGTAGAAGCGCTTCTTTCTAGAGGCAAGCACATGGTAAAGCATGCGCCGTCGCCCTCTTCTGAGATCAATTCCAGTCGGCCTTCATGTGCTCGACATACCATCTGTACCACCGCCAAGCCTAAGCCTGTACCTTGCGAGCGAGTGGTAAAGAATGGTTCCATAATTTTACCTTGAAGCTCTTTTGGTACGCCAGGACCGCTGTCTTGTACTGATATCTTAAGCTCGCCGTTTACCGGCCTAAAAAACACATCTATCTGTGATTCTTTGCCGGCAATTTGAACCGCATTCAAAACCAGATTACTTAAAGCAGAGGCAATCGCGTTGGCATTACCGAACATTTGAGTCTGTTCGCCTTCCACTTCTTGGCAGTAATCAATTTGGTTCGATTTCAACGCCGCTTCTACCATTGGCTGAAATTCTGTGATGAGTTCAGCCACAGTAAAAGGTTTCACCACCTTGTTATCTCCGCCCTTAGCAAACAACAGCATGTCATTAACTTGCTTCTCTAAGTCATGAAGTCTATCCATAAGCTTAGATTGAAAACGTGTCTTTGTTGCCGGCGGTAGATTCGGTGCGGCAAGGTTTGACGCATACAACATCGCACTAGAAAGCGGTGTTCGAACCTGATGAGCAAGTGACGCCACCATTCTACCTAATGACGACAAACGCTGAAGATCACTAACCCGTGATTGCAGCAAACGCGTCTCGGTCAGATCGGTAATCAAAATCAGCTGACCTGTGGTAGAAGCAGAAATCGCCAAACGTACCTTTCGACCGTTCTTTAATGAGATCTCATGGCCATCATCGTCTTTTGGATCAAAAGCACTTTGAATAACAGAAAACCACTTCTCTCCAACTAACTCGACGCCAAGAATGCGGTGCGCTTCAGGGTTTGCTTCTCTTACCTCACCATGGGTATCTAACAAGATGACACCAGCAGGCATAACATCGAGCACTTGCTTGTAACGCTCGACCTGTTGTTCAACAGAATCTAGGTGTGATTGGTTTTCTGGTTCGTTAGATCCGTGCATGTCAAAAATTTGCCTCAAATACTAAAACAGCCTGACACGCACAAAACGAGTCAGGCTATTTGCTATATTTATCACATAGTTAAGCAAGCAACAACTCGACTATGGTTTATCTTATCGCTTAGCTAAAGTGAACGATTAGCTAAAAATTTCGTGTTTATTTTTTCGTTTTTCGAAAAGCAGAACACTAACGCTGCAGATTGTATTTACGCATTTTCTCAACCAGAGTGGTTCTGCGCATGCCTAACATATCAGCCGCTCGAGCAACAATACCGCCTTGAGATTCCAAGGCTTGATTGATCATATTGACTTCCATATCAGCGAGTAGCTCTTTCAGGTTAACCCCTTCTGGTGGTAATTCCTGAGGTGCATTCGCGTTGTCAGTCATATCATCTTGCTGGTCGAAGCTAAAATCTTCCGAGAACAGATCAGCTAACGCGTCACGCTCTTGCTCTTCTTCAGACACAAAGCTATTAAACTCTGGTTGGAATTCAGGGATATCACTGTATCGATACTTAGTTGGCAAGTGGTTTACGTCCACTAAGCTATTCGGATAGAGAATAACCATGCGTTCCACTAAGTTCGCCAATTCACGTACGTTACCTGGCCAATCGTGCTCCATCAAAGAGTTAATCGCGCGAGGCGTAAAGCAGATGGGCAGACTACCTTCCGCTTCCATTCTCGTCATAAGCTCTTGAAGAAGAAGAGGAATATCTTCTTTACGCTCTTGTAAGGCCGGCATTTCAATCGGGAAGACATTCAAGCGGTAGTAAAGATCTTCACGGAATGAATCATCGTCGATCATATCTTCTAGGTTACGGTGTGTTGCCGCAATCACTCGAACGTTAGCCTGAATAGTACAATTGCCACCTACGCGTTCAAAGCATCGTTCTTGCAGTACACGCAACAGCTTAACTTGCATAGCCATTGGCATGTCGCCAATCTCATCAAGAAATAGCGTGCCACCTTCAGCTAACTCAAAGCGGCCTTTACGTGCAGTAATCGCACCAGTAAATGCGCCTTTCTCATGGCCAAACAGTTCACTTTCCAATAGGTCTGGCGGGATTGCGCCACAGTTCACTGGCACAAACGGACCAGAGCGGCGTTTTGAATGATAATGGATGTTACGTGCAGCCACCTCTTTACCGGTACCAGACTCGCCTAGAATCAGTACATTCGCTTCGGTAGAGGAGACTTGTTCAATCAGGTGACGAACTTCTTGAATACCAGCACTTTGACCCACTAGGCTGCGAAACAGTGTGTTCTTGCGCGCTGAAGAGACAACTTGAACCCCTTTGCGACCTAGGAAATCTTTACAGTGTCTTAATGCGTCACTTAACTGGGGGTAGTTTAGGGGCAGCTCGAGCTCACCAACAAAGTTGGTGAGCTCGTCAACAGGATGGTTGTTTTTACCAATCACAAGCAGAGGGATGTGATTCGCGTGAACAAGCCTATCATTCAGTAGTGCGTTGAAGCCATTACCTTTTATTGAGCCGATAATGCAACCAGCCCACTGTAGTGACCAGTCGACTTTGCGCGCTTGTTCAGAGCTGATAACTTCGCAGCTCTCTCCTACAAACTCTAATATTGTGCTTAAATTGTGACGGTCTTGAGCGTTATCGTCGACGACAAGCAGTTTTGCCAAACCTTGCATAAGTAGGAATTATTGCCTTTATTTTGGTGCGATGCGGAAAAACGGTGAGCAACGTAATCCATAAAATTTAGAATTCTATCTGTGATTATGGTTTACGAGGACAAATTTATGAAATCAGCAACGAAAAAAGCCATTAGGCTATCTAATGGCTTCTATTTTATTTGATTAAAAAAATAAGGCAACCAACCAATTAGCGGATCTAAGATTGGCTAAAACAGCAATTTTTCTTTAAATACCGACTTCAGCTGACGTCAAGTTGTGATATTCATTCGGAATTTGGTCCCAAGCGCTCTTAATTTCGCGAATAATATCGATAACATCATCAATAGGCTGAGGGTCATTTTTGTGATTTGCCGCAGAAATTTGCGTGATCATGAACTCATAAAGTTGATCTAGGTTTTTCGCAATATCACCACCATCGTCCATAGAAAGGCAGCTGCGTAGGCTAATAATAATATCTAGAGCTTTGCCAAGACGCTCACCTTTAACAGGAATATTGCCCGCTTGCATTGCCGCTTTACCTTGGATCAAACGCTCGATCGCGCCCGCCATCAGCATTTGCACAATCTTATGCGGTGAGGCAGCCGTTAACTGACTATCCACTGATACCTTTTTATATGCCTGTAAAGAACCGCGCATAGTAAACCTCTTCTATAAAAACTTTTTGTATTGTTGAACTGACTTGGCACCGTGTCGGTACTTGTGCAAGTTTTTCCCTACCCGACCAGTTTCAGACTGCATCAATTCGACTAATTTTCTTGTTCTCGAAATGGCTTCAAACCACTCCGAACTTTGCTTAACGTCAGGGTGTGAATCGATGAATTGAAGCACGTTTTGCAATAACTGTTCTCTGTTATCGACAAGCGTCGCTATTTCTTCAGCATTAATTTCACTAAATTCGAGCTTAGAGATAATTAATTGATCTAGTTCACAAAGCTCTTGAAGCTGACTGGTCATCTATTAACCCAACGCATTCATCATGCTGCCAAGCTGAGACTGCATCTTACTCGTTGCATCTTGCATAGCAGTGAACTTAGAGTGAGTGCGACTTTCAAGGCTATCCATTCTGCGATCTAAGGCGTTTTGGTCGTCTGCTAAACGGTAGTTTTGTTCAACCAAACTCTTTTCTCTAGTACGGATTGAGCCCGTAATGCCGGTGATACCCTGAATAGCATCTTCGACTTTTTTAGCAAAACCATTATTACCGCCAAAGAACTCGCCCAGTTTATCAAAGTTATTGTTTAGCTGTCGGTCTAGCATGCCGTAGTTGATCTCTAACGAGCCTTGTCTGGTGGTCGTAATACCAAACTCTGTTAAAGACTTAAGGTTCTCAGGTGCCCCTTCGATGCTTGAAGAGAATACGCCTTTCAATCGTGAGTCGGCGTTACGGACCGTACTGTCACCAGAAAGCGGGCCTTTTTGTCCGGTCGCAGGATCGACACCCGCCAAGTTTTTGGATACTTGGTAAAACTGGTTGTAAGAATTAACAAAGGCTTCAATGTCTTGGCGAACACTATTACGGTCGTACTCAACACCAATTTCTGCCGGTGGCTTATCTTTTGGGGTCTTTCCTTTCACCGTAATATCAATGCCTTCAACGGCATCTTCAATCACATTGTTGTTACTCGAGAGCTGAGCGACACCATCCAGAACGACCATTGAGTCTTGGCCAGCTTGAACTTCGGTCATGCCGCTGTAACTATCGAAAGATTGCTGAGCAAGCGCCAAATCAGCTTGTGCCTTGTCGACTTTCTCTAAGCGCTCTCGCTCTTCTGGCTCTAATTTGGCACGCTCGATATTTTTCGCTTGCTCTGCGGTCAATTCACCGTTTTCTACTTTCTTGGCCAGATCCGCTTTTTCTTGAGCGATCTTCTCTTCAATACGCGCTTGCTCTGCTTCTAACTTCTGCTGGGCTTCTTTCGGTGTCACATATGAATCAGTCAAGGTACCAGAGGCCGTATTCGACCAACCAGGAACATCAGGTGCTTTCTCAATCGCTTTTTCATCAAGCTCAAGTTCTGGTGTGTAATAAGAATCTAAAAGCGTACCAGAAGCGGTTTCCGTCCAACCTGGGATATTGTCTTCAGGCATGACAGATTTTGCCGCTTGAGCGGCGTCTAAGGCAGCTTGGCCATCTGCAGCGGCTTGTTCACCGAAGCTAAGGCTTTGAGAACCATCTTCCGTAGGAGACGTTGAGTCCGCTTGAGAACCTGGAATGATATTGCCGCCTTCGTCGACAGCTTGATCAGCTTTCGGGTCATCATCAGTGATAGCCTCATCGATAAGATCAACAGTTTTTCCAGCAGGAGTGAGACCTAGTACCTCTTGAGCGGCAAGGCGAGCTTTCTCTAGCGCTTCAACACGTTCTTCAAGGGTTTTATATTCGAGTTTTTTTAGAGGATTTGACGCATCAGATTCTACATTGATGCTGATCTGTTGGTCTGCGCCAGATTTGTTGGAGGCGACAATAAGTCGAGGGCCTTCGGTATCATTAATAATGGATGCTCGAACGCCTGGGTTTCTATCTGCACCGTTTATGCTTCGAACAACATCGATTAGCTTCGATCTATCACCCACTTGCACATCAAAGCTATCATCACCAAGCGAAACCTGCAGCTTACCTGGGCCAAATTTCATATCATCAGACAAGACATCTGACGCCACTTTATGGCTTTGGGCAAGCTGCAACACATCGATGGCATATTTGCCAGCGATCGCTTCAGTAGTCGCGGTTGCAGAAACAAGCGCTTCATCAGTACTTTCTACTGTACGTACAGCGAAAGCTTTTTCCTGACGAAAGTTTGTCATCAGGTTTTTCATCGAATCGAGAGATTCTCTGAGTCTTCCATAGGCACTAATACTAGTATCGATTCGCGCTCTTTCATTGTCGATTCGTTGCTGTTTAGGTACACGCTCCGAATCCACAATTTTGCTGACCATGGAATTGATATCCATGCCAGACGAAATCCCCATTGGGCCAAAACTCATTAAACCACCTCAATAATACGACTTAGACCTTCACCTCAAATATTCTACTATTTGAGTTTTGGGCTGCTAGGCGTCTTAGAATTTCAAGCATTTCTTCATCAGGTATCTGGCGAATAATATCGCCGGTTGTGGTTTCATAAATAGTCACCACATCCCTTCCCGATTCTTCATCGACCTTAAAAGCAACGCCCTTATTGAGAGAGGAGATAAACTCGTTTACCTTCTCCACCATCTTTACTCGCTCTTCATCATTTAACTCTTTTCTCTCTTGAGCTAATTGAATCGCAGCTTCAGTAGCTTCTTCTTTCGATTTATCTACCTTGCCATAAGAGGTTGCTTCTTTCAGTCGTGAAATGCTCGACGCACTACTACCTTCATCGCTAGCAATTTTAATGCCATTAGGTGAGCCATAAGGCTGGATGTTCGATGCGTTAGATGGTATTTCCATAACACTCTCCCTCCCTCCTTCATGAGCCAACAGTAAAACTCCACTTATAGCGGAGTTTACCGCTTCTTACCGAGGTAAGTTTAACCCAATAAGCTTAGAGCTGCTGATGGTGATTGTTTTGCTTGAGCTAGGATAGAAGTACTCGCCTGTTGTAGGATTTGAGACTTCGTCATTGCCGTTGTTTCTTTCGCGTAATCGGTATCTTTGATACGGCTCTTAGAAGCATTTACGTTTTCGTTGATGTTTTCTAAGTTGCTGATTGCGTGGTCAAAACGGTTTTGGAAAGCACCAAGAGATGCACGTTGGCTATCTACAGATTTTAGAGCGCCATCGATGATGGATACCGCTTCGTTTGCACCCGCAACTGATGTCACGTCGATGTCGTTTACGGTTACATCTTTACCTGCGCCAATACCTAGCTCACTTGCAAGACTGCCACCAAACTCAACATCACCTTCAACTTTTTGGCTAGAAGCGAAAAGTTGTAGTTTACCGCCTTCACCTACAGACGCTTTAACGTCTTGGCTTTGACCGTTGATGTAAGTTGCTAGCTCTTCAATATCGTTGCCTTCTTTAGCAGAGATAGATAGCTCTTGAGCTTCACCGAACTTATCGTTGTATTTGATAGTCAGGTCAGCACCAGCACCTACACGCCAAGATGCATCTTTACCTTCAGTAACACCGTAGCTCTTACCACCCATGTCTTGAGTGTCAGTACGCATGTTGCTCATAGAAAGCATTACCGCTTCACCTGAGTCAGCGCCGATTTGGAAAGATTGGCTACCGTAAGTACCGTTTAGAAGCTTGTTACCACCAAAAGAGGTTGTTTCAGCGATACGGTTCAGTTCTGTGTTTAGAGCAGATACTTCTTCTTGGATAGCAACACGCTCAGACTTGCTGTTTGAACCGTTTGCAGATTGAAGAGAAAGGTCACGCATACGTTGCAGAATGTTGGTTGACTCATTCATCGCACCTTCAGCTGTTTGTGCAATAGAGATACCGTCATTCGCGTTTTTCACAGCCATATCTAGGCCACGGCTTTGCGACGTTAAGCGGTTAGAGATTTGTAAGCCGGCAGCATCATCTTTTGCGCTATTGATTTTATAGCCAGAAGACAAACGCTCCATTGATTTTTGAGTACCTTCAGCCGCGTTATTTAGGTAACGCTGAGCCGTCATTGCAGACACGTTAGTGCTTACATTAATCGCCATAGTTGATCTCCTTTAGGCATTTTTTAATGCACCCATGTGACTCTCACCTCACACAAATACATATCAATTTGTTTACGCACCACTGTCTCTCTCACCTTACATTGGTACATATCATTTCTCTCAATCCCTTTAACGGCGTCTTAATTAGAAGCTTTAATAAAAAATATGTTTTTTTTCGCATTATTTTCAATAACAAAGAAAAATGTGATCGCCATTCAATTGTTCGACCGATGTGCGCTAAAGTTTCCTGTCTTCACTCATTTATAAGTGTGGAATTCCACACAAAAAGCCAAAGCAGAACACTGATATCTCGTTCTACTCGCTACTGGGGTGTCGGAGGATTAGTTGAATCAGTCATTCCTTACAGGGAGGGACGACCGTGATAGGGAATCTCGCTTGCTACCTACACCCCTAATTGGAAGCTTTAAAGCACACTTTGCCATTCGCAGAAAAGCAAAAACCCAGCCGAAGCTGGGTTTGTTTGGCACTCATCTCTCACCACGAGCTAATTTGTGGAAGCCTTACGTCAATACTATTGGTCAACGTGGCTTTTTAATCGATTAACCTAGTAGGCTAAGTGCCGAGTTCGGCGCTTGCTTCGCTTGAGCAAGAATCGAGCTTGAAGCTTGAGAAAGGATCTGAGACTTAGTCATCTGAGTCGTTTCTTTCGCGAAGTCGGTATCTTTAATACGGCTCTTAGATGCATTAACGTTCTCGTTAATGTTGTCTAAGTTACTGATTGCGTGGTCGAAACGGTTTTGGAAAGCACCCAGCTCTGCACGGTGGCTGTCTACGTACTTCAGTGCTGCATCGATTACAGCTACAGACTCTTGTGCGCCGCCAACAGACGTTACGTCGATAGTATCAACGGTTACGTCTTTACCT
>JAYYSE010000080.1:0-16035 GCA_036126475.1 Pseudomonadota bacterium | reverse complement strand
CAATAAAAAGGGCTGATATCACTATCAGCCCTTTGTTTTATCGAACTTTTATTTAGGCGATCGTGCTTGCGCATCGACTAAATTTGTATCCCACTCAAAGGCTTCAAATAACTGTAGCCAAGTTTCATCAAGGCTTGCCTTCATCACTAATTCTTCTTTAGTGAAAGGGTGAATAAAGCGCAACTCTGAAGCGTGCAGTAACAAACGGTGTGAATCCAAGTTTTCACGGAACAGGCGGTTATGCTTGCCGTCACCGTGAGAAGTATCCCCAACAATTGGGTGTCTTAGGTGGGCCATATGACGGCGCAGCTGATGTTTACGGCCCGTCTTCGGCAACATCTCTACTAAGCAGTAACGGCTAGTCGGAAAACGCCCTGTCGAATATGGTACTTCCACTTTTGCCAAAGGTTCATAAGCCGTCACGGCCTCTTGTGCTTCTTTGTCCTCTTTTGCAAACTTATCCGCAATCTTGTCTAGCTCGACCTTAAGTGGGTAATCAAGTATATCGCCCTCTTCTATCCAACCACGAACAATTGCATGATAAGTCTTTTGCATCTCATGGTTAGCGAACATCGGCATCACCTCAGAAGCAACTTCACTTGAGAGTGCGAACACCAATACGCCAGAAGTCGGCCTATCTAAACGATGCAATGGGAACACGTGTTGACCAATTTGGTCACGCAGAGTCTGCATTACAAATTGAGTCTCATGTTTATCTAGCCATGAGCGGTGCACCAGCATTCCTGCAGGCTTATTTACCGCGACAAAGTACTCATCTTGATAAATGATCTCTAACATTAGGCGCATACCTCATCAATGCTTTGAATAGTCACTAGTAGCTCAGCTTTGTCCGCCTCGTTTTTCCACACCTCACTAAAATATGGATGAATAGCAAACCCTTTAGGTAAAGGCATTTGCGCGTCAATCATCGCATTGATCTTTACGATGAAGACCCACTGTAACCACTCTTCGGGTTGCAACGAATCGATCGCAAAAGGTTCAACGCTAGCTAG
The DNA here is from genome assembly GCA_036126475.1 of Pseudomonadota bacterium. Taxonomy (GTDB): domain Bacteria; phylum Pseudomonadota; class Gammaproteobacteria; order Enterobacterales; family Vibrionaceae; genus Vibrio. Next base: position 15,022 of record JAYYSE010000080.1, on the reverse strand, counting down.
AGCTTCATCCGACGGTGCAACGCTACTCCAGAGGGAGCATTGCCGCATTTGTTGTTCTAATTGTTGAAGTAATGGAGGTAACTTTGTGGCAGCTGTCATTTTTCACCAAGTTATTTATGTAGTGACCTTGAAATTGGGGCATAGAGTACCATCTATTGAGGAAAGAAAGTTAGGAGCTTATTACTATGGAAACCATTCACACGCTCACTCAGTTATTGAAGAATAGCGGTTGCCAATACGATATCTACGATCTCGGTCGTCGTATCCAGAAGATCGACAACACCTTATTCTCAGATGTTGAGCAAGGGAAACAACCATACCCATTTCCACTTCAGAAACAAGCTCACTTAGCGATCAGTTACTGGAATGAACAGAAGCAGCCATGGATCTGGTTCTTAAAATTCAAACTGGATGAAAGAGGTCTACTCAACCAAGCCGATGTAGGTAACTTTTTAAAGTTCGTATTAGAAGCTATGGGTACACGTTTAAGTGGTGAGATCAGCGAAGAGCAACAAGAGAAGCTGTCGAACAATCCGTACACCTTCAAGCCTTCTGAAGACAAAATGGCGGTATTTCATAGCCAAGTAAGAGCAGAATTAGATCTTGAGACCAGCCAATACTACGAACATGCTCAGCACTACTTCACCGGTGAATTAGGTTGGGACAATTGGCAGACTGTTGGCCTTCAAGGCATCACTGATATGTGTGCCCGTCTTGGCAGCCAACAAAATGGTGTCGCGATTCGTAAAGCCTTCAATAAGCTACCTTCTGAGCCACTTTACGCGACATTAGGTGCACTTGAGCACACGCAAATTAATGACAAGCTGGCTCAACGCTTACAAGAAATGGCAGAGAGCGAGATCAACAGCAGTGAACCAGACCTGTTCTTGTTATCTGCACTGGTGCGTGCCCTATCAGGTGCAGAGCCAAGCATCACCAATGCAGTGATTAACCAAGTTCTGGCGAGCCCACGCTTAAGTCATCAAGAAGTCCTGATTGGTTTAGCAGGTCGAAGCTGGCACGCTCTACAAGACCCAGTAATTGCCGAGCAATTCTTGTTGCGCATCGCACAAACGGGCAATCAAAACCTCTTCAACCAGCTATTTGCTGATCTGGTGATGATTCCCGCTCTGAGAATGGTATTTTTGCCATTGCTGAACTCAAACCCATCTCCAGAATTGGCGAATGCACTGGTCGAGTTACAACAGGCGACTAAAGCTTAGCAATACTTAGCAACTAGCTGATAAACTTGACAAAACTACTTAAAGCTAGAGTTAAATAGGAAGAAAAAGTAAAAGGAAGTATGGATTAAATGATAGATAACTTATTGGCTATTTTGTTTCTGTGCTTCCTTTGCTTTCTGTTTTGGCAGCAGCGCAGGCAATCTGAGCTTGCAAAAGCTGCCATTTCGAGAAAGTGTAAAGAGCTCGACTTGCAACTGTTAAGTGTTGCCTTTAGTGGTCATAAACTGAAGATGCGCCATGAACTCACGACCATTCGGCGCTGGCACACCATTTACCAATTTGAGTTTTCAGCGTTAGGGGATGACTGTTACAAAGGGAAACTGACCATGGTAGGTTTCCGTTCTACGCGGTTTGAGCTACAGCCTCATAGAATGTAACGTCGCAGTAAGCGGTGTATCGATATTCATGATAAGGGCCAAACTGATCTTGTTTGGTCTCTTTAAATACAAAGCCGAGTTTTTCTAAAAGCTTGATCGATGGATTCTGACCGACATTAACGGTCGCGAAAACATTCGTTAAACGCTCTTCAAAGCACACAAAATTAAAGAAAGGTTTCAGTACCTCACTGGCAAAACCTTGATTCCAATATTCTTTATCCAAGATAAAACCTAACTCGTGCTTACCTTCTTCTGATGAGATAAATACATGCCCAAGATATTCTCGGGTTTGGTTATGGATAATGGCACGGCAAAAGCCGACGTTGTCTTGCAGTATCTCTTGAAATAGTTGCTTCGCAAAAGCGATAGAATGCGGTCCATTCATTTCTGCTCGATTAATCGGGCAGCAGTTGAGCTTGATGAAGTCGTGCTGTAGCTGTTCGGTATAAGGTACTAACAGCGTTCTTGAGGTTGCTATCGTCATAAAACACTCCTTGTGTTGACCGTTAGCATAAAGGCAGATGTATTGCTCCTAAATAAAGATCCTCTAGATGGGTGAAATGTCCAGATAAAGAAAAGCCCCGACACCGAAGTGTCAGGGCTAGGGTCTTACTCGCAGCAGTCCGGCTACTAATTAATGCTCCATGCATCATCCATAATAGTGGCTGTAATCCTTCAGCTCTTTCCTTTACTTCGCAGTCCTAGCGGTGTCCAATCATCCTGAAAGCTAACAATCCTAGTTAGCGCACATCACTTGTTCCGTGAGCGGTGTCCTTTACATCATCCTGATGCTAGTCCAACCCTTTATCCTAAAGGTGTCCATTGTCATTCCGTTGCAGCTAACTTCCTATTAACTGACTGTGTCCCTACAATGTCCTTGCGCTCCATGCTTGATCACCCAATCCAAAGTAACCAAATCTTCATCCTGAAGATAACCAATTCCTTGGTGCTTTCCTGTTCCGTGTCAGAATCCTTCCGACAAGGTTTAATTTACGCGATTTTGGATTTGGGACAATAGATTTGCATCACATTTTGAATTCAACCAAGTTGTTAATTACATAAAACAATTAAAATTCAAGACCTTAACCATATGCATATCAATATCTCTAGAGAAGTATTCGCGTTATCTCACAGCGTTTGTAAGAGATCTCTCACACGCAATAGGCAGTTTTATGATTCGCTATCGGTCACCGGAGCGAGTAAAATGACCAAAGACTAAAAAGTGGAGGTCAACATGCTGACAAAAGATGTTTCTGCAGAGCTGAAATCAGTGCTTGAAGGACTGCAAGCACAAGGCAAAGAGCCAACCGTTGCGTTAGTAAAAGCTCGCATGAGTACATCGGTTCCAATGCCTGCGTTAATCACGACCATTAAAAGCTGGAAAAACGCGAACCGCGTTCCCAAGGTAGAAGTCGCTGCACAACAAGAACCAGAGGTCGATCGTATTGCCCAACTAGAAAAACAAATTCTTGAACTTACCGCTCGCGTCGCCACGCTTGAAGCCAAATTAGCTGAACGATAAGTTAGCCGAGAAAAATAAGTTAACAAAAATAAATCAACAGATTAGCTAACAGAGAAATAGAACACTATGAAGATATGGGTTGATGCGGACGCTTGTCCTAAGGTTATCCGAGAAACCATCGTACGCGCAGCTGAGCGAACCGGTGTTGAATGCACTTTCATCGCGAATCACGTTGTCCCTGTACCGAAGCGTAACAACATTCACTCTATTCAAGTACCAAGCGGATTCGATATCGCCGACAATGAAATAGTAAAACGTACAGAGAAAGGCGATCTCGTTATTACGTCAGATATTCCTCTGGCTGACGAGGTGATCACTAAAGGCGCACTCGCGCTGAGTTCTCGTGGTGAGCTTTATACAAAAGAGACCATTAAAGCGCGTCTAAACATTCGCGACTTTATGGAAACAATGCGCTCAAGTGGCATCCAGACAGGAGGCCCAAGCTCACTTTCTCAAACAGACCGCCGTGAGTTCGCTAACCACCTTGATCGCCTACTAGCAAAGCGCTAATCCTCCCTTCTTCTCCTGAGAGATCTGGGAACGTCTCATTTAGGCAACAAAGAGCTCTGTGAAATTTTAATCGACCTACTCCGTTCTTGATATTTACTACAATAACGGAGTATTGATTATGGTTCGTCATATCGCTTTAGCACTGTTCATCACCTTAGGAAGCACTCAAGTATCCTTCGCCAATCAAGATATGGCATCATTGGCGGCAGCCTCACCTTCTGCGAAAGTGTTTTTTCTACCAGAGTGCTCCGCAACTTGGTGCGACAGCCTACCTCTTTTATTCTAGCTCTAAAGGCTTTGTTGATGGCAGCTTAGCAAACGGGCAACTGCTGCCATTTGTCGGACTATCTGGAAGCTGGCGTTTCGCTGAAGTATCAGACACCTTCATTGACCTACCCATTGGCATTCAAGACAGAGATGGCAATAGCGAACTCAGGATAATGCTGGGGACAGTAGGCGCTAGGCTCACCTACTGACACTCAGAGCATAATCGCTACGAATTTCAGCTGCATCTAGGCAGGACGTTAGAAACATGGGTAAAGCCATTAATCATTATCTCCTACCTCGAAGTCGATTATCGTGACAAAAAACTCTCTGAGCACCTCTACGGCATTTCAAGCAGCGAGTCCTCAGCGTCAGGGCTAGATCAGTTTGATGCGGAGTCTACCTTTGTTTATCAAGCAGGGCTCATTGGCCTCTATCAATTTACACTGCGCTGGATTGGTATCAGCAAAATGGAATTGACTCACCATGATTCAAACAGACCTCTCATCCAAAGGGATGTAGGGTGGTCGCTAGAGTTTGAGATAACCTACCGATTTTAGGCTTGTAATCCCTATCTTCCAATAAAGAAAAAGCCCGCACAATGTGCAGGCTTTCGGTGTAATCATAAAACAATGATTAGATTCTATGGCGTGTAGTACGTTGCTGCACCTGGGCCAACTGGCAGACCAAATACGAATACCCACACGTAGAACATTAAGCTCCAACCAACGATGAATACGATCGAGTATGGAAGCATAGTTGCAATCAGAGTACCAATACCTAGGTTCTTCATGTAACGCGTTGCTACAGCAAGGATAAGACCAAAGTAGCTCATCATCGGAGTAATGATGTTCGTTGTTGAATCACCGATGCGGTAAGCCGCTTGAATCGTTTCTGGTGCGTAACCAACAAGCATTAGCATTGGAACAAAGATAGGTGCTGTTACTGCCCACTGAGCAGAAGCTGAACCGATCATCAGGTTAATGAAGCCACACATTAGGATGAATGCGAAGAACAACATTGGACCTGTTAGGCCGATGTCTTGTAGGAAGCTCGCACCCGCTACTGCGAATACTTGACCGAAGTTAGTCCACTTGAAGAAAGCAACAAACTGAGCAGCGAAGAATACAAGTACGATGTACATGCCCATAGAAGACATAGACTTAGACATTGCATCGATAACGTCGCGGTCAGTTTTCATTGTGCCGGTAACTTTACCGTAAACGAAACCAGGAACTGCGAAGAATACAAAGATGAACGCTACGATACTCTTAAGGAACGGAGAACCTGCTACCGTGCCAGCTGCAGAACGCAGAACGCCGTCTTCAGGAACAATTGTCCAAGCAAGAAGAGCTGATACTGCTAGAACTGCGATACCTGCTAGCTTAAGACCTTTCTTCTCAACGTCTGTTAGCTTGCCCATTTTATCATTTGATAAATCTTCAGACGCTTCTTCGTCGTTGTATTTACCAAGTTTTGGTTCAACAATCTTCTCCGTTACGAATGCACCTGTAATTGCGATGAAGAAAGTAGATACAAACATGAAGTACCAGTTTGATTCTGGACCAACGGTGTAAGTCGGGTCAATCATTTGTGCTGCTGTTTCTGTAATACCAGAAAGCAGAGGATCAACCGTACCGATTAGAAGGTTTGCAGAGTAACCACCAGATACACCAGCGAATGCTGCCGCTAGACCGGCAAGAGGGTGACGACCTAAAGAGTGGAAAAGCATTGCTGCAAGTGGAATCAGTACCACGTAACCTAGCTCTGAAGCTGTGTTAGAAATGATACCTGCGAATACCACAGTTACTGTAACCATGCGCTTAGACGCGCCCATTACCATGCCACGCATCGCAGCAGATAATAGACCTGAGTACTCCGCAATCGCTACACCTAACATTGCAACTAGCACGGTACCTAATGGCGCAAAACCAACAAAGTTTTTAACTAAATTAGTTACGATAAGTTGTAAGCCTTCAGCATTAAGTAAGCTTACAACATGGATCATGCCGTCAGCAGCACGACCTGGAGCACCTTCTGGACGAGGGTCCATAACAGACACTTCAAAGTACCCTGCAATACCAGAAGTAACTAAGATTGCGACACAGAAGATTGCGAAAAGAGTGATAGGGTGGGGTAATAGATTCCCCAAATACTCAACACCATCGAGAAAACGGGTAAAAATGGGTTTCTTTGGCGAGTTATTTTTTATTGAAGCTGATGAACTCATCAGTTCCCTCCTTGTAGTGATTCCTATGCAATTGTGACAAAAATGTTCAAATTGCAGGCGAAGGGTACGCGACAAAATAATCAAATAGAAATTCAAAATGTTACAAAATGTGTAACAAACGACAACACTTAACTATAAATTAACAATTGACTAGCAAATAAAACCAAAATAAACACAAAAAACAGCTTTATAGTTCACAACCACACATTCATCATTGATATGATTTTATGATATAACCTCTTGATTAGTTTAAAAATAGAGTTCGTCGTACGATAAGTAGCCACTCGGTATTTAATCAACTTGCATATGAAGGAAAAGAAAAAACGTTAAATGAATAAAGTTTGACTTTCCCCTCATTTTTTACAGGCGTGCCAAAACAAATTGATTGTTTATTTTTGTACCGCTTTGAACCTTGGGTTGGTTTTGCAGATTACATAGAGGCGCCCTCTACGCTTAACGATTTGACAATCTGGGTGACGGCTCTTGGCACTTTTAAGTGATTTTACAACCTTCATCTATTTAGCTCCCTTACCCAATTGACCAAAGCGGCGAGTAAAGTTCGCCACACGACCTTCTTTATGAATCACTCGTTGCTTACCTGTATAGAAAGGATGAGACTTTGAAGACACTTCAATAGTGAAGTAAGGATAAGTATTGCCATCTTCCCATTCGATAGTGCGGTCTGTTTTCAAGGTTGAACCTATCAAGAAGTATTCATCAACACTGGTGTCATGAAAAACCACGGTGCGGTAATCAGGATGGATATTTGGTTTCATTTGTTTCCCCCTAAACTATTGTTTGATACGTTATAACATATCGAATGATAATCATTATCAAATGAAAGGCAAGTTAATTTATGATATTTTCCGGTCATAGATCGTAATTAGAGAGCCTTCCCCCATGTACTCCATAGCACCTATTGGCTTTATAGAATCTCCCTATAAAGAGAAGTTCGCGGTACCAAGGCAGCCTAGGTTGGTGCCGACATCAACCTCTAGAGTAAGGCTTGTTGACGCTTCAAACTGCCTAGAGTCGGTTCGCAACATCGAGCAATTCAGCCATGTGTGGCTCCTATTTCTGTTCGACAAAAACCTTGAAGCAGGCTGGAAGCCTACGGTGAGGCCACCTCGACTGGGTGGTAATGAACGTATTGGGGTTTTTGCATCTCGAGCCACATTCAGACCCAATGGAATTGGCATGTCAGCGGTAGAGTTAAAAGGCGTATCTCAAGATAAAGGGCAAACTTGGCTAGACCTTGGCAGTGTCGATTTAGTCGACGGGACACCAATTATCGACATCAAGCCTTACATCCCCTACTCCGATTCCATTCCGGATGCACAGGGAGGGTTTGCAGCCGAAGAGCCAGAGGTGTTAGAGGTTAACTTTTCACAGCAGGCACAAAGCAAACTGGCACAGCACCCAGAGGCGCGCCATATTATTCAAGTGATCAAAGAGGTATTAGGCCAAGATCCTCGCCCCGCCTACAAGAAAGGCAAAACAGACAACAAGGAATATGCGGTAAATTTGTTCGATCTCAACGTGAAATTCGTTGTTGAGGCGCTTTTCATCAATGTAACTGACATTGAACGCTTTTGAGATCCCAAATAGGCTGATATTATATATGGCTATATCGGATTTACTGCTGCCAATAGCGGCAGTAAATTTACTTTTATTAATGATGAAACGGATACCATAGAATGCGTACCAGTAACTATCTTCTTTCTACTCTGAAAGAGACTCCAAACGACGCAGAAGTTATCAGCCACCAGCTGATGCTACGTGCAGGTATGATCCGTAAGCTAGCTTCAGGTTTATACACTTGGCTACCTACCGGTCTGCGTGTACTGCGTAAAGTCGAAAACATCGTTCGCCAAGAGATCGATAATGCAGGTGCAGTTGAGACTTTAATGCCCGTAGTGCAGCCGTTTGAGCTATGGGAAGAGACTGGTCGTAGCGAAAAAATGGGACCTGAACTACTGCGCTTTACTGACCGTCATTCTCGTCCGTTTGTTCTTAGCCCAACAGCTGAAGAAGTAATCACTAGCCTAGTTCGTAACGAAGTAAACTCGTACAAACAACTACCACTGAACTTGTACCAGATTCAAACTAAGTTCCGTGATGAGCGTCGTCCACGTTTTGGGATTATGCGTGCTCGTGAATTCTCTATGATGGATGCGTACAGCTTCGACATCGACAAAGAAGGCTTAGAAAAGTCTTACCAAGCGATGCACGATGCTTACTGTAATGCATTCGACCGCATGGGCCTTGAGTACCGTCCAGTACTTGCTGACTCAGGCGCTATCGGTGGTAGTGGTTCTCAAGAGTTCCACGTACTAGCTGAAAGCGGCGAAGACCTAATCGCATTCTCTACAGAATCTGATTACGCAGCAAACATAGAGAAAGCTGAAGCACTTGCTCCAACTGAAGAAGCTGCTGTACCAACTCAAGAGATGGAACTGGTTGATACTCCAAACGCGAAAACTATCGCAGAATTGGTAGAGCAACACGGTCTAGCAATCGAGAAAACCGTTAAGACTCTATTCGTTAAAGCTTCTGATGAAGTAGATTCAGACATCATTGCTCTAATCATCCGTGGCGACCACGAACTGAACGAAGTGAAAGCGGAAAACCTTCCACAGGTTGCTTCTCCACTAGAGATGGCTTCTGAAGAAGAAATTCGTGCACTCGTTGGCGCTGGCCCAGGTTCACTTGGCCCTGTAGGCCTAGAGCTACCATTCATCGTTGACCGCTCTGTTGCTGTAATGAGCGACTTCGGCGCGGGTGCAAACGTAGACGGTAAGCACTATTTTGGTATCAACTGGGGTCGTGACGTTGAGCTTGCTCAAGTAGAAGACCTACGTAACGTAATCGAAGGCGACCTAAGCCCATGTGGCAAAGGTACGCTTCAGCTTAAACGTGGTATCGAAGTTGGTCACATCTTCCAACTGGGTAACGTTTACTCACAAGCAATGAACTGTGGTGTACTTGGCCCTGACGGTAAGAACGTTATCCTTGAGATGGGTTGTTACGGTATCGGTGTATCACGTGTTGTTGCTTCTGCAATCGAGCAGAACCATGACAAATACGGCATCATCTGGCCAGACGCACTAGCACCTTTCCAAGTTGCTATCGTTCCTATGAACATGCACAAGTCTGAAGAAGTTAAAGAAGCAGCTGAGAAGCTATACGCTGAACTAACAGCTATGGGTATCGAAGTACTATTCGATGACCGTAAAGAACGTCCAGGTGTAATGTTCTCTGACATCGAGCTAATTGGTATCCCTCACACTATCGTGATCGGCGACCGCTCAATGAAAGAAGGTAACTTCGAGTACAAGAACCGTCGTGCTGGTACTAAAGAAGCTGTTGCTATCGATTCAATCGTTGAACACGTTACTTCTCAATTTGCTAAATAAGCAAACTCTGTCAAGTAAGTGATCTTGCAAAGCAAATAATAGAAGGCTGCCATCTGGTGGCCTTTTTTATTCCTCCTATTCACCTTCACTCACTCTCTCATTTCTCGATAAAGTAAATAACGTAAGTTAATCCCCGGTTCATCTTTAATTACGTATATTAGGTTCATCAGCTCATTAGACGCGTTTACCATTGGAGGTATCGATGGATCTTAAAAGCCTACTTAACCAAGCACTTAAGTCAGACCTTGTTAAACAAGGTACTCAGAAACTCTCACAAAGCTCATCTGGCCTAAGCTGCCCTAAACAGGGCAGTAAAGACAGTAACAAAAGTACACTTGGTCTATTAGGTGCAGGAGCAGTTGGCGGCGGGTTGCTAGGAGCTCTCATGGGCTCGAAGAAAACCAAGAAGATTGGCAAGAAGGCCGTTGGTATTGGTGGAGCAGCAGCACTTGGTGCATTGGCATACAAGGTATATAACGATTACCAAACCAAACAAGGTACACCGGACTCCTCTCCTCAAGCCACCTTTGATGAGCAAGATGCTTGTCATAACCTACTTATTCTACGCTCTATGATTGCGGCTTCTAAAGCGGACGGTCATGTCGATGAGCAAGAGATGGCTAAAATTGAACAAGCCGTCGAAAACATGGGCGCAGATTATCAGCTGACTAAGTTAGTATCTGAAGAGCTGCACAAGACGCTCGACCCAAGCGAAATCGCTCAACTCGCAAGCTCACCGCAACAAGCCAGTGAGATCTACTTAGCCTCTTTGATTGTGGCTGATGAGCAGAACTTCATGGAAAAGGCTTATCTCAAAGAGCTCGCCAAGCAACTCAACCTTGCAGATGAAGTGAAATACCAGCTGGAGCAGCAAGTCGCGGGCTAGTCGACCAATCACTGGTTAACTGGTCACCTAATAACGTGACAAACCGAAACGCAATAAAATGAGATATTGAGCAAGGACAAACTAACTCTGATCTTCTTCAGATCCGCTTTGTTTTTGCTTATCTCTATGTGTATATTGAGATCAGTTATCATTTGGTTAGGTATAAAAATGAAAGTATACGATTGTTGTGATTTGGTACGTGAACTGTACTCTCAAATTGGTAGTGGTGACCAAGGCTACATCCCTCAAGCGATCACTTGTGCTGTAAAAACGTTAAACGACCTTGCAGCAGATGAGTCTCTTCCTAAAGAAGCTCGCGAACGCGCAGCATTTGCAGCTGCTAACCTACTCATTTCAGATTTCGAGGACTAATATGAACCTCTCTAATTTTGAAAAGATGGATCCTGTTATGTTGATGAGCATCGTCAACATGAAACTACGTGACGACTTCGGCGGAGACTTGGACCAAGTGGTTAACTTCTATGAAATCGACAAAGCAGCATTAATCTCTAAACTCGCCTCTGCGGGTTTTGAATACCTGCCAGAAGCAAAACAGTTTAGATAATGATGTAAATTCAGATTGATAAATAAAGGCCAGCTCGATGTTGGTCTTTTTATAGGTATAAGTTTCAACCAACATAGCCTACAGAATATAAATTATCTCCTCTTGACTCTCTTTTTATATCTTAGACTCTAAGAACGCGCCTTGAATCGTAACGTGTAGTTGTATAGTCTACCTCAAATAGCAAATAATAAATCATCAACCAACTTGATGATCGCGAAGGATTAACAATGAAAAGACTCGGACTTTTAACAGTGTTTACTGCAGCTCTTACAGCGGGTTGTGCTTCAAATACTCAGCAAGACAATTTTCGTGAAGCCTCTTTTGAGCTGTGTAATACCGAAGTCGATATTTACTCTGTAAGCCATGATGAAAGAGTACGTATCGTCTGTTCTGATGGCTCTAAGTTCGCTTTAAACAGCGAAGATACACTAGAGGTGATGCGCGAAATCAACATCGATTACTGTGATGGCGAAGGCCTAGGTAAATTTAACGAAAGCCGTAATTACTACTCGTTCAAGTGTAAGTCAGGCACCCTGCTTAGCATCAAAAAATAGAACCAACACAAAGGGTTAATGTGAAAGCATTAGCCCTTTTTAGTGCCTGCCTTTCTCTACTCTCAAAACCACCAGTCACCAGATACAAAAAAGGCCCCAAAAGGGACCTTTAAAAGCTCTTTTCAAAGTAGATGAGCGAAGTTCAAGGAGCTCTCACGGAGTTTGCGCTAGCAAATGAGTATGTGCGACACAGAAATTCTTTCACTCTCTAAACATTTCTATGCCAATAAAAAAGCTCCTATAGAAGGAGCCTTTTTTATTATCGTTTTTCACAGTAGTTGTTTGAAATTCTAGGAGAGTACGCGGAGCTTACGAATGTAAGTGAGCATGCTCGACAACGAAGTTCAAATTACTAATAAGAAAAAATTAAGCGTAAACCGGTAGACGCTGACAGATTTCTAGCACTTTTGCTTTTGTCGCTTCGATAACAGACTCATCACCCATGTTATCTAGGATGTCACAGATCCAACCTGCTAGCTCTTTTGCGTCTGCTTCTGAGAAACCGCGACGAGTGATAGAAGGAGAACCGATACGGATACCTGACGTTACAAACGGGCTGCGCGGGTCGTTTGGTACTGAGTTCTTGTTTACTGTGATGTTTGCTGCACCTAGTGCTGCATCTGCTTCTTTACCAGTGATGTCTTTGTTGATTAGGTCAACTAAGAACAGGTGGTTCTCTGTAGAACCTGAAACGATGTTGTAACCACGCTCAAGGAATTCAGCAACCATTGCTTTTGCGTTAGCAACTACGCGTGCTTGGTACTCTTTGAATTCTGGCTCTAGTGCTTCTTTGAACGCTACTGCTTTACCAGCGATAACGTGCATTAGAGGACCACCTTGGCCGCCAGGGAATACTGCTGAGTTCAGCTTCTTGTAAAGATCTTCGCCTTCGTTAGAAAGGATTAGGCCGCCACGTGGGCCTGCTAGCGTTTTGTGCGTTGTTGTTGTAACAACGTGCGCGTGTGGAACTGGGTTCGGGTAAACACCTGCTGCGATTAGACCAGCTACGTGAGCCATATCTACGAATAGGTAAGCACCTACTTTGTCCGCGATCTCACGCATGCGCTTCCAATCACAGATTTGAGAGTAAGCAGAGAAACCACCGATGATCATCTTAGGCTTGTTCTCGATAGCCAGCTTTTCCATCTCTTCGTAATCGATTTGACCTGCTTCGTCGATACCGTAAGGGATGATGTTGTAAAGCTTACCAGAGAAGTTTACTGGAGAACCGTGAGTTAGGTGACCACCGTGCGCTAGGCTCATACCTAGAACGGTATCGCCTGCGTTCAGTAGCGCCATGTATACAGCGTTGTTTGCTTGAGAGCCTGAGTGAGGCTGTACGTTAGCGTACTCAGCACCAAACAGCTCACATGCACGTTCAATTGCTAGAGTTTCAACTTTATCTACGTACTCACAACCACCGTAATAACGCTTGCCTGGGTAGCCTTCAGCGTATTTGTTTGTTAGCTGAGAACCTTGAGCTTCCATTACACGTGGGCTTGTGTAGTTTTCTGAAGCGATAAGTTCGATGTGCTCTTCCTGACGAAGAGTTTCTTCTTGGATAGCTGCGAATAGATCCGCATCGTAATCAGCAATGTTCATGTCACGCTTAAGCATCTGTATCTCCTGACTCAGATTGTACTGAAAGTTTCAAAAAAACCACACAACGACCGAAAGCAAACGTTTCCGTCACCATTTTGATGTGATGCATTCTACATAATTTGATCTGGGTCATAAAGAGCTAATTGCAATTTTATCATGCAGTTTTTTCATAATCACAAATAAGATTCATCATGGTTATCGGCTTATCCAACCAAAGATGTCCCTTACTGTCAATTTTACGATTTACACCCTGTAAAACGCAGATTACATAGGTTTACCTTAATTTTGCACCTCTAGCTACCGAAAGCTTAAGTTTTTAACTACTATGCACGCCATTATTGATTAGGTAATTATTAAAACGATGGAAAAACACTCACGTAAAGAAGATTGGATTGCAGTCCTGACGGGCACGTTTTTAGTAGCGTTAGGCGTCTTCTTTTTACAGTCTGCGAATCTGCTTACCGGTGGTACAACTGGTTTGGCTCTACTGTTGAGTCAATTTTTGCCTGTAACCTTTGGTATTTTATACTTTGCCGCTAACTGTCCATTCTATTTATTAGCATGGAAGCGTTTTGGCCGCAGCTTTGCGATCAGCAGTGCAATTTCCGGCGCTTTAGTGTCTGTATTTGCCGATCATTTATACTTGGTTATTTCGCTCGAAGTTCATAATGAGATCTACTGCGCCGTTGCCGGTGGCTTATTGATGGGCTTAGGTATGCTGATTCTGTTCCGTCATCGTTCTAGCCTGGGTGGCTTCAACGTCTTATGTTTGTTTATTCAAGATCGCTACGGCATCTCAGTGGGTAAAACTCAAATGGCGATCGACGCGTGTATTCTGTTTGCCTCGTTCTTCTTTGTATCGCCTTGGGTGATTGCAGTGTCAGTACTAGGTACAGCGGTATTGAATATCGTACTAGCGATGAATCATAAGCCAACGCGCTATTCTGTGAACTACGCGTCTTAATACCAGCTATCCAATCAATGAATTACTAGCTGTCTTTCATAACGAAAACAGCTAGTATTTAGCATTTGCGCACCCTATCCAGCACAAATAGCTCACTTAAAGATTAGACAAATTGAATAAATGTAAGTGGAGCAATCCAAAGCCTTATTGGCAAGCTTATGACCTACTGGGGTACTGAAGGTCATGAGCTTTATTTTGTGTTTAGATAGACCTTAATAAAGTGACCTGACTAGCTAGCCCTCAATCAACAAAATACGAGTCTCGAAAGGACGCAAGACTTGATGATGCGATGTTACTGAATCGCCAGCCTCTTGATAGTTAGAAAGCAAACACTTGGCCTTCGTCATCTCAAAATGCTCAGGTAAAGCACATTCCGCTTCTTCACCATAATAGTTATTAATACACAGTAGAGTCTGCTCTTCACTCTCACGAGAATACGCGAATACTGATGGGTGCTCAGGTAGCAAATCTTGATAACTACCATGAGTAATCACAGGCACTTCTTTACGAAGTTCAATCAAACTCTTGTAGAAATAGAACACAGAGTCTTTGTCTTCCAGAGCTTGCTCTGCATTGATCTCAGGGTAGTTATTCGCAACATCAAGCCATGGCTGAGCTTTTGAAAAGCCCGCGTGCGCTTCGCTATTCCATTGCATCGGTGTACGAGAATTATCACGAGATTTCTGCGCTAGAATCGCCATCATATCTTGATGATCCACACCATCGCGATTGACCATGATGTCGTACATGTTAGTACTCTCTACATCGCGATACTGGCTGATTTCGGTATAACCTGGATTCGTCATACCAATCTCTTCACCTTGATAGATATAAGGTGTGCCTTGCATCATGTGGACAGACGCCGCCAGCATTTTAGCCGACTCAACA
>JAYYSE010000079.1:0-4336 GCA_036126475.1 Pseudomonadota bacterium | reverse complement strand
GGCGCTTTTGGGCTTCGATATCTTGGTTAAGTCCGTTGGCTTTCGTATTGGTTTTATCAAACAATTGAGCTGAAAGAGGGAAATAACCAATACTGCTGCTGTTAGTCACGTTAGAGCCAACGTTCACGTTAAAGATCGCGTTCGCGTCATCTAACACCTGAAGCAATCGTACGTTAGCTTTATACTCAAGCGTCACGCCTTGAAGAGGAAGCTCGATGGTTGTTTTAACCGAAGGCGTAACAACGTTAGACGCCGCAGAAGCGTAGCTGAAAGTGGATAGAGATAACAGCGCACTCAACGTCAACAGAACTCTCATTGTTAACTTAGCTCTCATCGTGAATAGAGCTATCACCGATGGCAACCGACGCCCCATAATTTTTGATGCGTGACTCATATAATTCATCATTTTCGTTCATTACCCTGTTCGTTAATTGCTTTGATAAGGCTTAAGCACGGTTAACTCAAGCCTTGTCATATCAGGGCCTAAATACTGTATGGTTTTGACCACTTGGCCTTTGCTGTCGACCCAATACTGGTTGGTGATCTCTTGCTCTAACATCGGGAAGTTCACTTTTTCTTGAAACTTCTTGGTGTCTATAGACGCTAACGGTGTTTCTACCGTTTCATTCCCTGCATAGGTGCGGGTGATGTTTGCTTTATAGCCGAATCGATAGTTAGGCTGCCAGTCGTAAACCGCTTGCCACTTTTGGGCACCGGGGTTAGTGGACACATCAAACGTAGAAGAAGAGCCTGGTGACGAGTTATTGGCAGAAGAGAACGCATCCAACGGTTGGAATGCTAAACCAGAGAGGTTTTCGTAAGGAAGTAATAGTGTTTGTACGATACGTCCATTTTCAGTGACGATCATCGCTTTATCAGAAGACATCCACTTTAACTGCTCTGCGCCCGTTTGCGGGTTTTCACCGACGTACGCTAAGACCATGAAGATTTTACCTTGGTCATTCACTTCCGCATAAATGCTGGAATACGGCAAGGTTTGAATGTATTCCTTTGATAGCTCAACATCGGAGCTTCCAAAAAAGGCTTCATCTAAAGTAGATTTAACGTCTTGAAACTGCTGAGAACAACCAGCAAGAAAAAGCCCGAGAGATAGGATTAAAGGTTTAAGCATGACGAGTTCTGCTTCCTAGCAACCTGGTTGCTGCTGTCCAATATAGAAATGAATTAGATATAAAAAAACCACTTTATGCTTTCACATAAAATGGTTTTAAACGCCTACTCACAAATTATCGAGTCGTTGTTGTCGTTGTTGCACCGCTTTCGTTAGTAGCAGCCGCTACAGCGACTGCTGCTACTGCTGTTGCTGTCGCTACTGCTGCTGTTGTTGCTGTGCCAGCTGCAGCTGCTGTAGCAGCACCAGAACCCGCTGCTGTACCAGTAGTTGTACCAGTACCCGCCGCTGCCGTTGTCGTTGTTTCAGCAGCAAACGCAGCACCTGAGAAGCTAACTGCTAATGCAGCTACTAGAGCCATCTTTTTCATAATGATTCCCACTAATATAAACGTTTATATGTCGAAGATGATTTTCGCACCTTCAATCAGTTGCTCAGCTTAAACAACTGATTGGTCATCATAAATAATAACCACAATCAAGTAAATGAATAAATCATAAACAACACCTTATAGATCCTTCTTGAGATAACGCTTTTAAAACCACAACATGCTTCCTCTGTATTCTCCTATCCTTTATCGCTATACTCCTACCCTATAATTTTTCGCCCAATAACGAATAAGAGTTCAAGACATGCAAGAGTTAGTGCCATTTGTTCAAGAGAATATGATTTTAGCCATCGTATGGGTTGGCTTGGTTGTTGCCATCATTGCGAACGTAATCAAAACATCAAACGCAGCTTACAAAGAGATCACGGCAGCGCAAACCACACAACTGATTAACCGTGAGAACGGCGTTGTGGTTGATATTCGTACGAAAGATGAGTTCAAAAAGGGCCATATTACTGACGCACTTCACATTTTGCCGTCAGACATCAAATCAAATAACTTAGGTAGCCTTGAAAGCCGTAAAGCTGACCCAATCATCGTAGTATGCAAGACAGGTCAAACTGCTCAAGAAAGCGCTAACTTGCTGGTAAAAGCAGGCTTCGAAAACGTAAGCGTGCTGAAAAGTGGCCTAGTAGCTTGGAGCGAAGCTAACTTACCTCTGGTTAAAGGTAAGAAATAGTAAAGGGCAAAAGTAATCTGACCGAGTAAACTAACTTTCGGGTTTTGTTCAACAAATATGATGAACCAAACCTTCTGTAAATTTTTAAGGACAAGAAAATGGCTGAAGCAGCACAACAAGACGCACAACAAAACTTCGCAATCCAACGCATCTTCCTAAAAGACGTATCTTTCGAAGCGCCAAACTCTCCAGACATGTTTCAAAAAGAGTGGAACCCAGATGTAAAACTGGATCTAGATACTCAAAGCCGTGAACTTGGCCAAGGCGTTTACGAAGTCATTCTTCGTCTAACAGTAACTGTTAAAAACGCAGACGAAACTGCATTCCTTTGTGAAGTTCAGCAAGGTGGTATCTTCTCTGCAAGCGAAATGGAAGCAGGCCAACTCGCACATTGCCTAGGCGCATTCTGCCCGAACATCCTATTCCCATACGCTCGTGAAACAATCTCTAGCCTAGTGGTTAAAGGTACGTTCCCACAACTGAACCTAGCACCGGTAAACTTCGATGCTTTGTTCATGAACTACCTACAGAGCCAAGCTCAGCAAGCTGAAGGCGAGCAGGCTTAAGTCTCAAAGTAGAACTTAATCCTAACGTTTCAAACGCTAGTTAACTCTTAAATGCACATCGTAACTTCTGCGATGTGCATTTTTTCTTTACACTGTACTGAGATAGAAAGCCTTCTAATTTGGTAGGAAGCTTTTCCTGAACTCTCCGATTTTCCTCATTATTTTTAGGTGGAAGCATGACAGACACAACTCGCCCGACTCACACGACAAGCGCTTTTGGTCAAGACAGCGTTTACGGCAAAGATATCGCAATGACTGTCATTGGCGCTGGTTCTTACGGGACCTCTTTAGCTATATCTCTCGCGCGTAACGGTGCAAATGTTGTTCTTTGGGGGCATGACCCTATCCATATGGCCCGCCTTGAATCAGAGCGCGCTAACAATGCATTTCTTCCTAATATCGATTTCCCAGAAAGTCTGCTCATCGAGTCAAACCTTGAGAAAGCGGTGACAGCAAGCCGTGACCTGCTAGTCGTCGTTCCTAGCCACGTGTTTGGCACCGTTTTAAATAGTCTAAAGCCTCATTTATCAGAGAATTCTCGCATCTGCTGGGCAACGAAAGGGTTAGAGCCGGAAACAGGTCGCCTACTCAAAGATGTCGCACACGATGTACTTGGTGACAATTACTCTCTAGCGGTTCTATCCGGCCCTACTTTCGCCAAAGAACTAGCGATGGGTATGCCGACCGCTATTTCAGTCGCGTCACCGGATGAAATTTTCTTAGAAGAGCTGCAAGACAAGATTCACTGTGGCAAGACATTCCGCGTATACGCAAACTCAGATTTCATTGGTATGCAGCTTGGTGGTGCGGTTAAAAACGTTATCGCGATTGGGGCTGGTATGTCGGATGGTATTGGCTTCGGTGCTAATGCACGTACAGCGTTAATTACCCGTGGTTTAGCAGAGATGAGCCGACTAGGTACAGCTCTTGGCGCACAACCAGAGACCTTTATGGGTATGGCGGGGCTTGGCGACCTAGTACTGACATGTACTGACAACCAATCGCGTAACCGTCGCTTTGGTTTGGCATTAGGTTCCGGTAAGGACGTTGATACTGCACAAGAAGAAATCGGCCAGGTGGTAGAAGGTTATCGCAACACCAAAGAAGTTTGGTTACTATCAGAACGCATGGGCGTTGAGATGCCAATTGTTGAACAAATTTATCAAGTGTTGTATCAAGGAAAGGATGCACACTTAGCTGCGCAAGATCTGCTTGCTAGAGATAAAAAGTCAGAAAGATAAAAAAGCAGATACGAGATTCGAGTAAACGAGATGCGAAGAGAATAAAAGCAGATACGTGATTCGAGTCAACGAGATGCGAAAAGAAGAAGAGCAATAGAGCGTTTAATGAGAGCAGCTTTCGTTACTCGCTTCCCCTCTTATAACTCTTCGAAACTCTCATCTCGTCACTCGCATCTGCCCTGATAAAGAATGGATGGAAAAATGAAACACTGTGAACAACAAAAAGTTTGGCAATGCATTGTAAAAGAAGCTCGACAGCAGTCTGAGCAGGAACCTATGCTTGCGAGTTTTTACCATGCCACGATTATCAACCATGAAAGCCTAGGGGCG
>JAYYSE010000078.1:0-7684 GCA_036126475.1 Pseudomonadota bacterium | reverse complement strand
GATTGGTTAAGGCTTGATTGTACTGTTTCCAGTTAGTTGTTTTGTAACGAGGTTTAGGCATGAGGCTACGACGATTAAAAGGTGTAGCTGATCAGATCGTAGCTTCTTGATTTGGTTCCATCGATTTACGCAACAAAGCCTTGCCCTACTGCTGGGCCCTTGGGTGACGTTAATTGCGACGGGTCGTCAGTTCGCAAGTGCTAGAGGACTGAATATCAACATCGCCTATGTGGCTCTGTTGTGTATTGTCGCGGTTTTATGTTCGATGGTAACAACCACTATGGGGCCGGTCGCTTTTGTTGGTCTACTGGCTCCACATATTGCGGCCATGGTTGGCGCTCGCTTGGTTCGAGAGCAGATCATCTTATCGTTTTTGATTGGCGCGGCACTAATGCTATTCGCTGACTGGTTAGGACAAGTGGTGGTTTTCCCAGCTCAGCTTGCGGCAGGTACGTTGGTTTCTATCATAGGAGGAAGCTACTTCATCTTCTTGTTGCTGAAATCTCGGAGAGCGTAAGTAAAACCCTAGTATTGTTTTCTGAGGGCATTTCAATCTAGTGAAAAGTTTTAAGGCCGCTTAGTTTCACTGAGCGGTTTTTTTTGTCCTCAACGACTTCCATTTTAAGCAAATGTTACCTGTTTTTTATATGAGAGTGCCTCTCTCTTAATCTAGATTAAGTTTTACCTGTCTTATTCTCTGTAGTATCCCCGCAATCAGCCTCGTACTAGATGGGGTAATGGCGTAATACGATTGAATGAGGATTAGATTTGAGTACTTTGTTTGCAGAAACCCGCATTGGCACCATAACACTAAAGAACCGTTTTATGAGAAGTGCAACGTGGGAAAATATGGCGACTGAAGATGGTCATATGACAGATAAACTTTACGCTATCTATGAAGAGCTAGCTCAAGGTGAGGTTGGCTTGATCGTGACGGGTTACGCGAACATCATTGAAGAAGAAAAACCGAATGCTGGCATGATGGGCATGTATAACGACTCGTTTATCGAGGAGTATAAAAAGCTAACTCAGTTGGTACATGACAACGATTCTAAAATCGTAATGCAATTGGCTTATGGCGGTACTAAAACCACGTATGACCTTGGGGAGCGAGTGATCTTCGCACCGAGTGAGGTTCCTGAAAAAGGGACTCAAACACTGGGTAAAGCAATGATCCAAGAGGAAATTGACTACATTGTTGATGCGTTTGCCAAAGCGTCATTAAGAGCTAAGCAATCGGGCTTTGACGGTATAGAAATTCATGCTGCTCACACGTACCTGATCAACCAGTTCTTGAGCCCTTATTACAACCAACGTGAAGATGCATACGGCGGTAGCTTAGAAAATCGCATGCGATTCTTGCTTGAGATCTACGCGGCAACACGTAAGTTGGTTGGTGATGATTTCCCTATCTTGGTTAAGCTGACGGCTTCTGAGTTTTTCGAGGGAGGTGTGACCTTCGATGAAACGCGTTTGGTGTGTAAAACGCTAGAAGAGGTAGGCGTTGATGGCATTGTCGTTTCTGGCAACATTCATGGCAAAGCCGAAACCATGATTGGCGAGTCATACGACGGGTTTACTATCCAAGCTGAAGGTTACTTCCATGAATATGGCCACGAAATTAGCCAAGACGTCGACATTCCTGTTATCACGGTGGGCGGCTTAACGGATTTTGATGCCATTGAAAAAATCGCAAATAATACGGGTATCGAGTACTTTGCACTTTCTCGACCTCTATTATCTGAACCTCATCTAATCAAACGCTGGAAAGAGGGACACCGAAGCCCAGTTGAGTGTGAGAGATGTTCTAAGTGTCGCACCAAGCGTGGTAACTTCTGTGTGGTAAACAAAGACAGAAAAGTGCAGTTAGCTAAAATGTAGTCACTTAAGCAAAAGCTAAGTATGAATCTAAACCTGAGCCTGTGTAATACCGCAGGCTCTTGTTTTTCTGACTCTACCTGAGCACAGAACCCTGTGAACCGCAGCGTGGTTGTGATGTATAAACCATTGTTTAGCTTAAGACTTAACTACTCAAAAGTAATGATTGAGTTCGAATTGGGTTTGATGACTTATGCGTATTAACCGACTAGCAAGCTTGGCAGTGATTTCATTCCTCCTTTGTATTAAGGTGACTTGATGTACATGCCGACTACTGACTCGGGCATCGCGATCGATAGGGCACGTGAATTACTGTAGCAAACCAACAAGCTGATTAAAAAAGCATCTCAGAAGTTCAAATGCCATGGGAAAAACCAGACAATAAGAGACTGCTACCACTTATGTTCCATTGACTGCGAATTCTCGATTGGTTCTGCTGCGGAGCAGATGCTTTGGCATTTCCATGGAGACAATCACGTAGAATTTGCCTGTAATATTCCAGGGCACGCAGAAGCGGGATATGGTGAAAAGTGTAACGCTTTAGACGTTAATTATTAGCTCTTGGTTGGATTAGAAATTCAATCGGGCTAGGAAATTAAAGATAGTCTTAACTCATACCAATGCGTCAGTTGAGACTTATCTTCCTTTCTCATAACTGTAAAAGAATCGATGTTTCCAGTAGGTGCTGCGCCTCGCCACTTAGGTGAGGTAGCTCTGACATGATTCTTTTCAGCTTATCGTCGATAGACTCCACTTCACTCAAAGAACGAAATGCAAGAATAACTTGCTCAGGCTCACTGCTCACATAACCTTTCAACGTATTCAGTTGAATTTTGTTCGCGTTTTCGACTTTGGACAGGGCGATATTGATTGTCTCAATATTGACAGTCAACTCATTGCTTTTAAACATTTTTATTATTTTATGGTTGTTTCCAGTTGAGCGCACATTAACATAATGAAGGATTTGAACATTGACCGAGATTATAAAACTAGAACAATTCCGAGAAACAGTAAGAGTCGTAAAGGGGAAACTAAAGGTAATTTAAGCAGTTAGAGGGTTAAGTCAAAGTATTAAAATTATCTTTGAATATTGAGTTAGATCTGAAGGGATAAACGATAAACTTGAGCTGGAGCGTGCAGCGGGAATCGAACCCGCATCATCAGCTTGGAAGGCTGAGGTAATAGCCATTATACGATGCACGCACACTGTCTTAAGGGTAAGACTGAGGCATTAAGAAGACTTGGAGCGTGCAGCGGGAATCGAACCCGCATCATCAGCTTGGAAGGCTGAGGTAATAGCCATTATACGATGCACGCACATCGTCTTAACGAGTCTGATAATGCCACATCTAACTGAAAACGAAACCTTTTTTTTCCATTTTTACTCTAAGTGCTCGCATAATCACCACTCCGCTAGTTTTTTAATCACGTCGGGAGTTTCGTGGCCGCATAAAGTGTGACTAAACTCTCGTTAAGCGTTCTGTGCTTAATGTCATGACTACCGTTAACTTTGGGTGAAGTTTAATCTTGGTTTATAAACCCCCGCATTGTTTGCTTTTTGTTCTGTATTTAACCAGTATTTTATAAATAGTTTCGTTAACACACGATGTTTTTTTTGAGCTGACTTAACGGTCTGTTTGTAACAATCTGGTTTCATGGGTTTAACTTGTGAACAATTCATATTATTCATAGGCTTAATCCTAAATGAGTAAAATCATTCTTACTTTTGAGTGTTCGGAGAAAAAAGTGACGAATCTAGTTGATAAATTACGCAAAAACCTCGTCATTCCGTCTATCGTCTGGTACATTTGCCGCACATTTTGTTTCCCCTAAAATACCCATGCCTTCTCAGTACCGAATTAACAAAATTGTTGAAATTGGCGATACACTTCACCGCAGTGGTTGTGCTCCTTATAAGCTTGAAAAATATACACAGTATTATGCTAAAAAGCATGGTGTAGACGTAATGATTCAAGCAACACCGACCGCGATTAATTATCAATTTCCAGACGATAACAATGCCGTTATTCTCAAACGTCTAAAGCCAGCTTCAATCAACCTGAGTTTGTTGGCGAATACCATCATTCGTATTAATCAACCAAGCAGTGAACCAGTCCCAGAGCCAGTGGGTTACTCTAAATGGGTTATTGCACTGGCGAATATGGGGATTCCACCTGCGTATCTAATGCTGGTCGGCAGTACTTTGGAAGCTGTAGGCTTTTCTGCGCTACTTGGCTTGATGGTTTGGGTATGTCAGCAGATTCTTCATTCACGCCGCGCGATTGCGGTTGAATTCATCTCTGCACTATTAACCGGTATTGCTGTGGCACTTTTGGCAAGCACAGGGCTACCAATTCCGGTATGGGCGTTGTGTATTGCCTCGATCGTTTTGTTTGTCCCTGGGTTATCCATAGCCAATGCATTAGAGTGTTTGGCCTTTAACGATTTAGTCTCTGGTACCAGTTTACTGGGGCAGAGTGCCTTAACACTGATAAAACTGTTTGTCGGCATCATCATGGGGCTCAATATTGGTGAGGCTATGTGGGGGCAAGCGGTATCCATTGATTACACCAATGCTGTACCGACTTGGATGCATATTTCTGGATTAGTGCTAATCTCTGCATCATTGGGTGTAATGTTCAATGCAAGACCTATGGATATTTTGTTAGGTTTGCCAGTTGCAGTATTGGGGATGTGGGGACCATTCTATCTAGGTTTTGATAGTGGTTGGGTTGTTGGTACCTGGGTAACTACAGTATTGATTACGCTCTATGGGACTTGGATAGCGAAGAAGATGGACCTAACAGGTGCTATCTATATTGTTCAAGGGATCATTATCTTGGTCCCGGGTAGTCGTGTTTTAGTGAGTGCAAGCCAATCGGTATTTGAGCAGTCTATTTTACCGATTCCGAGCATCGGCTTATCGGCGCTATTTATGTTCTCGGCGATCGTAGCTGGGCAAATCACGGCGTATTCCATTTACTCCCCAAAAGTCGAACGTTAATACACTTTACTTATCGGAACCTTCTATACAAACACAGCTCACTGCTGTGTTTGTTCGTTTTGGAGCCGCTCTTTCTTACCACCAACTCATCTTGATGCAATTCATCCGATTTATGCTCGCTAACCTTGGAAAGAGCTATTAAGATGAACATAAATTCCATTTAAATGAAGTAGTAACGTATGTCTTTACCTCCTTGTCCGCAATGTCAGTCTGAATATGTTTACCCAGACCAAAACAACTTAATCTGCCCTGAGTGCGCTTATGAGTGGAATCCAGAAGAAGAACGTTTGGAAAGAGAAGCTGCGCGAGTGAAAGAAGTTAATGGCGTTGTGCTAGAGACTGGCGATAAAGTCACTTTCATCAAAGATTTAAAAGTAAAAGGCAGTTCTAGCGTTCTAAAAATTGGTACTAAAGCTGTGATTCGACGCATCAACGAAGGCAAAGACCATCAGTTAGACTGCAAATTGGATGGTGGTGGTGAAATGTTAGTAACCGCGAAGTACGTGAAAAAACAGTAATCTATGTTTTGCGTGATTGTCGCAAATGTTCAATGCTTCACTAAGCTTTCTCGGCCTACTTTCTAGAAGATTAATTACACTAGGTAAAAAAGTTAATGATTAGAGAATACAGTACAGCCTACACTGATGCCGTTTTAGATATTTGGCTTGAGGCTTCCATCAAGGCGCATGATTTTATAGCGCCTGAGTTTTGGAAGTCACAAGTGGGCAATATGCGTGATATCTACCTTCCTGCGTCACAAACCTATGTCTATCTGAACGGTGGCCAAGTTTGTGGTTTTTATTCGCTCCATGAGGGCGTGTTAGCTGCGATCTTTGTGAGCCCAAAAGAGCAGAGGTGTGGTATCGGCAAACAACTCATGACACATGCTAAGCTGCAGTGCCCGAATTTGTCTTTGAGTGTGTACCGAGAGAATCAAGCAAGTATTGGGTTTTACCTTTCCCAAGGTTTTGAAATTGTTCGCGAACAAGTTGATGAACATACAGGGAATCAAGAATACTTAATGTGTTTAGCTTAGGTTCAGCGTACAATCAGACAAACATTAAGTAGGAGTGAAAACGACATGGATATAGTCAAAGCCGATTTATCGCATTCAACAGCCTTTCATCATTATGTGAATGCTTGTGCTGAAGATGGGCTTGATATCTACACTGGTATTTCTGATAGCAGCTATGCCTATTTAAAAAGACGTATTGCTTATTCTAAAGGTGAAGGTTTGTCAGAAGGTTGGACTCCAGCTTCTACGTATTTTTGTATCGATTGTGGCGAGATCCTTGGTGTGATTCGAGTTCGTCATGGAACAACTGATTACATCCATGACGTCATCGGACACATAGGCTATGAAACTTTGCCCCAAGCGAGAGGGCGTGGTGTCGCTAGCTATATGTTGTCTTGGATACAACATCACGCGTTAACAGAAAGCGCTATCATTACTTGTGAAAGTAGCAATATCGCTTCGAAGAAAGTGATTGAGAAGTGCGGTGGTCGGTCCTTGAGTACATTTTATTCAGAGCAAGGCAGACACGAAGTATTGCGCTATCAACTAGACCCTAAATGAACTGTGTTTAAGTAACACGTTCTAGTTACTTTTGGAGATATTTTGAAGTATTCAACAAGGCCTGCTCAGCAATCAGATTATGAATTTCTGTTCGAGCTTAAAAAGGCCGCTGAGTTCGAACCGATCAAAGCCGTATTTGGTTGGGATGAGCAAGTCCAGCGAGATATACACGCCGAAGAGTGGGAAGAAGAAAGGCCTGAGATTATTGAACTTCAAGGCAAAGCCATTGGCAGTGTGTTGCTGCAAGATAAAGGGGACCACTTCTATTTTTGCCGATTTTTCTTGCTGCCTGAATATCATGGTAAGGGTATTGGAAGCCAAGTTTTGACGGATTGTTTAGCCCACGCTTCAAAGCTTAATAAGCCAGTAGAACTGTGTTATTTGCAAGGAAATCGAGTTGGGGAGTTGTATCTCCGGTTTGGTTTTGAAATCACCTCGCAAAACGATCAATTTGTGTATATGTGGCGTAAATAGACACCCATCTAGCGTAAAATCTTGTAAAGCTCCCTATGCTTGAGGATTAAGTGATTACACTTAGAACAGATCGAGCGTAAGGGAGTGTGAAATGTATGGTTATCTGGCTTCAGCACCCCTGTATAAGCAAAGGTTGTGCTTTTAACCTAGATTAGGAGCAGCTCAAAAGTGTATTTGGCTATTTTTATCAATGCTTAATTTAACTTAGGAGTAAACTTAACTTCATTTAACCGTGTAATAACCTGCTCTTCAGTTTCCTTGAGCCAATCATAGCGTTTTGTGTACAAGCGACGTTTGGTCTTTTTCAATGTGTCAGTGTCTTTACGAAGAGGCTTAGTTGGCAAAGAAAACCAGTGTTTGTCGACCAAAGAGGCCCCAATTTCAGTCCATAGTGTGTTGCAATCAAACGTTATAGCACTCCGTTTTGAGCCAATATAGCGTATCGCTTGGTAGATATGACCTTTATTCGAAACTGCTAAAATCTCATCAACTTTCATGTAATTCGCAAACATAATTGCGAGCTCCACCATCAGTGACTTTGGCCTTAGCCCGTGCAACGAACGCGTTAGTTCTTTGATCTTATCTTGGCTGTTGGTTATGCGCTTGTTTGTGCCTTGTAGGCAGCCGATGTGCATGGTGCGCTGCCCATTATTATCAGAGATATTAAAGGGGCTTTGTTGCGTAAATCGATGGAACCAAATCAAGAAGCTACGATCTGATCAGCTACACCTTTTAATCGTCGTAGCCTCATG
>JAYYSE010000077.1:0-50019 GCA_036126475.1 Pseudomonadota bacterium | reverse complement strand
GAGTGGCCAGCAACCTTTAGTGTTCTTTTCGATTGTGATTCCTGAAATCAAAGCGAAGTTGCTTGAAGCGCCAGCTCATTGCTATGACGTGTTGGAAAGTATTGTTCAGAAGGTACAAGATGACATCCATATGGCGCCGACACCTAAGCTTCAACGCTCACGCAGTGTAAACAAGGACTCGGTGAAGTATTTCGACCGTATTGCCGCAATAGAGTACACGCTTGCGCACGATGATGGCATTACGCTTAAAGGTCTAGAGGAAGCCGACATCATCTTACTGGGTGTGTCTCGAAGTGGTAAAACCCCAACCAGCTTGTATATGGCAATGCAGTTTGGTCTGCGCGTAGCGAACTACCCGTTCATTCATGATGACTTGGCGCGATTAAAGCTGCTGCCTGAGTTTGAGATATACCGACATAAGTTGTTTGGTTTAACCATTGATGCAGTAAGGCTGACTGAAATCCGCGAGAACCGTTTAGCAGGCAGTGAGTACGCGAGTGACTCACAGTGTTTGTATGAGCTACAAACTGTGGAAGCGATGTTCCGTAGAGAAGCTGTGCCGTACATCAATACCTCATCGTTATCAGTAGAAGAAATTTCTACACGTATCCTAGAGCGAACTGGCTTGAGAAGGCGCCTGCTGTAGTAACAAGAGATTGGGATAACAAAAGGCTTGGTCAGATAGAAATAATGGGCCGCTAAAAGAAAATCGAAGCTAACTGGATAGATACCTGAGAGCTTCGATTTTTTGTTTGTGCTCGTTGCTATCGCGCTAGCGAAGCAGAGACAGCTTCAGCGTTTCGCTTTGCTTCTCTAACCAACGCTCTAGCGCTGGTGGCCATGTGATGCTTGGCTCAACGCAGAAGCCACGAAGCATAGAGAAATACACGGCTTGGTCGATAAGAGGCAGTGAAGACTCACCGTTTTCTAAGTTCAGTAGCAGCTCTGCATCTTTCAGAAGCGGGTTAATCTGTTCAACAAACTGTGGTGTTTGCTCAATCAGCTTGTCGAAGTTGAGTTCTTCGGTTTCTTTGGCTGCGCGCCATGCTTCTTTGCTTGCTGGTGATTGATACTCGGCAAGGTCCAATTTCCACCAACGTGGTAGACCAATGCGCTGGCTTAGTGGGAATGCGCGAGTTTGGAACAGGGTTACTTGCTCTGATGGCTCACGCTGCTCGTCGCTAGATTTCAAATCCATGAAGTAAGCGATGATATCTAGGCTTTCAGCCATGATAGAGCCATCGTCTTTTTGTAATACAGGTACCATCTTTTTACCGATTAAATCGATAAGGGTTTGGGCATCATCATAATCCACAGAAACAAGTTCGATGTTTAAGCCTAGAGATTGAGCGATGTAGGCGACTCGTGCACAGAAAGGGCAGTGGTCGTAAATATAAAGCTTCATAGCTTCCCTCAGTTCATGGTCATTGTAAGTATAAGATGATGCTAATGTACCAGAAACTTCTGTAAACACTAAACATCAATAGAGAGTGCGTATTAACAGGCAATAAGTGCTTGGTGTCGTTACGCTTTGATTCATTCTATTGTCTGTTGAATTCGGCTTTGCTGCAATGACTAAACCTGTGGAGGGTTTGGCGGGGAGTAGCAGATATAAAAAAGGCCCTGGCTGTTCACTCTAATGCAGAAGAGTAAAGCAGCCAAGGCCTCAATTTTGTTACCTTTAGCAGAGTGACTACTAAAAGAGCAGAGCGGTTAGACTATGCTTTTTTTAAGATCTTGCATTGGGTAAGTAAGCGGCATTGCGCCTTCTACTGTTGTAACGTGAACGTAGTAACCACCAGCACTTAGACCAGTTACTACCATTTCACCAAGTTCAACACCTTTTGTTGCTACAACGCGATCATCAACTGAAAACACTTTACACACCTTCAATAAATTAAATAAATACGATAGATATCGAACGCGGATTTAATCAGATAGCCCTCTGATCAACTAATCCGGTTATTTGTCGTAAGGATTAAATTTAGTTATGTATAAACTGGTATGTTATTAAAATCAGTGCGTTAGCTTAGTGGTCTGTATTATTTATCTGCAGGATAAACGACACCAACTTGTTGACGCATCTTTGTAATTAATTTGGCAACAGTTAATGCGCGCTGTTTTGCATCGGTTTGTGTGGTGTGATCGCCACCAATGCAACCAGCAAAGGCTTGCGCTTCGTAACTCATTGAGTTGTTGCTTTGCACTTGAGTGAGGTTTTCAATGCTGCCATCGCGGTAGCGGATCTTAACGTCGGTGCATTCAGCGATGTGATCAATGATGATCGCACCTTGCTCACCTTGGATCTCACTCGGTGCGTAAGAGTCACTGACCTTAGAGTGTGCAAGGGTCACGTCAAACTCGGGGTATTGGAAGATGGCACAGCCATGCGCATCAACGCCAGACTCCAGTAACTTTGCAGAGGCCTGCGCGTTTTCAGGTTCTCCAAACAGCGCTACCGTTGCTGCAACGCAATAGAAGCCGATGTCGACTAATGAGCCATTTGAGAAAGCCGGGTTGAAGGTGTTTGGGTTTTCACCATTCAAGTACTTCTGGTAACGCGATGAATACTGGCAGTAGTTGATGTGCGCTTTATGTACCTTGCCGATTTTCTCTAACCCAAGTTGGACTTGTTTAAAGTTAGGCAGGAATTGAGATTTGTACGCCTCAAACAGTACCACACCGTTTTTCTCGGCGACTTCAAACATGCGTGTTGCTTCCGTGATATTCGATGCAACAGGCTTCTCACAGATGACGTGCTTACCATGCTCCATCATCAGAATCGACTGCTCACAGTGCAGCGAATTGGGTGAGGCGATGTACACCGCTTCAACCGTATTGTCGTTGGCTAACGCGTCGAGTGAGTCATGTGTGGTTTTAACGCCGAATTCTTGTGCGAACTGTGCCGCGCTGCCTAGGTTTCGTGAATAAACGGCAGTTAACTGCATTGATTGCGATTCATGTGCAGCTTGAACGAATTTTTGTGTAATCCAATTGGTTCCAATTACAGCAAACTTAATCATAGTGGTATCCGATACTTAGGGTCTGCGAAGATACTAGCACTCAAAGGTAGATGTTGTGTTCGAGATTTGCGGAACAATTTCCTTAAATTTAGTGCCTAATATTAAATGTAATCTTCTTTCGAAGGGCTGAGTCGACCAGTGAAACGGTGCACATTTCAGGCATTTTTGCTAAGGTGTTATTGAATTCAAACAAGGTGATGATATGCAAATTCGGACTGCGAAGGTAACTGACATTAACGCGATTTTAGCGCTCTCTGATCAGATAAATCGTCAACATCATCTTGGCGCGCCTATGGTTTTCGCGCCGCCATCACAGAGCAATGCAGACAGTGAGGAGTACTGGCTGGGCTTAATGATTGACCCGGCTGGGGCCTTCCTTGTCGCTGTTGAACAGGATGAAGTACTTGGCTTTCTTGCGGGTAAGGTGACGCAGAACAAAGGCGTGAGTTTTATCCAATCACACAAGGTAGCAAGAGTGAACACCATTGTGGTGAATGACCAAATTCAGAGTAAAGGCGTAGGTCGAGCATTGATGAAGTCATTCAATCAATGGGCGCAAGTTCAGGGGGCGATAGAGTTGAGATTAGAGGTGATGGAATTTAATCAACAAGCTCAAAGCTTTTATGAGTCCCTAGGAATGGAGACTCAGTCTCGAATCATGTCGATGCGTTTTGAGGAAATATAAGGGTGCGTCCGTTTTTATCGTTATCACCATACTTATCATTGGTGACTTCGCTTACACACGCCGAGAAGGTCGTTGTTGAGAAAATAGTGTCTGACGCTACCGCTATTGAAACCATTGTCTTTGAGTTAGCACCAGCTCATTCACAACGCATCTCAACTTCATTTCCTAACTCTACTGACACGTCAAAATCAAAGCATATGATTGATGTAGATGAGGCGCTGGGTGAGGACCAATCCACTAAATTGCTCAGCTGGCGCAAGGGTCATCGCAACGCTTACTTAAAGCTTCTGATCAAGCTTCATTATTAGAACCCTACATGGCACGAGATTCTTTTTCTGAAATCGATCCCCTGTTGCAAGTGGTGACCTTAGTGAAAGTCGATAAATCGAAACGCAGAATGTACCTACTCAAAGGGGGGGAGGTGGTACAAGAGTTTCGTATCACTTTGGGTAAGGAACCGAAAGGACATAAACGCTTTGAAGGGAATAACCGAACGCCAGAAGGGGGAATGCAAACTCGACTATATTATGGAGCGCTCTGAGTTTTATCGTTCGGTACACGTTAACTATCCGCGCTCCTCTGATAGACAGTGGGCTGAAGAGAATGATGTTGACCTGGGGGTAACATCAAAATTCATAGTATTAAAAATGGTGAGCGCCGTTCGCCAGGTTTTATCCAAAGTTTCGATTGGACCGATGGCTGTATTGCATTAACCAACCAAGATATGGATGAGTTTATTCAACTGGTCAAAATGGGCACCCCTATCAATATCGAATGGTAGGTTTTGGTACCCATATTCCTATCAGAAATTAGGCCGTTCGTTACAACAGAACTCGACCTGCACTGAAAAACGCAATCACGATAAGCAGCCCGATAGTCACAGGCTTAAATTTCTCGCCACCAAATCTTTGGAACAGTTTCGAACCCACATAGCCACCAAACATACTGCTTGGTAACAGTGCCAGTGTTAGCCAAACCACATCACGATCGACGAGCCCTGCAATGGATGCAGAAACAAAGGCACTCGAATCAGCCAATACAAAGAAGGCAATCAACCCAGCTCTGGCGACGTGCGGAGCCACAGGGCTCGCCAATGCGTGGGTGCCAATTGGTGGACCAGACATAGAAGCCGCACCATTCATTATTCCAGCAAGGCTTCCTAGGATATAGGGAGCAAATCTTGGTTCACTTTTATATTGAAAGCCTCTGAAGATCATAAGTGCAGATGCAAAGATAAAGGCGCTGATGATCAAGATAATGGTGTCTTGGCTAACTGATTTGAGCAAAAGCAGGCCAACAGGTGTGAACAGAAGGCAAGGGATAAATACCTTGACTACCCAGCGCCAATTGACATGTTTTTTGACCTTAGGCAGTAATTGAACGTTACCCAGTAGGTCGATAAGCATGAACACAGGAACAAGCTCAATAACCGGTACGAACAACGCACTTAAAGGCAATGCGACTAAGGTGAAACCGAAGCCTGAGAAGCCACGAACGATTGCGGCAAAAACGAAGACTGCACCCAAAATTGGGAAAGTTGGACTAAGAATGAGATCCATAAATTAAGTAACCAATAAAACTGCCTAAATAGTGCGAGCTAATGAAACCAAGTGAGCTGCGGAATGTACTCCTACTCACTTGTGTTTGCTACTTAATTTTGAGGTTTATCGAGGTAAATTTTAACGCCTTAAACGTTTACTACTTTGGTATTTATCCGGTCAATTTCTCGCGCTAATTCTATCTGGAAAATCAGTGAATATCGCATCGACGGTGGATAGGAATTTGAACTGAGACGGATCATTGACGGTGTAGCACCATGTTTGAATGTTTGCTTCTGCAAGCGTATCAAGATCATCCTGATTGACGTTTTCGTAATTCATATGACAACTGAACGCTTTCACTTGATCAATAAGCAGAAGATCATCTTGAGAGAGCTGCTCTGTGAGCACACCAACGCGGTATCTTGGTAAGTGATGAGCTATTTCTGCAACAACCTCATGGCTAAAACTTGAGAGCAGTAATCTGTCGGTGTCTATGTTTGAGCGGATCAGCTCGCTGTGCAGAAGATCAACGACATGAGGAGCTTGGTGTCGGCTATCGACTTTTATCTCTAGGTTAACGCTGAGGCTATGTTCTTCAACAAGTTCAAGTAAATCGCTAAGTGTGAGTATTCTTTCTCCTTCGAACTGTTCAGACTTCCAACTGCCAAAATCAAGCTGACGCAGCTCCGCTAGTGTGTGTTCATCAACACGGCCCTTGCCATCACTACAGCGTTCGAGAGTGTGGTCGTGGCAAACCACAAGTTCATCATCCTGAGTTTGCTGGATATCGACTTCAATCCATTTCAAGCCCAGCTTAGCGGCTTGTTCAATACTTGCTTTGGTGTTTTCTGGGTGAGTACCCGCGACACCACGGTGACCTACGATGATAGACGACATAATTATTCCTTCTTGAATGCGCATCGTAAATATCTATTAAATATCAGTTTTCCCGAATACGCCAGAGTAATTGCTGTACAAGAGTCTCTACATAGGATTCGGCTCATAAAAGTGATATTTTCCTCTTAGTACTCCCTCAATGCCACCACTTCTTCATGAGTTAAGAAGTCATCCCAAACAAAGTAGCCGTGGGTAGAAAGAGCATCGATTAGTTGGTTCATGTATAGCACTCAGACAATAAATTAGAGGCGCATACATAATCCTAATAAGTCAGGTCAACAAATCACGTATTTTATCGTCACGATAAAAGTGCGGAAGAGCATGGTACTTTGATGTAATTTCCCATTTAACAAATTTGTTACAAATAAATCTAAGTTTGCTATGGTATAGGTCTGACCAGTTGGTTTATCTCAAGGAGTGGGTTTGCAGCTGCATACCATTAAAGGTTACATCCAAGACATGTATTTGGTGGAGTACCCAGACAAATTATTGTTGCTCGATGGCGCATGTCGAGCTGATATTCCGCATTTGAAGGCTTTTATTGAAACCGAGCTTATGCGTGATTTTTCTGATCTTCACACGGTTGTGGTGACACACATGCACCCCGATCACGCAGGGGCTGCGCACAAGCTCAGAAAGCTAACGAACTGTCATTTGGTTGCTGCAAACCGAGACAAAGATTGGTATCACGGTATCGATGGCATCTTGATGCATCTGACAGATCTGGCATTGGCACGATGGATGGCGAATCGCTTAGGGAAGCCTAAAGCAAACCTTTGGTATTCGAGGAAGTTAAAGCCGGATTACAAGCTATCGGATGGTGATAGCATTCCGGGCTTTGATGATTGGTTGATTTTGGAAACGCCGGGGCACACCGACAGAGATCTCTCTGTTTATTCTCCATCACACAGCGTCGCCTATGTGGCTGACTTGATGGTAGAGGTCAAAAACAAGCTCATTCCGCCTTTCCCCATCTTCCACCCTAATAAGTATCGTGATTCTGTGTCACGCATTTATGACATGCAGATAGACACGCTGTTGGTGGCGCATGGCGGGCAAGTGGAACTCGATCAGAAAGCGTTTGAGCATTTGTTGATGAGTGCACCAAGAAGACCTGTGACGCATTGGCGGGTAACCAAAGTTAAAACCAAGAAACTGCTGCTCTCTATTTGGCGTTTTGTTTTCAATTTCATGGCAAATTTAAGAAATAGGTGAGCAAACCTAGACAATACAAAACAATAAGGCCAGTCATGAGACTGGCCTTATATCGTTGTGACGAGCTTTAGTTATAACCTGTGGAGCGGTTACGATGGCTCAGATTCGTGAGTCAGCAGGAATTCGCCCGCTGGATCAACAATCACTTTGTCACTCATGCCTTGGCGGCCAAGCAACATCATGTAAGTCATGTCTTGACGGTTGCTTAGCGTGATATCGATAGGCCATTGTTGGCCACCAATTCTTATCATAGTTTCAATCACGCAACGGTGCTCAACTTCGCCGTTAGATGATTTGATTTTCTTACTTGTTTTCAGCTTCGCCTTGCAGCGCACCTTCTCTTCTAGGTGATATACATCTGGGTGAAGGTCGAATTCTACGAATTTTTCACCATTTGATTTAACACATAGTAGATTGTCTACGTGTAGAGAAGAGGTTTTAGCCCCTGTATCAACACGTGTATGTAGTCCAGTTATCCCCAACTCTGGTAAGCAAAGTGCTTCGGTATTCCCTATGATCATTTTATTGTTCATTTTCTTTCCAATCATGAGTTATCGGTATTCAATCAGCCCTTGCCACGAGTACGGTTAGCGTTTGGTTTTGCATTCTTCTCGATGAATTCGAAAATCATGTCTGCTACATCTTTACCCGTTGCTTTCTCGATGCCTTCTAGGCCTGGAGAAGAGTTCACTTCCATTACTACTGGGCCGTTCTTAGATTGTAGAATATCTACACCACATAGGTTTAATCCCATGATTTTCGCTGCATTGATTGCTGTCGCGCGCTCTGCTTTGGTTAGTTTAACCAGCTGAGCCGTGCCGCCACGGTGCAGGTTCGAGCGGAATTCACCCTCACCAGCTTGACGCTTCATTGCAGCAATTACTTTGTTACCAACAACAAAACAACGGATGTCTGCGCCATTTGCTTCTTCAATGAACTCTTGAACCAATATGTTCGCTTTTAGGCCCATGAACGCTTCGATAACGCTTTCTGCTGCTTTGTTTGTTTCTGCTAGTACAACGCCGATACCTTGAGTGCCTTCAAGAAGCTTGATCACAAGTGGCGCGCCACCTACGTTTTTGATCAGGTCTTGAATCTTGTCTGGGCGGCTAGCGAAACCTGTTTTTGGTAAGCCAATACCTTTACGAGACAACAGTTGTAGTGAGCGCAGTTTGTCGCGAGAACGACTGATAGCGACTGACTCGTTGATACAAAAAGTGCCCATCATTTCGAATTGGCGAACAACCGCAGTTCCGTAAAAGGTAATGGAAGCGCCAATACGTGGGATAACCGCGTCGTATTGAGGTAGCTCTTCACCCATGTAGCGAATCTTCGGATTGTTACTCGCGATATCTATATCACAGTGCAACGTGTCGATAACATCGACCTGATGACCACGTGCTTCTCCGGCCTGCTTTAGACGAGCGGTAGAGTATAGATTTTCATTACGAGAAAGAATTGCGATACGCATGGCGTTTCCTTAGTTAATACCTGATTGGTAACTGCAAAATTATTTAGTTGTTAGCTGAGCTTTCAGTTTTTTCTGAGGCTCCTTGTTTGCTTCGGGGCGAACCTTAAGGCTTTTTGTTTAACTAAGAAAACGAATTAAATTTGTCGAGTCGACAACGGAAATTTATCTATTGTGTGAGCTATTGGTACAGCAGGCTTGAGAGGAAGTTTTGAAAGGAAAAGCGAGTTGAGACCTAACTCATATTGGGGGTAGGAGCATATTAGGCTGTGCTCAACTCGCATTTACTCGGTGCTAAAAAGCGTACTAATAACGCCAGTTACATAGTTCTAAAAGTGTTCGTAGTGCTTCTCTTTCGAGCTTACTGCAGGTGCTTTTTAGCTTGTTAAGATAGTATTTTCTCATGGTCATTACTCTCTCTAGTTAGGCTTTATTGACAACCTATGGTTTGTAGCTGCCCCGTTCATTATGGTTAATTAAGAGGAACTAAAAAACAGATGGTATTTTTATTATTTGTTCCTGTTTTGGTCATGTCGCACTACTTTTTGACAATTGTGTTTTATAATGGGCTTAATTAGGAAGTGCTACGTTTAAAAGGTTCAGTATTTGTCTGATCTAAATATGATGCGTTACTACACGCGGCTAGAATCGTTCGAGCCAACCATTTCTCACTCCGTGACCTTAACGGAAGTGGCAGATAAGTTGTTTACAAGCTTGCGCCATGCTCGAACCCTGTTAGGCAAAATGCATCAAGCAGAATGGGTCGTGTGGGAACCAAAAGTTGGCAGGAATCAACGCTCTAACTTAACACTGCGTTTTAGCAACCCAGAATTAGCTCAGCATGTCGCGAGTAAGCTGATAGAGCAGGGCAAGTATGAAAAAGCACTCTCGATATTGGACAATGACCGTGCTGTGTTTGGCTCTTTACTGCAAGAAACTTCCGGCGCGACCATGCGTGAAGGTCTCTTGCATGTTCAATTAACCTATAAACGCAAGTTTGAGGATCTGTTTCCACATCATATACATCGCAGTAGTGAACGATTTTTGATCAGACAAGTGTTTAGCTGTTTAGTGACATGTAATGGCAATGGTGAACTGAAGCCAGAGTTAGCTCACCATTGGGAATATGATACTGAGCAATTGGTTTGGACTTTCTATCTGCGCCCCGGTTTGACGTTCCATGATGGGCAGCCTGTAGATGCCAAACAGCTGGTTGCTTTGTTTATTGCTTTAAAAGCTCTGTCTTTTTATCAAGCTGAGTTAGCTCATGTCTCTTCCATTTACAGTGAGCAGCCATTAAGGATCAGTTTTAAACTAACCCAAGCGGATACTGGCTTTGCGGGTTTGCTTGCTGGCGTTAAGTATTCGATTCAACCGGCAGCACAGGTGACTCGTGAGCCTTCACCATTAAACTCAACCTCTCATGTTGTGATTGGTACAGGCCCTTTCAGAGTGGTTGAAACCAACAGTGAGCGCATTAAGCTCTCGGCATTCGAACACTTTTATGGTTGTCGCTCTTTAACCGATGAGGTGACCATTTGGCAGTTTGAGGAATCGATGACTGGTAGCGCTCGATTCGATGATAGCCAGATGCAGGTGTCACCGTATGAAGATTCGGCCTGTTTTCATCAACTAGGAAAGAGCGACACCGAGTTGGTGTCTGCTGAAACAGACGGGCTCCGAAGTCGAATCGAAGACGGTTGTTTGTTTATTCTATTTAACCAAAACTCAGCGGTTAACTCGTTAAGTGATGAACAACGTAAGTACCTATCATCACTTGCCAACCCACAGGCTATTTTGACGCAGCTGAAGCAAAACCAAGGCTTATTCAGTGTCTCTTTAGCTCAGAACATATTGCCAAGTTGGCGGAAGCTGTATCGAACGCCCTCTAAAGAGAGCGAGTTGCCTAAGAAATTGAGCATTGCCGTTTATAACTATTATGCCCTCTATCGATGTGCTATTTCGGTGTCAGATATTCTTAAACAACACGGTGTGGAAGTTGAGGTGAATACCTACAGTTTTCGAGAATTAGCTCAGCTTTCTCAGCGGGGTGATTTAAAAGAAGACTTGGTACTGTGTAACCTGAATCTCGACGACAATGCGCCATCCTCGTTGTTCTCGTGGTTGATGAATGATCCTGTATTGCATTCCGCGCTCGGAGAGATGAACAGTGATTGGCTCAAACAACGATTAGATCAGCACAAAGCAACGGTTGAATTACCGGATTACTTGTCTGAGTTGGAACCTATTGCATCGACACTGATTTCTGATTATTGGTTAGTCCCGATGTTCCATCACTTACAAACTGTGCGTTTCCAAGGGATTCTGAAAAACGTAGCCATCACCAACTGGGGATGGCCAGATTTCAAGAATGTATGGTCTGCTGACTAACTTGAGTGGAAGTGGTCAGCTAGCATTTGAATTGAGAAACCAAACTCGTTAAATGCATCGCCTTAGCTCGCAAGTGTTGGCACTCCTGAGCTGTTTTCTCAATCATGCTGCCGATATTCATATGTTCCCAGAGCAGAGCGTTCAAGCGCACATTGACCTTCAAGGCAAGGTGATGATGCCAATCCACAACAGTACGTTTGACCTTTCTATGCACGACTGGCAATACCAAATGGAACAAGCCTCAGCGATAAGCAAGGAGATAGAGGTACAGAGGGTCAGCCCTGTCATGGGTGAACGTTTGGTCTTTTCAGATCCAGTGCCCGTGCAAACATAGTGGAAATTGGCATCAAACTCGAACGATAACTTTAATTAAAGTCTTTATAGCGCGCATCGATGTAAAAGTTAGTAGATATATAAACGCCACCGACCTTACGATTCGGTGGCGATTTTGCTTTTTGTAAGCAGTGGCTTATTCGAAAGAACAGCTTGTTACTTAGGGTTGTTTTCTAAGTTTTGAGCCATTTTACTCGCTATTTGGCTGAACTGTTCTAGATCATCTTCGTTCATGCCTTTAGTCATTCTCTGTAGCATCTCTCGATCAATATTCGAAACCTTAGTCATGATCTCTTCACCTTTACTAGTTAGGACCAACAACTGGCTACGCTTGTCTTCGGGGTTTGGAGACTTCTTTACAAGTTCTTGATTGATCAACGCATTAACTAATCTCGTGACCTGTGCTTTATCGCGGTTTAGGAAGTGCGCGATATCGATAGCCGTACATGGAGATTTCTTAGTAATGATCTTCATGACACGAATATTCATAGGTGCGATCTCAGAATCCAAGCTCTCAATCTGTTCACTTATTTGACGTTTCAAAGAGTGTACTAAGCGAAAGATAGACTCCAACGATGTGTTATCAGACATAAACGATCCTTAGAAATATAGCTGACAATATCAACTACTGTATTTATAGTTGATATTATCAACTTAATTGTTCTTAAATTCAAGTTAGGAGACAGTAATGACGATGCAAACAATCAAAGGCAAACATAATCACTACCGTATCACTATCGAAGAAGTGAACATCAAAGAAGATCGTGAACTGCAAACCATACAGTTTGAAATTGAAGATAGAGAAAACATGTTCGCGATTGTAGATAAGATCATGCAGGACAGTGGCTTAGACGAGCAATCCGCAACGAGACTAGGTGTAAGTACTCGCTTACTGGGACCGTTGATGATGCAAGATAGAAAACCCCCTCTGTTTGTTGATTTCATGCCTCACTTCAGAAACTTCATGCAAAATCTTAAGAAGACACTAAAGGCGCGTAGTGCTTGTCCGGTAATGACATATTCAAAATGCTAGCAAACTGATCATCAGGTGCTAGCTTTTCTTGTAATATATTGACTTAGCGGTCTGTGTTCACTTGCGAGACATGTGATAATAGGCCTTTGAACACTTTATGGTGCAGCCATCGCACGAGCGATGCCATTGCCCAAGCCTATTTCTAATCGTTCTAAATTAAACGGTATATTATGACAAGTGTATTTGAGCAGGCGGCTGAAGAGTTATTAAGCCGTCGCACAGCGGGAACTAAAGCGCCAAGATTGATCGAACCATATCGACCAATCAGTTGAAAGGCTATTTACTGGTGAGTAAATAGCCTTTTTTATTATGTGATGTTCAATAGAGTTCGTATTACTTTGCATCATTTTGGGTGTTTAGACGTCTAGACGTTGACAATTTCTAAGTGTGACATTAGTCTGCTCTCCTTCCTGTTCTATATTGTTGTCGTTCCATGTCCAATTCAAAAAATTCCAATGCGGTCATTGCCCCTTCGGCAGTAGCGCTTATCCCTCTGCTTGTGTTCCTTGCGCTGTTTATTGGTGTAGGTACCTACTTGTCGTTGCAAGGCGTCGATTTTGCTTTCTATCAGCTTCCAGCTCCGATTGCGGCTCTACCTGCTGTGATGTTGGCGCTGCTGTTGAGCAAAGATAAATTGAACCGTGCTATCGAACAGTTCTTGAGTGGAGTAGGTCACAAAGACATTATTGCAATGTGTATGATCTACCTATTGGCAGGTGCTTTTGCGTCGGTTGCTAAGGCTTCTGGTGGTGTGGATGCGACGGTAAACCTTGGTTTGTCGGCAATCCCGACGAGCATGATCCTACCGGGTATCTTCCTAATTTCTGCTTTCATCGCAACAGCAATGGGTACTTCGATGGGCACCATCGCCGCGGTAGCTCCTGTTGCACTTGGCATTGCTGATTCTGCAGGTATGAGCATTCCACTGACAGCAGGCGTTGTTTTAAGTGGTGCGATGTTTGGTGACAACCTTTCTATTATCTCTGATACCACGATTGCTGCAACGCGCTCGCAAGGCTGTGAGATGAGAGATAAGTTTAAAGAGAACATCCGTATCGCACTTCCTGCTGCACTGATCGCGATTGTTATCTTCGCTTTTAACAGCACTGCGACTCAAGTGCCTGAAACGGGTCCTATTGAGTGGCTGAAAGTACTGCCTTACATCACTATCTTGATCCTTGCTGTATCAGGTATGAACGTGTTTGTTGTGCTAACCATCGGTATCTTACTGGCGGGTGGCGTTAGCTTAGGTTCTCTGGAGAACTACGGTTTAACGGATTACGCGCAAGATATCTATGCTGGCTTTGGCAACATGCAGGAAATTTTCTTACTGTCGATGCTGATCGGTGGTTTGAGTGAGTTGATGCGTCGCCAAGGTGGTCTAGCTTTCTTGACTAACCTGGTAAGTAGCATGATTCGTGCGTTCGGATCTTCACACTCTAAGCAAGCGAATGGCCGCGCAAGTGAGTTGGGTATTGTTGGTTTGGTATCTATGGTGAACATGTGCACGGCAAATAACACAGTAGCGATCATTGTCTCTGGTAGTGTTGCTCGTCAATTAGCAGAAGAGAACGATGTATCTCCACGTCGCTCGGCGAGCTTATTGGATATCTTCTCTTGTGTGATTCAAGGTGTTTTGCCTTATGGTGCGCAGGTGCTGCTATTAGGTTCGGTATTTAACCTATCGCCGTTAGAGATCATTTCTAACTCATACTACTGTTTCGCATTGGCTATCGTGGCAGTAATTGCGATATTCATCAAACACCCTACTCGCCAAACTGCAGCGGCATAATGAAAGCTCTCTTCTAGTAAAAAGGCGCCTTAATCGGCGCTTTTTTGCTCTTAATATGAAGACCGTCAGTTTAGGTGGCAATCATGAATCTGAGTGCTTCCCACTTAGGCGGATCTTGATTAAAGCAGTTTCTCTAGCTCGTTTGCTGTTGCAACGTTGCTATAACCAAAGCTAAGTGCTGCCATGAATGCGGCGTGGACATGTGCTGCTGGTACTTTAACACCGTTAAACTCCATATCTAAGGTTGTGCAAGCATCATGGGCAACGTGACATTCATAGTCTAAGTCAGTTGCTGCGCGGGTCACTGCATCAATACACATGTGGCTCATCGCGCCAACAATGATCAATCTTTCAACGCTTTGCTCTTTCAATACTTTGTCCAGTTCTGTGTCTCTAAAGCTATTGATTTGATGCTTTACGATGACTGGCTCACCTTCTAGCGGAGTCACGCTGCTGTGAATTTGAGCACCATCTGATTCTGGCAAGAAGAACGGAGCATCATCCGTCGGAAACTCATGACGTACATGAACCACAGGAAGTTGCTTGTCTCTGAAAGCTGATAATAACTGTGCACCTTTTTTTGCTGCTTTCTCTGTTTCAGAGAGTGCCCATTTTGCACCTTCGTATGAAGGGAAGTAGTCGTTTTGGAAATCAATAAGTAGTAATGCAGTATTGCTCATAATCCATACCTTTGTTTGTTAATGTCTTGTGGTGTCGGGCTATTATGACTACTCTGTGTTTTTTAACGTACGTCAAAAATGACAGACTATATGGCAATAGTGACAAAATCAGTAAAGGTCGAAATTATCGATTACCCAGGCTCTCTGCAGAGCGCTGTGTTTGGAATAAAAGAATTTCTTCAGATGGCGAATAGCCTTGATTCTGAAAGTGAAACGGTTCGGTTCCAGGTTGAGATTAGGCCTTATGATGACTTATCGGTTTCATCGGCTAACTCAAATGAAGAATCTAAAGCCGATATCATTTTATTGCCGCCAAACTTAGATGGCAGTTACTACCTAGAGCGTGATGATAGGCTAACGGATTATCTGATTAAGTCTCATCAAAAGGGGGCAATATTGTGCTCAGCGTGCGCAGGCGTGTTCATTCTTGCTCAAACCGGATTACTGGAAGGGCGAACCGTCACCACGCACTGGCAAGCTCAACAATTGTTTTCGGAGTTACATACTGGAATCGAAGTGGATATAGACAAAATCCTGATCGATGACGATGACATCATTACTGCTGGTGGTTTGATGTCGTGGATGGATTTGGCTCTGTTTATCCTGACTAAATACACGACGCCAACCAATACGCGTAATTTAGGTAAGTATCTG
Source organism: Pseudomonadota bacterium (assembly GCA_036126475.1). GTDB lineage: Bacteria > Pseudomonadota > Gammaproteobacteria > Enterobacterales > Vibrionaceae > Vibrio. Next base: position 34,307 of record JAYYSE010000077.1, on the reverse strand, counting down.
GTGTTGGATACGGGGTTGAGAGAGCAGCGCTACTACCAAAGTTTTGTGCCTAGCTACGCTCACGGGAATGACAAGATTGTCTCTGTGCAGCGCTTTATTCAAAAGAATCACCACCTTCCTTTGACACTTAATCAATTGGCGGAGGAAGCCTTCATGACGCGAGAACCTTTATTCGACAATTTACTAAAGCGACGACCTTGACTCCGATTAACTATATTCAACATGTGCGTGTTCAAAGCGCGTGTGAGCTACTGGAAAGTTCCCATAAACCAGTAGAACAAATCAGCTACTTAGTTGGGTATGAAGACGTCAATAGCTTCCGAAAAGTCTTTATGAAAATCATTGGTTTAACACCATCAAGGTTTCGCTCTAGATTTTTGTCAGAGGAATGATTTACTATAGATTGATAATCAATATGTATCACTGGTTCGCTCAGTTACTTCGCTCATGAAGTGCTTGAAGGGGAAGTGATCTTTTCTCGAACTTAAATGGATTGTTGATGCTTGCCATTCCTTTACCATTTGTCGCGGCGCTGTTGTTATTAATGGCAGGTATGCTGTTTCGATGCCGTTACCCACAAACCAATCAAAAGCCATTTTGGTTTATCATTCTCTGCGCGTTGATGGTGACGGTAGTGGGGCTTCGGTGGACGTTTGATATTACGTTGTTCCGTTTCTTACAACCCATTCTCGGTGCCTGTGTTCCTGTGGCGGCTTGGTTATGCTTTGCAGGAGCTCATCGAAGTCAATCTAGTACACATTTGCATTGGCTAGGCCCGATTGCTGTTTTTGTTGGTTCACTTTTCTATGTGCACCTCTGGACTGGAACTCTTGATGTATTGCTGATCTTGCTCTATCTCGGATATGGTAGCTTGCTGCTGAAGTCGTCGCTACGAGTGCCGGAACAAGTGCGGCTGACCGATGTACCGAAAGTGTTGGTTGCTGAACGAGTTGCAGGTGCAATGCTGCTATTCTCGGCTTTGGTTGATAGTGCACTTTCTTTCGACATCTTGCTGTTGGATGCGCAGCACACCAATCTGATCTTATCGATTAGCTACCTTGTCCTTATTCCAGCCGTTGTTTCCGCCGTGATGGTGGTCAGTATGAGCACGCCTGCCGAAGAAAAAAATCAGCAAGCTTTATCTCCCATGTCACAACGCTCGCCAGAAGAGGCGAGCAGCTTAGACAAAGACCAAGCTGAAGAAACTGCTCAGATCATGGCTAAGTTCGATGCATTAATGAGAGATCACCAAGTATTCAAGGATCCTGACCTGTCTCTTAATCGCTTGGCACGAAAGCTGGGCATTCCTGCTCGCAAGATATCGTCTGCGGTTAATCAAATTCACCAACAGAACATTTCGAAGGTGATTAACGCCTATCGAATAGAACACGCTAAGAATCGCTTGAAGCAAACTGATGAAGCGATAACTGAGATCTATCTCAGTTCAGGCTTTCAGACCAAATCGAATTTTAATAGGGAGTTTTCAAGGATAACTGGGCAAACTCCGAGTGAGTTTCGAAGTTCGCCACAAGTGTTAGATTGAGTGTGCTTGCTTTTGGTTTATCAATTCAGAAAGCTAGCGATGTCATTGAAGAACAATTGGTGTAACTGGTCGCGTGATGTACCAATGCCATCTTTACAAATAATGCCATCGCCTGGCACCTCTTCATTCAGCATGGCTATAGCTCCGGGTTTACAGCCTTGAATGAAGCTGAAATGGGTGGCGTTTTCATAGACTTTGTAGAGTCTAGAGTTTAACGGTACATGTTCGGAAATATAGCCAGACTCTAATGCTTGAGGGAGATCTCCTATATCGATCCCTGCAGCCAGTATCAAGGTTGGCACTTTAATGTCATTTAAGCTGACGATTGAAAAGCTTCGAGCAAGTCCTAAATCAAGGCTGACCACACGTTGAACTCTTGGATCTGAAAGGTCTTTATTGTTTAGCTCTGCAGCTTGGACTTTGTCTAGCCCTAGCTCTTCAGCAAGTCCACAAGTTCGTGGATTAGGGTATGTGAGACAATTCGCCTCAAAGGTTTGCTTATCCATCTTAGCTCCCGCCAATTGCATTACTGTCCAGCCACCCAATGAATGTCCGATTGCTGTAACATTTTCAGCATTGGCAGATTGCTTCCACGAGGTTTCGGATAACAAGTAGTCCAGAGTACGCGATACATCTCGTGGCCTTTCCCACCACTTTGCTGCTTGTTGTGGGGACTGGTCGAAAGAGGTGGTACCCGGGTGATCAGCGGCCGCCACGATGTAGCCTTTACTCGCAAGTTTGGTCGCTAACCAGTTTTGATTACGCCAGTTTCCTCGGTAGCCATGTGATAGCAGTATTACTGGAAAAGTGCCTGATTGAATTTTTGCATCTTTGATGACTTGTGTACCGGTGAAGGCGGGATTATCGCCAATCAAGGTTGTGTCTGATTTATCAGATGTGGGATACCAAATGGCAGTGTTGAGCGGGCGATTAGGATTGTCAGTTAAGGTGACTTGAGTGAATCCGACACCGGAAGCGATGGCTGAACTGCAAAGGAAAAATAGGGATGTGAACAGTAAATGTGTCCGTTTCATAGTGTTGACTCCAACTGGGGTAAGTGGAGCTAATATGCGCTAAGACTAGGTATCACGAGACCTCAAACACGATCGAGGACGCCCTAAATCGTGTTTCAGTACCTAAGCTAGTGACTTGGTTCTAGTTACCTTGCTCTAGGACGCTTCTCTACCAAGCCGCTTCTTTCTAAGCCACGTCTTAAGCTGCTGCATAGTTTACCGAAGAGACGCAGCTCTTCGAAGTTTGGTCCTTGTCCCATTGAGATGCTGTGCTCCCAGTAGATAAATTCTGTGTCGACCATCTCTAGCAATTTCTTAGAGCAACCTGAACAGTTTCCCTTTTGGTCCACAAATGAATGTCTCTGACTCATAGAGCGGGAGTTCATTTTTAACTTCTTCGATGAGGTTCAGCATTGCCGAATTCAGATCCGGTTTTTCGTTGTGATTGGCTTTAAGTTTGTTGGTGCTGCGCAGTAGCTAAAGAAGATGTTTGTGTATTGGAATGTAGATTCAAAGCAGCTGATGATATATCAAAGGCCTCAAGGAAAGATGAAGAGGGGCATCCTACACCTCAAAATGAAGTAGTGCAATAAGCGTGGAGATATATCCGAAAGAGGTAGGAAAAACGAGGGCGAAAATGCGGGAAGTGGAAGAAGAGGAGCCACAAATGGTGTGACTCCTTTCATTAAGATTCGTTATTGATGGGAGTTTTTAGAACTCCGCATCGAATTGGAATTCCATCCACTCCTTGGTAATTGGGTGGTGCAAGGCAAGTCTTTCTGCATGTAGGTGAAGACGGTCAGCTTTGTTGCCATACAGACCATCACCGACGATAGGCATATGCAGCCCTTCATCATGTGAACAGTGAACGCGTAACTGGTGTGTGCGTCCTGTTTTAGGGTGCAGATAAACTTTGGTGGTCTCTTGATTGCGTTCAATTACTTCCCATTTAGTTTCTGCAGGTTTGCCGTGTTCGTAGCAGACAATTTGACGAGGACGATCGTACAGGTCGCCACGCAGCGGTAATCGAACATAACCTTCATCTTCAGTCAGAACGCCTTCAATCATCGCGACGTATCGCTTCTCGACTTCACGAGTAATGAACTGCTTCTGCAAGCTTTTGTTTGCGCGTCGAGACAGAGCGAAGATCAGAATGCCAGAGGTCGCCATGTCCAAGCGGTGTATAACGAACGGTCCTTCCACATCAGGATGCATTTCCTGAACGCGAGTGTAGGCAGAATCTTTGATGCTCTTGCCCGGAACCGAAAGGAAACCTGCTGGCTTATGTACCACAACGATATGCTCATCTTGAAACAGGATATCGAGCTCTTTGCCCTCTGCAGGGTTCTCTAGCAATGGGTTTGGATCCACTTCAAGGCCTTTCATCATATGGCCAAGTATTGGAACACATTTGCTTTGGCAAGAGGCGTAGTATTTCTTGTGTTTGCGGATCTCCGATTTAGGAGAGCGGCCCCACCAAAATTCAGCTAATGCTAATGGCGTATAGCCATTCAAATAGGCATATTGCAGAAGCTTGGGAGCCGCACATTCACCAGAGCCGGCCGGTGGTATTTTATTTGGTGTGTTTTCAAAGATCTGGTTAAGGTCCTCGACATTGCCTTCCGCATTTTGGAAAGCGTATTGTGAAAACAACTTGTGTTGAAGCTGATGAGACAGGTGCGCTCTTCGCGCTTTTAATGCAGCCAATTGAGCCGTAAATACGTCCACCTTGCCTTGTAGCTCGTTTAGGGTTTGTTCCCAATTGAGCTTCAGGTATTTCTGTTGGTTTTTATCTGCAACGCTGGCTTTGCTGAGCTCTTGGTTTAGTTGCTCAAAAGCTTGCTCATCAAGATTCCTTTTACCTTGCTCTCGTTGCTCTTTTCGTATTTTACGACCTTCAATGATCAACAAGCGCTGAGCTTCGATTTCTTGCTCTGCCTGCGCTTTTTGCTGTGCCAATTGTTCACACAGCTCAAGGTATTGAACGTTGACCTGCAGCGCTTTAAATTCGGCGTTTACCGCCATCATATCTGCGGTTTCTTGACGGAAAAAGCTGTCATTGCTCAGCATGTCGAATACCGGTGGAACAAAGTGCGGCAGTAGGTTTTGATCGGCGATTTTCCCTGAGAATGCAGAGAAGTAACCAAGTTCACCTTCAGGGCTTCTTACTAGTAATACACCAAACATCTTACCGCGGCCTTCGTCAGAATCCAGTCCGAAGTCATGCTGCCAATCGGTTTGGTTTTCTAGGTATTGTTGAAGTTGGTGCGACGCAATTTCACACAATGGATGTGGTTCGTAGTAGAACGGAAAGGTGAAACGCTCAGGCAACGAATATGACTCGATCGGCTGTTGAAAGCGAGTGAAGCAGTGCTCAGGTGTATGGTTGTTCTCTGAGTCGTGCGTTGGTTTTGATGAGTGCATATAGTCGTCTTACTTGATGGTGATAAATGGCTACGAGTCTACTGTTTTTTGAGAGCTTAAATACAGTATAAGGTAGGCGATTCTACTCTTTATCTAAAAGCGCCTCAAATAAGAAATCGCACCGTGGTTTTATACAGTAAACTTGATTGTTCGCATAAGGTTGGAGTGCTCAGGGGAGGAATACAAATTAATGATTGGTCTCTCGTTTTTCATCATCGAAGACTACTTACTAATGGAAGGGTGCTAGGCTTGCTCGCTTCGTGTTCAAAATAAGGTAACGTTATGATTCCACTAAATACTTCGATTGTAGCTGGTGTCGCTCTTTCTGAGATCGACGGACAAACGAAAATGCTATTAATGAAACGCGTAAAGGGCGGCTATTGGTGCCATGTTGCTGGCTCAATTGAAGCGGGTGAAACTGGTTGGCAGGCAATCGTACGTGAATTTGAAGAAGAAACTAAAATCGAAGCGAAAGAATTGTACAACGCTCAATTTTTGGAGCAGTTCTACGAGGCGAACGTCAATGTCATTCAACTTATCCCAATCTTTGCTGTACTTTGTCCGCCAGACCAAGCGGTAGAACTAAACCATGAACACACTGAGTATCGATGGTGCAGTTTAGCGGAAGCGAAAGCGTTAGCGCCATTCCCTAACCAACATGCAGTGTATGAGCATATCTGGGCATACTTTGTTGATACGCCAGCTAACCCACTTTATCGAGTAGACGTGGGTTAGACTTGGTTTAGTGGATGTTGAGTAACGAGTGCTCAATAAGCTTAGCGCAATAGCTTAACTCTACAGGTGCTGAGCACTAAGACTTACCAAGATATGGGGTTAAAAAGGCACTCGTTTGTGCTTGGCATAGTCCCACGTTAACTTTCACACCATGCGCTTCCAGTATTGCTATACCGCGGCCATTATTACGAGGATCTGGATCGAGCATAGCGACGACAACGTGTTTTACACCAGCTTTAACCAGAGTATTAGCACAAGCTGGTGTCCTACCGACAAAAGAGCACGGCTCTAATGTCACGTAAGCTGTTACGCCTTCCATATCGCCGTCATAGTGATTCAGTGCCTCGACTTCAGCGTGGTTCCCACCAACCTTTTGTGTGTAACCAACAGACACTACTTTATCGTTCTTCACCAAAACACACCCCACTGGTGGGTTCGGTTGACAATCGGGTAGGGCTTGGCGCGAAGCTTCAAGTGCTTGCAGCATGTATTGTTGGTTCATGGTGGTTACTCAGTATGACGAGAAGAAGAAATCGTTTGTTACCGCGTGCGGTTTCGCTAAGAAGTGAGGCATGTTCGATCTGATTGGGCTATTAGTCAATGGTTTGAGCTTTGAAGTTGTTTGATAGTTAGCTGTCAGCAATAGTTAACTCCGGCTAATGGTTAACTTTGACCAATGAGTTAGCCAGTTTTTAGATTGGACTCGTTGATCAAATACGTCGCGACCGCGGTTCGGGTTTGGCGTTATTTTCAAATTGAACAAGCTCTCTAAACCAAAAGCCGATATACACTCGATACGTCCATGGCAGTTTTGCTTTACTGCGATAGCGATTTCCTTCTCAGGCCAGTAACTCATTGCATCTAGTGTACTTTGATAAGGTTTATCTGAGTTCCGGGTGTGCATATTGGCTTGATTACGAACTTGCCAGTTGAGTTCAGGTAGCCGTTGTTTTAGCTGATCTTCGTAACCTATGTCCGATTGGTAACCATATTCACGGCGATCAAAGTAGATCACATCAATATCGTTGAGGGGCGTGGGGCTATCAAAGTCATGCAAGTGATCCCAAACTAGATTCCTCACGAAGCCTGCGGCGACATAGCATTGTGGTAGATCTAATTGAGCCACGCACTCTAAGATTTTTGTTCGCAGCGGATCTTGTTCGATCAAGGCTGCGATTTGGTTGGTCAATGCTTGAGTCATGATGGTGTGGTTGCATCGGTCACTTGATAATGGCGCGCCACGTTCTTTGTTATCTTGCCCCAATCAGAGTTTTTCACTCTATTCTGGTGAGCCTCAAACGCTTCACGGTTAGTGAACTCTTCATATACTTCGAAGCGGTTTGGCTGCAGTGAACTTTGGCTAACACGAAATACAATACAGCCCGGCTCTGCCAACGTGAGTTCTTTATGAAAGGTCAGTGCTTGTATAACTGCTTCTAAATCATCGTCTGGTACGACAATATGCCCTTGTAAAATCACTTTACTAATTGTTGTGTCCATTTAAATTTGTCCTTCCTTTGCTTATCGTGTTGCCTATCATCAACATAATCCCATTTTGAGTATGTGCCGTATAGACAATTTTGAACAAAAAACAGACGCAACCCTACAATTTACAGTTACGGTGTAACTTGGTTTGGGGAGGATAAAATAAGTTGGGAACTAAAACCGCGATGTTCCGGTCTATTAAATGGGTATCATAGAATTGTATTGATACTGAAATGAGTTTGTCATCTGAGAGATCTAACCTTTAATAGGTAGAACGGCTTGTTGGATAAAATTGAGCCACAGTTGATATCCAAGTCATATTTTGATGTAAATGGTACTTAGAACTCTTTATATTTTGTGATTTGTATCACTGATATGGCCATCAAACACCGTTAGATTCGAATAGTTGGCAATAAAAAAGCTCATGGAGAGCTGCTAAATGAAAAGGAAAAATACCTTATGAAAAAAATGAGAAGAGCACAGCTTCATCGCATTCGTATCCAATACTGGAAAGACACTTCGAAAGAAGCTTCAAAGAAATAAGCTTTACATATCAAGTAATAAAGCTAAAAACTTACAAAGCTGAAAGGCTTTCAATCACTGCCATTAATGGCTATAAAATTAGACAAACTGATTTCTGTAGCACTCTCAATGACCTTCATCTGGTCGGTAGCTAAAGAAATCATCCCTCAAAGAGCTGGCAGGCATTAATAACAATGCAATTTAATGTCAGCTCACTAATACCTCTTAAAGCAAACCTCTTAACAGTTAATCTTTTACTTAGCATACTCACTACTTAGTACAATTCCACACCCAACTCCAAACAGAAATTACAGGCAATAAAAAAGCTCCCGATTTCTCAGAAGCTTTGATTTCATTATTTACCTATCATGCGATAGGTTTTGTAACCTGTTATTGGAACAGTGTCTTTAGGCTTACATCGTCCGTTCTGTTTAATTTAAGGCTCAGTAGATAGCTACCGATACCAAGCAAGACGTAAATACTCAAAGATAAGATAGATACGTCAGAGAGCGCACTGAACGGGTTACTTGCCGTAAGTACTTTCATCGGTAGTGAAGCGATCACAGAAAAGAAGTCATTGATGCCATAGAAACCGAACAGTGCAATAGCTAGCCATTTGATTGCAAAGCTTGAAACAAAGATCACAAGTAATGGCGAGTTAACCAGCTGCGAGATCGCCAGTGTCATTGTCGCTAACGGTAATAGCACCAAGGCAACTAACAGCATTCGACCAAAGAATACCAACCAATTTGTGAGCACATAAAACAGTGATTGCTGTTCTACTAATAGCGCCAGTTGTTGCTCGCTAGATATGCTTAGAATCCAGAATAGAACATCGGTAAATAGAACCAATAGGGCGCAGATAGCGGGTATCACCACTAAACCAAAGCCTAGCTTCACACCGTGAGTCAGAGCATTCGATACTGGCATGCTTCTCCAAAACATTGAGCTGCCTTCTTGGCGCTCTTTACGCAGTGTTTTTGGGATATACAGCGTTGAAAGCAGCAGTGAAATAAGGCCCGCGCCAAAGTAGATCACTGAGTTAAGGTCTTGTGCGAATTCTCTGTGGATATCGCTCACATCGCCGTTAACTTCCATCTGGAAGAAAAATTCATGCTGTGCCGCGCCATTAAAGAACAGACACACGAACAGTAACAAACCACACAACGCAACAAATAGAGGTAATCGAGTATTGATTTTGTGCTCGATAAGTTCTTTTTCTAGCATGTAAAAACTTGGGTGCATTATGCCTTCTCCGTCTGTGTTGCAAGGAATAGGTCGGCAAGACCAACGTTGTAGATGTTACCTAGTGATTCAACTTGTGGTTTGTACTGACCTTCCAATAACCATTTAGTCGTTCCTAGCCCCGGTTGTGAAGTGAGTGGTTTCAGTTTTTGAATGTCGCTTGAGTGGTTATTAGCAACTTCGATAATGAAGTAATCACTCTCGATCGCTTCCATACTTTTCTGCAGCACGCAGCGGCCTTGTTTGAGAATAAGTACATCTGTCAGTAGATGTTCGATCTCAGAAACCTCATGGCTAGCAATGATCATCGCACGCTCGCCATCGTGGAACCATTCCAACAGGTGGCGGTAGAAGGTGTCTCGGTAAATCAAATCTAGGCCAAGTGTTGGTTCATCTAAGATGAGTACCTGAGTGTCAGTTGCGATGATGATCGCAAGGTGAACTTGTACTTTCATCCCCTTAGAGAGCTGTTTGATTGTGGAAGAGAGTTTGATGTTCGTGCTACTCAGGGTTTGCTCGGCTTTTTGTCGGTTGAAACTCGGGTGTACGCCTTCGGTGTAACGAAGTAGTTGTTTGATGGTCATCCATTCAGGAAGCACATTCACATCAGAGATGTAAGATAGGTGCTGCATGAGCTCTGCATGCTGGTGGATTGGATGGTAGCCGTTGACATCGATTCCACCTTGGTAGTTATGCCCACCAAGCAGTGATTTGATGAGAGTCGATTTACCAGCGCCATTATGACCAAGCAAGCCAAGTACTTGGCCAGGTTTTAGTTCGAAGCTGAAGCTCTCTACACCCACTTGATTTGAATAAGTTTTAGTGACGTTTTTCGCGGAAAGTAAAGTACTCATGACTTGTCCTTTATATGTTGTTCTAGCTGTTTCACGAGTTCTTCGACACTCATATCAATGATGCCTAGCGTCTCAGCGATGGCTGGGATCTGTGTGTTGATGAAAGTTTGGTGTGCGGACTCTTTCAGTTTTTGAAGTGCACCTTCGGCTACATACATACCTTGGCCTCGCTTCTTTTCAACCAAGCCTTCATCAACCAGTAACTGGTAGCTTTTCATGACGGTAAGGTGGTTGATTTTAAGATCAGCAGCAACAGCGCGGACAGAGGGCAGGGCCTGTTGCTCAAGCCAAATACCTTGCAGAATTTGGTCGCTGATCTTAGTGGCAAGCTGCCTAAAGATCGGTTGGTCGTCTTTCCATTCGGTCATAATTAAAACTGTATGGTGATATATATGTGTATAACACTAACCTTTTTATTCGTATTGGCAAGACTTTTATAAAAATTACTAGAATATTTTTATGGTTTTGCGCTTGGTAAAAATAAGGTTTTATATGGGGTTTTGTACCGTTAAGTTTACCTGGTACGTTGTACATTAATGACAAAAAGCTGGTCTGGTTTATCAAGTATTTGCAAATAACCATCATCATCTATGCGATTATCTTGAATATGCCGATGCGATGCTTGAACATAAGCCCCATGCATCTTGTGAGTTTGGCTCGTCCAAATCTACCGCTTCCGTACCGAATGAAAAGCCACCCCCTACAATAATATTATTCGATAGGGCTTTGCTATAGCCAAAGGTTGCCAGTTCTTGATTCCGAATAAATGTCACACCGACCTCAATAGAGTTGTCGTGGTCACCTGCGAGTGCAGACAATGGTAAGAAAGCTGTAACGATAGCGAAGGCAGGTAAGATTAAGTGGTTCTTTTTTATGATTCTCTTTCTCATTTTGTATGGACTAAAGCAGTCTACAAAATATCTAAGCTCAAATATGAGTCGCTAAAAGGTCACATTTGAGCTGAACAAGAATTGATATAAAGAACTGGTAACTAACTGAAATATTGAGACGAAGGAGAGATTTTTATGAATGAGAAGTATACTCCTGCTGAGTGTTAATAGCTCGACATGTTCAGCAGCTTTTTAGGCCAAATACACGATGCTTGAGCCTATACTCGCCACTATTGTTCATTCGCCATCTCAAGTGAATAACACTGACTTATCGAAGGAATAAAAACTGACTTTCGACTTCATTTGAAGGGATTGGTTTACTAAACAAGAACCCCTGCAGATATTGGTAACCACAGTCGACTAAAAAGTCCTTCTGTGTTTCTGTCTCAACACCTTCCGCGATCACTTTTAGCCCTAATTTGTCACAGATAGCTTGGGTTGCTTGAACAATGGCTTTGCTGCCTTTGTGTGACCCGTGCACAAAACTCTTATCGAGCTTGACAGTACTAATAGGTAGGTCATGCAACATAGATAGAGAAGAGTAACCAGTACCAAAATCATCCAGATGCAACTCCACACCCAACTTAGCAATGTCGCATAATGCTTGTCTAACTTCGCCATGTTTGAAAATCATGGATGACTCAGTGAGCTCAAGGGCGATGCTCTGTGGTTGGATATTGTAGAATTTGAGCATTGCAGATAGTTGGTCTGCAAAGGTTGCATGCATTTGAATACTCGAGATGTTGATACTCATCATTAGTTGGTTATCAAATTCTCGGTGCCAAATAGATAGCTGCTTAAGCGCGGAGTTGAGCACCCACTTTCCAAGCGGGACAATCTGACCTGTTTCTTCTGCTAGAGCGATAAACTCGTCAGGTCTAATGTCCCCTAAATCTGTATCTGACCAGCGTAGCAGTGCTTCAAATCCTTTCACTTTATCACTGCTGATATTCATGATCGGCTGGTAGTGCAGTGCAAGAGCTTCATTCTCTAGAGCGTGAGCTAAGCGATGGCGAATTTCTACTTTCCGATGAAGCTCACGAGCTAAACTAGGTGTGAAAGTTTGGAAGCGGTTACGTCCGTTGGCTTTTGCCATGTGCATTGCCATGCCCGCTTGTTTTAGTAATGACTCTTGGTCTACGGCGTTATCTGGAAAGTTTGCAGTACCGATGCTGCAACCCACAGACAGAGTACCAATTCCACTGATGTGAAAACTTCGGTTTAATGCATCAATAATGCGTGTGCAAAGCAGAGGAATGTTTTGATTTCGACAGGCGTGAGCAATCACGATGAACTCATCGCCACCAAAGCGACCAATCATGCAGGTTTCATCAACTAACTGTTTTAGGCGCTCACCGACTTGTTTTAGCAGTTGGTCTCCCACGCTATGCCCATAGGTGTCATTGACGAGCTTAAAGCCATCGAGGTCAACAAACATCAACTCAAAAGGGGAGCGGTAGGCAATACTGGTTTGTAGTAAGTTGGTGATCCCTCTGCGGTTATGAAGCTCTGTTAAGCAATCGTGCTCCGCGTTGTACCTGGCTTTTATCAGCTTTTCTTTTTGCTTGGTAGTACAGGTTAGGTCTAACAGTAGCTCACTCTTGTCGAACAGCCACTTACCCTGAACGTCAAAGTGATGGGTTTTGTCACCTATGGTACAGCTCACTTCTTCTAGGATCTCCTGGCCCGTTCGTGCTGAAAATAGCCAATGGGCTGCAGTTTCTTCGCTGGAAAGAAAATCGGAGAGGGTGGTAAACGGTGAGCCATAGTTTTGATTAAACGCAGAGTTAGTGCTTACTATCTTACCTGAACGGTCAAATAGTAGAGAAAGGTTCGCTCCGCCTGAGAAAGCGAGATCCTGCTTAAGACTGCCTTCTTCGGCAACAACTTGAACTAACATGCCCGTTCGAGCATCAGGTAAAGGGATACCAGAAAACTGGCATAGTGCGCGTTTGGCTATGTATTTGGGGGCGAAGTTCCACCATGTTTTGATGCTTTCACCACGTAGAAATTGTCTTTGATACTCTTCGAGAGTCGCCTCTATTGCCTTTGACATCTCGACACTAAAGTCGCGTGATGTCAGTTCAAACAAAGATTCCGCCTCCCACAAAGGAAGAGCACTCTGGTTTGCCCATGTGATTCTTTTGTTATCGATGTCATATATCCAAATAGGACACTTTAGGTACTCGAATGATTGATAACTTGTCATCATGCTGGACTCCACGTGAGGAAGTTTTAGTTAGATGCCACCGAGCAAGCAGGCCTACTTCGGTGACTTATTAATACAAATCAAACCCTCTCCGTATTAGTGAGAAAGTTGTGTTTATAGGTTTAATGAGCGGATGATCTTGGTCACTTTCCCTTCCGGAGTTGTTTCGATGATATAACCTTTTTTATCATCGAAGATTTCACCATCAATAAAATGCCATCCATTTGGCTTCTTTATGATTTCCTTAGGGAAGTTCTCATCAAACATAGAATGATTTGGATAGACCGTTTCGATAGCTTCGAATAGGAGTTGCGCTTGGTCTTGATTCGCTAGGGTGAAGTCTTCTTTTAAGCACATGGTTAATTCAGGCATTGGCTGAGTCGTAAACGGATCAGTGACGGTACCTAATACACCTTTTTGTGAGTAGAAACGGTATGAGCCTGAACTGCTTTCACTGCCATCTGGAGACTTGATATAAGGCGTTGCGCTATAAAATTCACAGTCAAAGACCATTTTTTGAATAATGCTGTTTTGCGGAGCGACCTGAATATCAATCCAAGAACTCACCTGAGATTGAATCTTTTTTATCGTTTCTTGCTTACCGCTATCAGCAAGTAATGGTGCTGAAAATAAAGCAGACGCAGCCAGTAACAGTGAAAGCGGTTTATTCATTTTAAGAGGGGCCCTCTAAGGAGTGATTAAATGACAGACTACAAAACGAGCTATTGATGTAGTGAATGTTACTTGAAGTGGTAATGACTTTATAGGAAGGAATGGGGGAGCAGAAAAGGAAAGTGCTGATGAGTGAAACAGGTGATCAGTTTCCTTTCGTGGTCAGCCGAACTTTCTGGTTTTTTTATCTAAATGGAGTCTACTCCTTGGTTTTATAAACTGCGGTGTGACTGATTAAAAGATGGTTGATTTGATTGTTTTTTTGTAAACAATTTTAATGTAAGTGTAGGTAAGAAAATAAAGCAAGTGTAAGTGATTAGGATGAGATACGACATCAAATGCAATCGGTGTCAGTTTGCGGATCCTATGTAAATCGAGGCTTGCAGGCGATTTGATGTCTGATTTTGTAAACGTAGATGTACAAATATGATTATTATGTTTTGCGTACGGTAAAGTATTGACTTTAATAACAATATTGATGATATATGAACAGTATATATACTGCCCACGCTTTTAATAAATACTGGTGATAGATATGTCGAAAACCAAAGTACTCATTGTCGAAGATGATCAAGAGATCGCTCGTTTAACCACACTCTACCTAGAAGCGGAAGGGTATGAAGTGAGCGTCGTTCATGAGGGAAACTTGGCACTTGAAGCTATCCGAAGTATTGAACCTGATTTGGTGTTGTTGGACCTTATGCTACCAGGTATGAGTGGCGCACAAATTTGCCGGGAGGCTCGTGAGTTTTACAATGGATTGATCCTAGTGTTGACTGCTTCTGCAGATGAAATGAGTGAAGTAAGCTTATTTAAGTTCGGTGCTGATGATTATGTGGCTAAGCCGATACGAGGGCATGCATTGTTGGCTCGAATCGAAGCTCTGCTGAGACGTGCAACGCCGGTTACAACAACGGCGAAAACGGTGTCAGAGAAACAGTGTGAGATCGCCATTAATAGCGCAGCCCAAAGTGCCACTTTATACGGACAAAACTTGAATCTCACATCCGCAGAGTTTGAGATTTTGAATCTTCTCGTTAAGAATGTCTGCCAAGTCGTTACCCGGGACCAATGTTGCCAGCTATTCCGAGGAATAGATTATGCGTTTAACGATCGTTCGATTGATATGCGAGTATCTGGTTTACGCCGAAAGCTGCGTGTTCACGCAAAAGACAAACAGTTTATACGCACGGTACGTAATAAGGGGTATATGCTGGTTGCTTAAATTTATTAAAGAGAAGCTTCGCTCTGTTTCTATTTTTGCTCGGCTCTACCTTGGTATTATTACAGGGATGTCGACGACAATCTTTTTGTTCCTACACTTTGGTGAAGGACATATGAGAAAAACAGAGATTGAGACTTTTCTCAATGATGGGTTGTACTTTGTCGAGCAGTATATCCAACAACGAGACAAAGAAGATTCGCTCTACAAGCAACTCGATAGAACAGGTCATCAACAGTTTTTTATTTTCAATTTACGGCTGTTAGAGAATTGGTCGGGAAGAGCTCCTTGTCAACGATGCGAGTTACATACCATCTTAAATGGTGTGCCTATTTACCTAAGCGAAAACAATTTGTACGCGGCCGTGTACCAACTCCCGAATTCCAAGTATAGCTTTGCATTCTATGAAGTCGGGGATTTTTTTTCACCTGAAATTGAGTGGTATGAGGATTCAGAGCGACACTTTTTAATTGGACTTCTGCTTGCGGTCATCATTGTGATTGGAGCAAGTATTTACTTACCGGTTAGAGGCTTTCAAGAGAGAATTGAGTCGTTAGTTGAGAAGCAGAAACAGTTTGGTAAAGGTAAACTTAGTACGCGTTTTGAGACTGAAGATATTCATCCTGTTTCGGAATTGGCTAGCAGTTTTAATTGCATGGCTGAAGAGATAGAAAGAAAGGTGAAAGAGAGCCATATATTTGCTCAAGCAATTCCTCATGAAGTTCGAACTCCGTTGAGTCGAATACAGTTAGCGACTGATATACTGAGGCGAGGAGCGCCTGAGCAGCATCAAGCTCTTTTCGATGATATCGATAGCTATGTGGATGAGATTAACGAGCTCACATCAGAGATCATTATGCTCTCGAAGCTGAATGTTATTGACAACTCCTTCTTCGAGTTGGTGAAAGAAAGAGCGAGTTTACTTGAATATTGTTTAGATCGAATTCGTTATTCCGAGTTGGACAATGTGACCTTTGAGTCAAAGGTGAATCAAGACAGTACGATAAAGTGTGACTGCTCCATGGCTCGTTTGGTGTTTGATAATATCCTCAAGAATGCTGGCAACTATACTAAAGACCAGGTTTGGCTGACTTTAGATGAAAACTCGGAAAGCTGGCTAGTGGTCGTTGAGGACAATGGGCCTGGTATTCCTGAGGAGCGTCGTGATGAAGTCTTTGTTCCATTTTCTCGCTTAGACTCGAGCAGAAGCGCTTCAACCGGCGGTTTTGGATTGGGGCTTGCTATTGCAAACTCTGCGGCTAAGAAGTTAGGTTGGAGTATCAAGATCGATGGTAGCAGTCATGGTGGGGCTAAATTTACGATTGTAATTTCTAAGGCGGATTAACCATTATTAATCTTCATTGAATTTATACTCGCTTTGGAAAATAAAAGCCATGGTTTGGACTGACACCCAATAGTTTAAACCGTGGCTCTTTGACCGGAAACGGTTACTGTTTTGAACGGTGAAGAGCATAGATTGCGTGGTCAACGATACGACCGTTCAAGTTCTCGCTACGAGTAATGATACCTTCTAAATTGAATTGTAAGCGCTCACAAACCTTGCGGCTGCTTTGGTTCTCGACGGCGGCAGATATTTCAATTTTCTCCATATCTAACTCATTGAAAGCAATATCAATCAGCTTTTTAACCACACGCGTGACAATTCCCCTTCCTTGGTGTGGTTCAGACAGCCAATAACCTATCGTCACTTTTTGCATGTCATGATCAATGGTATTGAAACTACAGTTACCAACGATATTGTCTTGGTACACGATGGCACAGGTCATACTTTTACCTTCTGCGTAATCGTGTAGTGATCGCTGCACGAAGAGCCTAAAATCTTGTTCGGTTTTACAATGTGGCGGCCATGCAAGCCACTGACTTAAATACTCATTTTGACTTTGTGAGATTTCCGCGTAGTGAGAGGCGAAACGTTCTTCAACCAAAGCAATGGACAATTCGTCATCGATAACTGTTTTAAACATGCATTTCCTTTTTTGACTGTTTAGTTGAGTGGATTTTAGCCGGCAAAACATAATGTCGCCTTTTTTTAATATGCAATCATTTGTATCACGATTTTTCCGTGATACGTTAGAACTATCACGAAATTCATTAAACCTTACATTAGTTGTGCATATAAACATTAACTATGCATTAATATTGGCAACCTAACTATATAAGAACAATAAAAACTCTAGGCATAAGTAATGAATCAACATTGCCAAAGACGTAACCGTAGACCTTAGAAAGGCTCTATTTGGTATAGCTAAGGCGCTTGATAACGTAGGTTTTGAAAGCAAAAACCATGGCAACGAGTCGGTTATATCGATTTTGCAGAGTTTATTGCTAATGTGGTGGATACCAAGAGCTCGTTTACCTTTAAGCATTCGTTGAAGGTGGGACAGCTTTCAGAGTATTTAGCTAAGCAACTGGGTTACTCATATACAACGCAGCGTAAGCTCTATTTAGCAGGGTTAGTACATGATATCGGTAAGCTGCAAACGCCAAGTGATATCCTCCACAAACCAGACCTACTCACTGATGAGGAGTATTGCTGTATTAAGCGCCATGCAACGGATACAAGGTTCGCACTGCAAGAGTTGTTCAGTTCACCTCAGATTTGTGAGTGTGCGTCAAATCATCATGAAAGGCTAGACGGTTCTGGCTATCCAATGAGTAAAACAGCAGAAGAACTGGATCAGCCCAGTCGAATTGTAGTGGTTGTCGACGTGTTCCAAGCATTGACACAATCTTGTCAGTATCGAAAAGGGATGACATTGGAAGAGTCAATGGAGATTTTGACTGAGCATGTTGAGAACCATAAGCTCGACCGTGAAGTGTTTGAGTGTTTGAGTGTTTGAAGATGCACGCTCAGTATTATTCTGAGCTATCGATGGATAAGTGGGCTTACCCGATTTACGAAACGTGAGTACCAATCCTTCTTATTTTATTCCTAACGATTACAATGACTTACAGTGATTGAGCTCGGCTACTGATATGGTTGTAAAAACCATTAAAGGAATAAGATGTTGAGAACGAAAATCATAGTGCGAGCTTTGATTGCCGCTTTGTCAGGTTGTATGGATGAAGATGGTTATGATGAAGCGGTTTTAGAACAACTTGTCGATCGACAAGCGAATATTGAAGATGTGACGAAGAAACTGGGGCAGCCCGGTCGCATTATCAATACTGATGGTTCTGTGGCTTATATTTATGAATATGAGCGTGATCTTCTCGCTTTTACGTTTTACCACGGGGAGTTGTTGTTCAAAGAAAGAGCCGCCAACGACGGTCTTTATGATTTTAAGATGATCAAACCAAGCGTTCAGTAACCGGTAAGTACAATCAATTGAGTTTGATGAACAGCGGGCATTGATTAAACAGAGACGAAAAGCGATAGCCGAGGCTATCAATTTTTATTTGGGGGCTTATTCGCTCAGGAACAATATAGCGAAGTTAGTATCGCTTTAAGATCTCGATGATCTCTTGCTCTGTGTCTGCAGCGATAATAGCATCAATGAAATGCAACTTATCTATAAACAGCGCTTCCAAGTCACTGAATTGAAAAGTGCATTGCTAAACTAGTCACTTCTGTTTCTATCATATTTTGAAAAAGCCACACTTTGTGGCTTTTTGTTTTGGTTCGACTTTTATTTATCCTATTTCTTGCTGATAAAGTTAATCGTCTCGGTAAAAAGCTCGTTTTGTATATTTTGTGACCGCGCGATCGTTTGCGTTAAAAAATGTGATGAAAGTCTCAATCAACTGTTTATACTTCTCTTCCGGTTTTAAGCCGGTGCTTAGCCAATACAAGCCGTCACATGGATATGTGAATGACCCCACGGACCGGACCAGCTACGTTCCACTGCTTGTATAAGGTGATTTTTACATGAACAACTCGTTGTTACAGTCGCTAACTTTGTTAGCCCCTTCGTCGCGTAGCGTTTTGCTTGCGGTTCTTTGTCCTGTTCCTTTGATGTCATTCGCTTGGCTCATGTTCACTCTATAAGGATTACTAGGACACATTATGAATATTCTATTTGGTTTTGTCGGTGTTATTGCACTGATTGCTTGCGCGTACCTGCTATCTGAAAGTCGTTCTTCGATTAACTGGAAAACGGTGATCCGTGCACTACTACTTCAAATCGGCTTCGCAGCTTTAGTTTTGTATTTCCCATGGGGACAGTTAGCGTTAACAAGTCTAAGTAATGGTGTTTCTAGCCTGCTTGGTTTTGCTGATGCGGGTATTGCTTTCCTTTTCGGTGATCTTGCTACTGAAGGTTTCATTTTCGCGGTTCGCGTACTTCCAATCATTATCTTCTTCAGTGCTTTGATCTCTGCGCTTTATTACTTAGGCATCATGCAAAAAGTGATTCAAATCTTAGGCGGAGCGGTGCAAAAACTGCTTGGCACCAGTAAAGCTGAATCTCTGGTTGCGACCGGTAATATCTTCCTTTCTCAGGGTGAGTCTCCTCTTCTTATTCGTCCTTTTTTAAAGTCTATGACTCGTTCTGAACTGTTTGCTGTAATGGCAGGTGGTATGGCATCAGTAGCTGGCAGTGTGCTTGGTGGTTATGCAGGCTTAGGTGTTGAACTTAAATACCTTATTGCTGCGAGCTTCATGGCGGCTCCGGGGAGCTTGTTAATGGCGAAGATCATCGTTCCTGAACGCAGCACACCGAGTGACTACGACCACATTGAGCTAGATAAAGCTGACCAAAGCAATGTAATTGATGCATTGGCTAGCGGTGCGATGAACGGTATGAAGGTTGCGGTAGCCGTTGGTACGATGTTGATTGCATTTGTGAGTGTGATTGCCATGGTAAACACTGGCTTAGAAAGCCTAGGTGATACGTTCGGCTTTGCGGGTATCACGCTACAAGCTATCTTCGGTTACCTATTCTCACCACTAGCATGGCTAATCGGTATTCCGAGTGATGAAGTATTAATGGCGGGTTCTTACATTGGTCAGAAGATCGTAATGAACGAGTTTGTTGCTTTCATCGACTTCGTTGAAAATAAAGCGCTACTGTCTGAACACAGCCAAGTGATTGTGACATTTGCACTGTGTGGCTTTGCTAATATTGGCTCTATTGCGATTCAACTGGGGTCTATCGGTGTAATGGCGCCAGAGCGTCGCGCAGAAGTAGCGAACCTAGGTTTGAAAGCAGTCGCTGCTGGTACGCTAGCAAACTTAATGAGTGCATGTTTAGCGGGTATCTTCATCCTGCTTTAATCTAGATGGAGCAAAAGCCGCTAGATTCAGTTAAAGCGGAGGCCTTGCTTACGGAGTTTACGTAAAGAAGGTCTCCGCTTTTTTTGTCTGTTACAAAGTCGAATGAGATGAGGACTAGGTTTTTCTTGCTGTAGAGTGCGAAAAGCTTCACGCTGAAGAGTAATAGAGCAAGCCTCTTTTATCCTATATACTTGAATATTATTGGGTTGCGACTAGTCATATGCGGTTTCGAGTAGTGATATTGGGTACCGATGAACAATAGTGGCACCAAATTCAATAAATCAAAGGTCTTCCCATGAACATGCGCGTTCTCATTGGTCTTATCACCACCTTCATTGGCTTATTTGCGATGGTTTATCTTATTGCTGGTGGTGAACAGTTTCCTATATCTCAGTGGCCAAAAGAAGCTTATCTAGGTTTGGTATTTAGTGTTGTCTGGGGCGCGGGTGTAGCAGCATCGGCAGCATACTACTCCTCAGCACTGTTGTTCGTGACCGTTGCCGCGGTTTGTTATGCAATTGGCTACAAGATCGGTGGCTTATTTACTAACGACTCTGAAACCTAGCTAGTCTGACTATGTGGTTGAGTTGCATGTAATGCATTGGCGCGATCGTTTTAAGGTGTATTGGTATCACCGAAAGCAAACCCATCGTTGGAAAGGGGACAAAGCAAAGTCTCTAGGTTGGACCAATGAAGAGAGCCAGTTGTGTCGTTTCGAAGTGATCGCACACGCTACAGATTTTGAGAAAAAAAGTGTTTTGGACTTAGGGTGTGGTTACGGAGATCTGTTTGGACTACTCGACAGCATTTATCGTCTCCAATCATACACAGGGGTCGACCAGCACTCTGGCTTCCTTAAAACGGCTAAGCAAAAGTACACAGCAGCTCGCTGCCAATTTATTGCGGGTGATATGAGCAAGATGCCTCTTGAAACCCATGATGTGGTTATTGCTAGTGGTTCATTGAATTACCTATGTCGAGATTCTGATTACCTGACTAATATGATTACTCGGATGTTTGACCTAGCGAATCAAACCGTTATATTTAACCTTCTTAGCTCTAGTCAGTACCCCTCGCGTAATACCTTGATGAGCTATCATCCTCAAGGTGTTTATCGCTTCTGTAAAACGCTGTGTGACGATGTCTCTTTGATTGAGGGTTACACCGAAGGTGACTTCACTATAGTGATGAACAAGGCTGTCTGAGCGTTTTAGCGTTTTAGCGTTTTAGCGTTATGCTTTGTCCGCGCTATTGATATGTTTCAGGTATTAAAAAGCCTCACGCCTTAAAGGAATGCGGCTTTTTGGCTTTTGTTGTCTGGCTTAAGTTCTCTATTTATTTTCAACGAGCCCGTAAGGGATGGTTTTAAATACCTTGGGGTTCCCTTTGAAGGTTGGTGCTTCATTCACCTGTTGCCAGTCAAGCAACATGATTGCCAATACGTTGCGGTGCTCCCCGTATTCAAGGTCAAAATCACCGGTGATTGAAGGGATCATACCGCGCTTCTTATCAATCGAGGATTGGATAGCAAGTCGAGTCTTCTCTACCACTGGATCATCTTCAAGGCCTGCCAATAGGAAGGTTAAGCCAACCTCGGCAATCACATCTTCTTTGGCTCGCAGCAGGATAGTATCGATGTTCTCTCTAAAGTAATCGTAGATCCATTGGTGTTCTTGTTCGCTGACCAGATGTTGGTAGTACTCAGAGTCACCGAAGATGACGTGTGTCATGCCGTAAATCTTATTGCCAAACTGCTGGCTAGAGAGCTTTTTATCCTTGTCGTCAGGGTACGCTTTTTTGAAGGTGTCGACGAACTCATCAACGACATCTTGCTCACCCAGTTGGCGTAGCCAATAAACCTGATTAGCGAGCTGAGCAGCCCACGCTTTCACCATGTCTTCATTGGTGACATAACGAGAAAAGTCATAGCGACGAATGATTTCGCGTAGTTTGGCATCGTTCTTATGCCCTAAACCGTATTCATTGGCACGAGCCATGGAGCCCAGAAGGTCTACGCCAAGGTAGAGGTACTCGGGCATATGTTTGGTAATGTTGTAACGTCGTACACTACGCTCATCGTCATCGCCGACATAAGAAGACACTCGTTTTTCTGAATATAGAACGATCTGCTCCATGGTATGGACGTCATTAGACAGGCTGCTGAGCTTACTTGCCACGCGAGCCATATCGCTCCATATCGCTGCAGCGTATTTATCATCTAATGTTTGACGATACATGCGCAGTCCGTAATGCCCCTCTTTAAAGGCCGGCAGCGTGTAAAGCTGGCTTTCATAGGTCTGACGAATCAAGTCGGCTGATTGTTTGAAAGATTGTTCTTGAGAGTAGAGATATTCAGCATGCGATTGAACAGTTGGTACGTTTGTTGCGCTTTGGTTATGTTGTCCGTCAACAGCCGCTTTTGTTTCAGGAGAAGCTTGTGCGTGGAACGCAATGGCAACAGAAGTTGATAACAAGGTGCACAGAGTGAGAGTTTTTAACTTCATATGAGTAAAGTACCAAGCTGATTAATCGTAAGCATAAAATAACACCGGTGAATCCTTTAATGTAAGATTTGGGTCAATACAATGTAAGCTTTCATAAGGTTCATTTAGGTTTTTTGATTGAATAATCAGTGTAGTTAGCTGGCTGGGAGTGATGAATGACTCAATAATGAGTGTAGACCAGACTTTAAGTGTGGATTTTTAATCGCTTGTCGGCATACTGACACAATAAGCCAGAAATGAGCCGATTAAAGGCATTAAACAGAACAAAAGTGTTAGAGGTTCTCGAATGCCAAGTCGTTTTAGTAAGCAGTGGCCTGCCAAAGTATTATCGTTGTTATTCTTCTTTGTTGTCGTGAGTGCAATTGAGCACTTTCACGCTAAGTAATTGACCTTTTTTAAAAATGAATCCTACTCGGTCGCTAAAAAGCAGCTCTCCATTATTCGATCTCGCATAGAAGCGACGATCGTCTCAGACATGTATATTCTCAATAACTTCTCAACACTTGTGACGCTCAATCCTAATGGAGATCAAAAAGGTTGGGACCAGATTGCTCAGAACATCATTCGAGATGGCTTCCACATTCGCTTAATCGGCCTCGCTGAAAACGATGTGCTTAATTTTGTTTATC
The DNA here is from genome assembly GCA_036126475.1 of Pseudomonadota bacterium. GTDB lineage: Bacteria > Pseudomonadota > Gammaproteobacteria > Enterobacterales > Vibrionaceae > Vibrio. The sequence goes on along the minus strand of JAYYSE010000077.1, from coordinate 11,124 downwards.
CACTGGAAGGCAACGAACAAATCCTTGGTATCGACTATCGAGATCATCCAATACAATGGGAGTCGGTAGAGATCGCTCGCAATATAGGTAACACCTTTATTGCGGGGCCTTTTGATCTGTTCCAAGGTGGGCAAGCCTTAATAACAAGAACTCCGATCTTTAGAGATCCTCCTTTTAACCAAAACTATTGGGGCGTATCGAGCGCGGTTATCGACCTAGATGCACTGTTAGAAGATGTAGGTGTTGGTAAAATTGAAAACAAATATAACTTAGCCATTCGCGGTACAAACAGTGCCGGGAAAGATGGTGAGGTGTTTTATGGGACGCAAGAGGTGTTTTCTAATGCCTTTACTACCGAACAAGTTAACTTTCCATACGGGGGATGGTACTTAGCGTTATCGGGTAATGATCATGTGCTTATGGATGTGCCTTGGTATCGAATCCAAACAGTTAGGCTCGTGGGTTACACCATAATGTTGATGCTTGCGATTGCCTTTATTGCGATTTATCGCCTATATCGGATTGCTGATAGCCGCTCCATGCATGACGAGCTAACGATGCTGCCAAACCGCCGTTACTTTATGTATAGCCTTAAGCAAGCATTCAGAACTGTACAGAAACAGCCAGCGAAAACCTTTGCAGTAGTGAACATCGATCTCGATGGCTTTAAGGCAATCAACGATACCTACGGGCATGCAGCGGGTGATAAGGTGTTAGTTGAGTGTGCGAAGCGAGTTAAGGGTAAGCTACGTACTTCCGATATTGTCGCACGAATTGGTGGGGATGAGTTCTTGGTTCTGCTACCGCGTATTATTGATGAGCAACATGTGGCTTCGATTACCATAAAGCTACAAGTTGCTATCTGCGAAACGCCGGTTACTTACGAGGCGCACTCAATTTACCTCAGAATTAGTGTCGGTTGGGTGATTTATAACGACAGCTACAGTGACGTCGATGCCTTATTGAAAGCGGCTGATGAAAAAATGTATGACCAGAAGCGTCAGATAACCTAGAGATAATTTCAGTTGCGATTAGAATTTAGTTGCTGAATGTGGGGAAAAGCCTCAGAATACCGCGCTTTGCTCCGTATCAATGATTTGATCGGCAAAAGCTGTAGCGGCACCCTTTACCATTTGTCGCTCGAACTAAATGTTATTCAACTGAGAAAATAATCTATGAGTTTTACCTCCCTTGGCCTTTCAGAACCAATCCTTAAAGCTATTGAAGCACAAGGTTACGATAAGCCATCACCAATCCAAGAGAAAGCCGTGCCAGCTGTCCTGACGGGCAAAGACGTAATGGCCGCTGCTCAAACAGGGACAGGTAAAACTGCTGGCTTCACGCTACCTATTCTTGAATTACTGTCAAATGGTCCTCGTGTTCGTCAGAACCAAGTGCGCGCATTAGTATTAACACCGACTCGTGAACTTGCGGCTCAGGTGAATGGCAGTGTTGTTAAGTACGGTATTAATCTACCTTTGACTTCGAGTGTGGTATTCGGTGGCGTAAAAATTAACCCTCAGATGCAAAAACTGCGTAAAGGCAGTGATGTGCTAGTGGCAACACCGGGTCGCTTGCTTGGTCTATACAACCAAAATGCTGTGCGCTTCGATCAACTTGAGATCCTAGTCCTAGATGAAGCAGACCGTATGCTAGACATGGGTTTCATCCGCGATATTCGTAAGATCTTGGCTTTCTTACCTAAGAAACGTCAGAACCTACTGTTCTCTGCAACCTTCTCTGATGATATCCGTAGCCTGGCGAAAGGCCTGGTTAATAATCCGGTTGAAATCTCAGTAAGCCCTGCAAACTCAACGGCGAAAACTGTTGAACAGAGTATCTACCCAGTAGATAAGAAGAAAAAGAGCCCAATGCTTGCGAAGCTGATCAAAGACAATGATTGGCGTCAGGTGTTGGTATTTAGCAAAACTAAGCACGGTGCTAATAAGTTGGCTCGTTTCCTGGATGAACAAGGCATTACGGCTGCTCCTATTCATGGTAACAAGAGCCAGGGCGCTCGTACCAAAGCGTTAGAGAACTTCAAAACGGGCAAGGTGCGAGTATTGGTTGCAACTGATATCGCGGCTCGTGGTATTGATATCCCACAATTACCTCAAGTGGTTAACTTCGACCTTCCACACGTATCAGAAGACTATGTACATCGCATCGGTCGTACAGGCCGTGCTGGTGAAGTTGGCAAAGCAATTTCATTGGTTTGTGCTGATGAAGTTGGTGAGCTTTTCGGAATTGAGCGCCTGATCCAGCAAGTGTTAGAGCGTCGTGAACTGGAAGGTTTCTCCCCAGTTAATAAGCTACCTGAGTCTCGTTTGGATACACGTCCAATCAAGCCTAAAAAGCCGAAGAAAGCGAAACAACCACGTGAACATGTGGATGGCCAACGCTCGGGTGATAATGCTCGCGGTCATAAGCCTGCAGGTAAGAACAAGCGCCATGTACCAGGTACAGGTTCTGCCCCAAAACGTAAACCTACACACGCTAGGAAGCCAGCTGAAAACGGTTCAAACGCTGTTGGTGAAGAGAAGTCAGTAAGAAACAATGGCTGTAACTTCAAGCGTGGGAGTACAGGTAAGAAGCCAGCTTCGAACCACTCTAATTCACCAACCCACTCAGGTTCACAAAGCAACTCGGGTTCACAAAGTCGTCCGGGTTCAAAAAACAATCAAGGTAAACCGACAGGCTCTGGCAAAGCGAAGAAATCTGGATACGGTGGTAGTTACGGATCGGGTAAGTCATCAAACAAGCCATCAGCAAATAAGCCTTCAGCGATTAAACCGTCTCGTTCCCGTTCTCGCTCGAAGCCAGCACCTCAAAAGTAAAACTAGCACTATATGAACTGAGGGTAGGGCGTTAAGCAGAGCGACGTTTCTAGGAAACCTCCTCAGTTTGTGTTGAATCGAAGAAACGCGAATATTGATTATCAATGTTCGCGTTTTTTATGCGTGATGCTCTGAAAAGAAGAGAGCTGGTGTAGCCAAAACCTATTGAATAAACTAAAAAATAGTGCCTTGACTCAAGGGTAACCAATTTTTAATGATTTTTTGATAACAACATAATCACTAGCGTTTTTGTTGTTATTTGCAATTTGCAATTCCAGTTTGCAAAAAAAACAGGAATTTACGGCGAATACGTGTCCAGATGCGTAGTAAATAGGTGATTTAAAAGTTGGCACGTATGCTGCATTGTAAGAGATGACCCTTCTTAAGCCGAGGGTCACCTAGCCAACTGACGTTGTTAGTGAACCTTTATTGTTCACACAAAATATATGACCAATCACCCTTTTGTGATTGGTTTTTTTTGTCTGAATTTGAGGTTCTATTTATGTTTTACTTCTTACTCTCTTCCAAAACCAAGCAAACCGAATTATCCATTAACACTCACCGCATTTGGAATAACAGCTTGGTTGGCGCGGGCACTCTCCGCCTCTGGAGCAGATAAGCCTCGCCTCTGTTTCAATCCCACGTTCAATCCAATTTATATTTAGAATCTTGGCTATTGTCGTGAGATCTTTCTTGATGTTACGTGGGATAGCTACAGAACCGCCATTATTAACGCATGAAGCCTTAAGCTGCTCTGCTATTTCTCTTGAATTACCGCCTTGGGCATCAATCGCAGGGTTGAGGTCTATGCCTGCACATAATACGCGATTGTTACCCGCTGGATCCGTCATATTGATGGATTCACAACAGTAGATTCTTGGCTCATCTCCCACATTCAAGATGGAGATTTGAGCCGAGCTACCCGCACGGGGCTCAGATAATCGACGGAACACTGCCCAATGTTGACATGGGTCGGCCACCGTTCTCATATTTCCCCAAGGCAGTGGAATCCCGTTCCCGCGGTATACAGCCTTGAGTTTCCCCGGTCCATAAGCATCAAAATAGTGCCAGTGAGGGTAGGGCGATACTACCGTCATTCGACGCATCGCAACAGAGGGGGAAACCCCTGCTCTTTTGTGAACGTCGATTTCATAACCGGTACGGTCAAGTAACTGCCTGAATGGAACTTTAGGGCACAGTAGCGCTCCAGCAAAGAAGCTCGATTCAAAATCTCGCCATGCTTGCAAAATATCTTGAGAGTTGAGTTGGGAGGAGCCTGACACTTGGTTGTCGTCCCAGGTGTTGTTATTACCAACAGACAACACACTCTTTAACCCTTCTTTGCTATGCAAAATGCAATGGCCGATGTACACCGACAAGTCGTATTTCAAACGCGTTGGATACTCCTTGAGGATTTCATTTAAGAAGATGGTGCCAGGCGGTTCAAAGAAGGACGTTACCAACTGTTTGGCGTTGATGCCTAGTTCATCGACTACGTCTTGCGGTGTGCGTGTTACCCAGCGGATGTTGATTCCGAGGCTTCTAGCGATGTCTATTAGGTCTTCTATGCTGAGGTTGAGTCGTTTTAGACCTACCTCTTCTGCAGCCCGCTCAAGGTCAGGGAAGTGGTTCTGGTGGCTCTCTTGGTGGGCCCTGATCAATAGATGTGCGAATTGGCGCCCGGAGATACCTGTTTGCGACAACATCTCTGGTATCGCGATTTGGAGGATATCGTTAGAGAAAAGGAAGCTAGGCTCAAGAGCCATACCGCTGATCCCGCCTCGATTACCCTTGTCGGGAGCAATGGCTTGCTGTTCTGATTCGTCGTCAAGAAACCATGTTGGGTCCTTTTGGAAGACTTGCGCAATGACTTCAAGCATATCGATGCTTGGTACTCGCTTTCCACGTTCGATCATAGAGAGGTAAGAAACGGAAGGCGCATACTCTGGGTTGATTCTAATACAACGCGCAGACAGATCTTCCATCGTTAAATGGTTACGTTTCCTAAGGTTACGTATCTTCGTACCTAGGAAATGTGACTGACGAACTAAACTTTTTGACAAGGCCATATTTGTAAAATTCACATTGTAAAATTTTTGTTGTGAAATTGTATGTAAAAAAGCGCTAATCTACAAACTAAGCAATTCACAAAATGATAAATAAGTTAAACGTTTGTTTGGAATAATTGCTCTAGCACACATTTTTGCGTTATGAATCGGTGGTTTTCACCGGACTAGTCAGGAGGGAAAGACTATGAATATGCTTACATTCGATAAAACAGAAACCCAAAAACAATCAAAGCCATTTATCGCTGAAGCTGTCTTTGCCGTGGAGACAATCAGTGCAAACCAGCAAAGTGAGAAGCAAGTTAAAGCAAAGCAATTGCTTGACCGTCTATTTCCTCTTGAGCATGGCTATCACCAAGATGTAACAAGCTATGTAGTCGATTACCGTCATATCATGGCTTACTTCAAAGACGGACAGCACAGCGGCTTAAAATACCCTAAGCACTTTGTAGCCTACATGGGTGAGAAGAGCGATCCTGATTCAATCTTGTTCCGTGATGATAGCGGAAGCCACTTAGAAGTGATGTTTGGTTGTCACAAAGGCACTGGTTGCATTGAACTGGTAGAGATAGATGATATCCAACTGGAATCGTGCACGACATTCGGTCAAGCACCAACTGAAGTAACGAATACGACTTTACAACAAGAAACTATTGCTGCGATGCGCCACTGGATCAGCCTAGTTAAAGGCGATGAAAAGGGTAAGCCAAAGGCGTGCAGTGAAGATAAAGAATTTAGAGCGAAAAGTGGTGAGGATTACTGCCTTAACTATTGCTTCCAAATTTAAAGCCTAATTATCAGAGCCAAGAGCACAGTAAACAAAAAACCCCAAAGGTAACGCCTTTGGGGCTTTCTAGTTTTAATAAATATTCACTACGCGTATTTGGCTTCAATCGCCGAGCAAGTGATTGTTTTTAAAGCGGCATAACGCGATTACGGCCAAGTGTTTTGGCTTCGTAAAGCAACTTATCAGCGCGTTCAATCAATGAATGTGGTGACTCGCCTGGTTCGAGTTCAGCCACACCGAAAGAAGCGGTAATATTTCCGACTTGTTCACCACTGCGACGGTCTTTAATCGATAGCTTTTCTAACGAACGACGGTTAGTGTCAGCCAGTTGGCGCGCGATGCGTATTGATTTATTCGGAACAATCAGTGCAAATTCTTCACCGCCAAAGCGATAAGCCGAAATGCCTTCACGACAGCTTAACTTGAGCTTACGAGCGATGCCTCTAAGAACCATGTCGCCAAACAGGTGACCATAGGTGTCGTTGAAGTTCTTAAAATAGTCGATGTCGAGGAGAATCAAACACAGAGACTGGTTCGCTTCGCAGAGCGTTTCTAAGTCGCGGTCGAAAGAACGACGGTTGTATAGGGTGGTGGTGCTGTCAAACAGTGCGTCTTTCTGAACTTCAACAAGCTGGCTTTTGAGCTTAGAGATTTCAGAGGTCGCTGAGTTGAGCTGAGAATTCAAGAATTGAGTTGAATGACGGATGTTTCGAGACTCAGAAACAAGCTGACGTACTAGAGACATCACTTCGTCGATAGAGAGGCTTTCATTTTCAACGCGAGACAGATCTTCAAAGCTTTTATCGATCATATCCGAGAAAGCTGAAGTATCCGTTAGCGTATCATTCATAGAGTTTGATACTTCAGATACCAATAGCTCTAAGTTAGCGCGAAGATCATTGATATTGGTTTCTGATTTGCTGGCAACGTAATTGTTGTAAAGCTGTTCACCAACAGCCGGAGGGCAGATGCCATAATGCTCCAGCACTCCATCCATCTCTTTAGTCAGTTGCGGAATCGCATTATCGACATAGGTGTACCAAAGGGCGTAATTTGCAGGTGTGGTTGACACCCTATTCTTCATCATAAGAGGCACCGCTTTCTTTAGATTAGCGGTGGATTTCTGAAATTCGTCTTTGTTCATTATGTTTACTGCAGATATCAAACCAACTAAAGCCACTTGTGGACAAGGTTAGCGGATTTCGAGGAGCTTTGCTTTAAAAATTATATAATTAATGGATGAGGGTTGGATAAATCACTCATTTTTATTATGTATATCGATTAAGTACTTATAACGGCGATTTAATGGATTGTTCTTTAACCATATTTGGGTTTGTTCATTTTGCAACAGCGATGTAGATGGCAGTAATGAAGCTAGGCAAGGAGTTGAAGAAACGACGCTTTAAGTGAGTAAGTTGAAATGAGCTTGCTATACCTGCAGGTGATTTAAGCGTGGAGTAGTGCTGAGTATTAGGAGGGGGTAGAAACTTTTCGACAGATACAAAAAAACGCCGATAAAAATCAGCGCTTTAAAATTCTTTATTAGCTAAATGCTAATTATTGAGCAACAACGTTTGCTGCTTGTAGGCCTTTTTGACCGTTTTCAACTTCGAAAGAAACCTTTTGGCCTTCTTTCAGAGTTTTGAAACCTTCAGAAACGATAGCACGGAAGTGTACGAATACGTCAGCGCCGCCGTTGTCTTGAGAAATGAAACCGAAACCTTTCTCTTCGTTAAACCATTTTACAGTGCCAGTATTTGTGTTAGACATAATTTGTCCCTTATTCATAAATTTTCTAAATTGTTGATTGCATTCAATGCAATGCGCTGATAATTGAATTATTTAATATTGCTAAGAAATAAGGAAAAACTACTTACAAAAACGGGTAACGAATTTACATGTTAATTTTTTACTATTCATCTAACTTAAATAACTCCGGCTAACAGAGCGAGTGCATGTTAACACAGTCTTTCGAGATGTACACACATTGATTGCGAAATCAGTGTTTTTTTTGTCATACCGTGCGAATCCACAAAAAACACACTGAATTAGTGATAGTTTTATCGCTTCACACAACAAAAGGAAGCATCTCAGCTTCCTTTTATTCGGTAATAATTATAGACGATATTAACCTGAGCTCCGGATAAAAATTGAATAAATAATGAACTAAAAGCTCGTTCAGAGATCTGATCACTCGACTAGTCTGATAGACCTCAAAGGAGAACGAGCATGGATAAATTAATTGAAACTTTTTGCGATGTAGATGACTTTTGTCAGATGTTTATTGAGCAGTGGCACAATCAACTCATTGAAAGTGGTGAGAAAAAGCGCAAAAGAGCATGTAGGTTAACTCCCGCTGAGATAATGACTATCCTCATTCACTTCCATCAATCTCACTATCGCGATTTCAAGAATTACTATCTCAATTATGTCAGTAAAGAGCTAAGCTGCTATTTCCCTGAACTGCTTAACTACACGCGATTCCTCGGTATTACTGCAAGTGTTGTTATTCCGATGGTATGCGCCCCATGATCCGCACCAGCAGTTTTGGACACCAAGTTAAGTGAGTACAATCACTAACGAGGTGAACCATGACAAGCAAGAAAAAACGAATTATCCATTCTCCTGAATTTAAAGCAGAAGCCCTGAAGCTAGCAGAGAAAGTGGGAGTAGCTGCGGCAGCGAGGCAGCTCTCGTTACACGAATCTCAGATCTATGGTTGGCGTAAGGTAGCCAAAAAAGACACCAGCACCAGTCAGAGGGAAAAAGATCTAGCCGCTGAGGTCGCCAAGCTCAAAAGACAACTAGCTGAGCAAGCTGAAGAGCTAGATATAGTAAAAAAGGCCGCCACCTACTTCGCGAAAAACCTAAAGTAAATTGCTACGAATTTATGCTCGAACACCTGCTGTGCTTCAGTGTTGTCCGCATGGCTAAGGTGTTCGGCGTTTCACGGAGTGGGTTTTATTACTGGATTAAGCATCGCCACAAGGCCCTCCAGCGCGAGGTAACTCGCCAAGAGCTTGATACGAAGGTCAAAGAGGCTTTTGACAATAGCAAAGGCCGCGATGGTTCAAGGCGAATCCAGAAAGAGCTGGCTGAGAACGGTGATAGCCGTAATGTTAAAACCATTGCCGCCAGTATGAAGCGGCAGGATTTAACGCCGAAAGCGGCACGTAAGTTTAAGTGTACTACGGATAGCAAACATAAAATGCCAGTTGCTCCGAACCTGTTGGCACAGGATTTTAACGCGGAGGCTCCGAATCAAAAGTGGGCGGGAGACATCACCTACGTTGCCACAAGCGAAGGCTGGCTGTACTTGGCGGTAATTATTGATCTTTACTCAAGACAAGTAGTCGGCTGGTCTATGGATACCAGAATGACTGCTACGCTGGTCTGTGATGCGTTATCAATGGCCTTGTTCCGTCGCGGGTTCCCTGAGCAAGTAATCGTTCACAGTGATCGAGGTAGCCAGTATTGCTCAAAAGACTATCGAGACCTCATAACCGCTTATAATCTAAAGCAAAGTATGAGTAGAAAAGGAAACTGCTGGGACACTGGGATTAGAATATAAGTACAGACTGTTTGTACTGACCCGTGCTGGGATTGGATGAAATGCCTTTGTGTTGACCTGTCGTTCAAAGAGTCTGTTCAATTCTATCGACTCAGTTGTGACTTAATAGGAGCTTTGTATTGCATCTCCAGTGTCCCGTCCTGCTGGGCGATTCACACAGGAGAGTGATTAAATGAACAGTAACGATCCCCGCTACAAACTGTATTTAGGTGTAGATACTCATTTAGAGCTTCATGTTGCAACACTTATCAATGAGCTTGGTCAGGTTGTTAAAAGTAAGTCATTTAGTGTCGACATTGCAGGTTATCGTGAGCTCTTAGCATGGTGTAAGTCTTATGGGTTCCTTCAAAAAGCTGGCATCGAAGGTACGGGAAGCTATGGTGCTGAACTGACTAAATTCTTAAATAAGAATGGTATTGATGTATATGAAGTGATGCGACCAAATCGAATGGAGAGACGTCTGAAAGGCAAAACAGACGTTATAGATTCAGAGAATGCGGCTAGAAGCGTATTATCTGGAGAGGCTGCAGTCATTCCTAAAAGCCATGCAGGACCAGTCGAATCATTACGGAGCCTGCTAATGACTCGCAATAGCGCTGTCAAAGCAAGAACTCAGGCGATGAATCAAATACGAGCTCTTCTTGTATCAGGTCCTGATGAGCTAAAACAGTCCCTTTATCAGCCAAAGCCTAGTGCGTGTGCGACCGCATGCTTAGCTCGGTGCTCTAATAGTAGTGAGCCATTAATGATTTCGCTTGTGCTGTTGGCACAACGTTGGAACTTCCTTAACGACCAAGTAAAATCTCTTGATAATGCTTTGAAAAAGCTGACTTTTAACACCGCTCAAAGCCTTGTGTCAAGGTTTGGGGTCGGCACAAATGTGGCTGCAACGCTCTTAGTTGCGGCTGGAGACAACGCCAATCGATTAAAGAAAGAATCATCGTTTGCAGCCTTGTGTGGCGTTAATCCAATTCCAGCGTCATCGGGGAAAACTACCCGTCATAGGTTGAATCGAGGAGGTAGCCGTAGTGCGAATAACGCTCTTTGGACCGTGGCAATGGTTAGAATGCGTAGTGATCCCAGAACAAAAGACTATGTTGCACGAAGAACAGCAGAAGGGTTATCAACTAAGGAAATAACTCGTATCTTAAAACGTTATATAGCGAGAGAGCTATTCCCGTTAATACTGAAAGATCTAGCGAGTCTGTCTTGACATAGGAGCGTCAACGCTTGTGTGGAGAGCTTCTTCCATTCAATGAAAGTTGAAGCGATCCAATATGAGCCGATCATGATGCGAGACGAGATGCGCCAAGCGATTTTCGAATACATAGAGGTTGATTATAACCGGACGAGAAGGCACAGTGCTCTTGGATATCTAAGCCCAGTTAACTTTGAACAACAAAATGTCGCTTAATGAAGTGTCCAGTCTGCCTGGAGCAGATCATAAAATATGCCCCCATAACACTCAAATATCCTGCCAATAAAAAAGAGTTAGACAATATTCCTCTCTATTATGTCGGATGCATAGAGCAAGGTGAAAGTAACGATAAGCTCACGTGGCACCTACTCACCTCTGAACCGATAACGAGCAAGGAAGAGGCGCTTAAAATCGTCAGTTACTATGAGATGCGTTGGTTGATAGAGGATTTCCATAAAGTCTGGAAAAGTGAAGGGACTCAAGTCGAGCAACTGAGAATGCAAAGTAAAGATAATCTGGAAAGGTACAGCGTGATTTTGGCATTTATTGCCACTCGCTTACTCCAGTTGCGATTTATGAATAAGTCCGAAGAGCTATCCAAGGTCAATTGTGAGCGGGTATTTAAAGGCAAAGCCTGGAAGCTCATGTGGCTTAAGTTGGAGAAG
>JAYYSE010000076.1:0-55673 GCA_036126475.1 Pseudomonadota bacterium | reverse complement strand
GAAGAGCTAAACCAACTGATTCGAGATCCTGAAGTTCGCTGCATTATGTCTACAATTGGCGGCAATAATAGCAACTCGTTATTACCGTATATTGATTATGAGGCACTCAAAAATGATCCAAAGATCATCATCGGTTACTCCGACGTAACCGCATTGCTATTGGCGATTCATGCCCAAACTGGCTTAGTCACATTTTATGGTCCAGCACTTGTTGCCTCACTTGGTGAGTTTCCACCGCTGGTTGATCAAACGTTCCAATCATTCAGTGAGTTGTTGTGCGAGAGTACAAGTCAACATCAATACATAATGCCCAAGGTATGGACGGATATTAAACATGATTGGGAAACTCAGAACTCCGCGAAGTCAGTCTATGACAATGAATGGAAGTTTATCGGCAAAGGAAAAGTTAGTGGCCGAGTGATTGGTGGTAACTTGAGTACGATGGCTGGGATATGGGGTAGCCAATATATGCCCGAAATTCTCGATGGCGATATTCTCCTTATCGAGGACTCATTGAAGGGTATCGAAACCGTAGAGCGCTCTTTTGCACACCTATTGGCTTGCGGAGTATTTGATAAGGTGGGCGCTATCATCTTAGGTAAGCATGAGCTGTTCGATGATAAAGGAACAGAGCGAACACCTCTTGATGTGCTTCTTGAAGTGTTAAACGGTAAAAGCGTGCCGATACTGTACGGGTTTGATAGCTGCCACACTCATCCAATGTTGGTCACGCCACTTGGCGTTCGAGGGAGTATCGACTTTGATAATCAGACCTTTGAGTTGCAGGGACCTTGGGTTACTAACTTCTAGTCTCATAATGTGTCGGGAGTTCATTTGGAAAAGGAAGTACATGGAAATCATATCTGAAATTGAAGTAAGCAAACAACAGCATCAAGCGATTACCACACTCAGGAACAGTGCATTTCCAGAGCATCAGGTTCAACGTTCATACTTCAAGCAATTACCCCATATGCGTGCGCTCCAACTGGAACAAGGTAAGTTGGTTGGTTATCTTGGCCTTGACTATCGAATGATCAACGTTGGCGGCCATGCTTTTAAAGTTCTAGGTGTTATTGATTTTTGTATCGCCGAGGACGTTCGAGGTAAAGGCCTTGGTTCAGCAATGCTTTGTGAGCTTGATGCTTATGCAAAGGAGAGGGATGTTGACTTCATTATCTTAATCTCTGAGTTACACAGTTTTTATTCGTCGCAAGGTTATAACAGAGTCGTTGCTGACCATTCTTGGCTAAGACTCAATGAGCATCTAAATTATGGTATCGCTGTTGAGGAAGTTGACGACCTTTATGTTAAATCGATCAGTGGGGCGAGTTGGCCTTCCGGGAAAGTCGATTGGTTAGGGTATATGTATTAGGACACGGTCATAGCACGCGCAAGAAAGATGCTCCTTTCAGCAAACTGAGTTATGAGCCTGTCTATACTGAGTTCCGACAGTTGAACCATCGATGGCTTTGGCTCGCTAGACTCGTTTAACAAGCGTAGCGCTAACATTGCACAAATACACCTTGTTCAGTAGTCAAGTACAAAAAGCACCGCAAGAAGAGAAGAAGCCGGGCTTGCTGATACGAATCTTGTCTGGGTTTATTTCTAATTGTGCAACGGGAGATTACAAATGCTCTCGATGCGGTACATATTTAGAGACGCCGGACCATCTAAATTAATGATGGGTTTGAGTAAATAAAAACGGGAAGATCTCAGCGATCTTCCCGTTGTGTTTGGGTTTGCTATTGGCAATTCAATCCAGAAGCTTTAAGCGCAGCACTTCTTATATTTCTTACCGCTACCGCAGGAGCATGGGTCGTTGCGGTTAGGTGTCTTTTCAAACGTCATCGTTTTTGGTTTGTTTAGGAATGTATCAAGCTCGATGGTGTTCTCTTCTTGTTGCGCGTCTACTGTGATTTATACAACGAACTCTTGCTCTGCAGCCATTGATTCGATCTCGGTTTTGCGAGCTTCGTTTTGAACCGTTACTTTGATTGGTGCTTCTTCAGTACCCGCTTTTACATCGCGGTTTACGTTGTAGCCTGCAAGGACGTGGTTTTGTCTTGTTTCGATACGGCCTTTGAAAAATAGTTTCGACATGGGGTACTCATTAAGAAATAGTGTTATGGCGCTAATGTTCATCTTGATAGCGTATGGAGCGGGGGATTATACGCATATATTCAAATTGATAAAGCTGAGAGCCAAACATAGACAGCAATCTTTTTTACACGGTAATGTCGATCGGTGTGGAGTATTGACAGCAACTTAATCTGCACGGCTCGCGATGAAAAATAGACGATTTGTAGAATGGAGGCCATGACTAGAAACATGCGGCCTGACAAGGTTTTAGTATTATTTTAAGCTCGGTATTTGCTGAAGCCTAGCTCTACCGTTAATGTGTGTTAAATCAGAATAATAGCGAACATAAAGGATTAGGTAATGACATCAAAAGAGGTGGTGCTAAATTTTTGGGATGCAATGCGTACTAACGATTTTGCAAAAGCGAGCGAATGGTTGGCGGAGGATTTCCAAGGTTATTGGCCACAGTCATCTGAGCTAACCGTCGGGCGAGATAACTTCACAGCGATCAACTCTGAATACCCAGCAAATGATGTATGGAAATTTACGCTCAACTCGATTGTATGTGAGGGCGATACTGTTGTTACTGATGTGTCGGTGACTGACAGTGTTCTTAATGACCGCGTGATTACCTTCCATACCGTGGTTGACGGCTTGATCCAAAAGCAAACCGAGTTTTGGCCAGATGGCTTTGCTCCACAAGATTGGCGCTCGCAATGGGTTCAGTTAGTTAACCCTGAAGCATTTGAGCAATAATATCAAATGTAACAACACGAGCTCATAGAAGCGTACGTGCATAACAACAATCAGATAAACAAAAAGTCAGCAAGTTAGGAGAGTCCATGAACAAGGTCGTGATCGTTACCGGTGGAAGCCGAGGTATTGGTGCTGCAACATCTAAGCTATTAGCAAAACAAGGCTATGCGGTTTGTGTCAATTTCATCCAAAATGAATCGAGAGCTGAAGCACTGATTAATGAAATTAGAGAACAAGGTGGTACTGCTATCAGTGTACGTGCAGATGTTTCGGTTGAATCAGACGTTAAATCCTTGTTTGAAATTGCACGCAATAAACTCGGGCCGGTCACTCATTTGGTTAACAATGCTGGCATCTTATTCACTCAATCTGCATTAGAAGAGATAGAGCTGGATCGCTTTGAAAAGGTCATGAAGTCAAATGTGTCGAGCTGCTTCCTCTGCAGTAAAGCGTTTATTAAGCAAGCGGATGGTGCTGGCTCCATTGTGAATGTATCGTCTGCAGCGTCACGTACCGGAGCGCCATTTGAATATGTAGATTATGCGGCTTCGAAAGGTGCAATGGACTCCCTTACTAAAGGCTTATCTCTTGAATTGGCGTCAAGAAACATCCGTGTCAATGGAGTAAGACCTGGCTGTATCTATACTGAAATGCATGCCGATGGCGGCGAGCCGGGTAGAGTAGATAGGTTGGCTTCACAATTGCCACTACAACGAGGTGGTACGCCAGAAGAAGTCGCAAACTCTATCGCTTGGTTACTGTCAGATGAAGCTTCTTATGTGACAGGGTCATTTATTGATATTGCTGGTGGGCGTTAGGGTACTAAGGCTTTTACGCAAAAATGGAAATTAGTTAGAATCATAACGCAATAAACAGTACCCAACTAAAAGAACGAAACTAAGAGTACAAATATGAATAACTATTTTGAAAGCCCATTCGTGGGTAAATCGCTTAAAGAACAAGTAACCAACCCAAATATCATCGTGGGTGAGCACAGTTACTATTCCGGCTACTATCACAACCATAGTTTTGATGATTGTGCGCGCTACCTACTTCCTGACCGAACGGATAACGACAAGTTGATCATCGGTAGCTACTGCTCGATTGGTTCTGGTGCCGTGTTTATGATGGCAGGCAATCAAGGTCACCAAAACCAGTGGGTGAGTACATTCCCATTTTTCTACCAAGATGATGAAAAATTTGAAGGGGCGATCGACGGCTTCGAACGCTCTGGAGACACAGTGATTGGTAATGATGTCTGGATTGGCACAGAGGCGATGATCATGAGTGGCGTAAAGGTTGGCGACGGTGCCATTATCGCCAGCCGTGCAGTCGTAACCAAAGACGTTGAGCCATACTCAATTGTCGGTTCTAACCCAGCTCGTCATATCCGCTATCGTTTTAGTGAAACTGAAATTGCGCAGTTGCTAGAAATGAAATGGTGGGAATGGAATGAAGAGCAAATCAAAGGTGCAATGTCCTTGATGTGCTCTTCTGATATCGATGGCTTGTACCAGTATTGGAAAACCTTTGCTTAGCATCTTCTGCTTGGTGAATTGAATCGCGATTTAGCGAAGATACCGGCTCCGATTTGAAAGTAGAGTGCGGTATCTTCTTCGCTAAATAAGGACATCACCTCTAATATTAGCCCCACATAATGTCCTGTGCGTAGATATCAAGTTTCCAGATCGATCAAGGTACAAACCAAATAAGATTAATGTGATTTACATAAGTGAATGGTCATAAGTTACTTGCATCACACAGTATCTCGCATTAGCGTAATGAATGAGTTGGACGTGTTATGATTAGTTGCGGTGATTGCGTTGAGATTGTGTATGTGCACGGGTCCCAGTTAAACCCACGTTGCACTCAGGTTAATATCTCGAAGATACTCCACGAAACCAAGAACGACTCGTTGTGTTGGCAAGAATTATCGAATTACAAGTATGTTTGAAAGCCCTCATTTAAAGCAAACCTCTTTCAAAACGT
The DNA here is from genome assembly GCA_036126475.1 of Pseudomonadota bacterium. Taxonomy (GTDB): domain Bacteria; phylum Pseudomonadota; class Gammaproteobacteria; order Enterobacterales; family Vibrionaceae; genus Vibrio. The sequence goes on along the minus strand of JAYYSE010000076.1, from coordinate 50,849 downwards.
CATAGGGTGACATATGAATAATTCAATAGAACAAAGCTACTGCACATCTTGACGTGAGCGTACGCAACACGTTGTTGTTTTGGTGAGAAAGGAAAGTGAATTTAAGGGCAAACCAAAAACGGCTTGAGTTTATCTCCGGTCTGGTCAAAGGCTGGTTTCTTGGCGGTTTTGTCGCTGCCATGGATGAATTTTCTCGCCATGTTGTTTGTGAAAAGTGCGGACATAAAGAGATCCAAGACTAGAATCGAGCTTATTTAACAGTTAACGCAATAAAATAGCTCAGGAAATAGAAGCGTGAAAGAACAAATATTAGAAACAATAAAGGCGTATGGTTTTGCGGTAAGAACTAACAATACCGACGAGGTTGACCCAGCTAAGGGAAAAATTGGCGAATTGTGGCAAGGCTTTTATGAACAAGCTTTTCCAAAGTTGACTCCGGATTCAAAGGTATACGGCGTTTACACCAACTACGAATCAGATTTTACAGGTGATTTTGATGTGATTGCATGTACCAATGCGCTCACTGATAACACTATAGATGATCTAGTTGAAACCAATATCGAGGCGGGTAAGTATCTAACGTTCTCGGCACAAGGCGAGTTGCCACAAGCGGTGATCGACTTGTGGGGAGAAGTATGGGCGTATTTTAACGCGCCAGATTGCCCACATACACGAACGTACACAACAGACTTTGAACTGTACAAAGGCGAAACTGAAGTTGAGATTGCAATTGCGATTCAATAATCTTTGAGCGTAGGTGCATTATGTAAAAATTAGTGACATTAAAAAGCCGCTCGGAATGAGCGGTTCTTTTTGTGGTTTGGTCCTAGCCAAAAAGACAATCCTGCTTGGTGTCTTTCCATAATGGGTAGCGTTTCATTACTTGCGTATAGAGTTTACTTTCGAGGTGTGACCGTAACCAACGCCCAACATTCTGGTATTCAGACTGCACAAACCATTTCTTTTCTACTCTTACAAACTGGCTGACGAATGGCATCACGGCAAAGTCCGCTAGGCTAGGGGAATCTCCAAAAAAATAGTCATGGTTGGCGAGCTTAGCCTCAAGCTCGCCGATAAAGGCTTCGCACAAATTTCTGCGCTGCTCGATGTCGTCATTGCGATAGCGAACAGAAGCGCGATATTTTTCTAAGTGGCCAATAAACTCATTGTCATTACGTTGAATGAGCTGGTCGATTTGCTCATTGAGTGAAGGGTTACTCGAACGAAGAAGATCTTGAGGATCGTTCTGTTGAAGCGCCCACATCATCACATCTAAGCTCTGCTCAATAACTTTTCCATCGGATAACACTAATACTGGAACCGTACCTTTTGGCGAACTGGCCAATAGTTCAATAGGCTTGTCTTTGGTGACGATTTCTCTGAGTAGTACTTGTTGTTTAGATAAGGCGATGCCCATTCTCCCACGCATCGCATAAGGACAGCGCCGGAGAGAGTACAGGATAGGTAAAGCTAAAGGATTAGGCATTGTTGAGGTCATTGAGTTTGAAAAGTGTTGTACAGTGGTAAACAGATTGTGATGTGGGTAGAATACGCGGCTTAAAAATTATAAGTAAGTGAGCGACTTCAAAAATGAGCAGAAAAATTGAGTTATTAGCCCCTGGTGGCGATGTAGAAGCGATCAAAGCAGCCATCGTAGCCGGAGCAAATGCAGTTTATTGCGGTTTAGATACCTTCAACGCTCGTAACAGAGCTTCTAACCTGTCGTTAGATGAGTTGAACGGGGTGATCCGCCTTGCTCATGAATACGGTTGTGAGATCTTTCTAACGCTTAACGTTGTGCTGCTGGAGCACGAAACAAAGAGCATCACTAAGCTATTAAACCAGCTGGTGAACACCAAGGTAGACGGTATCATTGTCCAAGATTTGGGCTTGTTTAACCTAGTGAAGAAGCACTTCCCATCGTTAGATGTTCACGCTTCAACTCAGCTAACCACGCATAACGAAGGTCAGATTAAGTTCCTATCTAAGATTGGCGCATCGCGCGTTAACTTGTCGCGTGAGTTGAATCTGCCTGAAATTAAAATGCTAACTGAAGTTGCACACGACCATGATGTATTGACAGAGGTGTTTGTACATGGCGCATTGTGTATTGCGTTTTCTGGTCAATGTTACTCAAGCTCAGTAAGTGTGGGTAACTCAGGTAACCGCGGCCGTTGTAGCCAAGCATGTCGTGATGAGTATGAAATCACCAATGCGGGTAACCGTTTCCCACTGAACCTAAAAGATAACTCTGCCTATTACGATTTGCCTGAACTGGTAGACGCAAAGGTAGACTCGCTAAAAGTCGAAGGCCGTATTAAAGGCGCACACTACGTTTACACCGTGGTAGATACGTGGCGCAAGCAGATCGATAGCTTTGTACAAGAGGGTTTGTTGCTTGAAGACGATTCTAACCTACACAAAGTATTCAACCGTGAATTCACAAACTCTTTCCTTAAGGGCAACCTAACGAAAGACATGTTCATCGATAACCCTCGTGATAACAGCATTAACTATGCGGTTGAACAGGCGAAAGAGAAGAACAACGAAATCTCAGTGGTTCAGATTCAAGAAGCGACAGTACAGTTGCATGAAGCGAAAGATGTACTTGGCGACGAAATGCGTGACAAGATTAAGTTCCTTGATATCCGCAAGACGCCAGTTGCTATGTCTTTCAGCGCAAAAGCAGGTCAGCCATTTACGGTGACAGTGAAGACAGAAAAAGAGAACTTCACCCTGCAATCTAAGTCGCTGCTTACTACAACAGAAGAGAAAGCGATTACTCAAGAGCTACTTGAGAAGCGATTCAAAAACGTGAAGAGTGCGGTTCACACACTAGAGAGCCAAGACTTCAGCGAGTTGGACTCTGGGCTAGTGATTCCGTTGAAAGAAATTTCTGACATTAAAGACGAAATTGACTTCATTCTGAACGGCTCTGTTGAAGTGATTAAGCACGTTGAAGTGCCAGCACTGCCACAGCACCCTAAAGTGAACGAGAAGCCGACTATGTCGATGCTTATCGCTGACGTTGCAGACTTGAACCTATGTGATGTGACGGACGCGGACGTTTACTTCAAGCTCCCAGAAAGCTTTAAGAAGCGTTGTAACAAGTACATTGATATCTTAGCGGCAAACCCACGTTTGATTCCGTGGTTCCCAGCAGTATTGATCGGTAAGGACTACGACGAAGCCGTTCGTATTCTTGAAGTCGTTAAGCCAGCTCGCATCGTGACTAACAACACGGGTATCGCGTACAAGGCTTACGAGATGGGAATCGAGTGGGTTGCTGGTCCATTCATGAACACGACAAACTCTCACGCATTATTGACGCTTAAAGAAGAACTAAACTGTGCGGGCGCGTTCATTTCAAACGAGATCAACAAAGGTCAGATTCGTCATATTCGCCGTCCAGAGAACTTCAAACTGTTCTACAGCATTTACCACCCAATCTTGATGATGACAAGCCGACAATGTTTCTTCCAAAGAACAGTAGGCTGTAACAAACCAAGCATCGAAGCGGGTTGTATGTTGAAGTGTGAGAAAGCAACTACGATTACTAACGTGAAAGGTATCTCGTTCGCGGTTGATAAGCAGAAGGGTGGCTACCCAAGCATTTACAACCACGAGCAGTTCCTAAACCATGACGCTGTAACGGATTTCTCTGACCTATTTGACGAATTCTTCATTGACCTAACCAACATCGGCGCGGGTTCAAAAGAAGTTCAAGACAAGGTCGAGCTGATCAAGCACTTCGAAGGTTTAATCAACGGCGTTGAAGGCTCACAGCAACACCTAGAGCAACTTGTCGAGATCCGTACTAATGCTCAATACGTCCAAGGTCTATAGGTTTCAAGGTCTATAGGGTCTAGGAGCTCGATGGTTTACGGCGTATAGGGGGGGAAGGTTTATAGCTCTCAATATCTATAGCCCAAGCTTATAAGCTCAAAAGACTAAACAAAAAGCCACTCAATCGAGTGGCTTTTTTGACGTCTGAGGTTTCTAGTTTGTATTGAATTCACGAACCATTTATTCCTGTACTGCTTCTTGTTTGAAGCATGGGCTTTTAAGCGTGTCCATGCGTTCAATTTCATTGGTCAAACGCAGTGACAGCAGCGCTTTTTGGTTCGATGCAAAGTCAAACATCACGATGGTCGCTGTACCGACAGTTGTTAGCTTTTGCTGGGCTTTACTGACGATCGCGTATTCCATGGTAAAGCGGTCGTCTTGAATGTCGGTGACTCGTGAACCCACCATCAAAGTATCAGGGTAGGTGACAGGTCGGAAATATTTACAATAAGTGTCGCCAAGAACAGGGCCAACTTTGGTGATTGCCATCTCTTCCATCAGCTCGACGTGTTTAAAGAAATCTAGGCGAGCGGTTTCAAAGTAGCGAAAATACACAGCGTTGTTGACGTGATTGAGTGCGTCCATTTCTCCCCAAGCGACTGGGATTTCTGTTACTACCGGGTAGTCAGATAATAATGCTTCCATGCGAACTCTCTTATTGTTATTTATCCTTCATTGGAATAAAAACCCTACCGCTAATTTAACAAAACCGCAACACGTGTGATTTAAGTTTTTGAAGCTAGAAATCACACGTTGTCAGAGACTTGGCTGTTAGCTACTAGCAGGCTCGTCACTCAGATGTTTGAATTGCAGTTCAACCAAGCGTTGGTATAGTTCACAGCTATTAATGAGCGACTGGTGGTTGCCGATGTCTACAAGCTGTCCTTGATCGAGTACTGCAATTTGGTCTGCGTGTTTGATTGTCGATAAACGGTGGGCGATGATGATCGTCGTTCTGCCGCGCATTAATTCTTCCAATGCTTGTTGAACATGATGCTCACTTTCGCTGTCTAGGGCGCTAGTTGCTTCATCCAGTAGTAAGATGTTTGGATCTTTCAAGATGGCACGCGCGATAGCAATACGCTGGCGTTGACCACCAGACAGCCTAACGCCTCGCTCCCCTAGGAAACTATGGTATCCATCTGGTAGGTTCTGAATAAACTCGTGAGCGTGTGCTTTTTTCGCAGCTTCAATTACTTGTTCATCGGTCGCTTCTGGGTTGCCGTAGCGAATATTATGGAACACATCGTTACTGAACAGAGCGGGTTGTTGAGGAACAAGCGCCATCTGCTTTCTTAGTTCGTTCGGGTCAAACTGATTCAGCTCCACGCCACCTAGCGTCACTTTACCCATTTGAGGGTCGTAGAAACGTTGCAGCAATTCAAATAGGGTAGTTTTACCTGCACCGGATGGGCCAACTAACGCCAATACTTTACCTTCGTGCGCGGTTAACGACAGGTTGCTTGTTGCTGGTTGATCCGGTCTAGACGGGTAACAGAAGGTCACATCATCAAAAGCGACTTCAGGTGTTAGGTTATCGAGCGATGTTGGATTATCGACAGGGGCAACGATGTGGCTTTCCACTTGCAGAATCTCAATTAAACGCTCGGTAGCACCTGCTGCCCGTTGCAGCTCGCCCATCACTTCAGAAATTGTACCTAGAGATGAAGCGACCATAATCGCGTAAAAGACAAATGCAGCAAGATCGCCGGCGGACATGGTGCCGTTGATAACATCGCTACCGCCCACCCAAAGCATACCTGCAATCGCACTGAACACGATAACAATCACGCCAGAGATCAGAATAGCGCGCTGTTTTACGCGTTGACGACCAATTTCATACGCCTTTTCTACTTCAAGCGCGAACGATGCTTTCTCTTGGGCTTCTCGGCTGTAGCTCTGCACGGTTTTGATGTGTTCAATCGCTTCACCCGCGTAAGAACCGACATCAGACATCGAGTCTTGGCTTTTACGTGATAGCGCTCTTACACGACGCCCGTAAACCAAAATTGGAATCAAGATAAACGGCACCGATGCCAGTACAATCAGCGTGAGTTTAATGTTGGTCGCAAACAACATGATGATTGCACCAAGGCACATCAGTGCGCTACGCATCGCCATCGAGAACGATGAACCAATGATACTTTGAAGTAGCGTTGTGTCTGTGGTGATGCGCGACATGATGTCGCCACTTCCATTGGTCTCAAAGTAACTCGGATGAAGTGTCACAACGTGATTGAAAACGGATAGGCGGATATCCGCACTTACACGTTCACCAACGGAAGAGACCAAGTAGAAACGGAAGAAGGTACCAATAGAGATCAATACCACAACGACCATGATGAATTGGATAGCGCTACCTAAATCGGATAATGATTGTTGGCTAAAACCCTGGTCGATAAGAAGGCGAATACCGTGCCCAACTGAAAGGGTTAAGCTTGCTGTGAAGATCAAAGCAATTAATGCTGCGATCACACGACCTTTATACGGCTGAATAAATTTAATTAGCTCAAGCAAAATGCTGAGGCTTTTCTTCTCTGGTTTTGATTCTGGATTCTGTTGAGTCTGTCGCTGAGTTGCCTCAAGCGTAGAAGAGACATCGTTTTGCATATGATTGCCTTAGTGTTTGTCGCTTTAAGAATAGATGACTGGTTATTTGTAATACGTCTTGTTCGCTGGCAAGTGCTAGTTATTGAGAAAATAGATGCCATTAAAGCATTTATTCGAACGTGACGCTTCCTAGGAAACTCAATTTTTATTAATTCGTGTGCATTCGATGTGCCCGTCTAAAGCTAAATAAACGGAAAATTAAGCACTCATGTTTGCTGGTGTTAGGGCTGAAACTGAGTGGTTATCCCTGAGTTTTATGCAGGAATAGAGCCGCCATTAAGAACCTGCTACCTTTGCTAATCAAGTGAGTTTGGATTTATAAAAACGTTTGCTTTTTGGTGTCATATTTAAGTTTTCAACAACTTGAGTAAAAAAGAGGTAAGAGTAGTTAATGAGGCTGATTTTTGTGCAGCATTTGTTACAAAAATTCAACAAATTAATTTTTTATACATTTTTATTGCATAAAAGTTCAGTTTGAATAGAATAACCAACAATGATAATTAATGCAGTAATTTGGCATGAGTATTCGAGTAAAGAGCATCAACAAATCATACGGCGATATCCAAGTTCTTCACGACATCAGTTTTAACTGTGAGAGTGGCGAAACCTTGGTAATGCTTGGCCCAAGCGGTGCTGGTAAGAGTTCACTACTGCGTGTTCTGAACCTGCTAGAAATCGCAGACGATGGCGAACTGAACATTGCTAACGAGCAATTTGATTTCTCAAGCCAGATCCAAGAGAAGCAGGGGCTTAAGCTACGTCGTAAAGTCGGCATGGTTTTCCAACAATATAACTTGTGGCCACACATGACGGTAATGGAAAACTTGATTGAAGCACCAACTAAGGTTGCAGGCCTAGAAAAGCAAGAAACGATCAAACAAGCGCAAACAGTTTTGAAAACTTTACAGCTTGCAGATAAAGCAGACGCTTGGCCGTTACAGCTATCAGGTGGTCAACAACAACGTGTCGCCATTGCTCGTGCTCTTATGATGAAGCCAGATGTATTGCTGTTTGACGAACCAACAGCGGCTCTAGACCCAGAGATCACTAACCAAGTTGTTAGCATCATTAAAGAGCTAAGCGGCACTGGAATTACTCAGGTGGTAGTGACTCATGAAGTTGACTTCGCCAAGAAGATTGCGAGCCACGTTCTTTACCTTGAAAAGGGTTACATCGTGGAACACGGCACCAACGACGCATTTATCAATCCGCAGACTCCAGAGTTTGCTGAGTATTTGACTCACTAAGTCACTGACTAGATTTACCTAAACACAACATCGATTAAAACAATCAAATTATAAGAATGGCCACAGGCCACTATCACAATGTATTCGGAGTAACAAAATGAAAAAGATTCTACTAGCCTCACTTATCGGTCTTGCTTCTTTCAACGCAGCAGCGCAAGAAGAAATCAAATTCGCAATGGAAGCGACTTATGCACCATTCGAATACATGGATGAGAACAACCAAATCCAAGGCTTCGACGTTGATCTAGCAAATGCACTTTGTGAAGAGATGAAAGCAACGTGTACTTTCCACAACCAAGCATTCGACAGCCTGATCCCAGCTCTTAAATTCAAACGTTACGATGCGGCTATCTCTGCAATGGACATCACTGAAGCACGTCTTCAACAAGTAAACTTCTCTGACGCTTACTACGACAACTCTGCAGCATTCATCTCTATTGAAGGCAAAGTAGCAGGCCAAGCAGCACTAGAAGGCAAGCGTATCGGTGTTCAAAACGGCTCTACTCACCAAAGCTACCTTCTTGAGCAACTACCAGGTGTGACAGCAGTACCTTACTCAAGCTACCAAGATGCATTCATCGACATGAAAAACGGTCGTATCGATTCAGTCTTCGGTGACACAGCGGTAGTCGCTGAATGGTTTAAGAAAGAAGACAACCTAACGTACGTTGGCGACCAAGTAACAAACCAAGAGTACTTTGGTAATGGTTTTGGTATCGCAGTAAACAAGAGCAACCCAGAGCTAGTTGCGCAACTGAACACAGCACTTGCAGCCGTTAAAGCAAACGGCGAGTACGACAAGATCTTTAACAAGTACTTCGGTAAGTAATTTATGGAATTAACGGGTTACTCTTTAGGGCTCGTCGAGGCAAGCTGTATGACTATTCAGCTTGCATTCGTAAGCCTGTTGGTTGGATTAATTTTAGCGGTATTGTTTGCTGGCGGTGAAATGTCTCGTCGTATTGCAATCAAATGGCCGACAACCGCGTTCGTGACAATCGTACGTGGTCTACCAGAAATCTTGGTCGTTTTGTTTATCTACTTTGGTTCAACACAAGTGCTCTTCATGATCACTGGTGACTTTATTGAAGTTAGCCCGTTCTTATCTGGTGTTGTTGCGTTGTCACTTATCTTCGCTTCTTACGCTTCACAAACCATTCGTGGTGCATTGAAGGCAGTAAGCAAAGGGCAGAGAGAAGCGGCGAGTGCATTGGGTATCCCACAATCACGCGCATTTTTCAGAATCGTATTGCCACAAGCGGTAAGACACGCACTGCCAGGTTTAACGAACCAATGGTTGGTTCTATTAAAAGACACCGCACTGGTTTCTCTGATTGGCGTAAACGATCTACTGAAACAAGCGCAATTAACATCAGCAGCAACGCATGAAGCATTTACTTGGTACGCAACGGCGGCTGCTATTTATCTAATCATCACATTGATTACGCAAAGAGTAGTAAAAGTGATTGATGGTAAGTTCTCTATTCAAGGTTTGGGTAATAAAGGGGCAATGGCATGAATCAACAATACCTCTCTCAAATGCTTGAAGGTTTAGCAACCAGCCTTCAACTAACAGGCGCGTCACTGCTTGTTGGTTGTATCTTGTCGATACTGATGACGGTAACACTGATCCTAAGACTACCTGCGATTCACTGGGTAACACGCGGCATTATCACCTTGTTCACTGGCACACCATTACTGGTGCAGATCTTCTTGGTGTATTACGGCCCTGGTCAGTTCGATTGGATTCGTGAAAGCTTCATGTGGACATGGCTAAGCCAACCTTGGTTCTGCGCGATGTTGGCACTGGCTTTGAACACGGCGGCATACAGCACGTTGCTTTTCAGAGGTGCATTCAACGCGATTCCAGCAGGACAGTGGGAAGCATGTCGTGCACTAGGTATGGATAAAATCGCCACCCTTAAAGTGCTATTGCCATACGCTCTGCGCCGCGCCGTTCCAGCTTATTCGAATGAAGTGATTCTAGTCTTCAAGGGCACATCACTGGCAAGCACCATCACCATCATGGATCTGATGGGCTACGCTCAGCGTATTAACGGCCAAACCTACGACACACTGACTGTGTTCGGTATTGCTGGCGCATTTTATCTAGCAGTAAACGGAATTTTAACGCTTGTCCTCCGCAAAGTAGAAAAAAAAGCCCTCGCATTCGAAGCAGCGTAAGCTAGCTACTTAAAAGTTTAATTAGTGTGTAAAGCCTGCCATTTATGACCGCATAGATGGCAGGAATTTTGTGCTTTCAACATGGCTAGAAGGGCTGTAGGTACATACAGTTTGAGAGGGTTTTCACTAGATTCATACTATATAGAAATATTCTGTATTTTGTTATTTGATTTACATATGTTTCTTAAGTTACTGAAATAATGAAATTAATTATGATAGAATGCTTCAGTATTTAAATGCAGAATATTTCTGTCTACTAGCTGTTAGGGTTCAATCGCGAAAGTTATTACGAGGATGATTATAGATGCTGGAGCAATACTTATTTCTACTGCCAATCGCTATGCTGTTACTCTTTGGTGCGATGACACCAGGCCCTTCATTTATCTTGGTTGCGCAAACAGCTATGTCGAGATCTAGATCTGAAGCCATTTGTATTTCTATAGGTTTAGGTTTGGGGGCAAGCATATTTGCATTTATTGCCTCAATGGGGCTCATTGCACTTTTTAATGCTGTGCCAGAACTTTACGTAGCTTTCAAAGTTCTTGGTGGTCTATATCTATTTTATCTGGGCGTAAAAATGTGGCGCTCAAGCAAGAGCAAAGTGGATTCTGCTGACGCAGAGCTAGCTAACAAACCATCTCACTTTAAGGCGGTAGTTCTTGGCTTGGCGACACAGTTAAGTAATCCAAAGACTGCAATTGTATTTAGCAGTGTGTTTGCAGCTATGTTACCCGTTAAAGTTCCTGCTCATACAACATCAACATTAGTTATGGGTGTGTTTATCTTAAATTTTTCTTGGTACTTCCTAGTTTCTGTATTGTTGTCCAGCCCAAAGGCTCAAGCCAGTTACTTACGATTTAAGTCCTACATCAACAAAGGTTCAAGTATATTAATGGGATCAATGGGTAGTAAGTTTATTGCAGAGGGTTTCAAGCCCTAACTGTTTAAGAGTGATTCGCAACGCGTGGCATTTTTACTATGAGTTTATTTAAGGAGTTAAGGCGGTATTCAGAAGGAACTATGTTGCGTTTATAACCACTTAATGCAGCATGATTAGTCACTATACATACCTAGAAAAGGAGTTCAAAATTGAAAGTAGCTTTAGTAACTGGTGGTTCGAAAGGTATCGGACTAGATCTCGTTCTACGTCTAGTAGAATTGGGTTATAGGGTTGTCACTTGCTCACGTTCTGAAGCAGGGTGGGGAAAAGTGCTTGCTATATATCCAGAATTAAACACTGTGGATCATAGGGTTGTAGATATTGCCGATCAAGAGCAACTAGCGGGTCTATTCTCCTATATTGAATCCGAATATAAGAAACTAGATATTGCAGTAAATAACGCTTCTCCAACGCTGGTTTCACGAGGCTATCTACATCAAGTTGACATTGAATTACTTAAAGAAACCCTCAATGTGGATTTCTTGTGTCAGGCTTTATGCCTGCGAGCAGAACTGAAGTTAATGGGGCCTGGCTCAAGCATAGTGAATTTGAGTTCGGTAAATGGCCTTAGACCAACGCCAAATGCGTCAATGTACAGCGCATCTAAACACGCTTTGGAAGGATTAACGCGCTCAGTTGCACTTGAGAGTATTGGTTCTGGCATTCGAATTAATGCGGTAGCGCCAGGTGTAACATGGACCCCACGTTGGGAAGAGCGCCAAGTGGAAAATAAAAATATCCGCTCGGAGGTATCTCAAGCCGTTCCCATGAAGCGATTTGGTTGTACCAATGAGATAGTGGACGCAATAGTGTTTTTACTTTCAGACAAGGCTACTTATATAGTAGGGCACACACTGGTAGTAGACGGTGGTTTGTCTTTGGCATGAGCGGCTGATAATCTGTTTAATATGATTCACAACATTTGGCGCTTTTCGACGCTTTGCGTGTAGTGTTGAAGGTGGTGTAGCCGAGTTCAAACAAGGAGTGTAAATATGAAGCAAGACTTTTCTACATTAGCGACAACTGAGTACGGAAACATATTGGGTAACCAGTACTTTATGGATTTCAATATTGTTCCTCTTTGGCAGGGCATGCCGCGAATTTTTGGCGAAGCTTTTACGGTTCAGTTAGCTGCTGGTGATAACTTAATGCTTCATTCTGCAATATATCAAGCACCAAAAGGCTCAATTATTGTCGTCGATGGCGTTGATAGCAAATATGCAGTTGCAGGAGGCAATGTATGCGCAGTTGCTAAGCGTAGAGGCATAAAAGGTTTCATTATTGATGGTGTTATTCGGGACTTGGCTGAAATTACAGACATGAAATTTCCAGTTTTTGCTAAAGGTGTTCATCCAGTTCCGGGAAAAAAAGGGGTCTATTCTGAACTAGGTACTGAAATTAGATGTGGAGGCATAGACGTCTCAACCGGAGATATGATTGTGGCTGATATCGAGGGTGTTGCTGTTATTCCTAAGTCCAGAAAAGATGAGGTATTTTTAATGGCTTCAGAGAAAGCTAATAAAGAAGCCTCGTTAACATTGGCTCAGTGGGAAGAGAACCATAAGGCGAAGATTAAGCAAGCAATAATCCGTGCGAAACAAAAACAAAGCGTACAAAATGATGTAGATTGACCCAAAGACTTAAGACTTGCGTTACATGAGATTCACCAAAGACTGAGTCTTCTGTCGAGTTGTTGAGATATAAGTGCATTTCAGATGCGCTGTTTTTGATAATGAACGTTTCCTGCCGATTATCGAATTTATCTTCAAGCTAACTATTAAGGCAGGGAACTGAAATGAACAGTTTAACATGGACTGCACTTGTGCCGCTTTTGCCCTCACTGGCCATGGTGTTAGTTCTGGAAGCATATGCACCGATCTACAGTATTGTTAAATGTTTGGTGGAATGGGCTGGTTTACTGGGTAAAGGTAAGTTGTGATTGAGTTTAAAACGGTAGGTCTTTTTGTAATTACGGCGATAGCGGAAATAGTAGGGTGTTATTTACCTTATCTTTGGCTAAGTGAAGATAAGAGTCTGTGGTTACTGATCCCGGCGGCAATAAGCCTTGCTGCATTTGCTTGGTTACTCACGCTGCACCCTACAGCAACAGGGCGAGTTTATGCGGCTTACGGTGGTGTGTACATCTCAGTCGCGCTGGTATGGCTATGGCTTGTCGATGGTGAGAAGCCAACAACGTGGGATCTAGTTGGTGGTTCGGTAGCGCTGCTTGGTATGGCGATTATTATGTTCGCACCAAGAAACGTGTAATTAGACGCTGTTGTGGCGCAATTTGAATCGCTTATTTTCAAGGAGGAATTGGAGTATATGACAAAAGTTGATTGGCACAAAAATCAGATAGATGAGAATACGTTAATCACAGATAGCTATAAAACGACTCAGAATGTCCGTCGATATTTTAAATCCCAACTTGGTGAGCAGTTTAAATTTGATCGTGATTTCATGCTTTGGATGAAAAGCTCAACAGGGTTAACGATGGGTGATGCCGTACAAGAGTGGGCGAAGCGCAACCAAGTTAAGTAGTCACGTTTGTATGAATAAAAAAGTACTGCTAATTGATTCAGCGGTATTTTTTGCGTATTGCTTTTTAAGTCACAGAACCTAACTCGACGCTTTCTGTATTATGGTTAGAGGCTTTCCAAACACCACCGAGGGCTTTGTATACAGCGATAATCGTGTTCGCGGTTTGCAGCATCAAGGGCCACCTTAGCTTTAAAGTCGGATGAGTGGTTTCTACGTTTTCTAGTCATAATCTGTTCCAGTATTTTTAGGTACTATACAAACAGATCAATCACTTAAAGTTATGTCCGAAAATGGGGGCCACTTCTGTTTTAGAGTTTAGCTCTGTGCAGGCGCAAGTTAACCGATGTTTTTAGGCGGTTAGCTTGAATTGGTTTCTCTAAGAAGTCTTCCGCGCCGCGTTGAATTAAATCAACTGCAATACTTACAGAACCATGCGCTGTTGCAATGATGACAGCGGTAGGGGTGTCATTGTCGGTTATCCAGTCTAGAACTTCTTCTCCCGGCATATCGGGTAATTTGAGATCAAGGATAACAAGCAGAGGAGCGTATCTTTCAATAATTGTTTTCGCTTCCAAATCTGTTTCGATATGGAAAGTGTCGTATGGCTCGTCTTTAACGTGCTGTTTGTACAGTACGTCGAGGGAGGCGGAGACTTAAACTAACAATACTTTAGGGCGCATTGTGTTATTACATTTGAAACTTTATCTCAATCAATAACATAGTGAAAGTTAAGCATCAATTTAAATATTGGTTACTGGCTATGTTGAATCTTATATCCGTTACACGTGACGTCGATAAGCTAGCTAAAACCTGCATTTTTTCTCTGGACCAACGCCTCGATTGAACGTTCTGCCAATTCAATTAACTCACTAACTTTTGTAAACGCATCTTCGTGTTGTTGTTCTAAGCACTGCTTTTCTAATGCTCTTGCTAATTCACCTAAAGGTCGATTACCAAGTGAGAGCGCGGTGCTGCCAAGCGTATGTACTTCAAACTTGAGTGTTTGAGCATCTTTACTAATTGCGGCTTTATGAATCGCGACCAATCTAGTTTGTGATTCTTCTACGTAGTGGTCGATTAAAATTGGAATGATGTCGGCACTGGTGTCTCGAATCATTTGCTCCAGTACGCTTTCGTCAACAAGCTGTGACTGGGCTTGCGGATCTACACCTGTCTTTATGTCTAACGCTATTGTCGAGTTCATTAATCAAAATCCTTTTATTGAACTAATAATAAGCCCGATTTTTGAAGGCCAATACCTTTATCCGTCCTTAAGTTTTAGTCATTTTTTAGAATAATTTCAACTGGTTGGCATATAAAGACAGGAATTAGTGCTTATGCAAATACGCTTATAGGCATCTTTGTGACCAAGCTAACACACTGTTGTCAGGTGATTTGTCTTACGAAATATGCACTTAGGTGTTTTATATAATTAAGAGGCGGTTATTCGACGTTAATCTATACAAGCTTTCGTGCTAGCAAGGCATAAACGAAAAGAAAAAAGGCCACTGCTGTTTTTATACAATCAGTGGCCATATACATTTAATTAGGCGGATTTTTACCTAAAGAAGAAGGTTAGGATGCCTTATAAATATTTGGCTTTGGGGCAGGTTCTGCTTCCTCCTCGCTAGTCTCGGAGAAGATTTCTGCAACGGCACTTCTCTCTAGTTCGCCTTTGAGGTTTCCGTCTTCATCAACTACTGGAAGCGAGTAGTCGCAAGACATTGTGTCTGGCAAGATTTCTTCGATCACAGCGTCAGGTAATACGGCGGGCACTTCCTCATAGATCTCATCACTAAAATCATGAACAGAAGAGTCTTCCACTGCATCTTCGAGGCTCTCTTTGGTTACAAGTCCTTGGTAGCCATCGTCGGTTACATGGTAGGCATAATCGTGCTTAAGCATTTTCATCTGCGCCAACGCACCCTCGATGGTTTCTGAAGTGATTCGATACAACGGTGGCTGCATAACCGTTTCAACAGTAAGAGCTCGAGCACGATTAACATCTTTAACGAAGGCTTCAACGTAGTCATCAGCAGGATTGAGGAGAATCTCATGTGGTGTGCCTTGTTGTACTAACTCGCCATCTTTAAGGATTGCGATTCTGTCACCAAGGCGCAGTGCCTCATCCAAATCGTGAGTGATAAAGACTATCGTTTTATGAAGCTTCTCTTGGAGTTCAATCAACTGGTCTTGCATCTCGCTTCGGATAAGAGGGTCGAGTGCAGAAAAGGCTTCATCCATCAACAAGATTTCAGCGTTAGTACACAATGCTCGGGATAAACCGACGCGTTGCTGCTGACCGCCTGACAGTTGGGCAGGGTATTGATTCCCGTATCCCTTAAGCCCAACCGTTTCCAACCATTCTGTTGCTTTAGCCAAACGCTGCTCTTTCTTAATGCCTTGGACTTCTAGACCGTAGGCAACGTTTTCAACAACGGTGCGATGTGGCATCAAACCAAAGCGTTGAAATACCATCGACATTTTATGGCGGCGAAACTCTTCTAGTTCTTTGGTATTCAAGCTCATTACATCGATACCTTCGACCGTGATCTTTCCTTGGGTAGGGTCGATCAAACGGTTGAAGTGACGGATGAGTGTTGATTTACCGGAGCCAGAAAGCCCCATAATGACAAAAATTTCGCCTCGATTAATCTGAAGATTTATTTCTTTCAAGCCAACGGTATGACCTGTATCGGCAAGGATCGCATCTTTATGTTCACCCTTTTTCACACGGTCCATAACAGACAAAGGCTTAGGTCCAAACACTTTGAACAGCCCACTAATTTCAATTAATGGTTTAGTCATGTTTGAATCCTCCTAGGTGCGCATTGGTTCTACGTGCATAAGCTTGCGAAGCTCGGTCAAATAGAATCGCGAGCGCGACAATTGCAAACCCATTCATTAGGCCTAGAGTGAAATATTGATTTGTAATCGATTTAAGAACGGGTTGCCCCAAGCCCTTAACACCAATCATCGACGCGATAACTACCATTGATAGTGCCATCATGATGGTTTGGTTGATACCAGCCATGATAGTTGGCATTGCGAGGGGGAGCTGTACCCCCCATAAACGCTGTTTCTTGCTTGCGCCAAAAGCGGTCGCTGCCTCTAGCACTTCTTTATCGACCAAGCGAATACCCAAGTTAGTTAAACGAATAACCGGAGGAATTGCGTAGATAACAACGGCAATTAAGCCTGGGATCTTACCGATACCAAGTAGCATCACAACAGGGATCAGGTAAACGAATGCTGGCATGGTTTGCATGATATCAAGGAGCGGTGTCACCATGGATTGTGCGCGATTAGAACGCGCCATGGCAATACCAATAGGAATACCCAGGAAAATAGAAACGAGTGTACAAACAGTGATGATACTGAGTGTTCGCATCGTATCTTCCCACATACCAAAGTAGCCAATGAGAAGTAGAGAAGCGACACAGCCTAAAGCCAGTTTCCAAGATCGACTCGCCGCGTAAACTAAACCAGTGCAAACGCCTAGAACGATGACCCAAGGGGTAGAGATGAGAAGTTTTTCAAACCAAACTAGGAAGGAAAGAAGAGGGTCAAATAATGATTCGATCATTTCTCCATATTCACGGGAAAACTCTCGGTATGCGCCATCAAGCGTCTTTTTTATTGCTCGCAAATCAGAGCGTTCCATCTCAGGAAAGTTCGATAACCAATTACTGTCAGCCATTTTATATCCTTATAGTTCGGAGTTACTTGCTCAACACAGTAAAATGCGATGTGAACAAGGCTCCGAATTACGAATAACATCAAGTATAGCGACGTTATTTCCATTGTATTGAAGTGCAGCCATAGATATATAACTACTTTCTATGTCTTGCTATTAAAGCTCAGCTTCAACTTTCTTTGCGACTTCTTCAGAAACCCATGGATGCCATACTTCTGGGAATTCACTTAAGAAATGTATACTCGCTTCTTCACCATCGGCTTGGTTGTCTTCCATCCAAGCAAGTAAGGCATTCATTTTTTCATTAGTGAAACCACGCTTAGTAAAGTAGTCGTACGCTTCCGGTGCGCGTGACGCAAAACTTTCAGTGGTAATTGTATGGACAGGAGAAGGTGGGTACATGGTTGCTTTCGGTGATTCACAGCCTTCCTGGGTTGTACAGCTGATAAATTCCTCTTTATCAACGCCACTGCCAAAGTCAACTTTAACCATGTCGTATTTACCAAGAACTGCGGTTGGTGCCCAGTAGTAACCAAACCATGCTTCTTCACGCTCGTAAGCTTTCGCGATAGAGCCAGATAAACCAGCACTTGAGCCAGGGTCAACGATAGTAAAACCACTGTCTTCTAATTTAAGTGCTTCAAACAGGTTTGCAGCGCTGATTTGACAGTTCCAACCTGCAGGACAGCTATAAAATGCGGATGTATCTGGGTCTTCAGGGTGTTTGAATAACGCAGCGTTCTTACGTACACCTTCGATTGTCGCCATTTCTGGATTTTGTTTAACTAGGTAAGATGGAACCCAAAAACCTTCTTCGCCGCCATTTACAAGTGCTTTACCTGCGTAGCGAAGTCGATTCTCTTCAACACCTTTATCAAGAGCGCCCTTGAGGCTGTTGCTCCATAATTCTGGTGCAACGTCGGGCTGGCCTTTTTCTATCATGGATGTGCCGGTTGGCATTGTATCACCAGGGATGAGTTCAGCATCACACCCGTAACCGTGTTTAAGGATGAATTGGTCGATGTTGGCGATGAGAGTTGCAGAGTTCCAGTTCATATCTGCGATTGTTACGCTGCCACATTCTCCAGCGTTAGCATGACCACTGGCTGCTGCAACTAACAAAAATACGGAGCTTAACTTGTATTTCATATTGAGTTTCCTTTCTCTTTAATAATACAACCAAGCTAATCAAGGTCGATTGACTAACTAAATTGCTCGATGGTGATCCTTTCCGTATTTGAACCATTTGAGCAGAAGGAGGGATGGGGGAAGTGCTTATAGAAAAATCAATAAACCGATAAGGTCGCAAAGCATAAAGTGTGATTTGCTTGATTTATCCACGGTGTTTCACCGCCCTCGGATAACTTTGTCAAACTATTACAAATTCGTCAAAAACCACCTCTATTTATAATTTTAGGGAATATTCGTACGAATTCCATCTTTGACACGATTTACATGGCACTTTAATAGACTGTGTCACATTACCGCCAAAGTGAGCCGTCTAGTGTTGATCTTTGAGGCGTTTTCAAGGTGAGATGACCACTAATTATGTGTATGAAATGCATTGAATGTTCGGAAAAATCGCATTTTCTATATTAAATTCGCCAAAAAATAGAAAATACGATGAATGTGCTGGAAGAGGTGATTCCGTGATAGCCAATAATGACGAAATTACATACGTAGGTTTAGAAATTCGTTTTAATACAACTTGTTTGTGAGGCTTTCGCGGAGCTTTTCAGGGATAAACTTCATTCGATTTAGCTGCCTAATCAATTCTTGTGCAAAGCTAGGCGTGTGCTTCATGTTCATGATACAGCCCATTAAAGAGATACTATTCGCAGCGAGAAGTCTCTTGGCTTGCTCAAGGTGATGGGGCGACGTTTCACCCAAAGCAACAACAATAAGTGCACAATCACAGGCACACGCAACCGACTGAGCACGAATGATGCCTTTGTTTACTAAGCAGTGGAGAGACACGGTCATACTTCTCAAGCCACTTAGATACCGCTTTTTGTAGGGTTGCTTGATCTTTATACGTAAGTTGTGTCGATGAAACGGTAGGGCCGCCAGCACTCGCTAGAATATCCATGAAGGTTGCGCCTTTCTTACCTTCAAATGCACCTGATGTCGCAACTTCACCTATGACGTAAACCATGTTGGCGCCGGACTTAATCTCTTCTCCTTGTTTGCTTTGTTTACCAAAGCACTGAATGTGTCAACCCTTTGTCCTTATTTTTCAATTGGTTAGCTATATTTGTTTTGTGTGTTTTATATTGAGAAATATCATTTCTCAATATAAAACTAAAAACGGTTGGATTTTTGGGATCTGTAACGAATTGATTTTGCGAATGAAACACAAACCCAAATTAGGTTGGTATATTGATCGCATCTTAACCTAAAGTTTGAATGATGAATGGTTAGAACACCTAGGATGGAAATAGAGCCGACCAAAACGCTCAATCCTATAAACTGACCAAGACACATAAGGAACTTTGAAATGAGGCTAACCAGATTAGCAATAGCGACACTTTGGGCATTTTCTGCGTTACCTTCTCATGCTTCTTATCTGCCTCCTGAACAATTGGTTTTAGCTAATACATATAAGCAAGGCATTGATGTATCTGAATATTGGACGAGTGAAAAGCTGGACGGTATTAGGGCTCTTTGGGATGGCCAACATCTTTATACCCGAAATGGCAATCGAATTTATGCGCCAAAGTGGTTTGTTAAAAAGTTACCAAATGTGCACTTAGAAGGGGAACTGTGGGCAGGAAGAGGCAATTTTCACTTAGTCCAAACAACGGTCTTAGACCACTCACTAAGCAATACGGCGTGGCAGGAAGTCGAATTCATGCTCTTTGATATGCCAGGTGCAGCGGGCGACTATCAGAAACGTTACTACAACATCTTACATTGGGTAAGAGTGATAGACGAGCCGCACATTGGGTATGTGGAGCACACACCAATTCCAAGCGAAGAGGCATTGTTTCACCAACTCGATAATGTCGATGAGTGTAAAGGCGAAGGATTGATGCTCCGTAAGATTACCAGCCGCTATCAAGCGGGCAGAAGTGATGACTTATTAAAACTCAAACGTCATCACGATGCAGAAGCGACCGTTATCGGCTACAAGACAGGAACAGGCAAGTATAAGGGGATGATGGGCTCAATTTTGGTACACACAGAAGATGGTGTAGAGTTTTACATTGGAAGTGGCTTCACCGATAAGATGCGACTATCTCCGCCTGAAATCGGTAGTCGAATTACCTTCCGTTACAATGGCTTCACTCAAAATGGTAAGCCCAAATTCGCAAGGTTCGTTAGAGAGAAAAGTGACTATTAAACACTTCTGAGTAAGCATCGCGAACGAGCACTACTGTAATAACTATTTTGGATACGGCATAAACGCGGACACAGAATAAAAAAGAGCTCTGATATTCAGAGCTCTTTTGTTTAATAAACTTGTTTTGAAGAAGTGCTTAGCGAGAACCGAACTCCAACTGTACTTCATCACTTTGTTTGTGCATCCAGTGCAAACGCATACCCAGCATAATCGCTGCTGAAGACAAACCAACGATGAAGCCAATCCAGAAGCCGTGTGCGCCCATTGGTTCAACAATCCAATCAGTCATCCCTAAGATGTAACCAATCGGCAGACCAAGCAGCCAGTAAGCAATAAAAGTACGATTGAAGATTGAACGCATATCTTTATAACCACGAAGTGCACCCGCAGCGATGACTTGAATTGCATCTGTACATTGGTATACCGCGGCAAAAATCAGGAGCTGCATTGCGATGGTAATTACTGCTGTGTTTTCTGTGTAAAGAAGTGACACTTGCTCTCTAAACAACGCGGTTAGTGCCGCTGTGATAAACGCTGTTACTAAGCCAACAATGATACCAACGTGAGTCGAGATTTTGGCGCCTTCAGTGTTGTTCTCCCCCAGTTTATGACCAACGCGGATACTCACTGCAGCACCAATGCTCATTGGGATCATAAATACCAATGAAGAGAAGTTAATCGCAACTTGGTGCGCCGCTACGATCAATGAGCCGAGTGGGGCGACTAATAGCGCAACAACCGCAAACAGCGTCACCTCAAAGAAAAGCGCTGCGGCGACTGGGAAGCCGAGCTTGAATAGACGAACTTGAGCTTTTAACTGAGGCTTATGAAATTGACCGAAAATCTTTATTTTAGCCAAACGCTTAGAAGTCAGCACATAGGTAAAAAGTAAGCCAAACATGACCCAATAAACGATAGCCGTTGCTACGCCACAACCCACACCGCCAAGCGCTGGTGCACCAAGCTTTCCGTAAACAAACATCCAGTTAAGCGGGATGTTTAATAACAGGCCAATAAAACCAATTACCATTGCAGGCTTGGTCAAAGACATACCATCGGTAAAGCTCCTTAAGGTTTGAAACAACAGGAAGGCTGGCACTGCAAACATCACGGCATTCATATAGCCGATAGTCTTTTCTGCCATTAAGGTTTCAATATCCATCAATTGCAAAATAGCTTGAGTTTGGAAGAGAACGCCAATAATTGGAATAGAAAGGACAAGCGCTAGGAAAGCACCTTGCTGAATCTCAAAAGGAATCTTAATTTGACGACCAGAGCCATTCAGTTGTGCGACCACAGGTACCAACGCCATAAGTAATCCAACACCAAACAAAATCGAAGGAAGCCAGATACTTGCCGCTATTGATACCGCAGCCATATCGATAGCACTGAAGCCACCGGCCATAACGGTATCGACGAAACTCATGCCGTTTTGCGCGATAGATGCGATCAATACTGGCGTCGCAAGTTTGATTAGATTCGAGGCTTCTTCTTTGTAACGATGCACAAATAACTCCAGACGAGACAGAAATAAGAGACGGAATGAATATTCAGAAGGAATCAGAGACACTGATCGTTAAGCTTCCATTGGACGAATCATAAAGAAATGTCACAATAACTGCTATAGTAAAATGCTAAATAGGAAACTTATGTTTACAGGTATCGTTCAAGGCATGGCAACACTGGTTGCTATCAATAAAAAAGATATGTTTCAGACTCATACCATTGAGTTAACTGATGAAATGGTAGCGGGATTAGCGATTGGCGCTTCTGTTGCCCACAACGGTTGTTGTCTAACTGTGACAGAAATTTCAGGTAACCAAATCTCTTTCGACTTGATGCAAGCAACACTACGTTTAACTAATTTAGGTGCTCTAAATGTCGGCGATAAAGTGAACGTCGAGCGTGCTGCGAAATTTGGTGACGAAATTGGCGGACACAGCATGTCCGGTCACATTTCGTTAATGGCTAAGTTAGTTGAAGTCATCAAAACGGAAAACAACCGAACACTTTGGTTTGAACTACCAGAAAAATCAATGAAATATGTTCTAAGTAAAGGGTACATAGGTGTTGATGGTTGCTCACTAACGATTGGTGAAGTGGAAGACAACCGTTTCTCTGTACATTTAATCCCAGAAACCCTCAATCGCACTCTATTTGGTGGCCGCGAAGTGGGTGACGAAGTGAACATCGAGTTTGATCCTCAAACTCAAGCGATTGTTGATACTGTGGAACGTGTACTAGCAAATCAGAAGTAACTAACACACTCAATCTGTGTTGTTCGATTTACGCAGATGGCTAGATTAAAAAGAGCACCTTATGTGCTCTTTTATGATCTTGTTACCAGTGAGAATCGTGGATTAGAACACCTGTTCATCGTCGGCATCGATCGATAGATTGATTCTGTCTCGTACTTCGTCGACTTGCATGTCTAGATGAATGGCATTGCAACACGCAGGGCAGTCGTCGTAAAAATCTTGGCTACCGTTAGAAGCGTCGAGCGTTATATTAATACCGTGCCCGCAATGGGGGCAGGAGACGTGTTTCTCTGTGTATTTCTGCATGACAAATTCTCCTCAAGCTAACTTATACCAGCTGACTGCTTATCTATTGTGACAAGTATTACACAGCCTGAATCTTCTTAATGCACGCTTCTGTTTGCGCCAGATATTCACCGCCAAATTGATTACAGTGATTAAGAAGGTGGTACAAGTTGTAAATGTCTTTTCGATCAGTATAGCCAACGTCAAGCGGCATGACACTTTGGTATCCTTCATAAAACTCAGGTGGGAAGCCTTGAAACAATTCAGTAAGCGCTAAATCACACTCGTGGTCACCCCAATAACAAGCAGGGTCGTAGCAAATTGGACCAAATGCCGAATTAGCTACATTGCCATTCCAAAGATCACCATGAAGTAATGAAGGGCGAGGGTTGTGGCCAGCAAGTCTCATGTTCACCATATCAACGATTTCGTCAATATCCCCGAACTCGATACCTTTCTCCTTTAGCAGCTGGAGTTGAAATCCGATGCGTTGTTCTGAAAAGAAACGGCCCCATTTTTTATGCCATGGATTTGGTTGAAGTGTACTGCCGATGTAATTGTCTTGGTCGCAACCAAACTCTTTTTGCTCACCCCATTGATGAAGCTTGGCAAGCTGGACACCAAAGTCGTAACTGTTGTTACCTGTCTCAAGTGGTTTAGTGGGCAGATAGTTAAGAATGATAAATGAACACTCTTTAGTTTTACCAATCAGCACCAGCTCAGGCACGTAGACGGTGGAAGTATCTCTTAATAAACGAAGGTTCTCAGCTTCAATCTCAAACTTAGGTAGGAACTCTCGCTGATTCACCTTTACGAAGTAACGTTCATTACCGTCGCTGATCATATAGCAATCATTTATGTCGCCACCAGTCACTTTAACGCGCTCAGTAATCTGGAAATTGAATAGAAGTGTGTCTGAAAGCTGTTGAGAAATGGCCTGCCACATAGGAAATCCTCAATAAACTGTTGAAGTGAAATACTATCGTTTGATAGCAATAGTTTAGGACAAATCTGCGTGATTTATATACGTTCTGGTCAATGTTCTCAGCACTAGTACAAGACAGTACCGATCATTTAACGGTTTTGTGAACTCGGATCGTGTAAATACCTTTGATAAATCAGTAAAAAGTAATTACTAGCCGCGAAATAGTTGGAACAAATATCACGTGCGACACCAAATAACGTTACTTCCGCTAGAAAATCATCGATAGCTTGTTAAGGTGTATTCGCTAATGCTAGAGAGAACTGTTGATACGTCGTGGTTTGAATATAGCGGGTACTTGTTATCGAGTGAGCTGCTTTGTGTATTTATTGATTCAATTTTGCACTTAAATACTAACAAAGATCATTTTAATACTCGTTATGGCAATAAAATGATGACAAATGACTTCATATACATAGTATTAGCCTAATACGTATTAATCTGCCCTAGAGCTTAGAACGGAGATTTATTGTGGTTGTAGAAACCGATGGCTACCTAGCTTTGATCGAGCACCTATCATTCAACCTAGATGTATTTACTAATGGGAATGGTGATACCGGAAACGAAAGTGTCGAAGACATAGTGACTGACATGATTTCAAGCAACATTATGGCGATCTTCGAGCAAAACCCTGAGCTGCATTCAAGTGTACGTTTTCAGTTGCTTAAAGAAGCAGATGCCGTGGTTGCTGATTTAGGGGAAGTGCTTGCAGGCGTATGGGCTAAGAAAGCGACAAACGAACAGATAGTATTTCTAGACGAGTACATCGCATTGGTGAAGAACCTATTTGATACTGCAGTAGCAAAATACGATTAACCTCTATTTGTCATTAGTGACTCTTTTTGTGGTTAATGACTCTTTATTGACGGGACTTGAAAGCGTAGCACTTTTATGAGGTTGCCTTTAATTGTATTGGTGGCCTCGCAAATACACTATATACGCCTAAAGTGCCAAAATTTAGAAGCCCAATATGGGTTATCTAGTCTGGATATGATCACACCTTTCGACGTAGACGCATGCAGGAACTGGTTGTTTCCCAAATACACACCAACATGCCTAACGGTGAAAGACGTCTTGAAAAACACCAAATCTCCACTCTTTGCTTGCTCATAAGCGATTTCAACGCCTTGTTTACTCAGTTCTTTTGTCGTTCTTGGCAATGCTTTCTGCGTCGCATTTTGCACGGCAATTTGGACAAAAGCAGAACAATCCACGCCTTTGAATGAAGTTCCACCGAAATGATAAGGTACGCCTTTCCACTGCTTATAGACACTCATATAAGCATTAGTAGTCAATTGTTCTGGCTTTGATAGAGGTTTATTTGCAATTTGGCTGTTTTTAGAAGGGGACGGTGCTGAGCTACAAGCGGTTAATGTTGCAAAAGTTATTGTAACTGCAAGCATTTTTCTGAATTTCATATGTAACTCTTCTGAAATGAAACTGAAATAACAGCGTAATCAAGGGCTTCTAGTATACCGACTAACTTAAGGATATCTCTTTTTGTAGTCAAACTGGATTTCGCATGACTCACACTAACTTATCAGTAAAACCCTCACGTTATACATTCTCGCTCATTCAAACGGTTAGTGCCGTATTTATTTCGATTCTTCTACTTGTTAGCTTTTTATCTATGGTCAGTATTCGTGGCGTAGATAGAGTAGGAGGATACTTTGATACTCTGTCTGAGCAAGCATTACCACTCGCTCTGCATAACGCAGAATTAACGCAAAGCGTATTAGAACAAGTCAAACTGGTTACCTATAGCACTCAATCGACGGATTTAGACACATTAAATCAAACACGTTATTTGATCGATGAGCTCGCAGCAGAGAGTAACAATACGCTTAAAGAACTCCTTTTTATCTCCCAATCTTTTCCTGATGCGATTTCTCTTGAACAAAAACAAAGCCTTATTGACGATATGGCACAACTACAACAAATGACCAACACTGTTCTATCAGCACAAATTGAAATACAAAGTAAGCAAAATCTGATTGACAGTAAAATTGGTGAGTTTCGTTACGGCGTAGGATCTATCGGTCCTGAAATGAATCGTATTAGCTCATTCTTAGTGGAAGATAATCCAGAAGCGAGTGACGCGGCCAACCGCTTTACGTCGAGTGCATCTGCGATGGCCAACACATTCTTAATGTTGATGATGCAAAACGACCTTGAGAAAGCCGAAGATGAATATCGTCAATTGAGGAACCGAATCGCAGGCCTTAACTTGGCCTACAGTGATTTCTCAGATTGGCACCCGGACATTATCGAATTCGCGAGCCTAATCGCCCCTTATGAAATGGTAAAAGAGGGCTTTACAGAAGAGGGCGTAATCAAGCAAATATTGCTTAAGGTAGAGTTAGTTAAACAGCAAGAGCAAAACTTAGCGCAAGTCATTGGACTAGCAAATACAGTGATTAACACGCTCAATCAGCTATCGTCGACAGCGTCTCAACTGATTAATGAAAGTGAGCTAGTCGTAAATCAAACCATTACCAATATAGATCGCGTGTTGTTCATTAGTGGTTTAGTGATCGCAATGATCATTATGACG
Organism: Pseudomonadota bacterium; assembly: GCA_036126475.1. Classification (GTDB taxonomy): domain Bacteria; phylum Pseudomonadota; class Gammaproteobacteria; order Enterobacterales; family Vibrionaceae; genus Vibrio. The sequence continues at coordinate 24,362 of JAYYSE010000076.1, read as the reverse complement.
TCATGGCTAGTACTGCGTCGTTGGATGAACAAAGGCTTAAAAAACATTACACGTCATTTAACGTCACTTGCAGAACATGACTTCTCGAAGCAGAGCGAGTTGCTTGGCCCACTAGAACTACAAGTCATCACCTCTAAACTTAATACGGTTGTCGGTTCAACGGCCGACTCTATTCGTTTAGTTACTCGAAATTGTGAAACGCTTTATCAGACCGCAGAAGTGAGTCACGGCGCCGCAGAGCAAACCAACTTAAGTTTGCATGAGCAGAATGAATCACTGCAGAATATGATCACCACAATCACACAACTTGAAGCGTCCATTGGCGAAATCTCTCGAATTTCAAACGCATCGAATGATGATGCTCAGGTCGCAGAAGATGAGTCAGTGAGTGGTAGTCAGGTTATTGGCTTAAACCAAGAGCGCTTACAAGCTTTAGAGCATTCATTAAACATGAACGAACAGTCTATGGCTGATCTTGATGGGCGAGTGAAACAAATTCGTGAAATGGTCGACATGATCAGTGGTATTGCAGAAAACACCAACCTGTTGGCATTGAATGCCGCGATAGAAGCAGCGCGAGCGGGAGAACAGGGCCGTGGTTTTGCGGTAGTTGCAGATGAAGTAAGGAAATTAGCGAGTGGTACATCTCAGCAAACCACTAATATCCGAAACATGATGAATGAGCTGGTGGCGGCGGCGGAACGTTCTCGTACGTCAGTTACCGAGTCAAGAACTGAAATGGCGAATGCACTACAAGCGAGCGGCGATGTAAAACAAGCTTTTGAGAAGATTGAAGTTGCAGTTAACCAGATTAAAGACCGCGTCGAGCAAATTATGGTCGCAACTGAGCAACAGGCTCGTGCTACTGTTGATGTGACTCAATCAATCACGCGCGTATCCGAGCAGGGAGAAAACACCAAACTGCAACTTGAATCTATGATTGAAAGCTCTGAGCAAGTCGGTGAAATCGCAGGTCATCAGCAAGCTATGCTTCATAAGTACGTATTGAAATAAGTGTGTCAACGTTGTCCGGAAGTAGGAATTGCCGCTGAAGGGTAGAAAGCTACGCAGATAAAAAATGGCTCAATCTCTTATGAGCTTGCGACATTTTTTATTATTATCTTAACGCGTTAGGTCTTGTCTTCTGAATGAGGGAAGGAAGCGAATGGTTGGCGTAACATTAAGTCAAGTCTTTGCTCTTTTCCATCACGTATCTCTGACACGCCAATGCTTACCTTATCGTGACCAAGCTTGGGTTGAGCACGATACGTCTTAAACCAGATATCCCACACCGATAAGAAGAAACCAAAATTAGAGTGGGTCTCTTTGACGATGACTGAATGGTGCACTCGATGCATGTCTGGCGTAACAATGACTTTACGAAGCTGTTTGTCGAACCATAAAGGTAAACGACCGTTGCTGTGATTGAACATCGCACTCACATTCAGTACGACCTCGAATATCACAACCGCTAGAGCCGGTACGCCCAAAACGAAAATCAACGCGACCTTAATCAACATCGATAAAATCATCTCAATTGGATGAAAGCGGGTCCCCGTGGTTACGTCTATATCCAGATCGGCGTGATGAACGCGATGAAGTTTCCATAGCACTGGGATACGGTGGAAGACGAGGTGCTGAGTGTAAATGGCAAGATCTAATAATACGACACAAAGGAACACGGTGATTTCAAAGGGTAGGCTGACGTTATTGAACAGACCCCATTGATTGTTTTCCGCGATCAGTGCCGCTTGAAATGCCGCAACAGGTATTAATGTTGCCAGTAAAACACTGTTAAGCGCCATCAATGAGAAGTTATTTCCCCATCGAAACCACTTGTTTTGCGTTAGTGTTTTTCTAGGCGCTTGGTATTCCCACAAAGCACACAAGACAAAAGCGGTGATAAAACAGACAAGGCGAAGTAGTGATGGGTCCTGCATAAGAATTCCTTCTATCATTATCAAGCCACTGTAAGTACAATCGTGCCACTTTTCTAGTTCTATCTATCGTTATTGTCCATGAGAATTCACGCTTTCCATCGTTTGTACCAACACCGTTTATCACTTTCTACAAAGCCGTTTAACGCGCGTGGATGTAAGGTGGTGCGATGTGAGTATTGCAAAATCAAACAAGACAGTTGTATCTGTGAGCATCAACCAGACATAGATACGAACGTAGCGACCATGTTGATCTTGTCTGATAACGAAATCTTAAAGCCAAGTAACACGGGCCGTTTGATTGTAGACACGGTTAAAGACAGCCATGTGTATCTTTGGCATCGAACTGAGCCAAACACAGAGATGCTTGATGTTCTTAAGGACGAAAAGTACCAACCTGTGATTGTGTTCCCTGAAGACTATACCGATGACAAATCACGAGTGGTTCAAGACCTGCCGCAAATGCGTGATCCAAACAAAAAGCTACTTCTGATTTTCATCGATGGTAGCTGGCGTGAAGCAAGACGTATCTTTAGACGTTCTGAGTACCTGCAAGATATACCTGTGTTGTCGATTGAACCTGAATCGGTTTCTCAATACATGATGCGAAGGTCAGACAATGAGCAACACCTCTCAACTGCAGAAGTAGCAAGCTTGGTATTAAAACAGGCTGGTGAAAAGCAGGGCGCAAAAACATTACAGCTATGGTTTGAAGCATTTCGCGAAAGCTACATGCTAAGTAAGACTCGTTACAAGTCGGATCCGACCAAACCAAGCCTGAATGCTTTCATAGAGCACAGTAAAAATGAGACGTCACTCTAACCTTTAACCGCTTTGTGCTGACTTGTTGTTCAAACAGAGTCAAACACGAGATAAGTTTGTTATCTATCACGGTTTGTAGGGGGAGTGTTATGGATAATGTTCCCCAGTTGTTTTATTTAAAGAGTTTATTTGCCCGAATTTAGGGAAAAATTGGAGAGATTTCATGTATTACGGCTTCGATGTTGGCGGCACTAAAATTGAATTTGGTGCATTCAATGAGAAACTTGAGCGAGTAGCGACAGAGCGCGTTCCAACACCAACAGATGACTATCAATTACTGCTTGATACGATCGCTGGTTTAGTAAAGAAATACGATAGCGAATTCTCTTGCGAAGGCAAAATCGGCCTTGGCCTTCCTGGTATGGAAAACGCAGACGACGGCACTATGCTGGTTGTTAATGTTCCTGCATCAACAGGTAAGCCACTACGTAAAGACTTAGAAGCGCTAATTGGTCGTCGCGTAAAGATCGAAAACGATGCGAACTGTTTCGCGCTTTCTGAAGCATGGGATGACGAGCTAAAAGACGAGCCATCGGTTGCTGGTCTAATTCTAGGTACAGGTTTTGGCGGCGGTTTAGTTTACGAAGGTAAGGTATTCTCTGGTCGTAACCACGTTGCCGGTGAGCTAGGCCATATGCGTCTACCTTTGGATGCATGGTTCCACCTTGGCGACAACGCACCGCTATTAGGTTGTGGTTGTGGTAAAAAAGGTTGTCTAGACAGCTACCTATCGGGCCGTGGTTTCGAATTGATTTACGAGCACTACTTTGGCGAGAAGAAGAAAGCGATTGAGATTATCCAAGCATACAACGAAGGTGAGACTAAAGCGGCTGAACACGTTGACCGCTTCATGGAGCTTTTAGCAATCTGCTTTGCGAACCTGTTTACTGGCCTAGATCCACACGTAGTTGCACTGGGTGGTGGTCTTTCAAACTTCGAGCTTATTTACGAAGAAATGCCAAAGCGCGTGCCTAAATACTTACTGTCTGTTGCTAAGTGTCCGAAGATCATCAAAGCAAAACACGGTGATTCAGGCGGCGTTCGTGGTGCTGCATTCCTAAACATCAAATAGTGATGGTTTTCAGCTAAACACATTACGCAGAATAAATAAAAATGCCGCAATCTCAAAAGAGGTTGCGGCATTTTTTATTGTTTGGTGATTAAAGCCAGTAACTCGTTATTAAGAACGAAGCTCACTAGGAAATTACTTCTTCTTTTTACCAACACCAAGGTTTTCTTTTTGCTTCAGTGTAAGCTTTGAAAAACCTAGCTTACGGAAGTAATTGTCTTGGTAGTTACGAACTGCTTTAGTATCTGAAATCAACTCAAGCTGCTGCTCCGTTTTTAGGTATTCAGTGATGTCGATGCCTTCAGCATCCGCAACCGCTTCTTGGATAGTGCGGTGTTCTTGTTTTGAAAACAGTAACTCTTTTTCTTCGTCTTTGTACGTGTACAGAATGGTACGAGCCATGATGCGCTCCAATAGAATTTTTACTTTGGGCGCACTCTACATAAAAACCGTACGTCGCTCAAGGTAATGGTAAGAAATCTTAAGATTAACTTAGTTAATGGGTTACTTATTAAGGTTAGCTCAGAAATATAAAAGCCCCTTGCGACTAAACCATCGCAGAAGGGGCTTCGAACGTTCGAGCTCTAGTGCAATCAACACACCTTAGGCAGTTTTACTAATTAAACAAGGCCTTGCAGTGGAATGATCGTCACTGTTTCACCAACTTTGACAGTATCAACCGATGGTGAAATTTCAATTAAGCAATTTGCTTCACTCATTGAGCGCAAAATGCCTGAGCCTTGTTTACCAGTCGTCTTAACTTCAAGTACACCAGATTCGTTCATAGTGAACACACCACGACTAAATTCAGTACGGCCTTGGCGAGAACGTAATTGCTCAGTAGCTACCGCATTCGCTTTTACTGGCGTCCAGTTTGTTTGACCTTGCAGCTTGCGAATCGCTGGCTCAACAAAGTTGATGAACGACACCATTACTGCGACTGGATTGCCTGGCAAACCAAAGAATGGTTTATCTTCAATTTTACCGTAAGCAAGAGGACGACCCGGACGCATGTTGATGCGCCAGAAGTTAATCTCACCCAATTTATCTAGCGCGAGTTTGATATAGTCAGCGTCACCAACAGACACACCGCCAGACGTTAGTACCATGTCAGTCTCTAACGACGCAGCATGAAGGACATCCATCATCTTCTGTTCGTCATCTTCAATGATGCCGTAATCAACGATGTCACAGCCCAGTTTTTGAAGCATACCAATAATAGTAAAACGGTTTGAATCGTAGATAGAATTTGGTTTTTGCTCGCTACCTGGTGCTTGAACTTCATCACCTGTAGAGAATACGCCAACTTTCACTTTACGTAGAACAGGGCAGGTGCCGAATCCCAGTGATGCCATCATGCCCATTTCTGGCGCTTCGATTCGCGTGCCACGAGTAAAGACAGGTTGGCCGATTTCAAGATCTTCACCCGCCATACGGACATTTTGTCCTACTGAGATTTTTGCGTTTGGGAAACTAACTGTGTTACCTTCTTGAACAGCTTGCTCACGCATAACAACCACATCAACACCTTCCGGCATTGGTGCACCTGTCATGATCTTAACCGCTTCTCCTTGTTGAACTGTCTTGTCGTAGCCGTGTCCTGCCATAACTTCAGCAACAACGTAGTAGCTATCTAGATCTAAATCTTCACTACGAATGGCATAACCGTCCATTGCAGAGTTAGTGTTCTGAGGTACATTGATTGGTGAAATAACATCTTCCGCCAATACGCGACCATATCCTTGTTCTAGGGCAACGGATTCCGTCAGCTCTAGTGCATCGATACTATCAACAATCATTTGCTGACCTTGAGTCACTGTAAGACCTACAGGGGAGAAAGAATCGCAACATATAATCGGTGTATTATCCTTTGATGATGAACACGCCGATGTTTTACTTGTTTTTGATACAAGGGCAAATGACTGAGTGTATTCAATGATGAAATCACGAATTGCTTCTAAGTCACTGATCGCCATTTGTGGTAGGTCAGATTCGACTTTGCTGTCTGCAGCGATAGCAATGATGTTGTTATCGTTTGGATAGAGCCAAGGTTTACCCACTTCATCACGGTGAAGCTCAATTTTAGGGAAAGCGATGTTCTTGCAGCCTTCAACCAAAATCAGATCAAGCGTGCTCGTATCGAAGCGCGTTAATAGGTAATCAAAATCCGCTTCTGCTTCCGGTGTTTCTGTCATCATGACATTGCGGTTGCGAGAGCTGATCAACATTTGATTCGCGCCAGCTTTACGTAAGCGATAGCTGTCTTTACCAGGCTTATCGACATCAAAATCGTGGTGAGCATGTTTAAGAACGCCAACTTTCAAACCTGCGTCGGTTAACAAAGGTAACAGGGCTTCAAGTACAGTAGTTTTACCTGTGCCGCTGTAGGCCGCGAAACCTAATAACGGCAGGTTAGGGCGTTGTTTTGAATCTTTCATTATTGAAGCGTTCCGAATTGGGTGAGTTCTTCTGGCGTATTGAGGTTTACAAAGCAGTTTGGTGCATCGCTGAAGTCGACGAACTCAGTGACGCACTCTTTGTAGAGCAAGATTATCTTGCGATCGCCACGTTCTAAAAAGGCTTCTAGCTTTGGAAGAACACGCTTGTGGAATAGGGTAAACACGGGTTGTTTAAACTCGCCATCGTGAGCCACAAGAATGTCACTCTCTTCTTTCACAGCCGCACAAAAGCGTTGAACGAGATCATCACTGATTTGTGGGCTGTCACACGGGACAAACCCGACCCAATCTGTGGCCGCGTTTTTAAGGCCAGCATGAATACCACCCAGTGGACCTGGATAATCAGGGAAGGAATCGGAAACAACTGGAGCGAATGCTTGGTAACTGTCGAGGTTACGGTTGGCATTGATGGTGATGCTAACATCTTGTTGTGACAGCTTGTTTATAACGTATTGAATAAGCGGAGAACCGTTGAGCTCAACGAGTCCTTTATCTTTTCCGCCCATACGGCTGGCTTTTCCGCCAGCCAAAATAACCCAACTAGTTTGCGTTGGAAGCAGCATAAATATTCTCTTGTGCTTTGTTCTTTATAATTACTTGCAGAAGCGGTGACTCAGTCAGGGTGTTGTCTTTGATCCACCATTGCTTCTTGCATAAATCGGTTAACGCGTTGGTTTGGTGACTGGTAATGACTAAACTCGCGCCTCTCTGAAGAAGATCTTCGGCCATAATCACCAATCTTTCAATAGATTCTTTGTCTAAAGAAGCACTTGGCTCGTCCATCAGCAAAATTGATGGCTTAAGAATCCAAGCTCGTGCCATTGCTACGCGTTGACGTTCACCACCAGACAACACAGAAATGTGTTCATCTGCTAGGGTTTCTAAACCTACCATCCTCAACGCGTTAATAATTTGAGATCGCTTATCTTTTTGGCTCTCTTTGTTAAAGCGAATCCCATAAGCGACATTTTGGTACACAGAACCATCAAATAGGTAAGGCGTCTGATGAAGATAGATGATGTCTTTAAATTTTAGTCTAGGAAACAGGTTATGTTGCCAGCTTTGTATCGGTGACTGAATACGACCAGAGCTTGGCTTAATCAATCCAGACAGAATTTTTAGTAGAGTGGTTTTTCCTACACCGTTATCGCCCTTGAGATAAATCGCATCGTTAGGACCGATCGATAGATCAGGGATGTGGAACAAAACACGCTCTTTGTAGCGCATTGAAATTTGCTGCGTTGTTATTTTTATACTCATGACAGCGTTCCTAAGTTCTTAAATAGCCTTTTCCTCTCACACTCGAAAGGAAAAAGTTAAGGGCTAATGCCAGTGCCAATAAAACCATGCCTAACGCTACACCTTGAGCGAAAGCACCTTTGTGACTTTCCATTGCAATAGCAGTAGGGATGTTTCTAGTCATTCCCATAATGTTGCCGCCAACCATCATTGAACAACCGACTTCAGTCACAATGCGAGAAAATGCAGCAATGACTGCCGCCAACAGAGGAAAACGAGTTTCCCAAATCAAAGTACACGCAACACGAATGGTTGAAACTCCCAGAGTGCGTGCCGTTTCTACAGCTCGGCGATCACTGGCTTGCAGCGCACCGTGCATCATGGCAACTAGAATAGGGAAGCAGATCAGCATCTGACCTAGAATCATAGCTTTTTGAGTGAATAGCAGTTGCCAATCGCCCAATGGACCAGAACGAGAGAGCATCATGTACATCAATAAGCCAATAACCACGGTTGGTATTGCTTGCAATGTGTTGATTACAGAAAGTAACACCCATTTCCCAGGAAATTCCTTGTAGGCCAATATGAAAGCCATGATGATAGAGGGAACAATTACTAAAGAGATGGCGGACAAAGATACACTGAAGGACACCGCGACGATTTGCCACAGATCGTGGTCAAAATTCACCAGTAAATTCAATGCCTCTAGCGTTGTCTGCCATAAAGTCATGAAATATCTCGTGTGAATCGATAATAGGTTTTTATCGGTAATGACTGATGTTAATCATAGCTGACGCAATATTAATGAGCCTTATTGGCCAGCTATTATTTATTTACTTGTTTGGTTTGCTGACTCGTTAAGCGTAGTGCTATTTGGCAAAGAGTGAATCTTTAACCCTATTACCCTATTTAGCAAAATCTATTAGTCCGCGTAAGCGACAAGCTACTCAGCATTTGCAACAAACAGTTGCTTGCCGTGCAGCTTAAATTCATTAATCAATTTTTGACCTTTAGGATTAACTAACCAATCGCTGAACGTTTTTGCTGCTTGATAATGAATGCTTGGGTAGCGCTCAGGGTTCACTAGAATCACTTGGTAAGGATTGAATAGGTTTTCGTCACCTTGGAAAAGGATTTTAAGATCCAATTTGTTTTGGTAAGCCAACCACGTGCCGCGGTCAGTCATTGTGTAGCCTTGCATCTCTGACGCCATGTTTAGAGTAGGGCCCATGCCTTGGCCAACACTGCGGTAACCGCCAAAGTTCGGCTCCATCTGAGTTTGAGCCCAAATACCCATCTCTTTCTTATGTGTACCTGAATCATCACCACGAGACACGAACGTGACATTGTTAGTCGCAATCGCTTTAAATACATCAGCCACTGCTTTTTGAGATTCAACTTTCGCTGGATCACTTGCAGGGCCGACGATCACGAAATCGTTGTACATTAGTTTACGAGGCAGTACACCGTAGCCTTTCTCAACAAAGTTAGCTTCGGCTTTTGGTGCGTGTGTCATCACCAAATCCACATCGCCGTTTTCACCCATGCGAAGTGATTTGCCAGTACCCGCCGCTAAAACATCGACTTTGATACCCGAATCTTTTTCGAATTCAGGCAACAGGTAGTCCAAAAGGCCAGAGTGATAAGTGCTTGTCGTTGTCGCAAGCTTGATATGTGTGGTGTCTTCTGTGCTGCTAGCCGAGTAACTGACGATAGATAGAGCTGCAATAGTTAGGGGAATTGCTTTCATTATTATTATGTCCATTTTGTTAGAAATGAATGACATGTCTTCTGTTTTAAAGGGCTGAAAGAAGGACATGTACATAAAATGCCAATTATAGTAATTAGAAACCCTCTCCCTATAAGCAATCTTAATGCCAATAAATAATGCATCAAGTCTCACTGAATTGCTGTTGTTTCGGACAAAACTTCGTCATTTTACGAGATAAAGTAAGCCAAAACATGAGCTAGGACAAAATGTCGCACATTGTCCCTGTCGAACAAAAGGTTAATTGGTACACTCTGTCCCAACTTTCCCTAACGGCTGATCATTATGTCTTTACCTAGTTCAAACGCCTCTAACCACAATCCAAACACTTTGACCCAATATCAGGCGTTTTCTGTCCTGGTGGTTGATGATGAAATTGGTATGCAGGCAATTTTAAAGAAAACACTAGGTAAGTACTTTGGCAAGGTGTCGAGTGCGGGCTCTGTAGAAGAAGCAGAAACACTACGTTGCAATGAACACTTCGATCTAATCGTTCTCGATATCAATCTTCCGGGCCGCTCTGGCATTGAGTGGGAAGAAGCCTTCAATGATAGCGACCGAAAAGCCGATGTTATCTTTATGACGGGCTATGCCGATCTAGAGATGACCATATCTGCACTCAAGCTCGGTGCTTCAGATTTCATTTTAAAACCATTTAACCTAGAACAGATGATACAAGCTGTACTTCGTTGTATGGATAAGCGCCTTGACCAAAGAATGCAGTACGCGTTGAAGCGCGATGTCAGCCGCCACATAAAAACCGAGATTATTGGTAACTCAGATAAGACCAAACAACTCAAGCTACTTATTAGTCAATTTGCACCATCACGAGCGTCCGTGCTGGTAGAAGGTGAGTCTGGTACCGGTAAAGAGTTGGTTGCCCGTGGTATTCATGAAGCAAGTAAGCGTAGTGGACCATTCGTACCAATCAACTGTGGTGCTATTGCCCCAGAACTTCTCGAAAGTGAATTATTTGGACACACCTCTGGCGCCTTTACTGGTGCAAAGAAAAACCGTGAAGGTTTATTCAGAGTTGCTAACGGGGGTACTTTATTCCTTGATGAAATTGGCGAAATGCCTCTGCCAATGCAATCTGCATTATTGCGAGTGCTCGAGCAGCGAACCATTCGCCCAGTTGGCAGTGAGAAAGAGATTTCTGTAGACGTTCGTGTTGTCGCGGCAACTAACCGAAATCTTCAAGAAGAGGTCGAGAAAGGGCATTTCCGTCGCGATCTATTTTACCGACTTAATGTGCTCAAGATTGATGTGACTCCTTTACGTGAACGACCATCCGATCTCGTCGAACTTGTTCCTTATTTCACTCGTCTATTGTCAAGTGAGCTGGGTATGCCGTTACCTCATTGGGCGCATGAAGACATCTTGGCTATGAATGAATACAAATGGCCAGGTAACATTCGTGAGCTAAAGAACATGGTTGAGCGCTGCATTCTATTAGATAAGCCACCAGCTCACTACTGGCGAGAGATAAATGGCGACCCTACGCCTGCAAGTATTTCAGTGACGGTGTCACACGGAGCTGAAGTGCCAAACTTAAATACAACGGACGCTGCTGAAGGTTATCCGAACACTTGGACACTAAAAGAAGTCGAAAAAGCACATATCGAACAGCTCGTGAATTTCCACGATGGCAATAAGTCTGCCGCAGCAAGAGACCTTGGTGTTGCACGTAAAACGTTAGAACGTAAATTCAAAGATTGGAACACAGAAGGCTCTGAATATGCCGATTAGACGTCATTGGTGGGCAAAGTGGGCGTTCCGTTTCAAAACTATGGTGCGCTACCGCTTACTGTTTCTCACATCAGCGCCGATTTTTCTGACGCTTTGTGCTCTTGTCGCTATCACTCTTTATTGGTCAGTTCACTATACCTGGCAGGGCGCTTTAATTGATGTCGATGAGCGTTTGGACGTGGCAGATAACAGTATTCATCTGATTCAAAATCAGCAAGCCTACAACGTGCGTGCGTTTGCCGAGTCGTACAGTTTTCAAATGAAGCTAGCGAGTGGCGTTTCTCAAAATGAACTTATTCATTGGGTTTCAGAGAATAAGTCGCGCTATGGACTCGACTTTTTGCGCTGGCGCAGTGTTGGAAGCATGGCGAAGAAACTCGAGTACTTAGATTTAACCAATAAATCGTCATTCTTTAGTGTGTTAGACAGTAAAGAACTGAATTATTTAGATCGTGATCTTGCCAAAAAAGCGGAAGTCCCGATGCTCAATGGTAATGACGTGGAGACTCGTGGTTTGGTGAGCCGCACTGTAGTGTCGATTAGAGATGAGCAAGGCCATATGATCGGTTTTCTTGATGGCGGGATCTTACTGAACAACAGCACACAGTTGGTTGATCAAATCAGTAACCTGATCTATCCGCAAAGAGATGGATTTAATCGCCATGTCGGTACTGTCACCGTATTTCTTGATGACCTTCGGGTGAGTACAAACGTGCCACTAAATAGTGAAAACAGCGAAGGTCGAGCGATTGGCACACGCGTTTCTCATGAGGTTCACTCAAAAGTCCTCAACGAGGACAAAGAGTGGTTGGACCGTGCCTATGTTTATGATGCATGGTACATCACCGCTTATCAGCCAATTCATGACCAGTCTGGCAAGGTTATTGGCATGCTTTACACCGGTTATCTAATCTGGCCACTCATTGAAACCTACCTGACTAACCTTGGCGAAATCAGTATCATCATTGTTTTGCTGTTGATTACTTCTGGTTTGATCGTTCACCGTGGTGCTCGGGATCTTTTCGACCCAATTGAACGAATTCATAAAGTGGTGAAACTCGTGCAATTGGGCAAAGATAAACGCATCGGCACTTTGGGCTTGGATGATCAACACGAGCTTACCTTACTCGCTAAACAGTTCGATAAGATGCTGGATTTGCTTCATGAGCGTAATCAAGAGATTCAACAAGCGGCGTTAGAACTTGAGTGTAAAGTTCATTCGCGTACCGCCAGTTTGAAGGAGAAAACCGAAGAACTTGAGTTACACATTAAGCTACTCAATCAAGCGAGAGATAAGCTGGTGGTCAATGAGAAACTGGCAGCGCTGGGCGAACTTACCGCTGGTATTGCTCATGAGATCAACAACCCCACAGCAGTGATTCTTGGCAACGTAGAGTTGATGAAATTTGAGCTCGGTGATGAAGTCAGCCGTGTCGAAGAAGAGGTCCATGCCATCATGGAGCAAATCAACCGGATCCGAAATATTACCCGAAGCTTACTGCAATATAGCCGACACGGTGGTGTGCAGGATGAGATCACGTGGCAACACATCAACCCTATCGTTGATGAAAGTATAACGCTCGTGAAAACCGGAGCGAAAAAGCGCGACATGGTTTACGTTTCGAACCTAAACGCTAAAACATCGGTTGAAGTAAACCGAAACCAACTGCTGCAGATTCTGGTTAACCTACAAATGAATGCGATTCATGCGATGGACGGGCAGGGAACATTAACCATTTCGAGTGAAGACTGGGTTGAGGATGGCGTATCTCATGGTGCTATAGTGCACGTTGAAGACGAAGGCAGTGGCATCAAAGAAGAGCAGTTAAAACGAATCTTCTCACCATTCTATACAACGAAACGCGACGGTACTGGCTTAGGCTTATCCGTATCTCAGAGTATCTTGAGCCAAATTGGTGGTGAGATACGCGTAGAATCAGAAGTGGGTAAAGGAAGCCGCTTTAGTATCTACCTTCAACAAAAAGCGACACCTCAATTATTGGTTTCAAATCTCTGAGTTAATTACACTAGCTTTTACACGATCGCGACTTTAAGTGCTTGGGCTGTTGATTGAATTTTCAGCCCAAGCACGAAAATCTCGCACTACAAAATCATCCCCCACAAAACCTCTACCGGTTTGACCTATACCTCTTTTTGGTTATGTAACAAGCTGTATATTTGTCAATCTTGATGCATATCATCTTAGCTGTACGAAATTTTGATAACTTGGTCCAAAATCCATAATCAAAACATATATTAAAGTCAGTCAGCTATGAAATTAAGTAATCTATCTATCAAATCGAAACTCGCCTCAATTGTCGTTCTATCGGTTGTATTACTGGTAATGGCATCAACATTTAATCTGATGCAACAGCGAGCAAGCTCTGTGGAAGAGCGTCAAGATAAGCTCAGCGCTCAAGTTGAAACGGCCATTAGCTTAGCCAACTATTACTACAGCCAACGCAGTGTGCTAGGTGAAGAAATAGCAAAGGAGCGTGCGCTGCAAGCGATTGAAATGCTTCGTTACGACAACACCAACTACTTCTGGATCCTCAACCAGCAACTGAACATTATCAGCCATCCATTAAAACCAGAGCTAAACGGCACTAACGCAGGTAATTTGAAAGACGGCGCAGGAAAGCACCATTGGCGTGAAATGGTGACGATCTCGCGTTCTCCTCAAGAGAAAGGCTTTCTCGATTATCAGTGGATGAGCCCACAAGGTGAACTCAAAGATAAAATCTCTTATGTAGAGCTTTTCCCTGAATGGAATTGGATTATTGGCTCAGGAATACTGGTCGCTGATATTCAAGAGGCTTTCTATGGGTTAGCAATGAATGAAGGCATGGTCGCGGTTGTTTTATCAGGCTTACTGTTTGCGATGGGTTATGCGATTTCTAACAACATATTGTTGCCACTTAACAAGCTTATCGACAACACACATAAGATTGCTGATGGTGACCTTCGTGTTCGCATGAACATGACACGCAAAGATGAGTTGGGCGATATGAGCCAACAGATCGATACCATGCTCGACAAACTGCAAACGACGCTTCGTACCGCTAACGAATCTGCAGACCTGTCAAGCAATATGGCAAGTCATATCGCACAAGCCAGTGAAGAAGCAGCAACCAGTGTCAATTCGCAACATGCACAACTTGAACTGTTATCGACGGCAATGACAGAGATGAGCGCGACCATTTCAGATGTCGCGATGAATGCAGAAAACACCGCTGCGAGTACCAACAAAGTGGTCGATCACGCTAACCAAAATGATGAAAACATGCAGGTAACGGCAACGACGATATCTCAAGTATCTGAGAATATTTCGATTGCAAATAACTTGGTCAGAGATCTTCAATCTGGAGTTACAGAGATAAACCAAGTGGTTTGTGTAATCCGCGATGTATCAGAGCAAACCAATTTACTGGCACTCAACGCTGCAATTGAAGCAGCACGAGCAGGGGAACAAGGGCGTGGCTTTGCTGTCGTTGCTGATGAAGTTCGTAATCTAGCAAGTCGCACGCAGAACTCTACCAACGAAGTGCAATCGACCATTGAAAAACTAACACAGCAAGCTGAACGCACGTTTAATGCTATGCAAAGCAGCAATGAGAAAGTGGACCACAGTGTGGTAGCGTCTAATGAGACACGCCAGCAGCTCGATGTCATTGTTAATGAGCTACACAACGCCAATGATATGGTTTCGCAAATTGCGGCAGCGTCTGAGCAGCAGAGCACAGTAGCAACAGAGATGAGTGAAAGTGTCACTGGGATTCATTTAGCCGCTAACGAAGTACTACAGGCTTCAAAATCGCTGGCTGAAGACAGTCAGAAAATGGCAAACACTACTGAACATCTCACGGAACAGTTGAAGTACTTTAAGGTTTAGTCCAATTCACAATGAAACTTATAGCGTTACAGAACTAATAGACGTTACATCGGCGACAACCATAAAAACACCTCCGAACCTTATTCAAATGCGGAGGTATTTTTGTTACGAGTAATCTCGCTATCAACCTGAACCTAAGAGTGGGCAGCCACTGAGATTTTAGGTGGGTTGATATTGTGTTTCTTAAACTCTTTCATGACACGAAGCGTAATATATCAGACGGTTTTTACTCGTTAGGTCAGTACTTTGTATGTTGCACGATTGGTTTATTTATCACTCCATAAATAGAAACCAAAAAATGTGAGTTACCTCAAACTATGATTTAGCTGGATTTTCGTTCAGTTTTTAGCGAGTAATTGCAATCAATACTTGCAGTTAAAGCCCTGAACAAGTAACGTTGCGGCGTTTTTCACATTAAAAAGGTAAAGGCATTGATCTCCACAGCAAATATCACCCAACAATTCGGCGCTAAGCCACTTTTCGAAAATATTTCAGTTAAGTTCGGCGAAGGTAACCGTTACGGTTTAATCGGCGCGAATGGCTGTGGTAAATCGACGTTCATGAAGATCCTATCTGGTGAACTAGAGCCGACTTCTGGCAACGTAAGCTACGATCCAAACGAGCGCGTAGCTAAGCTAAACCAAGACCAATTTGCTTACGAAGAATTCACGGTAATCGACACGGTTATCATGGGTCACAAAGAGCTATGGGCAATCAAGCAAGAGCGTGACCGCATTTACTCTTTGCCAGAAATGAGCGAAGAAGACGGCATGAAAGTAGCTGACCTTGAAGTTCAGTTTGCTGAAATGGACGGTTACATGGCTGAAGCGAAAGCGGGTGAGCTTCTTCTCGCTGTTGGTATTGAAGAATCACAACACTTCGGTCTAATGAGCGAAGTAGCACCTGGTTGGAAACTTCGTGTGCTTCTGGCGCAAGTTCTATTCGCAGACCCGCACATCATGCTTCTAGACGAGCCAACGAACAACCTGGACATGGATACAATCCGCTGGTTGGAAGAGACACTAAACCAACGCAACTGCACAATGATCATCATTTCGCACGACCGTCACTTCCTAAACTCTGTATGTACACACATGGCTGACCTAGACTACGGTGAACTTCGCCTTTTCCCAGGTAACTACGATGAGTACATGACGGCAGCAACTCAAGCGCGTGAACGTCTACTGTCTGACAATGCTAAGAAGAAAGCACAAATTGCTGAACTTCAAACGTTCGTTTCTCGTTTCTCTGCTAACGCATCTAAAGCGAAGCAAGCAACGTCTCGAGCTAAGCAAATCGATAAGATTCAGCTTGAAGAAGTAAAAGCTTCTAGCCGTCAAAACCCATTCATCCGTTTTGAACAGTCTAAAGAGCTATTCCGTAACGCACTTGTGGTTGAAAACCTATCTCAAGGCTTTGAAGAAGACCTATTTAACAAGTTCGATGCCATCTTCGAAGTAGGTGAGCGCGTTGCAATCATTGGTGAGAACGGTGTGGGTAAAACAACACTACTGAACACACTAGCTGGCGAACTTGAAGCTCGTACTGGTGAGTACAAGTGGTCTGAAAACGCAAACATCGGCTACTACGCTCAAGACCATGCTCATGATTTCGAAGAAGACATGAACCTGTTCGATTGGATGAGCCAATGGCGCCAAGAAGGTGAAGACGAGCAGGTTGTTCGTGGCTTTCTAGGTCGTATGCTATTTGGTCAAGACGACATCAAGAAATCAGTTAAGGTAATTTCTGGTGGTGAGCAAGGTCGTATGCTTCTTGGTAAGATCATGATGCACAAGCCAAATATCCTACTTATGGATGAACCGACTAACCACATGGATATGGAATCTATCGAAGCGCTTAACTTGGCTCTTGAGAACTACAAAGGCACATTGTTCTTCGTATCTCACGACCGTGTATTCGTAGACTCTCTAGCTACACGTATCCTTGAAATCAAAGATGGCAAGATCAACGATTTCCGTGGTACTTACGCTGAATTCCTAAAAGCACGTGGCTAATTTAGACTAGTGTTTCGGACAACCGCTGTTTGTAAAAACCGATAGTTTAAATATAACGAAAAATGTCCTTATAGAATTGAAACGCCCTTATCAGCAGAAAACGATAAGGGCGTTTTTTATTACCTACAGTTTATTCAGAGGTGGTGATAGTCCACAACATTTAAACTGAGCCACAATCTTCTCTAATTTCACACTCACGCTCGATACCTGTTCACTACAACGTACAGAACCTGATACCACGCTATGTGTGTTACTTGCTAGATGAACAATGTCACTGATGTTTCGGTCGATCTCCGCAGATACCATGGATTGTTCTTCAGACGCAGTCGCTATCTGATTGTTAAGGTCAAACATCTCTCCAACTTGGAAGTAAGCTCATTAAATTCATGAATATAAATCCAATAAATTATTGATCTTTAAAATCAATATTTGCTTTAGGAAAAGCTAATTTAATACATGATACATGTAGGTTTAGATGGTCTGAAGCGTGGAACCTGTATCGGGGACGAATTGGAATGGAAACTTAATGATATAAAAAAGGTGCAGTTGATACGGCACCTATAAGATTTCACTAAGCAGGAGTTAACTTTACGCTTACTGCGCTCCTTTGACGTCGAAATCTATCTTGTCTGCACCTGTAAAGACTTGGAAACGTAAGCCTTTATCTCGAGCAATAGTAGTGATGCCGAACTTCTGCGCTAAATCTAAACCCATTTGGGTCACGCCAGAACGTGATAGGAGAACAGGAATACCCATCTGCGCCACTTTGATGACCATTTCAGAGGTAAGGCGACCTGTGGTGTAGAAGATCTTGTCTGCGCCATCTTCTTTGTTGAGCCACATCTCACCCGCAAGGGTATCAACGGCATTGTGACGACCTACATCTTCCACAAACGACAACACTTGGTCATCTTTGCACACCGCACAACCGTGAACCGCACCCGCTTTCTTGTAGGTGTCGTTATAGTGGGTCAGGGCTTCCAGAGCAGTATAGATCTCAGATTGCTTAATCTTGGTTTGAGGCACTTGGTAATCTTCCAACTGCTTCATCACATTGCCGTACATGGTGCCTTGACCACAGCCAGACGTCACCGTCTTCTTCTTCAATGCTTGCTCAAGTTGGCTTGTGTCTTCTTTGGTGATGACCGCTGCAGAGCTGGTTTCCCAATCAATAATGATAGATTCAACGGCTTCTGGATCAGAAAGGAAGCTTTGGTTTTTCAAATAACCTAAGACTAACGCTTCCGGGCGAGAGCCCAATGTCATCAAAGTGACGATCTCTTTCCAGTTCAGCATTACCGTAAGAGGGCGCTCACAAGCGATTTGTTTTGTTAGCTTCTCACCATATTCGTCAAACACTTCAACTTCGATGGTCTGAAGTGGGTTTTCACTGGTTTTTATTATGTTTGGTTTTACCACAGTCACGTCCTACTTAATGAGATAGCGATTTTATGAGATAGGCGTTAACAAGAGCAGCATAGCTCTCGTTACTCAATGCGTTAGTTTGTATGTGTCGTTATCGTTCACGCTTCAATGAATAACTATACGACAGCATGGCGAAGAGCGTTTGCAAATCTTATTCCAAAATAACGGGGATTCGTTAAAACATGAAGCATTAGATTAAAATAGCGCAAAATATGAGAGTTCACGGAGACTAACTGTCTCAAACCAGCGCAATCGACTAACGTTATAAAGGTAAATTAGCGACAGACGCAACACAGATACGGTAAGACTCAAGCTGTATTGGCGTGTTTATTGCTTTGTAGAGGGTATATGATTATACGAAGTACAAAATGTCCTACGTATGATCAGAATAAAGAAAATCAATTGGGTGCAGTATGTCTGAGATAAAAGAATTCCAAGAACACTACGAAAAAACAGAATCAGCTTGGCCAATAGGTGTCCAAAGAATAGAGAAAGAGATCAAAACTGGTATTTGGGTAACGACTCAATGGGAACTCATCGGTTTTGAATTATCACCTGAAAATGAAACCCCAGACGTATGTTTGCTCCAGTTACACAAAGACGAACGTACCGACTACCGCTTCAATCTAAGCTCTCAGCAACCTAAGCTATTCTTAGTTATGGATAATGTTGACTCCGGTAAACCTATTATTCAATTACTGACGGCGTCACAAACAGTCGCAGGCCAGTACATGGACGGAGATAACCAAGTATTGTCTTACAACATGCCTTTACCTGTACAAGCGTGGATGGAAGCCTTTATCGGTCGTCATGGTGAATTATTAGAAGCAAGACGCAAGAAGCGTAAAGGGGCAGGTCGTTCTAATGGCAACTAACTTTTTTAGCCGTTGGTCTCAACGAAAGCTCGATGAATCGACTGACAAAGCGCTCGAAGCTGAACAGCCTGTTGAGGAAACTTCGTTTACTTCTTCTGAGCCAGCTTCTCAAACACTCAGCTCAGCTGAAGAACTCGCACCAAATGACCCAACTTCTATCGAGCCAACTGACGCTTTAGAAGAGTCTGCTGACACTAAAGAGTCGGCATCAGAGACTACTGAAGAGCTATCTATGGCTCAATTATTGGTATCAGAAGCATCAGAAAGCGTAAAAAAAGCCGCATTACGTAAATTCTTTCTCTCAGAAGAGTTTAACGTGCGTGATGGCTTAGACGATTACGATGACGATTACAGTAATCTTAAGTCACTTTCTGAAGGTGTCGCTGAAAGCTTACGTGATTGGGTAAAAGAGAAGGTAGAAGAAGAAACCCCAAGCGAACAAGAGCAAGTTACTGAAAATAAAGAAGAAGCTTCAATTAATAACGCTGAAGAAGCGGAATCAGATCTTGTTATAAGTGACGAAATTACGGGACAAGAAAAAGAACTGTATAAAAACACAGTATCAGATAATTTCGACACCGACGCTATCGAAAATGACCCAAAAGAGGTGAGACAAAATATACCACACAAAGAATAGGTACATTTTGACTAAACACTCAATGAACCGCTTGCGACAAAATGTCCCAAGCGGTTTTTTTATTATAAATATCGATTTAGTTTTAACCTAATCCATTGAAAATATTGAATTATTAAATTGGCACGGCACTTGCTAAGACTAGTCCATTATCGACTTTTTTGTAGATAACTCGCGTAAACTTGACGAGTGAATGAATAGTTAACGAGGCCATCAGTTGTTAACTGATTACTCAGCAAGTGCTCTAACGCTACCTACAATCAAGATTGAACAGATTATCCATATCCAAAAATGGAACTGAGCAATGCTTAAACAATTATTAGAACAAGCAACTTCAAATAACGCAAAAGCGAGGCTGTATGCGTTTGAGAATACCGTTGAGTTAACAAACCTAATTCCACCGACAGTCAGTTATGAAAGTGGTGGTAATACACTAATTATTGGTCCAACTGCGATCATTGAAAGTGCTGCGGCTCAATTGCCTCAGTTAACAAGCCTGACACTACTTTCAACAGACGGTGCCAAAGCGACCAATGCTGAGTCAGAGCTTTACTACGCAAATACTGTTCAGGTTTCTGGATTCCTTGGTACGTTCGAAGTTCTAATCGAAAACAAAGGCCTAACCAATAACCTTGCGAAAGTAGCAATCAATCATGACTGTTTTGATGTGGTTTTGGATTTATGTCTGAATAGCTGCATGACAGAAGAAGTGCCTGTTCCTGGTTATTACCCGGTAGGGCGCGGTTATCCAAAACTGGCTGAAGCGCTAGAAGAAATTCCTACGTTAATGGGCACGTTTGACAAGCCTAAGTTCTTCCGTTTGGACACAGACCTATGTGCACACAGTTCTCGTGGTGTGAAAGGTTGTGAGCGTTGTGTTGATGCTTGTCCTGCTGGTGCACTCTCAAGTGAAGGCTCTGATAAGACGGGTCACAAGATTGAGATCAATCCTTACCTATGCCAAGGCGTGGGTACTTGTGCAACGAGCTGTCCGACAGAAGCTATCTCTTACGCATTGCCTAACCCTGATGATACTCAAAAATTCATTGAACGTACGCTAGCTAACTACGAGCAAGCGGGCGGTTTGGATCCAATTGTACTTGTCTGTAGCTTACGTCATGAAACCTACAACGTGATGGCACTTAAAGCGCTACCGGACAACGTGATTCCTATTGTTGTCGAAGAGTTGCCATCTATTGGTATCGATACTTGGTTTGCAGCATTGGTTAATGGTGCGACTCAAGTTCTGTTTGCGGCATCTCGCTTTATGCCAGAAACGATCATTCGTGTTCTGAATAACGAAGTAGGGATTGCTCAAGAACTACTAGACCAAATCGGTATTCCGAAAGAAACCATCGATATTTTGTACTTAGAATCTCTACGTGAAGGTCCTCCAACACTGTGTGTGGATTCGTTTGACCTTGCACTTGGCGATCTTCAAGGCAATAAGCGTCAACGTCTATTCACAGCACTTGATGCGATGTCTTCAGCTCGTATTCCTGTTGAGAATATTGTTGAGCTTCCGTCAAACGCTCCTTACGGAAACGTTTCGTGTGATAGCAAAGATTGTACGTTATGTATGAGTTGTGTGGCTGTATGTCCAACACGTGCACTTCATACCGACGGAGCTTCTCCATCTCTTAAATTTGTAGAACAAGACTGTATTCAATGTGGCCTGTGTGAAAAGGCATGTCCTGAAAATGTTCTAACTCTTACGCCTCGAATGAACTGGGTGAAAGAAGAACGTCAGAAAGCGGTTGTGATTCATGAAGAGAAAGCAGCGGAATGTGTACGTTGCCACAAACCATTCGCACCTCAGTCTATGATCGACATGCTACAGAACAAGTTACGCGGTCACTCTCACTTTTCAGATGAAGCGGCGATTAATCGTATTGCTATGTGTGAAGACTGCCGTGTGGTGGATATGTTCGATTCAATGGCTCAAGACCCATTGAAACAATTGAAATACTAGGAGTTAGCCTTGGAAACGAATTTGGATCAGGCACAAGAACAGACACTAAGAACTGAGATCTACTTGGTTCTATCTGCACTATTTCGTTGCGCACCTTCTGAAGAGGTGATCGACTTTCTAAAAACGCTAGACATTGAAGCATCTGAAAGCGCAATGCAGAAAGCTTGGGTTGCTATTCAAAAAGCGGCAACAGAATCAAATCGAGAAGCACTAGAAGATGAATATCAAGATCTTTTCATCGGCATTGGTCGCGGAGAGGTCGTTCCATTTGGTTCTTGGCATCGCACTGGCGCCATGATGGAGAAGCCATTGGCTGATATTCGTCATGATTTAGAGCTTTTAGGCATTGAGCGTGATGATCAAGTGAAAGAGCCAGAAGATCACATCGCGGCGCTATGTGAAGTGATGGCGATGCTAACGGCTGAGGAAGAAGCACTGCAACAAGCGGTATTCAATAAGCACCTTGGCCCTTGGTTTAACTCTTTCATACGTCAGCTTGCAGGGGCAGAAAGCGCGAACTTCTACAAATCAGCCGCTCAGCTATGTGAAGCATTCTTAACGTTAGAACAAGTGCGTTTTAGCGTGAATACAAAAAGCAGTAAGCACAAATTAAAGATTGATGTGAAAAACGTCACTGATTACGAGTAATCGAGCAGTACGCGATTATATCGATAGAGGGGCATTAAGCCTCCAAAAAAAGTTCTACCGTAAGGTAAGGAAGCAATGATGAAAGATAATAAAGATATAAATACAAGCCGTAGGGATCTACTCAAAGGCTTGACGACTGCAGCCGTTGCTGGTGCCGTTGTTGCTGGTACAACTAAAGTGGCAACCGCTTCAGAAACCATTGAAATTTCGAAAGAAGATGTGAAGAAGACTGGCTATCGTGAAACGCAACACATTCGCGATTACTACGACACACTTTAGGAGATAACGGATGAAACTTGTCAAACGCTCCGATAGTGTGAGCAAAGAAACCAATCAGCTCGGTGTGTCTCGACGTGCCTTCATGAAAAATACTTCATTAGCTGCTGGTGGTGCGGTCGTTGGTGCAAGTCTATTTGCACCAGCCATGATGAAGAAAGCACAGGCTAAAGCAGTCGATCCAGAAGCGAAAACAGAAGTATAACGTACTATTTGTTCTCACTGTTCTGTGGGTTGTGGTATCTACGCTGAAGTTCAAAACGGTGTTTGGACAGGTCAAGAGCCTGCATTCGATCACCCATTTAACGCTGGTGGACACTGTGCGAAAGGTGCAGCACTTCGTGAGCACGGCCACGGTGAGCGTCGTCTTAAGTACCCAATGAAATTAGAAGGCGGTAAGTGGAAAAAGCTTTCTTGGGAACAAGCGATTGAAGAGATCGGTAACAAAGCGCTAGAACTTCGTAAAGAGTCTGGCCCTGATTCAGTTTACTTCCTAGGTAGTGCGAAACACAGTAACGAGCAAGCTTACGCATTCCGTAAGATGGCGTCGCTTTGGGGCACGAACAACGTTGACCACCAAGCGCGTATTTGTCACTCAACCACAGTAGCCGGTGTTGCAAACACTTGGGGTTACGGTGCAATGACAAACTCGTTCAATGACATGCACAACTGTAAATCGATGCTGTTCATTGGTTCAAACCCTGCAGAAGCTCACCCAGTAGCGATGCAACACATCTTGATCGCGAAAGAGAAGAACAACTGTAAGATCGTTGTTGCGGATCCTCGTCGTACGCGTACTGCTGCGAAATCAGATCACTACGTTTCTCTTCGTCCAGGTTCTGACGTTGCGTTTATCTGGGGTGTGTTATGGCACGTCTTTGCAAACCAATGGGAAGACAAACAGTTCATTAAACAACGTGTATTCGGCATGGACGAGATCCGTGAAGAAGTGGCGAAATGGACCCCAGCAGAAGTTGAACGTGTAACTGGTGTTAGTGAAAAAGACGTATACCACACAGCGAAACTACTTTCTGAAAACCGTCCGGGTTGTATCGTTTGGTGTATGGGTGGTACTCAGCACACGACTGGTAACAACAACACACGTGCTTACTGTGTACTTGAACTTGCGCTAGGTAACATAGGTAAATCAGGCGGCGGTGCAAACATCTTCCGTGGTCACGATAACGTACAGGGCGCAACTGACCTTGGCGTACTTTCTGACACTCTTCCGGGCTACTACGGCTTGTCTGAAGGTTCTTGGCGTCACTGGTCAAAAGTT
The DNA here is from genome assembly GCA_036126475.1 of Pseudomonadota bacterium. Taxonomy (GTDB): domain Bacteria; phylum Pseudomonadota; class Gammaproteobacteria; order Enterobacterales; family Vibrionaceae; genus Vibrio. The sequence goes on along the minus strand of JAYYSE010000076.1, from coordinate 303 downwards.
TGGGATATCGACTTTGACTGGGTGAAAGGCCGTTTCGACGACAACGCATACGGTGGTCAAAAACCAATGAATAGTGCAGGTATTCCTGTATCTCGTTGGGTTGATGGCGTACTTGAAGACAAAGACAAGATTCGTCAACGCGAAAACATCCGCGCGATGTTCTACTGGGGTCACGCGGTAAACTCTCAGACTCGTGGTCCAGAGATGAAGAAGGCGATGCAGAAGCTGGATATGATGGTTATTGTTGACCCATACCCAACGGTTGCAGCGGTAATGAACGATCGTACCGACGGCGTTTACCTG
>JAYYSE010000075.1:0-24613 GCA_036126475.1 Pseudomonadota bacterium | reverse complement strand
CCTCTTCCGCTTTCACTTTAAGCTTTGGATCTGGTGCGGTAAGAATATCTAAAACTGCCATGCTTTCCTTTGAATTTTCAATTGAATCATTACGTTATAACAGATTAAACAAGATAACCCAATGTACTTTCAGTACCAAGTATAGGCGTTCTGATTAGTCAAAACTCTTGAAGTTTACCGGTTCCTTCAACAAGTTCACCAAAGGTAAGAACAGAGGTTCTGGCAGTTCATCTAAGTCGAACCATTGCCACTGCTTGCACTGATGAGGCTCCATAACTTGAGGCTCACCAATAGAACTGGTCGCGACAACATACAAGGTGCCCACCAGGCGTCGCCCACGTATTCGCACCATGAGAGCCTATGCGCTCGCCAAGTAGAATGCGTCCTTCCCGAAAAATGACCGCAGCCACACATACACGTACTTGATTATTCACTCTTTACTCCTTTAAAACACATTACTCGCTACTTGGTGAGGTATACCCTGTTGTTGTCGCGATCACTTCAAAACCACGTTTGGATACAATGGGTTTACTCATATCAGAAGCATCGATAGTAAGGTATTTAACCCCTCTCGATTTGGCTTCCTCAATGCGTTTGTTCAGTAGCAAACTGTAATAGCCATTACCTCGAAATGCTTCGATGGTGCTACCGCCCCAAACGCCTGCAAAGGGGCTACTTCCATTAAATATGATCCAAGCCGAGGTCACAGGCTGGTCGTCGGTATAAACGACATAGATAGACACCGAATCTGGCGCGTGCTGTTTAAGGCTGACTAAGTGATTGTAATGCCATTCGAAACCGCCACCCCAAACTTGCTCTTGAACTTTGATTACATCACGAATGCCTTTGCTGTCCGTCACCTCGGTGATTTTGCCTTCATCAAAGGGCTCGCAGGTGGCCTTAGACAAGTCCAGCACCATGAATGATTCGTGCTCATACTGCTCAAAACCATTGGCGAGCAGCACTGCACTGATGTTCGTTGGTGTGTCGGTACTGTACGTCTTCCATTCAAAACATAGGTTACGCTGCTTAAAGTACGCCAGTTGCTCTTTGACAACAGAGCCTGTGAGACTTTCATCGAAGTCAAAAAAGGAGATATAGCTACCATGACGATCGTTAGATACGAACTTAGTCAGGCTGTTCTCTGTTACCTTAATACCATTGAACGAGTTAAAACGTTTTCGCTCGAACTCGTTATACTCTTTCATTACATCCGCTGTATTCATAATTTGCTCTTAGTAGATAGCCCTATATCTCGTCTTTGCACCACACACTTCGTACGCCAACAGAGCAAAATCCGATCGATTTACAATTTTTGCTACTGGTGCTGTTTGGCATTACGTCGGTTAACAGTACCTTTGCCCCTAAGGCGATAGCATCTTCGATTCGAGTTCTTAATAGAGCCGTTTGGCATCCCTTTGAACGATAGTTCTCTTGTGTATACGCATTGGCAAGTATTGCGTGTTCGTTGTTGATGAAACTCGTCGCCCAAGCGCACGGTTTACCCTCTATTTTCGCAACATAACAACGGAAAGTATCCGTGCAATAGAGCGCTCGTTTCTGCTGCCAAATTTGGTCTGAACACTCTAAACCGGATGTTTTGAGTAAAGCCAAAAACTCATCGGCATTATCTTGCGTCCATCGCTCAACCGTGACTTTACCTGCATCGCTCAATGGTTCTGGGCTCGGCTTTTCTAAATAGCCTTCTGCGGATAATTCAAGAAACTCATACTCGAAAGCAGGCACAAACTGATGTTTCGATAACCATGATTTCAGCTCTGTCGTTAAAGCATTAGGCGCAATAGAAATCTCAGGTGAGATGCCATCTCCAAATAACTTGAGGTCTGCCTCTAAACTCGCGGAGTTGCAAACCTCATCAATGAGGATCTGGTTGTCGTACTTACGTGTTTTATCGATAAAAACAGTGAAGCCATCATCTTCAATGGAAATCAGTTCACTGGCTAAATCGGTTGAAAGGGTTCGCTCGTTATTAAAATAGAAGTATGCGTCATACACATCTTTAACTGCTTTGACTTGCATTGTTTTCCTTAACTTGATGGAAACGAAAGGCTCTGTAGAGCCAAAACAACACACGATTAAGTGCTGCGTGTTTTGAATGGCACAGAGCCGATACGAATACTGAGATTGTTACAGGTTTACTTTTAGCGCATCTGATGAATCCGCGACTAACTTTATTGTTCTAATCACGGCTTGCTTAGAAAGTGGACTGTATAAATGTGGGTAAAGTGCCCCATCATCTTCAGCCCCTACTGGCGGCTCATCTCTTAAGTCTTTAGCAATCGCGCTTTTGTCGATTTCTAGAAGATATGCTTGCGTCACTCCCACAAAGAAACAATCTACAATTGTTTGCAGTTGCTCTTTATAAGCGAGGTGGATAAAGCCTTCGTCCTTCAAGGATGCGGGTTCATAGGTTTCTGTGCTTTGGTATTCGTTGTAATCACTTTCGGTCAGTAAGTGGTATAGCATTTTTATTTATCCTACTTTCTTAGACTTTGAGTCTACTTAAGCCGTTTACCCGCCTGATTACACTATTTATTATTAATCTCTTACATCGCCCATATGCTTAACAATACGCGCATACAGTAAGATGTTTAAACTCATCGATATCACTGAAAAGTAATAGAAAAATAACAGAATATAGAGAGGCAACATAAAAATGAGAAACCTCAAACCCACAACAAAGCTGATACCAAAATAGCGACCTAAGAAGTCTCGCCCATTTTCTGCACCATTGGCTCTATAAGCAAAATAGGTCCCTAGAAGTACGATTGCGCTGAAACTGATTGATTCGATAACCTCCCAAATATTTGAAAAGCCATTCGCTTACCCATACATCGCGAGCGTACCTAACGCGATATATATAAATACATACCGAAAACGATCTTTCTCCGATAACTTATCGGCTTTGATGTCTGCCTTTAAGTCTCTGATGTTCAAAAAATAAATACCTAGCCCTTTTACTGATGACGGTTCCGATACCGAACATTGACGCTGTTTATAATTAAATAGTTCGCCTACTAATACCAACAACCATCAAGTCGACAATTAAGTCATTTAATAACAATATCTTATCAAGAAAGACGCATCATACATGACGAAAACTAGAAGTATCCCTAATAGCTCTAATTAAATGCAGAAATTGTATGAATATGTGTATTACTTATCATTTTATCCATACACATCCTTGTTCAGACGGGATAGTTGATTTTAAGTCTGTGTATGCCGGAAAGCCGTAAGATTCTCTGTCGAGAATGATGGTCACTTTGGAATAAGCACCTGATATCTATGGCTAAAAATACTTATCCATTTGAAATCACAACGTCAATATGCAACCATGTGCAACTATACATAAATACATGCATCATGTACAATAAAAATTAAACAAGGGATATTTAATGAAAAAGTCAGTGCTAATGTTGTCTATGGCTATTATGGCGAATGCAAGTGCATCGTATCTGGTTGTCAGTGATCCAAAGACTCTTCTTCCAAATGAAAACGTACAAAGCTTCTCAATGGCCGATCTGAATGGCGATGGTGTTCAAGAATTAGTCTTCGTGACTGCAAACGGTGAGCTAAAGTACTCTCAGTTAATTAGCCTTGGGAATGGCTTTTTAGACTCTAGCGATTACGACCAAATACGAAGAGAACAAGGAAAATATTATAAAATGAACATCTCATTAAATGGAGATAACTACAAAAACACGGTAGTAATTGCAAATAGTGGCTATCTAAGCCTACAAGACGGTATAAATACACGATGCAAAGCTAGAATGGCGCTACAAAATGGCACTATCGTTGCCGATTCTAGTAGCGGAAAGATTACATTGACCTATGTATCTAGAAACCATATTGCAGGCAAAGTTAAGTGCAATTCAGGTAAATTCAAGCAACTAGACGAAGTGAGCTTTACCGCCACTTGGTAATTGCCTTGATCCAACCAGATATTCGTGACACCCACCCTCTTCCCCTCTCGGTTTTATCATCGACTGACATAGTGGTTAGAGTTTTCGCGAATTAATTAAAAACGCCGACAGAGCTGTCGGCGTTTAATGATCGATCTGACTAGTCTTAAAAACAATGAATGAACTCACTCCAAGCTCTTCGGTTTTTCTCCGAGGTGTTGAGTGAACCTTAACAAATAACCATCCGGATCTTGAAGAAGAAGCTCACGCTCCCCAGACAACTTTTCACCAATGTCATACCAAGTTTCTTTCAGCTCACGAAACAGAGGCACTTTGTGGGTTTGGAGACGTTTTACTAGAGGTTCTAAGTCACTTAATTCAATCTGAAAGTTCACACCTCGCCCCAAGGGAGCCTCAAGCTCACCAGTAATCCATCCTTCATCACTGATTTGCTCTAACATCATGTGCACATGCTCTTGTTCGAGATACACAAAATCCGGATTTTCACGCTTTATGCGAATAAAAAAACCAAGTACATCAACATAGAAGGCAAGCGAGCGCTCAAAGTTGCTAACGGATAGTTCCGGAACCATCGGATTCCAATAGTTTTCCATACTTACTCCCTCGTATCAAAGCTCCTGTTGACTGAGTTTTTTCATAAAGCCTTGCTTAACTTCTGGCCACTCCGACTCAATAATTGAATAGACTACCGTGTCTCTTATCGAGCCATCCTTTAAGATCTGATGATTACGCAAGATACCATCGAGGTTTGCTCCAAGCCCTTCAATCGCTTTTCGAGAGACGGTATTCCCAATATGAGTGCGAAACTCGACAGCAATAGCTTCATAGTGCTCAAACAATTGCCTTAGCAAAAGGTATTTACACTCTTTATTTATCAATGTTCCCCTAGCCGAATTTGCATACCAGGTATAACCAATTAACGCTCGTCTGTTTGGCCTATCAACGCCATAGTAACGGGTAGTCCCTACGATTTGATTGGTGGTTTTCACTCGCACGGCATAAGCTATATTACCTAGTTGCATTTGAGTGATAGCATCAACAACGTATTGCTCCATTTTTTCTGGACTCGGTACATTAGCGAACCATAGCTTCCAATGCTCTCCGTCTTTCACGGCCTCAATTAGTTCAGGTACATGCCCTAGATTCAACGGCTCAAGAACAACATTGTCTCCTTCAATCCGGCTTTGTTCTATCCACATAACGCTCAATTCTCCTTTAATCGTAAACACTGTGTGAGAGGTGATTTATTGCTTTTTGTGCTTTGCCCTACTGCTTAGGGAACGACAACAGTACTTAATTTGAAACCTAATCAGAGGCTGATTGATAGACGTTGTTTTCGATCAACGCTCCGAAAAACTCAAAAGTAAGATAGCCTATTCGACTAAAACCTAAATGTTCATAAAAGCCATTGGATTCATATTTAACCCACGTATACAACCAATATTGGCGACCAAACTGGTCCTCCATGCTTTTTAACAGCTTTCTGCCTCCACCTTTGCCTTTAAAAAGATTATCTACATAGAGCTTTTCAACTTCAAAACCACTGTCAGGCGTTTGATAATTCGATTCGAGATTAACCATTACATAACCATGTAGAACCTCATTCTCTTCACTAATCAAAACGCGGTATTTGGTATTATTCAGTATTTCAAGGAAATAGTCTGCCGTGAACGTAGACAGGACATAGTCTGCATATTCGGTTTTTATACCTTCTTGAGCGTCTGTATCTAGCCAGACTCTAATAGACAGTAGCGCTAATTTTGCACAGTCGTCTTTTGTCGCTTCCCTAACCATGTCCCCTCCATTACTCACGATTGGACAGAGAGTCGTTATGGGGATTTTCCCTAACACGCCCTACTAAAGGCTCCAAGTGATGCTTAGCTAAGCCACTCTTTAATATAATAATTTAACCAAAAGTAAACATCATACAGGATAAAAATCAGGAGCGTTTCTGATTACTCCAAACCAAATTACTAAATAATATGAATGTGTGTGTCGCTTATCAATTATCCACCCACTTCCTTATCTCTGTATCAATAGCTAGTTCTAAGTTTTGAGAAGCGTAAAAGCAGGTGAACGACGTGAGGTTCTATAGGTAAAAACTAGCGTTGTCGTAAAGAATCGAAAAACGCCGACAGAGTTGTCGGCGTTTGCTATGGGTCTATTTCGATAAGTATCTATTTCGCCAATGTACTCAAAAACTCGGCTTCAAACTCTTCATCAGCTTCTCGAGTGAGGCATCCCACAAGCCAATCGATACTTTTATTATCGAGCTTACTGTTCACTACAAAGGCTTGCTTTACACCAAACTGATCCAGCTTGGCTGAGCCGTAGTTCTTGAACGATTTATTGCCATGGTAATGGAGTGATTTGATGGCATCAGCGTTTGGCTCTGGTAAGGCATCGAGGGTGTTAGCCAACTGAGTCACCAACTCCATTGGGTTCTTAGATGATGAGATGCGATACAGAAAACCGCCCTCCACTCTTTGGCGAACCCAATAATCAAACCCGCTACAATCCATCACCTTGTCGCTGACCAAGGCGGCTTCACTGAGATAGCCAAACGGCTCTACCACAACTGGGGTATGCTTAAATTCTGGTTGGCCTGAAGCTGCATCGGTACGAGGCAAGATCAGGTCACACGGTTTGCTGTCTTTTGCGGTTGGCGCATTCCAGTGAATGGGCATAAACACCTGTTCACGGCGCATCTCTTTGGTTACTACCAAGCGGGCTTGGCATTCACCTTGTGCGCTACGCACTTTAACTACAGGATTAATCGTAGCGTGGTTGAAGGCATCTAGCCCAAATTCATCTAAGCCAAGCTCTGCAACTGTATCTGGGTGCATGGCAACAAAAGGCTCTGGTGTGTGTTCACCTAAGCCAGCCGCCAAGCCAGTGCGGCTCATGGTGTGCCATTGGTCTCGGATTCTGCCTGTGTTCATGATGAGTGGGAATTCGACACTGGTATCGGCTATCGGCTTGTCATGTTCGACCACAATAAACTGCGCCTTGCCAGATTCAGTAAAGAACTCGCCATTGGTAAACATGCGCTGCTTGATGATCTCTGGTTGATATTCCATTACTGGCCATTGCTGTGGAGTCAGCTCGCCATAGCCTTTTTCGTCTAGTTTTGTTAATCCAATTAAGCACAGGTCTCGCGCTTTGCCTGTTTCATTTCCGAGCGCTGTCATCTCGCAATACTCTTTGAAGATCTCGCCTTCGTGACGGTAATCAAACTGATCTTTGAATCCCATTTTTTGTGCGACTTCTTTTAAAATCCACCAATCGGGCTTAGTTTCACCCGGGCTGGGTAATACGCGGCGTTGACGTGAGATTCGACGCTCAGAGTTGGTTACAGTCCCCGACTTTTCACTCCACCCTTGCGCAGGTAGCACTACATCTGCCAAACGTGTGGTTTCTGTATCGGCAATGCAATCCGACACCACAACAAACGGGCACTTCTCTAATGCAGTTTTGATTTTTTCGCTATCAGGCAGACTCACGACTGGGTTAGTCGCCATGATCCATACCGCTTTTATCTTGCCTTCATTCATGACATCAAACAGGTCGATGGCTTTTAGACCCGCATGGGTGGCTAGGTTATCCGTCTGCCAAAACTCGCTCACGGTTTGGTGTCATTGTGGATCACCAAATTCAAAGCGTGCAGCTAAGGTATTGGCTAAACCACCCACTTCACGCCCACCCATCGCATTTGGTTGGCCTGTGACAGAGAATGGCCCCATACCCGGTTTACCAATTTTGCCAGTCGCTAAATGGCTGTTGATAATGGCGTTTACCTTATCGCATCCTTGAGTAGATTGGTTTACGCCTTGGGAATAGATGGTGAGCACTTTCTCGTTAGATGTGAACAAGTGATAAAACTGTTCGAGTTATTGCTCGCTAAGCCCTGTCAGTTCAGGAACGCTTTTTTTGCCCCAACCAAATTCGGTATAGCGGTAATCTGTGGCTGTTCGAATCGCTTCCGTAAAACCTTGGGTGTGATGTTCAATGTAATCATAGTCCAGCTTGTCGTTATCATCTAAGTAAGCTAACAAGCCATTGAACAGTGCGACATCGGAGCCAGATTCCAATGCCAAGTGTATATCGGCAATCTCACAGGTGTCGGTGTAGCGCGGGTCAATGACGATTACTTTCATGTCGGGATTGGCTTGCTTGGCTGCTCGTAGGCGTTGGAAAAGAACCGGGTGACACCAAGCGAGGTTTGAGCCAGTGATAACAACGACTTCGGCTTGCTCAAGATCGTCATAACAAACCGGAACGGTATCAGTACCGAACGCGCGTTTATGCCCAACCACGCTAGATGCCATACAAAGGCGAGAGTTACTGTCTATATTGGCGCTACCGATAAAGCCTTTCATCAGCTTGTTAGCCACATAGTAATCTTCAGTCAGTAGTTGGCCTGACACATAAAAGGCGACAGAGTCCGGACCATGCTCTTCTATCGCTTGTTTGAACTTATCAGCCACCAGCTGAGATGCGCTACTCCAAGATAGGAGTTGTTGTCCGCTTGCGACTCTTTGCATCGGCTGAGTTAAACGACCGATTGGCGTTACGGTGTCTCCCAATGCTGCGCCCTTTGTACACAACTTGCCATAATTCGATGGGTGGTCTTTATCGCCACGTACTTCTAATTTCCCCGAAGCAGTTGGCCTTACTTCAATGCCACAACCTACGCCACAGTAAGCACACGTTGATTTGATCCAATCCTTGTTTGAACTCATCACTCTTCCCTCGTGCAATATTCTTTTTATTGTTTCCACCCTTCTAACAGAGCGTCTTTTCTTACTCACTCTTAGCAATGGAAATTTCTCTTTTTTAATAAAGCAATTTGCGCACCACTATTCACCCCAACAACGCACATTAAAATTTACATTAAAATACAGTCACTTAAATAGAATTTAATTGTAGAAAATAAGGTCACCTCAGTCTAATCAAATAAATATTGAGATATTTGCACCATTTTGAACAATTTTGCACCACAAAGTCTCATTTTCATAAACATCCCACTTAGAAAAACTACCACTTAAGGGTTAATTAACCATTTTTTAATTTACACAAGACACTGATTTTATGTGATTTATTTATTTTTATTGATCACATTTTTTTCTGTCACCCTACTTGCTCCCATAAACACCAACAACCCAAAATTTACAATTTTTAAGTTCATTGGAAGAGCAGCACATTATCCATCAGAGAGTGGGCCGTTTTAGAAACGCTAGGAAGCCAACAAAAAAGGAATTTACTATGAGCAAACAAAAGATTGTCGTCGTTGGTAATGGCATGGTTGGCCACAAATTTATCGATAACATCATTAAAGCTGATTTAGACCAATATCAAGTCATCACTTTTAGTGAAGAATCACGACTTGCTTACGACCGTGTTCAGCTCACGGCCTACTTCAACGGTAAATCAGCCGACGACTTGTCTTTGACGAATGAAGCTTACTACCAAGAAAATGGCGTTAAATACCTAATCAACGCCAAAGTCACTGAGCTAGATACTGAAAACAAGACGGTCGTGACTGACAATGGCCACCGTGAAAGCTACGACAAACTGATTCTGGCGACAGGCTCATTCCCGTTCGTTCCACCAATTCCAGGGAACGACCAAGAACACTATCACGTCTACCGCACTATTGAAGACCTTGATGCCATTGAACTATCTAGCAAGCAGAGTAAATCTAGCGTGGTTATCGGTGGTGGCCTACTGGGCTTAGAAGCCGCAAACGCTGTTAAAAACCTTGGCTTAGAGACACATGTCGTCGAATTTGCACCTCGCTTAATGGCAGTTCAACTCGATGAAGGTGGCGGTGCCCTGCTGAGACGTAAAATTGAAGACTTGGGTGTAAAAGTTCACACCGAAAAAGCGACCTCTGAGATTGTAGAAGGTGAAAATGCTCGCTACCGCATGAACTTTGCCGATGGCACTCACCTTGAAACCGACATGATCGTGTTCTCGGCCGGTATCCGCCCTCAAGATGCTCTGGCACGGAGTTCTGACATCGCGATTGGTGAACGCGGTGGTATCGTGATTGATGATTACTGCCAAACCAACATCGATGATGTCTACGCAATTGGTGAGTGTGCACTGTGGGATAACAAGATCTTTGGTCTAGTGGCTCCGGGCTACTCAATGGCGAAAGTCGCGGCAAGCCACATCCTCTCTAATGGTGAAGATGAAAGCAGCTTTACGGGTGCCGATATGAGCACCAAGCTTAAGTTGCTAGGTGTCGATGTAGCAAGTATTGGTGAAGTGCATGGTAAGACCGAAGGCGCACAGTCTTACACCTACAACGATGAAATTGAACAAGTTTATGGTACTAAACAAAGCCTGCGCTGAACACTCGAGCGAACGATACGGTGTGCTTGGCGATTTTATCTCAGATCTATACACACCGAATCCAAAATTAGTAAAACGTAAAACCAAGCAACCACTGCTCGACCGTCATCCAGTCCAGTTTTGGAAGGTACTTGCCCTACTTTTAGGCTTGGTAGCGCTGGTTGAGTTTGGTTTGTTGATTCCATAAAAAAGCCTCAGCGACCAGTTGGAGCTGAGGCATTCTTAAAATTAACTCATCTTTATGTTAACTGCGCTTCACTAAACTTCTTGGCACCAGTTCAATTCCCGACTGGTAACGTTTTGCTGAAGCGTTCAATGCTAAAGCAAAAGCGCTGTCTGCGATGACCTCAAATTGCTGCGGCAGTGAGTGAACCTTAAAGGGTAAGAAATCCAATAATCGATTATCACCAAAAGTCGCCAGCTTCACTTGATTGATCAGCTCTGGATTTTCGACCATCACATCAAGTACACCTTCTAGTAAGGTGAAGGACATAGTGACAATCGCATCAGGAACTGTGCCTTTAGCAATCCACGATTCAAACACTTCTCGACCGGATTCACGATCAAAGTGCTCACCGTAACCTACAACCGTTGGTTTATTTTCATCGAGCCCTGTTTGCTGCGTGTGGGCTTTATTCGCTGCTTCAAAGCCTAAGTGACGCTCGCGCGAAATGTTCAGTTCAGGCAGTGCACCGATTAAGCCAACGCTGTGAATGTTGTCATCTAGAATTGAATGTGTCAGTTCAAAGGCGGCTTCGAAGTCTTCACTGATCACGCAGGCAAAATGTTCATCGTCTAACGGACGGTCAATCGCAATGACTGGCGTCCCCGATTTTTGTAGCTTCAAGTAAAACTCATTAGCGTCTGGCATAGAGCTCGCCACCAGCAAAGCATCAATACGGCGGCTCACCAACGCTTCCGCTACTTTACGTTCGGTTTCGGCGTCATCATCAGAGCAGCCAATCAGGATTTGATAGCCCACTTTACGTGAGTTCTGCTCTATCAGTTTTGCTAAACGCGCGTAACTGCTGTTCTCCAGATCAGGAATGATCAAACCAAATGAGCGGCTATTACCAGCACGCAGCGACGAAGCAGCATGGTCTGGACGGTAGTTATACTCGTCTACCACCGCCATTACTTTCTGCTGAGTCTTCTCACTGATTCTGTATTTCTGCGCCTTGCCGTTAATCACATAGCTGGCTGTCGTTTTCGACACACCGGCTAGTTTGGCAATCTCATCTAGTGTCATATGGGTGACCTGTATTTTGTGCGTAGGATCATATAACCAATCTTCTGATCCTTGGATTAGTTGAATTATATGCTGAATCGATTCAGTATGAAAGCTGAAAGGATTCAGCAAAATCTGAAAAGTGACTTCAATCATCCTTTTGTATGGATTGAACGTTATTTGTCGTGATTCAACTTTACGTTATGAATGAAACTGAAATTACGACACGCACCAAAACTATTTTGAAAACCAAAATCGGCTTTGCTGAATTTTTTTACATTGAATGCTGAACCGATTCAGCTTAGATAAAACTAAGAGCAAGCAACGAGAAGATATTGCTCTAGACTGAATCGTAGCGATACACAAAATCTCAAGCGATATGCTAAAGAGGCACCATGCTTAAATTATCAAAATCTGACATCACTCTTGGTCAAACGGCCGATGACAAATTCAAAGCTATCCAGAACATTGCTGGCGACCTAACTGCGAAAGGCCTAGTGGACTCAGGCTATGTTGAAGGAATGCTGAACCGTGAAAACCAGAACTCTACGTTTCTTGGTAACGGCATCGCGATTCCTCACGGCACCACAGACACTCGCGGCCTTGTAAAAGAAACAGGCGTTGCAGTACACCACTTCCCTGAAGGTATTGATTGGGCAGATGGCAACCGTGTTTACGTTGCGATTGGTATTGCAGCGAAATCTGACGAGCACTTAGGCATCCTTAAGCAGCTAACCAAAGTGTTAGCGGCGGACGGCGTTGAAGAGAAACTGAAACAAGCGAAATCAGAAGACGAAATCATTGCCCTACTGAACGGTGAAGTTCAGTTAGAAGCTGACCTAGACGCATCTCTAGTTCAACTATTGTTCCCAGCAAGCGAAATGATTCAAATGTCTGCTGTTGCGGGCGGTCTACTGAAGAACACAGGTTGCACAGACAACGCTTTCGTTGCTGACCTAGTAACAAAAACTCCAACTCACCTGGGCCAAGGCCTATGGTTACTAGGTAGCGACAAAGGCGTAACTCGTACTGGCGTCTCTTTCGTTTCTACAGCGAAAGATTGCGAATTCGAAGGCACACCAGTGAAAGCTCTTGTGGCATTCGCGGCTTGTAACAGCGCACACCAGTCTATTCTAGCGAACCTAAGCAAAATGGTTTTCGAAGGTAAACAGCAACAACTGTTAACTGCTGACGTTGCACAAGTGATTGGTCTTCTTAAAGGTGAAGCGGTTTCTACAGCGTCTGAAGGCGATGACAACTGCGCAGTATTCAAAATTAAGAACGCACATGGCCTACACGCTCGCCCGGGCGCAATGTTGGTTGCTGAAGCGAAGAAATTCGAATCTTCTATCCGCGTTTCAAACCTAGATGGTGACGGAAAAGAAGTGAACGCGAAGAGCTTAATGAAAGTCATCGCTCTTGGCGTTAAACACGGCCACCAGCTTCAGTTTGTTGCTGAAGGTGATGATGCAGCACAAGCACTTGAATCGATCGGTAAAGCTATCGCTTCAGGCCTTGGCGAAGGTTAAGGATTCGATATGTCTGATAAACAAATCAAAGCCGTTACCGTTACGCTAAACCCAGCACTAGACCTAACAGGTGCTATCGACGCACTTAATGTTGGCTCGGTTAGCCTAGTGAATCAAGGTTCTCTGCACGCAGCAGGAAAAGGCGTAAACGTAGCAAAAGTACTTTCAGAGCTTGGTGCTAAAGTGACCTTAACAGGTTTCCTTGGTCGCAATAACGAAGAAGCCTTCTGCCAACTGTTCGAACAGATGGGCGCAACTGACCGCTTCATCCGTGTTGACGGTGCGACTCGCATCAACGTAAAACTAGTCGAGAACTCAGGCCAAGTAAGCGACATCAACTTCCCTGGTGTTCCTGTTAATGCTGACGCAATTAGAGCGTTTGAAGCAACCTTACTAGAACTGGCTGAAACGCACGATTATTTCGTGATTGCAGGCAGCTTGCCACAAGGCGTATCACCAGAGCTTTGCGCTTCTTGGGTTCAACGCTTACGTGACCTAGGCAAAAAAGTTCTTTTCGACAGCAGCCGTGATGCACTTAAAGCCGGTATCAGTGCACAGCCTTGGTTGATTAAGCCAAACGATGAAGAGCTATCTCAGCTATTCAATGCTGAACTGACAACACGTGACCAATGCCAACGCGCAGGCCAAGCCCTAAGCGAAAAAGGCATCGACAACATCGTGGTATCACTTGGCGCTGAAGGCGTGATGTGGCTTAACCAAGGTGAATGGTTACATGCTCAACCACCGCGTATGCAAGTAGTGAGCACTGTAGGCGCAGGTGACACCTTAGTCGCTGGTCTATGTTGGGGTCACATGCAGCAAATGCCAAAACCAGAACTTATCAAATTCGCAACCGCCCTATCTGCACTAGCCGTTTCGCAAGTAGGTGTGGGAGTAACCAGCCAACAAGAGCTGGATTCAGTACTACAAAATATCCAATTACAGGTGCTTGATGCTCCAACTAACCAGTTAGACACAGGGAAATAGGACAAAAGGTTTATTATGAATATTACCATTATCACAGCTTGCCCAAGTGGCGTAGCAAACAGTATCATCGCAGCAGGCTTGCTAGAGCAAGCAACAAAAGCACTGGGTTGGAGCGCCGCTATTGAATGCCAATCAAGCGTGCTACCAGAATCTCCAGTACCACAAGACGCTATAGACAGCAGCGACGTTGTGGTTATTGCAGCTAACACAAACATTGATAAAACACGTTTCGTAGGCAAAAAGGTTTACCAAGCAGCTATCTCTGAGTGCACCGCAGATGCAAAAGCATTTCTAGAGAAAGCGGTAGCAGAAGCAACGGTATTAGACGCATCTCAAGTTGAAAGCACTGTTGAGGTGACTGGTACTTCAGTAAACTCTTCTACAACAGCAAGCACAGGCAGCAAAAAGATCGTTGCGATTACTGCTTGTCCAACGGGTGTTGCACATACCTTCATGGCAGCAGAAGCGCTTGAAGCAGAAGGCAAACGCCTAGGTCACCGAATCAAAGTGGAAACTCGCGGCTCTGTAGGTGCGAAGAACCAACTAACAGACCAAGAAATCGCAGACGCTGACCTAGTTATCATCGCAGCAGACATCGACGTTCCACTGGATCGTTTCAACGGTAAGCCTCTTTACAAAACAACAACCGGTCCAGCTCTTAAGAAGACTCAACAAGAAGTTGAGAAAGCGTTCGCTGAAGCTAAGCCATACCAACACACAGCTTCTTCTTCACAAGCTGCACCAGCTGATGAGAAGAAAGGCGTGTACAAGCACCTTATGACAGGTGTATCTCACATGCTTCCAGTGGTTGTTGCGGGTGGTTTGATCATCGCTCTTTCTTTCGTATTCGGTATCGAAGCGTTTAAAGAAGAAGGCACACTAGCGGCTGCACTGATGACTATCGGTGGTGGTTCTGCATTCGCATTGATGATTCCTGTTCTTGCTGGTTTCATTGCATTCTCGATTGCTGACCGTCCGGGTCTAGCTCCTGGTCTAATCGGCGGTATGCTGGCTAGCTCAACGGGCGCAGGCTTCCTAGGTGGTATCGCAGCTGGTTTCATTGCGGGTTACTCTGCGAAGTTCATTGCCGACAAAGTTCAACTTCCACAATCGATGGAAGCGCTTAAACCAATCCTGATCATTCCGTTTATCGCGAGTTTGTTCACTGGCCTTGTGATGGTTTACATCGTAGGTGGTCCTGTTTCTGGCGTAATGAGCGCAATGACAGACTTCCTAAACAACATGGGTACGTCTAACGCAATTCTTCTGGGTGTGATTCTAGGCGCAATGATGTGTTTCGACCTTGGTGGTCCGGTAAACAAAGCCGCTTACACATTCGGTGTTGGTCTACTGGCTTCGCAAACTTACGCTCCAATGGCAGCTATTATGGCAGCAGGTATGGTTCCTGCTCTAGGTATGGGCCTTGCAACTTTCCTAGTGAAAGACAAGTTTGAAGCAGGCGAGCGTGAAGCGGGTAAAGCATCATTCGTTCTTGGTCTATGTTTCATCTCTGAAGGTGCGATTCCATTCGCAGCAAAAGACCCAATGCGTGTTATCCCAGCATGTATGGCAGGTGGTGCACTAACAGGCGCTCTATCAATGATGTTTGGTGCACAACTGATGGCTCCACACGGCGGTCTATTCGTACTACTGATTCCTGGCGCTATCTCTCCAGTACTTATGTACCTAGTAGCGATTGCAGCAGGTACGCTAGTAACAGGCTTTGGCTACGCAGCACTTAAAAAGATGAGCAGCTCTAAAGTAACAGCAGAGGCTTAATCCCCCCTACTCTGTTAAGCTCCTTCTATAAAGCGGCTTATTGTTAAACAAAGGCTCCTCATATGAGGAGCCTTTTTATTATTCGCTATCTTGGGTCGTTAAAACCGGCAGCTGGAAAGAGAAAGTCACCCCTTCCACATCGTCATTATCTATATGGCGAATCATTTCCACCAAATAGCCGTTCACGTCTAACTGTAAGCCTTGTTGCTTAGCCGCGTTAAACAGCGCTTCTAAAGCCGTGCTATAGGCAACATGAGAAACCAGATAAACATCGCTGCACAAGTAGTATCCTTCTGGAATGGTCACATCGTAACGCTCTTTAGCCACTTGCCAGTTACCGATTTTAGCGTCTATGTCGTCCCACTTGTTTCTCATCTGCTTAATTGGTGTTGTACCCATGAGCTGTGTTGATTTCAGACCATACATTTCAAACGCAGTATCCCAGTCTGGATCGTCTAGTTTAAGCTTCTGCATACCGCGCTCTGGATACCAAACCACCTCTGTCGGCATCGACTTAACCAACTCTTTTTCGATGGAAAACTGCACACCGGGATGTGCCAACCTCTGGATAAAGTCGGCCGTCTCTTTTGGTGTCGCGTTGTAACTCATTTCCCAAATGTGCTTCGCAGTCACGCCCAGCTCACGCTTGAGCGCCTTGCCTAACGATTGTGACGACGAGAACCCACAATACTGAGCAATCTCAATAAGACTCCATGGCTCGTCTTTGATCAACAAACTAACCGCAATCTGTAGGCGTACTCGGCTCAGGTACTGACCTGGCGTTTCATTAAACAGCTCAGTAAACTTGCGATGAAAATGGTATGGCGAGATCGCGCTCTCGGTTGCTATCTCTCCCCAAGTACGACGCTCCCCCCACCCTTCATGCATTAAATTAAGTGCATTACTAAAGCGTTTTTGAAGGTGCTCAGGTAAAGATTCAACCAAAGCAATCTCAGGCACTAGCTTAAAACCAGGCACTGATTGATAGTCAGCTTTACTCTGTTGCGTCTTACGGTCTTTGTTGTCAGGCATAGAAGATCTTGTCTCTGTCGGCTTGATCGAAATCGATCGTTTGGCTTCACTATCGTCTTTGTCTTTTATAAAATCAATCATGAGCGTTCCAAAGTGAGCTTTGTCTGTACATGCGGTTCTTGTCCGGCCGGTTCTTTTTCAATTAGATCTTCAAATTGAGGCGCTTTTCGGTAAAACAAACCAAGCAACACGGGTATCAAAATCAACGTTACTAAAGTGGCGAACAGTTCACCAAACACCAAGGACACCGCCGCAGGCTTTAAGTACTGTGCTTGTTCCGCAGTTTCACTTAGCAATGGCAACAAGCCACACACAGTAGTTATCGTAGTTAAGAAGATCGCTCTCAAACGGCTGGTGCCAGCAATTACTAACGCTTGCTGTAATGGGAGCCCTTGGCGATATTCAGCATTAAAACGCGTGATCAGCACCAACGAGTCATTAATCACGATCCCCGTCATAGCCATCATGCCGAACATTGAGAGAATGCTGATCGGCAGATCCATCAAGTAATGACCAAAAATCGCACCTGCAAAACCAAACGGTATTACTGCCATGATGATCATCGGTTGCCAGTATGACTTCAAAGGCACCGCCAACAAGATGTAGATCATCAGAAGCGTCAGGATCATCGCCGATTTAAAACCATCAGATACTTCCCCTATCTCTTCAAATTCACCAGCTGCTTTAATGGTAACGCTTGGATATTGAAGATGCAGAGACTCAATCATATCTTCAAGTTGCTCACCTGTTTTCTCTGGTGATTGCAGGTCGCGGTTTTGCTTCCAATAAAGGTTGATCACTTGCTCTAGATCGCGACGGTAAACCACCTGCGGCTCTTGCTCGTGACGGAACTCAGCAATATCGCCAATCATCACGCTACCACCGTTCGGCAACATAATGATGGCTTGTTTTAGCTGAGCTAAGGTTCTTCGCCCATCTCTGGGATATTGCAGCAGCACCTTGGTTTCTTGTCCGTTTTCTAAAAGACGATGAACCTCCCTTTCACCAAATGCTTCACCTGCAAGTTTAGCTAATGTGGCTTGAGTTAATCCAAGCTGCTGACCATATTGATTCAGCACCAAACGAACTTGTGGTAAACCACCCTGACCATCATCGTAGACATCAGAAACACCTTTTAATGACGCTAGAGTATCTGCTAGCTGCTCACTGACACGAGACGCCAACTCACGATCATTGGAAGAGATCGTTAAGAACGTGCCGCCAGCAGGCTCCTCTGCCGCGCTAAATTTCACCGAGTAAGCCCCTTCGATTTGCCCAGTACTTTCTCGCCATCGCTTCATCAGTAAGTTACCCGGTAACGAGCTTAAAGATTCACTGGTGAGCTCGGCAGTGATTTCAATTTCGCCATAGCCATCAGACCAAGTAAGCAGGTTCACCACGGGCTTCTCTTGTAATGGGTAATCTTCCATTAAGCCTTTTTCTACCTGTGTCATCGCTTGTTCTACTTGCAGCAAAGTTTGGCGCTGCAGTGGTAATGGTGCACCGTCTTCTAACTCAATCACCGCTGTAATGTATCGCCCTGGAATTTCAGGGAACAGTGCACTTCGAATCGCCCCATTCGACCACATACCATATGCCAGTGAGATAACCGCCACAAACCCAAGTAAAGACGCCACCTTGTAGCCAAGTGTGAACTCCAATACTGGTTTGTAGACGTTAAGATTGAACCACTGCAAGCCGCCTTGAGCCATATTCTGAACCTTGGCAAAGATACTGGTAGATGGCTTTTTCACTGAAAGCTGAGCCAAGTGTGACGGTAAAATAAATTTGCTTTCAATCAGTGAAAAGATCAAAGCGAAGATCACCACGGCCGAAAACCCAGCTAGCACCTTGGCTAACTCATTGTTAATCCAGAGCATTGGAGAGAATGCAGCAATGGTCGTTAGCACACCAAACACGGTTGCCACGGATACGGAATGCACCCCCTGCCAAGCGGCTGTATTGCCGTTTATATTAGAAGAATAGCCGGCGTTACGCGTCCGTTTTTCATGTATCGCTTCACCCACAACCACAGCGTCATCCACCAGCACACCGAGTACTAGGATAAAGCCAAACAAGGTGATGTCGTTGATACTGAAGTTAAAAAGCTGCATTGCAGCTAGTGTTCCTGTAAGCGCAATCGGGATTCCCATTGCGACCCAAAACGCGAGCCTGATTTCAAGAAATATCCCAAGTAAAATCAATACAATTAGTAAGCCTTGCCATGCGTTTTCGATCAAACGAAACAGCTGCTCTTCAATGTAAGGCGCCATATCAGCCATGGTATTCAGCTCAATATCCGAAGGCAGAATCGCACGTTGCGCATCCAGAGTTTCACTGATCACTTCGCTGACTTTAAGCAGATTATCGGTTTGGCTAGTACTGACCAACAAAGCGATCGCATTGGAACCGTTGTTACGCACGATAGAGCCGCTGTATTGGTAACCACGGCTTAGCTTGGCAATGTCTCCCAAGTGTATTTTTCCGTTACTTCCCGAAATCACGACTAGCTGATTGAGCTTCCGTAAATCGTCGGCGTAACCGTCACCACGAATAACCATTCGGCCTTTGTCACTAATTAGTTCACCACTGCGAGACTCTAGCGAGCGCTGCTCAACTAAACCTGCAAGATCTTCCAAGCTCAGCCCTAGCGCCTTGAGTTGATCAGGATCTGGCTCGATAACCAACTGAGGTGTTCGAGTTCCCCAGTTTGAGACCTTTGAAAGTTGAGGGCTCTTCTTCAGCGCTTGTTCAAGCTGCATAGCGATAGGTTGCAGCTCATCATCAGTTCTTGGACCTGACACCACAACAAACGCAGCTAAGTTGGTAAACTCGTTACGCACCACTTGCGGTCTTTCTGCTTGCACGGGAAATCCGTTGATGGCGCTTACTTGGTTACGAATGTCATCCAGCAGCTTGTCTAAGTCTGTGCTGCTGGTTTTACGTACCACGACTCGTGACATTCCAGCACTCGATTGGCTGGTAATCTGCTTGATGCCTGCAATGCCACTGATCGACTCTTCGATTCGTTACGTCACGCTCTGATCAATCTGTTGTGCAGTACCGCCAGGATAAGCCACAGTAATGCTGATTGATGATGGTGCAATTTGCGGGAACGACTCGACACGCAACTGACCAAACGCCAGTACGCCACTGATAACAATCGCCATCATCAACAAATTGGCAGCGACTGGGTTATTAATGAACCATTTTGTCATCCAACTCATTGGTTTTATTCCTTAATCTGTTTGACCTCAGATTTACCCGCGAGCATGGCTTCAGAATGGCTACCATTGAACCTAGGCGCGACTTGTTTACCGATAAGCATGGAAGAAAGTGGATACTGCACCACTCGGCGAGGCTTATCACTTCGATCATTGAAGCGAATATCAAGCTCTTGGTTGCCTTGACCAATAAGCGTTAACGACTCTTTTCGTAAACGATCTTCCGTGTCTAACGTCCACACATACCCGTCTCGTGTCATCGCGCTCAGAGGTACGCTGACTACGTCATCTTGAAGACCAAGGTTAACCACAGCTTGAACCTGCTGATTAGGGAAAAGCCTAGGCTTGTTTTGGTAAGGATTTACAACCGACAACACTACTTGTCTTTGGCGAGTCAACGAATCGACTGCTGGCGACACATAGCGCACCTCCGCCGGCCATTGGTTCCCGGAACGACTCACGACACGAATGCTCGGCTTAACCAAGGCAGCTTGTACTTGTTGCCAATGCATTTCAGAGATTGGAAGCTCAATATCAATCGAATCACTGGCGGCTAACTCAAAGGTCACTTGCCCCGCCTCTACCCACTCTCTAGGGCTAATGTGGCGTTTCATGACGACCGCATCAAAAGGCGCCGTGATCACTGACTCTTCTACTAGCTTCTTCGCACTTACGTAAGCTTGTTTGGCTTGTTGCAAGTTGGCCTTTGCAGCATATACTTGGGGTTCTCTGCGCGCAAAGGACGAACTTGTTTTTGGGTTGAGCATCTTGAGCGCGACGGTTTGTTCATGCTTAGCCTGTTTCAATTCCAGCTCCGCTTGCTTTAACGCACTCAACGCTTGCGCCAAGTTCGCATCAACGGCGCTGGTATCTAGCTTCGCCAACACATCGCCCTTGTTAACTAACTGTCCCGGCTCGATAGTTTCATTAAGCCATTTTAGTTGCGCACTACTCGACGCTTTAAGTTGAATTGGCCAGCGAGCAGTGGTTAAGCCAAGTATCGTTAACGTCGATTCGTGCTGTGTAGGTGTCACCTCCAATATAGAAACCGGAGCTAATACTGCTTGCTTCTTCACAGGTTCCGTTGCTTCGGGTTCCAATTCATCGACAACAATCAAGGCAACAAAGATAGCCGCACAACCGACTAATACAGACAGTGGCTTTTTAAACTTCATAAGGCATCTCCTTGGTAGCCTGTTGGACAAAGGTAGGATTGAGTCGCTGACTAATTTCAGTAAGACGAGAAAGGGTTTGCAGCGTAATTGGCAACATCACTGCAGTTTCAACAAACTCCAATGAGTAGGTAACGATAGAGAACACTTGCCCTGCGGTCGGCTGTATAAGCTGGCTTACCGTCCACAAATTGCCTACGACAGCGCCAAACAGCACAGTAAAGATCAACCCGTAGACAATCGCCTCAGTGTCTGAAAGCTTGATTTCACACTGTTTTAGTCGCTCAAAGTGCCAACGAAGAGCAGACAAACGAACACCGCTCAACAGTTGAACCTGCTGTTCGACTTGATCGTTGAATTGGCCATTAAGTTGGGTAAAGGTTCGGTGGAACACGCCATAAATCGCAAGCATCGACAACCCAGCAAACAACATGCAAAGCGCCAATGAGAAGTGGAATGTAGAGAGAATCACCACAGTCGCAACAAGCTGTACCACTGCCGTCATCAAAGCGGGTAAATCGTCTTCTAAAAAATCAACTAACTCACGCGACATGGTGAGTCGAGCATCTTTGGTTGAAACAGATAAACCGCGCAAATTGCGCTCCACGATATTCGCCAGTTTTACACGAATCGCGCCATATACACGGGTATCGTAAAAACGACGAACGACACTGATGATCACCAGTACAATAAGGATCAGTGCCAGTATCATCAGAGGCTGGAAACTTTGGTTTAACACACCGTCGATGGCGTAACCAATAAACAGCGGCAGCAGAATAAGCATCACTTTTTCAGCCAAAACCATTAACCAAGTCGCAGCGACCTTTAATGGGTTTAGCCGAATAATCGTTAGCAGAGAGATAGGATGTTTGAATAGCATTATTGAGCCCATAAATGAATATGACGTCAGTATTACCAATTCGGCATGGGAAAAAGTGTCCCAGATTGCTGTATTGGGAAATCACATGCAATTCAAGGGGAGCAAACTCTATAGGCAACGAGCTTAATTCATGAATTAGAGGGAGGTTAGGACAGAAAGGTGGAGTTTATCGAAGTGAGAACTGGGATAACTCACCCGACAGCAGAAAACATTGATTCGCTTATGTTTAGTACAAACGTATTGTTTATTAGGTACGTACTGCCGGGCGTAGATTAAATTAGCTGCTTAGTGTGTCTTCAAATACACCTAGCTTACGACCCAGCCAGATCGCTCGCACTGTATGGTCTAATGTTTCTTCACCACCGGTTACAGGGTGAATCAGCACCGACATATCACCACGCTCTTGTTCAAGCCATTCCACAATGCCCGACTCTTTGTTGGCAAAATGAATCTCAAACATCGGCATTTTATGTGGGCCAACTAAACGTTGTACCAAAGGAAAAACCTCTATTACATCTTTGCGCTCAGATAGAATCTTTTGACGCAGTGTTTCTGCTTGCTCTGCAAACCGCAGATGGAAATAAACATGACCGTGGTACATGGCACCATCCTTTAGAATTATGATGTCGCAAGTTTATACCTAAACCGCATTCAATAGCTAAAGCTAAATATTATAAGCCAACCAAATCAGCACTCACGATTTTACGCGGTATCGCAGTTGTAGGCTGCCTTTTGCACAAAAGAAAAGCGCCATACATAATCTTATGTATGGCGCTCATTTACTTATCAATCTGAGGGTAAGCCTCGAACCTATCTCCGTTAGATCTTTTTACTGTATGGGTTTAGCGCGCATTTAAGTCTCTTTAATACGACCAGTGCTGTCACACGTCCCCAACTAAACAACACTCTTTGATGTAAACGGAAAATAGTGTCGTAAAGGTTTCGTACAAATCGACCACGCAAAAGCACTCTATCATTCATCAGCGCGCCGACTGCATAGTCATGCCCAACCGCTACCAACATGCCTCCATCATGGAACACAAAGGGTTGTAACGCCTTACCTTTCGCTAAACGCTTGAACTGCTGAGCCAAGTGACCCGCGGCTTGGTTAGCAGCTTGAGCTCTTGGTGGAACAAAAGAACCATCGGGTTGTGGACACTCTGCACTGTCGCCAATCACAAAGATATCGTTGTCATTGGTTGTTCTTAGTGTCTGATCTACCACTAATTGATTGATTCGATTTGTCTCTAAACCATCTAATTCACTTAGCCAATCAGCACATTTAATACCAGCAGCCCACACTTGCAGATCTGCTGAAATAATCTCACCTTCTGAAGTGACTAATTTTGTCTCTTCGGCTCTTTGAATTCGAGTACCAGTTCTAACGTTGATACCGTGTTTTACCAAAGCTTCATGAACTCGTTTCGACATGCATTCAGGCCCGGCAGGCAACACGCGATCAGCCGCTTCAATCAAAGTGATTTCAAGGCTGCCTTCCTGACGATAGCGCTGTAGTTTGGCGCTCACTTTTGCTAGCTCTGCCGCTAGTTCAACGCCCGTTGCACCTGCGCCAACAATTGAAATTTTGCGCTGACTGCTTGCTCTCAGTAGAGGGTTGATCTCCTGCCAAGCTTTCTGTGCTTGCCCTGCTGAATCAAGGAATAGACAGTGTTCACTGACACCTTCTGTTTTAAAATCATTGCTGATAGCGCCGACTGCGATAACAAGATAGTCGTATTCTAGTTCTTGTGTCGTACCGCTAAAATGATTCAGCTTGATCACTTTATTAACACGCTCTAAGCCGCTCATGGAAGCTTGAACATAGGTGTAACCATTAAAAGATGCATGCTGGAAATAGCTGACAGCGCCGAGTTCTTCGTAGAATGTTCCCGCTGCGATTTCGTGTATGCGCGTTTTCCAGTAGTGATGTGGCGATGGCTCAATTAGTGTCACATCATAACGTTTATCACGACCTAAACGCGTAACCAATTCGAGGCCAGCAGCGCGCCATCAACCACAACAATCTTTTCTTTCTGTTTCAACATTCGCTTACCCACCATGCCTAAAGGCAAAATCTTTCTGATGGAACCAATTACATTTATAATAAAATCAATGATAATCCAAATTTAAATTAAACAACCTTTACCAATTTGTAACAATAGAATTCAGATTGATTCATAGTAGGCTCAAAAAAGCGCCACATTCCATAAGAATATGTGGCGCTTTGTCTACCTCAGATAAAAAACTAAGGCCTTAGTTTCAACACGTTATCAATGTCTTCAGCCGCGTGGCGCTCTAGTACTTGTTCCCACTCTTCACCCCATGAGCGGTTAATGATACGACCGCGTTGGAAGCCTTCACGCGCTTCTAGTAACTTCGCCCAGCGAACGACATTGGTGTAAGACTCCACTTGTAAAAACTCAGCAGCATCATAAAGGTTACCTAGTACTAGGTTGCCATACCAAGGCCAAATCGCCA
>JAYYSE010000074.1:0-28252 GCA_036126475.1 Pseudomonadota bacterium | reverse complement strand
CTTCTTCGAGGAATGTTTGTACCCATTTATTCACACTAGTTCTGCTTACCTTAAGGAACTTAGCAATTTGGGTTCGAGATTGACCATCTTTAAAATGAGCCAATGCGAGTAATCGCATCTTCATTTGAATAGATTTTTGTTGACTAGCAAGCTTTTTGAAATCAATGTTATCGAAACTGTCCATAGCGTCTTTTTTCAAGAAGAAGTAACAGTCTTAATTAGATCATATTTTTACTTAGATTGGTATCACACCTTTTAGAAAGCCTAGTCTTACGACTAGGCTTTCGTGGTTTCTAGGTACCGGTTATTTACTCTTTGTCTAATGATCTCCCCTCGCTTACAACCTCTGCCATTGCGACTTTAGTCAAGAAGCTTCGCTAGAAATAGCGTACATTTCTTGTACCTAAAGTATATTGTCTAGTATTGCAGTGGAAAGCATTCGACAAAGGCTCAGCACGCTTCCCAGTTCATTACACAATTGAACATAAGCCTAATCCTTATGACTGAATCTTATCGTTCTGATAGTGACTTTTTTAAGGTGCTAACCCTCAATGACTCCTGAATTTATCTGGATTAGAAGGCTCTGGCTTTAACAGTTATTTTGGCTTGGTTGTTTCTGGTAACAAATGGACTCTGAGGCTGGACGCTATAGGCTCTCTCCTAAAATGGGAGATATAACTGGTAGTCTATTGTGGAAATTTACTCTCTCTAATCGTGCCTAAAGGGGGGGGCTTATTTTGATACTTTTATTAGAATTGGCACTAATGCTTCGCTAAGCGTTATTTAGGGACTTAATTGAAGTGCTATCTCTTGATGCTCTTTAATCTTACTTAAGTGATTGGTCTAGATGATTTTGCTCTGGGTGGGAAGTTGGGCTGGCTGAGAGGGAATTTATAGATACAAAAAAGCCGATGCTGGGCATCGGCTTCTTATTTATACAGAGATATTTAAGCTGGTTGAACTAAAGCGAGTGCCTTACGAGAAACCTCGTGGGCTGCTTTGGTTAAGTTTTGCTTCTCTAGTGCGTCTGATAAGTATCCGTAATCTGATACATTTGAGCGAAGTGCTAGAGCTTTCTCGAAGTGGTTTTGTGCTTCTGCCCACTTCTGTTCTCTTAAGTAGAACTGAGCTAATGCACTGTGTGCTTCTGCATTATTGTTATCTTTGCTGATAGCGCGCTCTAGCATAACAACCACTGGATGGTGATCAGCAAGATTCAGCTCTGGAAGTAGCATGTAGAGCTCGTTCGAATTTGTTTTAGCAATGTTCTCTTTGATAACTGTGAAAGCTTCTGCATCGGCTTTACGGGCGATCAGTTGTTTTACGAAACAAGAGACAAGGTGTGAGCTTTGCTTTTGTTTTCTTGGAAGCTTGTTCCAGTGACTGATCAAGCCTTCTCTGCCTTGCTGTTGTGCCACATCGTGAAGTAAACCACATTGTGCATTTTGCTCTAATTCACTCTGTTCTTCTGCTGTTAGAAGCTTGTTCTTAGCGAGCTTAGGCGTCAGTTCCAGTAACGGTTGCCATAAATTAAGCTGCATGTAGGTCGCTTTTAGCAAGCCCAGAACCGCAGTGTTGTTTGGATGTGAGCCTTTTAAGCTAGAAAGGCTATCGAAAGCAGCTTCATAGTTTGATTCACTGATTTGCTGTTTCGCTTTTGTTAGCTCTACTGCCAACAGCGAATCATCTTGTTGGCTAGCCAGTTCGATGTATTTATCACGTTCAGCAGTATTACCTTGTTCATGTGCTGCTTGAGAAGCCACTAGGTAACAAAGCAGAGGCATGTCGTGGTGGTTAGCCCAACGTGTGACCTTCTTCTCTGCACCTTTCCAATCACCTTCAAGAAGTTTGATTATGCCTTCATTGGTGTAGCGGCGAGAGCGCTTTAGTTTACGAACACTGAACCAATTCCAAGTTGTTGAACTTGCATAAATCAGCTTTTTAAATAGGTATTCTAGGCTGAATAGTGCAGCTAAAAGTGCAATCACAAAGATCGCCAGTGTGGTCACACTCATCTCAATTGTCTTATTGGCAATTGAGATGAGTACATAGCCTTGTTGACCTGAAAATTGCGTGCCGACAAATAGACCTGCACCCAGAACGAGGAAAAGAAAGGTTAAACGAATCATTATTTCTCCTCCGAGGTCATTACCGTTACCTCACGGCGTAGGCGTTCACGAATCACATCAGACAACTGATTCTGAGACTCAAGTTTCACAGGGTATTTAATAGTGATGTTTTGCTCGCTTAGCTGTTTGATAGCCTTCTCAAACTCGATAACTGAATTGTCATCTTGGTTTAGGTATGACTTAGACCACTCGTTAGCTGTCTTTAGAGCAGCGCTATAAACTTCGCCTTGTTCTTTGTAGACCGCACGAATTGCGGTTTCTAGTTTACCTTTGATGTTTTCACGTAGGTAAAAGTGCTGTTCTGGTGATAGTAGAGGGATAACCTCGCCATCTCGGCTACGGAAAGTGATGAAGTTCTCTGAGAAGTCTTTCATCGACGTCATCAGGTTACTTTGCCAATCATTGATGTCTTGAGATACGGCTTTTTTCTCGACGATTTCAGCCTCAGGAAGAATTGCATTCGCCAGAGGTAGTTTATCGACTTGCTGTTGAAGGCTTGTGATACGTAGGACCAAACCATCGCGGTCGATCAGAGGGATAGTACGAAGCTTGGTGATGTCATCGGTCATTGACTGACGCAGTGATACTAGGCTTGGATCGTTAAGTGCAGCGATACGCTGATCGGCACTTTCCATTAGTTTGGTTGCGCTAACTGCATCATGCTCAAGGAATAGTTTACGACCAGCTAGTTTTGCTAGGTAATCAGCTTCTGCAAGCAGCCAGTCATTTGGACGACGACCCTTAACATCAGCTACTGCTAGCTGCAGGCTTTGGATGCTCTTTTGTTGTTGAGATTGTACAACCTGAGTTTTCTCTACCGCATGTGATGTTTCTTGGATTGTCTCTTGCTTTATAGCTTGCAGGTCTTTATTTACTGCTGATTGAGTATTTTGTAGCTGGGCTTGAAGTGCTGCGATTTGATCTGCATATTCAGCACTTTTTTGCTGCATTTGGAAGGCAATACCGCCGCTGAAAATAATAGAGATTGCGATAGCGATAGCGCCAAATTTCACACCGCGCTTGCCTTGTTTCTCTGCTTTTTCAATTTGCTCTTTGTGGTCTGCTTGAAGCTGCTCATTGTGAGTCTTATTCGATGCAGGAGCATCAAGCTTTGGTTCTGTTTCTTTTGATTCAGCGGTTTCGTCTTTGGTCGCTACTGGCTGAGTATTTTGGTTCTGTTCAGGTTCAATATGCTCATTATTTTTTTTGCTTGTCATGCTTATTTCCTGTTTCTAGCTAGGGCTGGAGAGCAGCCAGTAATATTTGGTTCGCAGCACTTTGAGTATTCGTAACGTTAGAGAAACCGAGCTGTTGTGCTCGTTGTGCTATGCGCTTGCTTGGAACAAACAAATGTCTCGTTGAAAGCCAAGCAGAATACTCATCAGGGGTAATGGAGCACAGATACTCCAGTTGCTCCTGACTCGTGACGACTACTTTGGACGTTTTTTTGTTTATCCATCTTTGATAGGTATTGTGATCGTTTATGGGAATATATTCTCTACGGTAGGTCTCACAATAAGAGACTTGTGCACCTAGGTTGAGCAAAGAATCCCGAATGAGCTCTCGCCCACCATTCCCACGTAGTATCAAAATGGATTTATTTTTTACGTCACTAAGTTCAGCAAGTTGAAGAAGATGTTCACTATCACTAACTTGAGGATAGTTTACTTTTTGTTTACAGGTTTTGCTTAAAACGTGCGCAGTTTTTTGACCAACGCCAAGATAAAGCGGCGAATTAGGCCAAACGCACGAAGTTTTAGAAAGTATATTTTGAGCCGCGGCTACGGCATGATGGCTGACAGCGATGATGATGTCGCTTTTGTTAAGCTGGTCGCTTAAGTGATCCGAATCTGGATTATCAATGATACGGATAAGCGGATGATGGATTGCTTGAATCCCTTCATCCGCTAGTTGTTGGCAAAGCGATTGTCCCTCTACACCGGGACGAGTTACCAACACTGTCATGATTATTCTTGGTCTGTGTATAGCTTGGTTAGGATTTCTCTCGCACCATCATCTAGCAGTTGATTAGCCAGAGTCACCCCCAGCGTTTCTGCTTCTTCACGAGGGCCAGATATCTCACCACGAATCATTTTAGAACCGTCTGGCTCACCAACCAATGCACGTAGCCAGATGTTGTCGCCGTCTAGTAGAGAGTAACTACCGATAGGCACCTGACAACCGCCTTCTAGTGTTAAGTTCATTGCACGCTCGCATAGAACACGATCTGCAGTATCTTTGTCATTTAGAGGCTCAAGAAGTTTAATTAAGCGTTCATCATCAAGACGACACTCGATACCTACAGCGCCTTGGCCTACTGCTGGTAAAGATTGCTCTGGTTCGATAAAGCTACGGATACGCTCTTCTAGTTTTAGACGCTTGAGGCCAGCTGCTGCTAGGACGATTGCATCGTATTGGCCGTCATCGAGTTTACCTAGACGAGTGCCCACGTTGCCGCGAAGTTCTTTGATGATCAAATCAGGGCGGTATTCTAGTAATTGACACTGACGACGTAGGCTACATGTACCTACGACAGCACCTTGTGGCAGTTCATCAATGTTGTTGTATGTGTTTGATACGAATGCGTCACGAGGATCTTCACGTTCACATATCGTTACAAGACCTAGACCTTCAGGGAAGTCGACAGGCACATCTTTCATTGAGTGAACCGCAAGGTCAGCACGACCTTCTAGCATTGCCACTTCAAGTTCTTTTACGAACAGACCTTTACCACCCACTTTAGCAAGCGGAGTGTCTAGGATGATGTCACCTTTGGTCACCATAGTTACCAACTCAACCTCTAAACCAGGGTGAGCAGCTTGAAGAGCATCCCTTACAAAGTATGCCTGCCAAAGGGCAAGAGGACTTTTTCTGGTTGCGATACGGATTGGTGCTGAATTTGTCATGGTGTTTCCGATATAGGTTTTGTAATAGCCTAATCCTACCATTGTGGGGCGAAAATTCTTACTGTTTGATCATTCCATGCTTTGATAGCTGAGAGATTTTCATAAGTTCACCAAAATAGTGTGATTGGTATCTCATTTGAAACATGGGCTATTATTAGAAATAGTCAATAAAGAGGACACTACGGCGCCGTGAATTTAACTTTTTTTCATTAAGGAATTGGCCAGTCTGGCGGCTTCCTTTGCTTTACCATTAGGGGTGAAAGTGTTAAATTGATCACGTTTTGTTGCTGCATTCGTTCAGTAACTAAACAGAAGTGCATTTAATCTCAAACCAAGGACTTACCTTGCAGGCTTACACTCAAACATTGATTCAACGATTAGACAATCTTAATCAACAGCGTATTGATCGTGCGTTGGCGTTGATGAATGTGCAAGGCCAACGAGTTTTTAACCTTATTCCTGCACTGCTTCATTTCAATCATCCAATGATGCCTGGTTATTACGACCAACAAGTTCCTTTTGGAATTCGTAGCTTCACGCCTAATGAATTCCAAAAGCAATTTGTCTCTGATACTGAACTTACTTTAGGTGGCAAGCTAACCGAGTCTGCGGAGCCCGCAATTCTAGGTTTGTACACCATGGGCAGTACCTCTTCTATTGGTCAAAGCACTTCAAGTGACCTCGATATCTGGGTGTGTGTATCTTCGAATATGGATGGTCCTGCGCGTGATAGCCTTACCAATAAATGTCTGTTGATTACCGACTGGGCTGAAACCTTAGGTGTTGAAGCTAACTTCTTTTTAATGGATGAAGAGCGCTTCCGTTCAAACCACTCTGAAGAGATGACCGGTGATAACTGTGGCTCTTCTCAGCACTTGCTGTTACTTGATGAGTTCTACCGTTCTGCCGTTCGTTTGGCTGGCCAACGTCTGTTGTGGCAAATTATTCCGCCAGAAATGGAAGAGTGCTATGACGAATATGTTCAGGGCTTATGTCGAGATGGCTATCTTGACTGTTCGCAGTGGATTGATTTCGGCAAGCTGAATCGTATCCCTGCTGAAGAGTACTTCGGTTCTAACTTGTGGCAGCTCTACAAGAGTATCGACTCTCCGTATAAATCGGTATTAAAGGCGATCTTGCTAGAAGCGTATTCATGGGAATACCCAAACACTCAGCTACTGAGTATTGATACCAAGCGCCGCTTCTTCGCGGATGAGCCTGATCTGTATGGCATGGATAGTTACTATCTGATGCTAGAGAAGGTGACTCGCTATCTAGAGCGTATCAACGACCACACTCGATTGGGCTTGGTAAGACGCTGTTTTTATCTGAAGACCCATGAGAAGTTGTCACGTGAGGCGGGCATTGGCTCTGTTGCATGGCGTCGTGAAGCGCTCACCGAGATGACTCAATCTTGGAACTGGGGTCAGGATACTATTGCAGAGCTTGATAGCCGCCGTAACTGGAAGGTAGAGCAAGTGAAGGTGGTGCACCATGCGCTACTTGATGCTTTGATGCTGAGCTATCGTAACCTGATTCAGTTTGCACGTCGTAATGACATTACTTCGGCAATCAGCCCGCAAGATGTCAGTATCTTAGCGCGTAAGCTGTATGCAGCGTTTGAGGTGTTGCCAGGTAAAGTGACGCTGCTGAATCCGCAAATTTCTCCGGATCTTCACGAACCTGATTTGAGCTTTATTGAGGTTCGCCAAGGACAAACTAATAAAGCGGGCTGGTACTTGTACAAGCAGCCGCTGATTGCACATCGTATTCTTGGTCAACCATCATTGGAGCACCATGAGTACTTAAGTAAGTTAGTGGCTTGGTCGTTCTTTAATGGCTTGATCACTGAATCTACACGTCTTCACTCTGTGGTTCGTGATGCCCATATTGATATCGATAAGTTCTATCAAATGGTGAGTGACTTGCGTAATACCTTCTCGTTGCGTAAGCGTCGTCCGAGTATGCAGGCACTGGCGAGCCCATGTGAGATTAGCCAACTGGCGATGTTCATCAACTTTGAAAATGACCCGACTTCCGAGTTAAGTGGTCGAGAACTAAAAGTGGATCTCAAAAATGTGGATATCTTCAGTTTTGGTGAAGAAGGTAAGAGCTTAGTCGGCAGTGTTGATTTGGTTTACCGTAACTCCTGGCATGAAGTACGTACTCTTCACTTTCAAGGTGATATGGCGATGCTTGATGCCCTGAAGACGGTGTTAGGCAAGATGCACCAAGATGCGTTACCGCCAGAATCAGTTGATGTGTTCTGTTACAGCAAAAACCTGCGTGGTGTGATGCGTAACATGGTGTATCAACTGCTTGCCGAGTGTATCGAGTTGAGACTAAAACCAATTGAGCCAGAGAAACGTCGCCGCTTTAAAGCTATTCGTCTCGCTAACAAGATGTTTGGCCTATTCTTTGAGCGCCGTGGTGTATCGGTACAGATGCTAGAAAACTCGGTTGATTTCTACCGTAGTATCTCTACTAATAAGCTCAAGGGTTCACCTTTACTGATGCTGGATAAAGAGCAAGAGTATCAACTGCCAGAAGTGGTGGATGGCTTTGCGAGTGAAGGCTTAATCCAGTTCTTCTTTGAAGATACTGATAAAGGTTTCAATATTTACGTATTGGACGAGTCGAATCAGGTTGAAGCTTATCACCAGTACAGTGGTGAAAAAGATGAGATGATCGCGAGTGTGAATACCTTCTACACATCGGTGAAAGATGAGTCGAAGATGTCATCTAAATTGATTAACTTTAACTTGCCTCAGTACTATCAAATCGTTCACCCAGAAGAGGGCAATTCTTATGTTGTGCCTTATCGTAACGATGCCACTTTAGCTTCTCGGAGCTCAAAGATAGTTAACATCTAGTTTATTTAGACTGATTGATATTAAAAAAGGAGTGATTGATTCACTCCTTTTTAGTATTGCTTACAAATGATTAGACCCAATCGATCTCTTCACCTGCGTGCTTCACGCATTCTTCTTTAACCATCTCAAATAGCTCCATGCCTGTCTTAGAGCATGTCCACTTGTTGTCGATTAATTTAAAGTGGAAGCCACCAGATTTAGACGCCAACCAGATTTCTTTCATTGGTTCTTGGCGGTTAATAATGATTTGGCTGCGGTTCTCAAACTCCAGCGTCATCACGTTACCAGTCACTTCGTAATCAATATCTGCCTCTGAATCGTCGATAGCTTCTTCGATGTTTTGCATCTGTATATCGACTAGTTGATGAAATTCAGTCTCGTTCATCCTTTCTATCCTATTGCTTTTCCTGAGTGTGGTGCGATTATAGGGGGCATTGAGTTAATAATCACGATATGCAAAATGAAAAAATTAATTACCGCTCTGTTTATGCTGTCCGTTATTGGACTTTCTGGTTGTGGTCAAACGGGTCCGTTATACGATCCTGATGAAGTTCAGCAGACTGAACAATCACAATAAGTGAAACACGCAGAAATCGTTATTTATAAGGGATAAGAACTTTGGATTACTTCAACTATCAGGAAGATGGCCAGCTTTGGGCTGAGGACGTTGCACTTTCACAACTCGCAGAGCAATATGGTACGCCGCTGTATGTCTATTCTCGCGCTACATTAGAACGCCACTGGAATGCATTCGATTCATCGGTTGGCGAGCATCCACACCTGGTGTGTTATGCCGTTAAAGCGAACTCGAACCTCGGCGTATTGAACACTCTGGCACGATTAGGTTCTGGCTTTGATATCGTTTCTGGCGGTGAGCTAGAGCGTGTAGTCGCTGCAGGTGGCGATCCAGCGAAAGTTGTGTTCTCCGGTGTCGGAAAAACAGCTGCTGAAATGAAACGTGCGCTTGAGTTGAACATTAAGTGTTTCAACGTAGAGTCTGAGCCAGAGCTCGAGCGACTGAACAAAGTGGCTGGTGAGCTTGGTGTTAAGGCGCCGATTTCACTGCGTATCAACCCAGATGTTGATGCAAACACTCACCCTTATATCTCTACCGGTCTGCGTGATAACAAATTTGGTATCGCCTTCGACCGTGCTCCTGCTGTTTACGCTTTTGCACAAACACTAGAAAACCTGTCTATCCATGGTATTGATTGCCACATCGGTTCTCAACTAACTGACCTCGAACCTTTCATTGATGCGACTGACCGCTTACTTGCCCTGATCGATCAACTGCGTGCTGATGGTATTAACATTAAGCACCTTGATGTCGGCGGTGGTTTGGGTGTGGTTTATCGTGATGAACTGCCACCACAGCCTTCAGATTACGCCAAAGCGCTATTGGCTCGTTTAGACAATCATTCTGATCTAGAGCTGATTTTCGAGCCTGGAAGAGCGATTGCTGCTAACGCTGGTGTATTATTGACGAAAGTTGAGTTCCTTAAGCCAACAGAGCACAAGAACTTTGCCATTATCGATGCAGCAATGAATGACCTGATGCGTCCAGCGCTTTACCAAGCGTGGCAAGATATTGTCCCAGTGAACCCTCGCCAAGGCGAAGCGGTAACGTACGATTTGGTTGGTCCTATCTGTGAAACAGGTGATTTCCTGGGTAAAGACCGCGATTTGGTGCTTGAAGAAGGCGACTTACTTGCGGTTCGTTCTGCTGGCGCTTATGGCTTCGTAATGTCCTCTAACTACAACACTCGTTCGCGTGCGGCTGAAGTGATGGTTGATGGCAACAAAACTCATCTAGTTCGTCAGCGCGAAGAGCTTACGAGCTTGTGGGAACTTGAAAACATTCTTCCGGAGTAATTTAAAGCGTTATGCACTTCCACTTTTCTAAAATGCATGGTTTGGGCAATGATTTCATGGTCGTGGACTGCATTACTCAAAATATTTTCTTTTCTCCAGATTTGATCCGTCGTTTAGCGGATCGTCACACTGGCGTGGGCTTTGACCAACTACTTGTGGTTGAAGCTCCCTATGATCCAGAAACTGATTTCCATTACCGCATATTTAATGCGGATGGCAGTGAAGTGGAACAGTGTGGTAATGGTGCTCGTTGTTTTGCACGATTCGTTCGCATGAAAGGCTTAACGAATAAGTACAGCATCAACGTAAGCACCAAGAAAGGTAAAATGGTTCTCAAGATTGAAGAGAATGACCTGATCACCGTGAACATGGGCATTCCTGAGTTCGAACCAAGCAAGATCCCATTTAAAGCGAAGCAACCTGAAAAGACCTACATCCTAAGAACCGATGCACATACTTTATTTTGTGGCGCAGTCAGTATGGGTAACCCGCATTTGGTGACTGTGGTTGATGATGTCGATACGGCCGATTTGGATACCTTAGGTCCACTGCTTGAATCACATGAGCGTTTCCCTGAACGTGTTAATGCTGGTTTTATGCAGGTGGTTAACCGTGAAGAAGTGCGTTTACGTGTTTATGAACGTGGTGCAGGTGAAACTCAGGCTTGTGGTAGCGGTGCCTGTGGCGCTGTTGCGGTTGGTATTACTCAAGGCTTACTGGCTGAGAATGTGAAAGTTAGCCTACCAGGCGGTGACTTACACATTAGCTGGCAAGGTCCGGGGAAACCTCTGTATATGACGGGCCCAGCGACGCATGTGTTTGATGGCCAGCTTTCTTGCTGATAACGATACATAACAGATAGATACATAAAAAATAAAGGATAGGTTTTGTCTAAAGTTGAAGCCGACGCACTCACCGCAGAAGTGGTCGCGGAATATTTACGTGAGAACCCAGATTTTTTCCAAGACCGAAAAGATTTGGTGGATCGCCTTGCCATTAATAACATTGAGCAGGGTGCCGTTTCTCTGGTCGAGATTCAGCTTAAACGTCAACGCCAGAGAATCGAAGAGCTAGAAGAAGAGATCACTGGCTTGATGTCTCTGGCGGCGAATAACGATAAAACCTTCTACGAGTTTATGGATCTGCAAGCGCAAGTGCTAAAATGCAGTGATTTCATGCAGGTAATTAAAGCGGTTGAGCAAAAGGCACTAGATCTTGGGTTGAAGGCTCATATGCGAATCCTTTCGCAAACGGGTTTTTATCAACTCAGTGAAGAAGGCTACTCGAAGTTTTCACTTAACCACTTTAATGGCAAAGATGCCTACCTCGGGCGTTTGAGAAAAGCAGACAGACAAGATTTGTTTGGTGCTTTTCCGGTTCCAGAGCTAGGCTCTTATGTAGTACTACCGCTTGCTAAGCCGTCTCCATTGGGCTTGCTCGCCTTTTCTAGTGAAGATGGCGGACATTTCCAACCTCATATGGACACGCTCTTTTTACGCCACTTAGCACTTGTCGTGTCTCATTTGGCGGACACCTTACCTTGGCAGATAAATAATGAGCCTAGAGCCCAACACACCTCTTCCTAATAGCCTTCAAAAGCCTCTTTCTCGCTTCTATGAATATCTCAGAAGCGAGAAAGGACTCAGCCTACACACCCAAAGAAACTACAAACAACAACTTGAAACCATGGCCGAACACTTAGTCAC
Source organism: Pseudomonadota bacterium (assembly GCA_036126475.1). Lineage (GTDB taxonomy): Bacteria > Pseudomonadota > Gammaproteobacteria > Enterobacterales > Vibrionaceae > Vibrio. The sequence goes on along the minus strand of JAYYSE010000074.1, from coordinate 16,766 downwards.
ACTTGGGCTAAAGGATTGGCGTCAAGTTGATGCGGCTTGGGTAAGACAACTTGCCAGTAAAGGCATGCGTGATGGGATGAAGGCAAGCAGCATTGCGACTCGCTTATCGTCATTGCGTAGCTTCTTTGATTTTCTTGTCTTACGGGGCGAAATTACCGCGAACCCTGCAAAAGGGGTTTCTGCGCCTCGTAAACAGCGACCGTTACCAAAAAACCTCGATGTAGATGAAGTCGGTCAGTTACTTGACGTGAATGAAGACGATCCACTCTCGATTCGCGACCGAGCGATGATGGAGGTGATGTACGGTGCTGGCTTGCGTCTTGCTGAGCTGGTCGGTATCAATCTGAAAGACGTACTCAGCCGCCAAGGAGAAATCCGAGTGATTGGTAAAGGTGACAAAGAACGTAAGGCGCCATTTTCTGGTTTAGCCAAAGAGTGGGTTGATAAGTGGCTGAGAGTCCGTGGTGAATTGGCTTCTCCGGGAGAGGAGGCCTTGTTCGTCTCTAAGTTGGGGACGCGTATCTCACCCCGCAGTGTACAAAAACGTATGGAAGAATGGGGCAAGAAACAATCTGTGGCGAGCCATATTAGCCCGCATAAGTTGCGTCACTCCTTTGCAACGCATGTGCTTGAGTCGAGCCAAAACCTTCGTGCGGTTCAAGAGTTATTAGGTCATGAAAATATCTCGACTACCCAAGTGTACACTCACTTAGATTTCCAGCATCTAGCACAAGCATACGATCAGGCTCACCCAAGAGCCCGTAAGAAAAATAAAGATTAAAGGTTTTACTATGCGAATTTACCGAGGTTTACAGCCTGTCAAAGCCATGACCTTTGATTTGGATGACACTCTATATGACAACTGGCCTGTGATCATGAAGGTTGAGAAAGAGATGGCGCAGTGGCTTTTTCAAGAGCACCCTGTGTCTGCTTCTTTGTCGTTGGATGAGTGGCAAGCTGTAAAACAACGCGTCGCCTCGGAAAATCCAGAGCTAAAGCATGACGTCACCTTGTGGCGTGAAACCCAAATTAAGACTGGTTTACTGCAGTTGGGCTACTCTCAGCAGCAAGCGGAACAGGCGGCTCGTGATGGTATCGAACACGCTTTATGGCTACGCAATCAAGTCTATGTCCCTCGAGAAACCCATCGTGTGATGGCGAAACTTGCCAAGCGTATTCCTTTGGTTGCGATAACCAATGGCAATGTTGATCCCCACAAAATTGGACTCGGGCAATATTTCCAATTCATTCTTAAAGCGGGACCAGACGGCAAAGCTAAACCCTACCCAGACATGTTTGAGAAAGCACAACAGTACTTAGGCTTTGATGCTAGCAATATTCTTCATGTGGGTGATCATTTAAGGACGGATGTCTACGGAGCCAAGAAAAATGGCTTCCAAGCATGCTGGTTTAATGATACTGGTTCCAATTTATACCTATCTTCGAAGGCGAGTTTGCTTCCTGATGTTGAAATAGAACAGCTCAGCGATCTTATGCGACTAATTTAATGGCCACTGCAGGCTTATTGTGTCGCATTTATGATAGTGAATTGTTACATTAGTCGAGTTTAAAGGCCTGTTTAGGCTAGGATAATTAGCGATTACTGATTACGATTCATTTCAATCATAGCGGTGGTTGCGGGTTCTCTATTCCATTAGATTTCGAACAAGGGTTGGCATGCAAACATATACATTTCTCGCAAACACAGAGGAGCAATTAGAATCTCAACTTGCTCAGCGCGAATGGTGTGATAGCAAACAATACCTAGTTCAACTTTTCTCTACGCAATCACCTGATGTGGCTCGCCAACTTGCTAATGTGGTGCTCAATCGTTTGAGCCAAGCGACGTTGATTGGTCAAAGTGCTCGTCATGTTATTTGTGATAACTGCCTTGAGAGTACTTGCACCTTAGTCATTGTTAGTGAATTCAATGAAACCCGATTAACCTCCGTAATGCAGCCTTTTACTGGCAACCCTAACCAAGATAGCCAAGATCTCGTATCTCAACTTGAGCTATCGGAAGACACCAAAACTGTTATCAGCTTGTGTGATCAGGTTGAAGGACGTGATTACCCCATTTATGGTGCTTTCGAAAATCATTCCTGCGCATTACCAGTGGCTGGTGGCTTGTGCCAGGAAAATGAGTTCGGCCGCTGGGTTATGCACAACGAGCAAACTTATCAACATGCCTGCGTAGCGGTTGCCTTGACGAACCCTAATTTAAAGGTGTGGTCAGACGCTTACTCCGAGTGGAACCCTATCGGGATGAAACTACGAGTGACTCATGCGATAGGGAACCGTTTATATGCATTAAATGACAAGCCGGCGATTGAGGTGTTCAAACATTACCTTGCCGATGGCAAAGATCTTCCTTTCAGCCAACTGATGAGTTTCCCGCTTTATCGCGAACTTGGTAGGAAGAAAGGGATTTCAACACCACTTCGTATAAATGATGATGGTAGTATCGAGTTTGATAGCCCGTGGCAGATCGGTGAAGAGGCCCAGTTCTGTTATAACCATCCATCGCTTACTGCCGAAAAGGTGCGCCATGGTGCAGAGATGCTTGCCATGCATCAGCCTGAGTCTGTGATCATCTATAACTGTGTTTCTCGATTGGAGTTCATTGACAGCAAGCTAGAGCTCAAGCCATTTGAAGGGATAGTAAATGCATGTGGTGCCTACTGCATGGGAGAGCTTTACCGCACTGAAGAGCGACAAGACATCCTGCACCACAGTCTGACTTATATCGCGATGAGAGAGTCTGATGAGGTGAATGAATTTCGCTGTGAAGACTTTAAATGTGACTCAACGGTTTCACCACTGCTTAACTTAGTGCGTAACGCAGTGGCTGATCTTGATAGCATGAACACACAAATGGAGAAGAAACTCCATCAACAGGCTCGTCGTTTAACGGAGAGTTATCGCATTGATTCCCTTACTGGGCTACCTAACCGTATAGTACTAAAAGAACGACTCAATACGATTCTCTTTACTGAACATTTGTTGACTTTGAAATTGACTAATTTTCATGAGGTAAATGACAAGTATGGGTATCAAGTTGGTGATCAATTACTCTTAGATCTCTCCAACCACCTCGTAGAGCGTTTGCAGCTTCGAGTAGTTAAGAGGTCTAAGATCAAAGTTGAACTCTTTAGTATTGGGGTTGGAGAATGGGCGATTATCTTCAATACCAGTGCCGGAGGAGCGAAGATAAAGGAGCGCTTTGTCGAATTTGCAGATGAAGTTGAACGTGTTAACTTCGAACCTTATGGCTTAACCGATATTGACTACCTATCGGTCTCGTTATGCGGCGGCTTTGCCAGTCGCTGTGACTTTTTGACTGATTATAGTGATGAAATCCTTCTAAAAGCGATTGAAGCACGACGTTATGGTGTTCGTAACAACACCCACATAACTAATGCCAAAGATATTCAGGTGAGTGAAGAAGAGCGTAAAGAACGGATTGGTTGGTTGAGCTGTGTAAGCCGAGCAATCTTAGATCAGAACATCATTACCTACTCGCAACCTATTGTAGAGGCGGGAACGCATGAAATGATTGGCCAAGAGTGCTTGGTGAGAATCATGGAAGCTGATGGAACGATTGTGCCACCAGGTAAGTTCTTACCTATGATTGCCGATACACACCTTTATACACGTCTTAGTCGCCATATGATTAAGAACACTATCGGCTATATGGCCGATAAACAGAGCCCGTTTTCTATTAACCTTTCTCCGCAAGACCTTTTAAGTGATAAGACTCTTGAGGTGCTTGAGACCGCTATTAGTGGTATGAACGATCCTACTCGATTGGGACTTGAGGTACTCGAGTCTGAGCAGATTAGAGATTATGGCCGTATGATTGAGGTGTGTGACCACTTCCGTTCGTTAGGTGCAAGAATCATCGTCGACGACTTTGGTTCTGGTTACTCCAACATCGATGAGATCATTAAGCTGGAGCCGCAGATAATTAAGCTTGATGGAAGTTTGATTCGTAATATCGACAAAGACCAGAAACAGAGAAACATTGCTTCTCAGCTGGTGCGCTTGTGCCAAGTGTTTAATGCCAAAACGGTCGCTGAGTTTGTTCATAATCAACAGGTTTGCGAGATAGCCGAACAGATGGGCGTCGATTATCTGCAAGGTTATTATTTCGGCGAACCTAAGCGGCTGTTCTGATGATTGGCAAATGTCTGATGTTTCACGTGAAACACTGTTTTTTCCAATGCATTAAAGTGAGATGTGAAAAGGGTGAGCTAGTGGCTCGCCCTTTTTATTTTTGTTCTTAAGCATTCCGCATTAATCTATCTGAGAGCGTGTCCACTTTTGTCTGCTTGGAATACTTTTAGATAGTGTTGATAGTAATTCTCTATCTGCTCAGCCGATTGAGTCTCATCCAATGTCTTGAGTAGCTCGATACCAACCTCACAGGTACATAGGTGCCCACTGTCTTGATTACGGCGCAACGTATATGAAGATTCACTGGTTATATCTAGGTGCACTTGAGGAATCGTCTGTAGCCAAAGACTTTTGTTGAGCATCTTTTTCGCTTCTTGCCACGTACCATCCAAGATGATGAATAATGGCGTTCGTTCATCCGCTGCATCCGAAACCGCTTGCTGACATTCAATGCTTTTATCACTTGGAAACAATAGCAAAGGCTGATGAGTTTCATCTTTAAGTAAAGCCAGTAGTTCGACTTGAGGCGTCTTGCGCTGCCAAACAAAAGACTGACACTGCTTGAGTGACTGTTGCAGTAGCTTTCCGGTATTAGTGTCTCGTGTTAGTTCATTCTCGTGAGTGAGTAACACAAGGTGGATTTGGCTTTCAGTATTCGGTATTCGATGACAAATACACTGATAAGTGAAACCACACCCACTGCAAGCTTGCTGATCGCTCATGGTTACAGCTTAACTCCGCTTTGTACTGGTGAGATGTCGTTAGCAAATAAAACCACATCGCTGATATCAGCATCATCGGCTAACGGTGCAACACTTGGGTTGAGTGGGTAGCTGACACCTGTGTATGAGAGTGCGTGTTTGGCCGCTATTGCACCACCGCCGCTGACATTGAAGATCAGATCGTGCCAACCGTGACTTTGAGATTTCCCCACACGTATGTCGCCTTTTACTAGCGTGACTCGGCTATTGAAGCGCCATTTATCTTGATGGTTCTCGAAAATCAGCAGTGTGCAGCCGCCTGAGCCACACCAATCGAGTTGGGCGAACAGCTCTTCTTTACCGTCACCGTTGAGGTCGTAGGTCAGCCAGCGGTATTTAGTATCATCAGGTGAGCTGTTGTTGATCTTAAAATATTCGCGGATCGCTTGGTCTACTTTTGGATCAAACTGATCACTGGAGTTCACTTGCTTCGCCGTTAGATCAACCGTGTTGGCTTGCGCTTGTACAGGTTTTGCTTCGAATAGTACTAGACCGCCGTTGGCAATCGGGTAGACGATATTGCCGACCTTTTCTTTCTCTGCGACCAACTTACCGTTATCGAGAGTGAAGATACGTTCGGATCTCAGATATTGCCGCTGGTGGCGGGTCATGACGACCTGAACCTGGTTTTGGTTGAGTTGCTGCCAGAAGCCTTGCTCAACAATAGAAGGGTCACCGTTGCTGTAAGAGTAGGTTGTTACTGCGCTATGGTCATCGTTGAGATCAAGGTTAATAGAGAACCCTGAGTTCTGCGTTGAGCTAGCGAAATAGGTACCACTCCAGTCCAATGTAGGATCTTGGTTCGAAACCGTGGCACAGCCAGTGTAGTTGTCTGCATTCAGATTGAGTTTCGCTTCCCAGCCGTAGATAGAGTCACTCATACCGTCGCTGCAGTTATCTTTCTTCAGATTGAGCTCGCCTTGTGTTGCTTTACCTTCTAATTGGTAATCACGACTGCTTGGCGTGGTGCGGCTTGATTCGATGTTGAGAGCCTGAGGCGCTTCGCCCATCTTGGTATAAGTCAGCTGGTCTTTATCAAAGGTGGCTGACCAGAATGGTTCATTACCGAAGACTCGTGTGGAGCGCAGTGGTTGGTTGCAGCGTTCAGGGTTTTCTGCCGTTAAGATATTGACTTGGTCAACCACAAAGCGTGCTGTGAAATCAGCGTTGTAGCCGGCTTGGCTGGGCACGGTAAGGTGGCCAATCAATTCGCCATACAGAGCTTGATAAGGTCTGGCTGCTAGCCCTTGTGCTTCTAGTACTAGCTCAGGTGACATATTTAACCAGTATTGTTGTTGGCTACCGCAAGGAGTAAACGTGCGGCTTTCATGGCCTACCACAACTTGACCGCGCATGATGAAGGTTTGTGGTTGAACGCTCAGAGGTTCATCTAAGGTTGCAAGTGGAACTTCAGGTTGTGGCGGTGTTTCTGGAGCGGTTACACAGCCTTGTAGCGCGAATGCGGCTAACCATGCCACTGGGTTTTTCATTATCTTCATGTTATATCTTCCTCGAAGCAACCGTTAATTGGATTTATTATGGCATATTGGTTATTTAAAACAGAACCCGACAATTTTTCTATTCATACGCTGAGAGTACAAAAAAACTCTTGTTGGGAGGGAGTTCGTAACTATCAAGCTCGAAATATGATGCGTGATGAGGTCAAGCTTGGCGACCTGGTGATGATATACCACTCATCATGTAAGAAAGTGGGCGTAGCGGGGATCGCAAAAGTAACCAGAGAAGCCTACCCAGACCATTTTCAATTCGATCCCGAGAGTGATTACTACGACCCTAAATCTTCACCCGATAACCCGCGCTGGATAATGGTGGATGTCGAGTTTGTTCGAGTGACCGAGCGCTTGATCCCGTTAGCGACTCTTAAAGCCATGCCTGAGCTATCTGAAATGCCTTTGGTGAAGCGCGGCAATCGTTTATCGGTCATGCCTGTGACGGAACAAGAGTGGCAGGCGATCTTAAGCAAAGAAGTGCTCGGTTCTCGTTAGAGGAAGCTTTTAGGGTAAGGTTCAAAAAAGGCAGCTATTGGCTGCCTTTTGGTATGATGGGCTTGTCTAGAGTAGGTGTTTCTCTAAGTAGTGCGCAACGGCATCGTTAGCGTTGCTACCAATCACTTCATTGTCAGGTAGTGCCTGCATCACTTTCTCGTGTGATGTGCCCATGATTAGGCCTTTACCTGCCATTGCCAGCATCTCAGCGTCATTCATACCATCACCAAAGGCAACACAGTTATCCAGCGTTAGGTTCAGAGATTTCGCGACAGCGTCTAAAGCATGGCCCTTAGATACTTCAGCAATCATCACTTCCAGACACCAAGGTGTTGAGAAGGTAACGTTTAACTTGTCTCCAAATGTTTCTTTTAGCTTTTGCTCAAACGTGACTAGGTGTTCGTGGTCTTGCTCTGGGTGAGTGAAGAAGACCTTGGCAATGCCATCGCTCGGCGCATTGTCTGCTTCAAAGCGCTTGTAGCTGAAGCCAGATTCACTGTGGAACTTAGCTAGCATTTCATCTTCACGATCGAGTAGCCAATCTTCATTTTGGTACATATGGATGAAGATGTTTGGATCTTGGCGAACAATATCAATAACCGGTTGAACGAGTTCTTGAGGTACGTTTTGGCTATACATTAGCTGATCATTCTGGTCGTGCACGCGAGCACCGTTTGACGTGATCATGTACGCCGGAATCCCTGCGATTTGACGAATCCCAGCTACATCGACGTGATGGCGACCCGTTGCGAAGATAAAGGTATAACCTTGCTCGTGTAACTTCTTAAGCGTTAGCTTGGTAAAATCGCTCAACTGATGGTTGGGAGCCAGAAGCGTACCATCTAAATCAGAGGCAACGATTTTCACGGAATCTTTAAGTGCAGGAATAGCCATTTAACCCTCATTGCAAAGTGCTTAACCGATATCAACACTAGCCAACGCTAGTATCGTTTGAACTTCAATATCTCGCCCCAGAAATTGTATGCCAAAATCATGCAAGAAAAGAGGGCAAAACTCACTTACTTCTCTTCCTCTTTATTCGCTATCTTATGGCTCGTTTCTTCTTGTGCTATTGATGTGAGTGTTAAGCAAAGAATTGATTAATGGCATCCAGTGTTTGATTACGGTATTTGTCTTGCTCAAACAACACTTCATGCCTTGAGCCTTCAATGACTTTAAATTGGCAATCTGAGTTGGTTTTCTTCAGTTTATTGATGAATTTCACCTGAGCGTCGTTACTCACAATCTTCTCTTCACCTGCTTGAATCAGCAATAGAGGGATCTTAATTTGACGAGTTTGTTGGGTTGACTGCTTGGCTGCCATTAACCCTTGCCATACCCAGCGAGTGCTCGCACCACCGACTTGCAGTGAAGGGTTCTCTTCATAAAGTCGACGGAACCACTGATAACGAACCTTGCTTTGGCTCAGAAGGTTATTCTCGAAAGGTTTCGAGTAATAGGCCTGCTGACCTGGCGCGTAAACCGGTTTGGCGTGATATGCGGTAAGCAATTGCCCAACAATCATTGCGATAGGCTTCAAGTACCACTCGGTATTGATACCAAACATTGGGGCGCACAAGGTGACCTTATCAAATGGGTGATCTGGATGGGTTTGTAGATAGCGTGTCGCGATAGTACTACCCATTGAATGGGCTAACAGGTATCGCTTGGCATACTTACTGAGGTCAAAACTGGCAATCATGTCAGACATATCTGATGCATAATCATCGAACTCATGAATGTGACCAATGTCAGAGTCTGCTACCATACGCTCCGACTGGCCTTGACCTTGATGGTCAAATGAATAAACGTCATAGCCTTGTTGATAAAAATCATAAAAGATTTCTTGGTATTTTTGGCAGCATTCGATACGGCCATTTGAAATCACAATAGCTTTGCTGTGCTTCTCTGAGGTGAGGCTGCACCAATACAGTTTCTTTTTACCAGACGATGTTAAATACCCCTCTTTTCTTTGTTGCCAAAGAGCGTTGATCGGGTGTTTAATCGCATGATCGAACTGAGGTTCTTGAGTGTAAGGGAAGGCGGCTTCGCTGTGGTTTTCCATGGGAAATTACCTGAACTGATGCGTGTGAGAGCTTTATTGCTACTAATGTTGTTAGATTAAAGAACTAGTAAGGAAATGCAAATGGATACTCATGTTTGGCTTGCTTATGTTGTCACGGCGATTTTGTTTAGCTTGGCTCCGGGCTCGGGTACCGTAAATTCAATCAGCAATGGATTAAGCTACGGCACTCGAAAGTCATTGGCATCAATCGTCGGTTTACAGCTTGGTCTTGCGTTCCACATTATGTTGGTGGGCGCGGGTATCGGCGCGCTCGTTGCTAAGTCTGCGTTGGCGTTCACCATCATTAAATGGGTTGGTGTGGTTTACTTAGTTTGGTTAGGTATTCAAAAGTGGCGTGACAGCTCGAGCCTAGTGGCATCTGAAGAGAGCTCTGCTCTTTCGAGTGGCAAACTGTTTAGAAACGCTGTGCTTATCAACCTAACTAACCCGAAATCAATCGTGTTTTTGGTGGCTCTGTTTCCTCAATTTATTGACCCGACACAACCACAAGCACCGCAGTTATTAGTACTAGGTGTGACGACAGTATTCATTGATAGCGTTGTTATGTTGGGTTACACCTCATTAGCGTCACAAATGGGACGTTTTATTCGCTCTGATCGCATAATGGGTAAGATAAATAAAATATTTGGTGGTATGTTCATGGGCTGCGGTGCTTTGCTAGCTGCCGCGAAAGCTTAGATTAAGCGACCGAGTTATAGTTAAACCAATCAGAGTTTTCAATAAATGACCGCTACATACGTTGCTCGACAACCTATCTTAAATCGCAAGAGGAATACACTTGGCTATGAGTTGTTATTTCGCGATGGAGAAAAGAATGCGTACCCAGCGCATATTGAGTCTAATCGAGCAACGTATCGTCTGATTGTTGAGAACTTCTTGTCTGTAGGTCTTAACCCTTCTATTCCATCTTCACGCTGTTTTATTAACTTCCCTTATCAAAGTTTGATCCGTCGACTGCCCTTAAGTTTGCCGAAAGATAAGGTGGTGGTAGAGATTCTGGAAACCTGTAAACCGACAGATGAACTGTTGGAAGCGGTTAAAGATCTTTACCAGGCGGGCTACATGATCGCCCTAGATGACTTTACTTCGACCCCGGAATGGGAACGTTTCCTTAAATACACACATATTGTAAAGCTCGATATTATGCAGATGGGTTTGGACGAAGCGTGTGATTTGGTTAGGGTGCATCAAGGGAAAAAGTTTAGCTTTTTGGCGGAGCGTGTAGAGACCGAGCAAGAATTCCAGCAAGCCAAAGAGGCTGGATTTAAGTTTTTCCAAGGCTACTTCTTCAATAAACCGGAAATCATCAAGAGTAAGTACATTAGCCCTGAGCAAGTGATTGCCATGGAGCTGTTCCAAGAGGTGTGTAAGCCCGATGTGGATTTTCAACGGGTGGAAAGTATTGTTGCGAAAGATGTGGCGCTCTCATACAAGCTGTTACGGTTTGTGAATACTATGTCGCCGCGCCTTGAAGTGACCATCTCTTCTTTTCGTCAGGCTTTGGTGTATCTAGGGCAAGAGAAACTGAAAATGTTTGTCTCGTTAGCCGTAGCCTCCTATGTCTCTGATAAAAAGCCGAAAGAGCTATATGGATTGTCCCTACAGCGTGCCCAGTTTTGTCAGCGTATGTCTCGCTATCAGGCATTTGAAGGGTATAGAGAGCAGGCCTTTATGATTGGCTTATTCTCCTTGTTAGATGCGCTGTTGGATTTGTCGTTAGAGAACTTAGTCGAGCAGTTGCCTCTGTGTAAAAGTATCAAGGTTGCTCTATTACGTAGGGAAGGCCCTTACGGTACTTTGCTTGCCCTTGAGGAGAGCTTTGAGCATGCGGATTGGCAGCAGATTGATGAGCACTGCGCTGATTTAGGACTTAGCGTGGATCAGGTGAAAACTGAACTCACAGAAGCGCGCCGCTGGAGTCACACAGTGACTAACAAGCTTTAGTGTTGCTTTATTAAACTTTTATAACATTTAAAACGCACGCCTTGACGTGCGTTTTTTTACAACCAAAATATACGCATATCCACATATGAGTATGTAATTATGCTTCCTCACCAATTTTTTAAATTACTGTCTGACGAAACGCGAGTGCGTTGCTTAATGTTGATTGTGCGTCAAGAATGCCTTTCAGTTGGTGAGTTGACTCAGGCATTGCAAGAAAGTCAGCCAAAGGTATCACGCCACCTTGCGCAGCTGCGTTCAAACGGCATTTTGACTGACGTTCGCCAAGGACAATGGGTGTTCTATCGCCTTGCCAATGATTTACCGGGTTGGATGCTAAAGTTAATTGATGACCTTATCGCATCGAACTGTTTGAAAACTGAATACCAACAAGACATTGAGCGCTTAGAAGCGATGACTTCACGCCCTCAATGTTGCGTTTAAATCTACAAAAATTGATTGCCAAGATAGTTGAAGTTGCAGCTAGGCGACAAGTGAACTTCTCCCTATGAGCATAGGTAGGGGAAGTGAATGCAGTCAACAACGCTGCTGCTTCAAATATGAAGGCAACTAACTGAGAGAAAAGAACATGACAGTCAAAGTAGGTATTAATGGTTTTGGCCGTATCGGCCGTCTAGCACTTCGCGCAGCTTCCGATTGGGAAGAGCTAGAGTTTGTGCAGATTAACGATGTAGCTGGCGATACAGCAACGCTTGCACACCTTCTAGAGTTCGATTCAGTTCAAGGTCGCTGGAACCATGAAGTAACAACTGAAGGTGATGAGATGATCATCAATGGCCAGCGTATCAAAACCACCAAAGAGCGTGACATAGAAGCGATCGATTGGTCTGGTTGTGATGTTGTGATTGAAGCGACAGGTGTTCACCGTAAGACTTCTTTCCTAAACAAATACCTAGAGCAAGGCGTGAAGCGCGTTGTGGTTTCTGCACCTGTTAAAGAAGAGGGCATCGCAAACATTGTTGTTGGTGTTAACGACAACATCTTCGACCCAGCAATACATAAGATCGTGACTGCAGCGTCTTGTACCACTAACTGCATCGCTCCAGTAGTGAAAGTGATCAACGAGAAGCTTGGTATCGAGAATGCGTCATTCACGACAATTCACGATCTAACCAACACGCAAACTATCCTAGACGCGCCTCACAAAGACCTACGTCGTGCACGCGCTTGTGGCATGAGCTTGATCCCAACAACAACTGGCTCAGCTAAGGCGATTGTTGAGATCTTCCCTGAGTTAGAAAACCGAATCAACGGCCACGCGGTTCGTGTACCACTAGCGAACGCGTCTCTGACTGACATCATCTTCGAAGTGAAGCAAGATACGACGGCAGAAGAAGTGAACGCGATGCTGAAAGAAGCGTCTGAGAATGAACTGAAAGGCATTCTTGGCTTTGAAGAGCGTCCATTGGTGTCTATCGACTACAAAGGTGACCAACGTTCAACAATCGTAGATGCACTATCAACGATGTTGGTAGGTAAGCGCATGGTTAAGATCTACGCTTGGTACGATAACGAAATGGGTTACGCGACACGTACCGCTGAGCTAGTTCGTACTGTTGGTTTAGCATAAGCCTGAGCACTTAGGAGGTAACACTATGACACATCCAACATGGCAACTAGACCTTGAGCAAGGCGCTCTGATTCTGACTCCATGCCCAGGTACTAAAGAGGCTGATCTTGATGCATCTCTGGCACAACTGAAAGAGCAGGGCGTTAAAGCTATCGTGACTGCGCTTGGTGATGCAGAGCTTGCAAGCAAAGGCGTGGCAGCACTTGGTGAGAAAACACGTGCGCTAGGCATGCAGTGGTTCCAAATTGAAATCGAAGACGATTGTGCACCGGGTGCTGAGTTTGCAGCGAAATGGCAAGCAGCAAGCCCAGAGCTACACAAAATCGTTGATGGTGGTGCGAAAGTCGCAATGCACTGCATGGGCGGTTCAGGTCGTACAGGTTTGTTCGCAGCTCACTTGATGTTAGAAAAAGGCTGGGACCTCGACAAGATCGTTCAAGAAATTCAAGCACTGCGTCCAGGTGCTTTCACTAAACCTATCCAGGTTGAGTACATTCATGGGGTAGCAAATAGCTAACCATCATCGGTGTTAGACAAGGAGTTTTTGGTATCTGGAGTGTTGAACTTACATGTTCCAAAAGCTCTTTTTGTTTTGATTGCAGAGATAGCATTATGTTTTCAAATCTAAGCAAGAGCGTTCGCCAATACATGTTGGTGACTTTCAACTACTGGAACTTTACCATTACCGATGGTGCACTTCGTATGCTGGTGGTCCTGTATTTTTACGACCTTGGTTATAGCTCGCTAGAGATCGCCTCACTGTTCCTTTTCTATGAATTCTTTGGTGTGGTGACGAACCTAATCGGTGGTTGGCTGGGAGCGCGTCTTGGCCTCAATAAGACCATGAACATTGGCCTAGGGATGCAAGTCTTTGCTTTGGGTATGTTGGCATTGCCATCGGCTATGTTGACGATTCCTTGGGTAATGGCGGCGCAGGCGCTGTCAGGTATTGCTAAAGATCTTAATAAGATGAGTGCCAAGAGTTCAATCAAAACCTTGGTGCCGGATGAGCAGCAAGGTGCTTTGTATAAGTGGATTGCGATTCTAACTGGCTCTAAGAATGCGCTTAAGGGTGCAGGCTTCTTTATTGGTGGTCTGCTGCTCTCAACGATTGGCTTTCAATACGCAGTGCTTGCAATGGCGGCTGTGCTGACTTTGGTCTTCATTGGCAGTGTAGTGAGCTTAGAGGCAGATATGGGCAAGGCGAAAACCAAGCCTAAGTTCAAACAGATTTTCTCTAAGTCCGAATCTATCAACATCCTGTCGGCAGCGCGCATGTTCCTGTTTGGCGCTCGTGATGTGTGGTTCGTGATTGCTCTGCCAATTTATCTTGGCAGCGTATTTGGTTGGGATCACTCTTGGGTGGGTGGCTTCTTAGCAGCTTGGACCATCGCTTACGGCTTTGTACAAGGCATAGCGCCTAAGATTACCGGTAAAGCGCAAGGCAAGGTACCAGATGGCCATGCCGCACTATTATGGGCGGGCGCATTAGCTTTGGTAACGGCGGGTATCGCTTATGCTGTGCAGATAGCTTGGCAACCACAACTGGTGATTATTGGAGGCTTGATGGTGTTTGGTGCCATCTTTGCGGTTAATTCATCGCTTCACTCATACCTGATTGTCAGTTTCGCAAAAGGCGATGGTGTGTCGCTGGATGTGGGTTTCTACTATATGGCGAATGCTATGGGCCGTTTAATAGGCACAATTCTGTCTGGCTTGGTGTTCCAAATGGGTGGTTTATCCGCCTGTTTGTGGGTCTCGTTCGCGTTCCTAGCAATAACGACGGTAATTTCGTTACGCTTGCCTAAGGTGCCACAAACCTCAGCGGCATAAGCTTCCGTCGGATTCGATAAAATCGCGATATGCTTCTCCTTTAACAATAAGCTGACTTGGTATTTATTCCGGTCAGCTTTTTTATTGCTATAGTAGAATGATTGAATATTAATCAGGCATTTACATGAAGCAGCGAATTCTCTTTTTTGATTTAGCACGATGTGTCGCGGCCGTAGCGGTTATCGCGATTCATGTTTTGGCACCTTATCGCAACGAGCTAGGAACCATTCCTTTTGGTGAGTGGCTAACGGCGGTTACGGTCAATGGTTTCAGCCGTTGGGCGGTGCCTGTCTTTATATTGATTACTGGCGCCCTGATGCTCAGTGATCAGCGTCCATTTGATGCTAAGTATTATCTAAAGCGCCGTTTAGGTAAGGTGTTGATTCCTTTTATTGTTTGGTCGCTTTTCTATACCTATCTGTCTGGTTGGTCGGCAATGGGCTTTGATGCCGATGTCAGCTGGGATGTGCTGCTCAATAGCTATCACCATTACACCTACTATCACTTAGGTTTCTTTTACTACTTCATTCCACTCTATTTTGTGATTCCGTTCTTACAGATCATGGTCAGAAAGTATGGTGATAAGGCGGTTTATAGCTTCACTGCGGTGTGGTTGTTTACCTCGTTACTGTTCTTAGTCAGAATCGATGGTCCTTGGAGCCATGAGCTGTGGCTTTACACTGGCTACTTACCACTGGGTTACCTGCTGTACAAGAAAGTCCCACTCAACAAGTTTACCGTTAGCGTGAGTACTGGACTTGGCGTGTTGGCACTGTTAACCACCGTTTATATGGTGGTTGATGCGAGCTTAGCCGCAGAAGAATACACGGTTGGTCGTTGGTTCTCGTACAAAACGCTGAATACTGTGTTAGCTGCGAGCATGGTGTTCATGCTGTGTCGCTACTTTGGAGAAGGGTTGTCAGACAAAGGCAATCAAGTGGTTGGTTTCATCAGTAAACACAGTTTGGGTATCTACTTATTGCACCCAATCTTCTTGTGGCCAATGAAAGAGTTTGGTTGGTACCAAGATCACCCAGCTTGGGTTATTCCATTATGGACAGTGATCAGCGGAGCGGGTGCACTGTGGATGAGCTGGATCGTTTCTAAGTCAGAGAAGACACGTTGGCTATTGCCTTAGCGATGCGCCAAGGCGTTTCGTTACTAGTTTACTATGAATGTCGATGAGGAAGAGTTGAAGCGCTAGGGTTAGCGCTTCAATGCAAAGTGTAAGAATTTATCACCTTGGTAAGTTAAGGTCCCTTTATCACCCGGGTTAAGAGCGTGGAAGTAGTGAATGCCGACTTGGAACTCACGTTTCGGACCAACCACACCGCGCTGAACATAAATCCAATACTCTTGGTCTTCTTGACCTGGCTCTGCATCAGGAAGGTCGATGGATTGTTTATCTAATACCGTGACGTTCACTTTCTTTTCTGGTGCGTCCTCGCCTTGCATGTGCTTTCGATAAAAAACAAGAAATACCCAGGCCGCGAGACCTGCGAGTGCAAAGATGGCAAAAAAGAGTGAGTTAGGCATATAACCTCCATGTAGTCGTAATGGTTATTCTAGTCTTTCGGGCAGTAGGGATATGTGTCTAAAGCCGCTATTCGTGAACTGCGGTAAGCAAAGCTGATTATTTTTCGGCAGATATCACATTTAATGGCCAGTTTGGGATAAAGCACTGTTATTTATTGTCTCTTTCTCTCGTAAATTGCAGTGATTTTGTATAAGAATAAGGAAATGCTCGACTAGAATTAGAGTGTGGAGTGGGAGGGCCAAGATGACCGATATTGAAAAAGTGGTGACAAGAACTCGCAATATAGAGAAATTATTGAGACTTCAATATCACGCTAAAGGCGAAGGATTGCATGAGCTCGTCACAAGCTGTGAAGAAAGGCTACCTCACGATATGGTAAGCAAGCTGCGTTATATCGCGACGTGCCGAAATAAAGTAGTGAACGAACATGATGCCAAGTTGGAAGATCAACATAAGTTCATCATGATGTGTAACGATTGCGAGAAGGAACTGACTCCACGTAGTAGTCGTTTTATATGGCGAGTTGCGATTTTGCTGATGATGGCAATGACTTTGGCTGCCGCGGCTTTCTACTATGCGAACTGGGATATACTAACACTACATCTGTTTTCGAAATGAAAAAATTGAACAAAAAAGGGACGCTCATAGCGTCCCTTTTTTATCTGTAACTTGCTTAGTACATCATCGGTAGTGTCATTAGACCAACAACTACCGCGATCATTACAAGTCCTTGTCTTTGCGAAGATGAAATCATAACACTACTCCTAAATTTGGTTGCCTCTCGCTATGTTTTAAAGAATAGCACTACTTATAGCTTTAGATCAAGAATTACTTT